>NZ_NQOG01000009.1 GCF_002270485.1 Anaerostipes hominis (ex Lee et al. 2021) | reverse complement strand
CTACGATTTCGCTATCCCTTCTTCTCGCCCACACCTCACGATGCAAACCTTGGGAGTCGCTTACAAGTTCGTCGGTAGCTACGCCTATGTGGACTTGCACCACAGAACACGGACATGCCCGTCATACTTAAAAAAACCGCATATATATGCGGTTTTCAAAACTGCACCAGGCAGGAGTCGAACCTGCGACCAACAACTTCGGAGGCTGTCACTCTATCCACTGAGTTACTGATGCAAAGTAGTATATTAAATGTCCGTGTTATATATTACAACAATTCCAAATCATTTGCAATCATATTTTTGAAATTTTAGGACATTTTCTACATTAAATCCGGCATTCCTGACTTTTCCGTTGAGCCTGTTTTCTTTATCATAATGCTCCGCCATGTGCAGTGAGGTACGGTCCAAATTTCCATTGACCTCCGCAGAGCGCATCATACTGACTAAAAGGACCGGGAACGTCCTCCCCTGTTCCTCCATCGCCTCTGAGAAAGGAAATTCAGGGAGTGAACCAATGAGACTCCTTCATCTTTCTTTTGATTTATATTTATATTTCGGCATATATAATTTCCCTCCTCAAGCATCATCTCACGGCAAAAGTCCAAAATACCAGCCGAAGATCTCATTTCCCCAACAAATGGCTGCCCAGATGCCCACACATAAAAACGGTCCGAATGCAAAATGATCTTTGCCTCCTTTTTTCTTTCCGGCCAGCAGGTAGATTCCGTACAGCCCTCCGGCTAACATAGAAAAGAAAAATGCGGCGCCGGTAAGCTTTGCCCCCAGCAGGATTCCCGCTGCGGCCATCAGCTTAATATCACCGCCCCCGAAAGCTCCAGGGATCAGTACCGTAAGCAGCAGCATCGGAACGCTGACCGCAAAACATCCGGTCACCCTCACAGGCAGAGAAACTTCCGGAAACACAAAAAGAGACACGGCTCCAAGACACGCTAACGCCAGTACAAAGCCATTGGGAATTTCCATTGTGTCAATATCTACAAATGTCACTGCAGTCAAAAGAGCCCCAGTCATTAATAAAAAAACTGTTTTAAAAAGGTAGATGCCTGCTCCCGTCTCATCCAAAGGAACGGCTGCCGCACACTGAACAGCTAAAATTCCTCCCAGTAATTCTACAAAGAGGCAGCGGACCGGGATCTTTGATTTACATTTTCTGCATCTGCCTTTAAGGAGAATATAACTGAATACTGGTATCATATCGTATAGTTTTAGATTGGTCCTGCAGGACGGACAAAAACTTCTGCCGCCGACAAAAGAAATCTTCCTGGGCACCCTATAGATCAAGACATTCACAAAAGAAAAGACGGATGCTCCGATCCAGAAGAATATAAAATATACAAGTCCCATGTTTCCCCCTTTTGCAAAAGAAAAGGATACCCCAGAAATAAAAATACTTTTGGGACACCCTTTTACTTAAATCTCTTATGAATCCCCTATCATCCGGCTCAATCGCTACACTTTCCTGACTGGTTTTCCCTTCATTTCTTTGTAGCTTACGATGTAGCCATCCTCAATATATACAAGTTCTGTCACTTTTACATCCCGTCTGTCATAGGCAATGGTGTCGATCCTTCCATAACTCCTGGCAGTTTTTAAAATGTCCTTTTCCACATCCCCGGAGAACACCTGGCGTTTTCCCGCGTCAGGAACTTCTTCCCCTTTTGCATATTCTATGAACTTGTGATTTTTAAACCTTCTTCGTGTGCACAGGTTATACCGTCCGAAATGTAATAGAAACACTATCATATTTGCTTGCCTTTACCTCTGAAAGTTTCTCAACGAACGGGCAGCAGCAGCTGTACCAGCGGCAGAAAAGTAACCATCAATTCCACATGGGTCATTCCGCTTCCGTATTTTTCTCATGCAATCACTCCTGCCATTTTGTCGCCCAGATCCACTGCTCCGGCTCGCCAGTGTTTAGCTTTAAAGAATACCTGGTCGTTATATGATATTCCTGCTTTCTGGAACTTGCACTTACTTTTGTCACAAGTACAGCCTGGTCAAGGGATTCATCCTTTTAAACTCCCAGTAGACCGTAACCTTTATGTCTCCCAGTGTATCTTTCGCCGATTGGATCATCTCAATATCCAGAGTGCGGAAAGCTTCTTTTTTGCCGTAGCCTTCTTCTTTCTCATTGTAGTAGACCCGCTTATCGTTTTTCATCCTTTTAGTTCATGCCGTTATAATAGCCATTGATCGTGCGCTCGATTTTAGCATAAAAATCTTTTATATTTGCTTCTGAAAGCTGCGTCGGATCTACAGTAAAATTGCTGATCGTAACTTTCCTGCCTTCTTCAGTTCCCGATGTCCTGTAATTCTGAGTTCCCTGTCTTTCCACCGTCAGAGGGATACCGATCCCCACATTGCCTTCTGTCTGATCCGCAGAAATAAGGATGGCAAAAATAACCAGTGCCGCCATGAGCTCTACCAATGTATACCCTCTGTTGCTTTCAGCCTGTTTTTTATAGAAGCTCTCCTTGCTTTCTTTTCTGCTGTCTGTTTCTTTTATGATACAATATAAATCTAAGAAATTCAACGATTCCATGAAAGATGGGTTAGACATATCAGGACGTTTTATTATATACTGGTAGAATTGACAAAGCTAAGAAAGGATGATTTTATGTACACATCAAAAATCGTTGTAAGATACGCGGAAACAGACCAGATGGGGATTGCTCATCACAGTAATTATCCAGTCTGGTTTGAGGTTGCAAGAACCGATTTTATCAAAGCCTCAGGAATCAGCTACACAGACGTGGAGAAAGCCGGCATTATCACACCTCTTACCGGCCTTACGGTCAGGTATAAACAGGCCGCTTTTTATGAAGACGAACTTTCCATCCGGATAAAACTGACAAGGCTTACACCGGTGCGCCTGGAATTCTCCTATGAAGTCATTCGGGAAAATCCCCGCGCCCTGATCGCCACCGGCACCACCTCTCACGGGATGGTCGGCAAAAATCTGGTGCCGGTCAATGTAAAAAAAGAACATCCCGAGATCTACCGGATGTTTGAGGAAAGTCTGGACAAATAGAGTTCAGGCCATACTTCTGTCCTCCTGTTCAGACAAAAAGAATTTCATTTTGGCCGGCTGTGGACAGTGAAAATTTGGGTATGTTCCCTGCACCGGTTCATACCCTGATGTTCATAAAATTTAAAATTACAGCTTGTGTCTGTAAACAGATAAATACTTTGAATCTCTTCATTTTTCATACAGGTTTATACATCCAAAAATCTTGATAACCTGAAGTCTGGCTGCAGAGGCAGCTGTACAGAAAAACTCTTGCCAATTTAGATGCTGTCTCTGTCCATGTATTCTCTTATCCTGATTTGTTCTTTCATTTGATTGCTCCTATTCTAATTAAACTTATTGGTATATAATTACCTTAAAGTATTCAGTAAGCGTGAAGTCAAGGAGGAAATATCATAAATCGCCGCTCAATAAAAATGACAACTTCACAGTTTGCAAAAATCTACGCAATCACCAAGCGGACTCTGCACTATTATGATACGATCGGTCTGTTCTCACCACACTCTAAAGGAGATGATTTTGTGATTTCCAGTGCAGACGAATACATCACACAGATGATGATACAGTCAGAAACTAAAGAGAGGTAAGACATGAAATTAATTTTATTTCTTGTAATTATAGGCGTGAAATCCTTAATCACAAAGCTGGCCGCGCTGGGACTTATTTTTTTTATATTTTTGATGAAAGACAGATCTCTATGCTTCGCTCCCGGCAGATGGATCGGGTTTATTCTCAGTCTCTCGAAAAAGCAGATAAAGACATACGCTGTTTTCCTTTACACCGTATCGGCATTGCTGTCGACGGTTTTTATCTGGTATGCCTTGTCTTTGACAGGATTCCGGTACACATCCGCCATTGCAGTCCTTGTATTTTTCTCAGGGTTTGCTGCACGCGGCTTTCAATTTTATAATCTGTGGAACCGTTATATCCTGGATGAATGGAATAAGTATCATCCGTCAGAAGGAAGTTCGACATAGATCCACAGCCAGCCGTCCTTTTTTCTGGCCCTGACAGTTCCCCCCATCTGTTCTGCCAAAAGTTTTACAATGGCAAGGCCCATACCTCCCGGCCGGCTTGTTGATCGGTCTTCCCTGTAAAACCGGACAAACAGGCGATCCGGGTCTGCTGTTACCGTTGTCCGGTTTCCAAATGAAAAAACCGCTTTTTTTGTTTTTACTACCCTGACCACAGCATCGGATTCTGCATAGGCAAGACAGTTACGAATCAAATTCTGAATAATTCTGATGAGCATTTCCTTATCCGCTTTTGCATAAACCAGATCTGTTTCTTTCATCCGGATGGAAAGTTTATGTTCTTCCAGCACCGGAACCATTTCCGCAATACATTCGGCGATCAATGCCCCAAGATTAATCCGTTCACATTTTGGCTCTGATGCTTTATAAGAAAAAAGAGAATACTCAAAAAATTGTTCGATCATCTTCCCCAGTTCATCTGCATGTTTCTGAGCGGTCCGGAGTCTTTCTCTCTGTCCTTCCTCCGTTAGTGTAGCCATGAGCAGCTGCTGGTATCCCTTGATTGCCGTCAGAGGTGTTCTGAGATCGTGGGATAAGTCTGCTATCATTTCCTTCTGCTCCTTTTCCCTGCGCACAGTCTCTTCCCTCAGTTTTTCCTCACTTTTCAGGCATCGGTTGATATTTCCCGCAAGGCTTGTAAGCCCGGAATCTATCAATTCCAGGCTTATCGGCTGTCTCGTATTTTCTTTTCTGCGTTTTTCCAGCTGGCGGTTTATTTTATTGACCTGCTTCCGGAGCAAAATCACATATCCGACCAGAATTACGATCACCGCTGACAATATAAGAACCATCTGTACATCTCCTGTATGTTTATTTGATCTCGGCTCTCCTGAAAATGAGCATGGCCGCCAGGATCATCAGAACGGTAAAACCGACTCCGGTTCCGACACTCTTCAAAAACATTTCCGGTTCTGCGTCCATAGAAAGCCGGGTTAAATTTTTAAAGTGGAACGGCGTCATACTGATCATTTTTTCAAATACTTTAAATACTTTGTTTCCTCCTGCCTGAAGCATTCCGCAGGTCATTGATACCAGATATCCAATCCCGATGACCGGCACCGGCCTGCGAAAAATAAACGCCAGCGGAAGACAAATGCTCAGCTGTCCCGCGTAGACCACACATACCGCCGCCGTGATCCCAAGAATTTTCAATACAGAATATAGTGTGAGCGCATTTCCTGATTCTCTGCAAATCAAAGTGAGAAACACAGACGGGATATACAGCTGATACTGGCTGTCTATAAAAAATGCCGTGATCGTGACTGCGAAATACGGAAGAATCAATAGAAAGAGGATCAAAAAATAAGAAAGTGCTTTCCCCAGAACCAGCTGACTTCTTCCGATGCCTCCGGACACTGCATCGTGAACAGTCTTATTTTCAAAATCCCCGCAAAGAAACATTCCTGCGGCCACTGTTCCCAAAAGGGCCACCATCTGAGGATCTGCCAGGAAGGATGCATTGCCGGCAGCGTTCATGCCAAGAGTGCCGTTCCCGAACAGACGGGCCACGATCAACATGAGGACTGCTCCTGCCCCGGAGATCAAAAAGATCACTTTTAAAGCCAATGACTTTTTCAGCTTTAACATATCAGCCCTTAAAACATTCATCATTCTGACCGCCCCCTATCACAGATATAAAATAATTCTCCAAACTATCACCTTCCACGGAAAATCCTTTCACTGTCAATCCGTTTTGATATAAAGTTTCCACAACCTGCTCCTGCCGTTCCAGGCAATCATACAGCTTTGCAGAGCCGTCCGGCATCACTTTATAATTCGACGTATGAAGGCTCTCTTCTAAAACCGCTGCCAGCCTGGATGTCTCCGCACACCGGATTCTGATGTGACGCTTACACTTTTCATCCAGTTCTTCCTGGTTCAGCGTTTTTACGACTTTTCCCTCATGGATAATAATATAATCTGTTACCGTCTGGTAGAGTTCCGGCAGATTGTGGCTGGAAATCAGGATCGTTATATGATTTTCCCGGCACAGTTTTATCAGAAGACGGCGGATTTCCACCACACCAAGCGGGTCCAGCCCATTGACGGGTTCATCTAAGATGAGCAGTTCCGGACTGCCGATCAGTGCATCTGCGATGCCGAGTCTCTGCTTCATACCCAGGGAAAAATCTTTTGCTTTTTTCTTCCCTGCCTTTGAAAGGCCTACCAGTTTGAGCAGTTCATCTTCATTTTCCTCGTTTGGTATTCCCTTTAAGACTCTGCGGACTCTCAGGTTCTCTTTGGCATTCATGTTTCCGATAATGCCCGGATATTCGATCATACAGCCAATCCGTTTCCGCTCCTCCTGCAGGGCTTTTTCACCCCCGCGCCCAAACAAAGAAATGCTTCCTTCTGAGGGGAAGCTGAGTCCTGTCGCAAGACGCATCAGTGTGGTCTTCCCGGCTCCGTTCCGGCCGATCAGCCCATAAATTTTCCCGGGCTCAAGTTTTACTGAGACCCGGTCAAGCGCACGGAAACTGCCGAAATCTTTCGTCAGATTTTCTGTCTCCAATACATAATTCATGTTTCTCACCTGTCCTTTCCTTTTGTAAGTACAGTATAGCTGTCAATCGTAAAGAAAAGGTTAAGTTCATACTATCAATGGTAAAGAATTTGTCGGTTTATTCCTTGTACATCCGATATCCGATGCCCCACACCGTCTCAATATACTGTTCTAAGGGATTCGCATTTTTTAATTTGTTCCTTAAATTGCTTATATGGGTCTTTACTGCATTATCATCCCCCAAATATTCATCTTCCCATACAGTCTCGTATAAATTTGCTTTTGTGTAGACCTTCTTCGGATACTCCATCAGCAGTTGAAGGATTGCATATTCCTTTGCGGTAAGTTTCACATCCTGGCCTTCCAGCAGTACACTTTTTGCATCTTTCGACAGTATCAGATCTTTGTATTGAAGCGTCTGTTCTTTGACTTTGGAAGAACTTTGCCGTCTTAAATTCGACAGGACCCTGGCCTCTACCTCTCCCATATCAAAAGGCTTCGTAATATAGTCGTCGGCCCCCAGCTTTAAGAGATCGATCTTTGTTCCCACCAGGTCCTTTGCCGAAATGACGATCACCGGAATATCCGAAAATTCCCTCAGTTCCCTCAAAACCTGATCTCCGCTTTTATAGGGAAGCATCAGATCCAGGAGCACCAGGTCATAGCAGTGTTCTTTCAGTTTTCTAAGCCCGTCCGTTCCGGAAAAAGCTGACTCTGGCTGATAGCCGGACTCTAAGAGAAACTCCGACAGCATCCGGCTGACATCCTGATTGTCCTCTATGATCAATATTGATCCCATCATTCCTCCTTCATCCCTGCCGCATATACAAGCTGTTCCAAGAGGATCAGCCTCATCAGCTGATGTGGAAATGTCATTGCACTGAAACTCAGCTTAAATGTCCCCCTCCTCTGGACCGCACTGCAAAGTCCCAGAGATCCTCCGATAACGAATACAACCTCTGCATCCCTCTGCCTGTTCCATTTCTCCCACTTGTGCCTGAGTTCGTCTGAAGTCATTTGTTTTCCGTCAATACAAAGCGGGATCACAATGCTTCCTTCCGGAATCCGGTTTAAGATCCTCTTGCCCTCGATCTCCCGGATGCGCTCCTCCTCCTTCTCACTGGCTCCGTCAGGTGTTTTTTCATCTTTCAGTTCAATGATCTCCAGACGGCAGCTCCTGTTCAGTTCTTTCACACAGCGCTCGATCAGTTTTCTTAAATATGGCTCCTTAATCTTCCCCACACAGATAATCTTTACGTTCATTTTGGGGCTCCTGCGGCCTTTGTCACATCCACCCACTTCACGGCTTTTGCACATTGAAAGAGTTCTTCCGGTTTGAGCTCAATCGCAGAATTTGCGCTGCCGCAGGCAGGAAAAACAGTTTCAAACTTTCCCAGCGACTCATCCAAAAATACTTCTGTATGCTCCGGATTTGCAAATGGGCAGACACCGCCCTTTTCATGTCCGGTAAGCTTTTTTACATCGTCTCCTCTCAGCATCTTTGCCTTTAACCCGAACATATTTTTAAATTTTTTATTGTCGATCTTTACGTCTCCGGCGGTTACCACAAGGATACAGCACCCATCCGGCCCGTAAAAGGATAACGTCTTGGCGATCCTCGCTTCTTCCACACCCAGTGCTTTGGCCGCTAGCTCTACTGTGGCACTGGAAGCTTCAAAATCCTTCATTCTGTCAGCCATATTAAATTCTTTTAAATAACTCCTGACCTCTGTTACAGACATGTCAATCATCCTTTCTCTTCCTGAATACTTACTCTTCACTATTTTAAGCTTTCTTTATTCAGTTGACAAGTTTTGCTTTCCGTGATCCGTGCATCCAGACTTTTCCCGAAACAAAAGAAGACAGCCAGGTTTGTTTCTCCCGGCTGTCCACTCCTCCATCTTCTTTTTCTTAAACAGACAGACTGCTGCTCCCGTCAATCGTATCACGCATCCAAAAATCCACGGCGTCTTATGTTTATTCCCAGTCTTTGCAACACGGTGTCTTTATCTTTATAAGAACTTTGGATACAGCGAAAAGACGGGCTTTTCAAAACCGAATGCAGAAAATCGAGAAAATCTCTTTAATTTATTAATCGTCTCTGCCGCCGCCGAATAAAATCACCAGACGCAGCAGACTCAAAATAGCTGCAGCCGCAGATGCTACATAGGTCAATGCAGCCGCAGATAATACTTTTCTTGTATCTTCCACTTCATCATCATACATCATCGCAGAGTCTTTCAAAACTCTCAGCGCACGGCTGGATGCGTTGAACTCTACCGGAAGAGTTACTAACTGGAAGATCACGGCCAGCGAGAACAGGAGTATCCCGATATTCAGGAGTGTCTGATTGGCCCCCATGATGATACCCAGGATAATAAAAACCCATGAAAGATTAGAGCCAATATTAGCTACAGGTACTAGACTTCCGCGGAGTTTGAGCGGTGCATACGCCTCTTTGTCCTGCATAGCATGACCGCACTCATGAGCGGCGACACCGATTGCCGCTACCGATGTGGCATTATACGTAGCGTCGGACAATCTTAATACTTTACTTCTTGGATCATAGTGGTCGGTCAGGTTACCGGACACACGTTCCACTACTACATCATAGATTCCCGCATAATTCAAAATTTTCGTAGCTGCCTGTGCTCCTGTCAGCCCTGAGTGACTGCGGACCCTTGAGTACCTCCTAAAAGCCGAATTCATCTTGGCAGATGCCGCAAGCGTAATAATAACACCTATTATAATCAAAATATAAGTCGGATCAAAAAATCCATACATCGGAAACATAAGTCATCCCTTCCTCTTCAAAAAGTTTATCTTTTCTTTACAGTAACATGCATTATATCTTCAAGCTGTTATAAAATCAATAGATTTTATAGTTATTTTAGAAAAAATCACAGGATGTTCACAAAGAAAATTCGTCCTGTCTTCTTTCATATAATCCTGAAATATTAAGGTTATTAGTATCTCATAGGAGATCAAAATCCATACAAAGTTTACTTTCTGATTTTTAAATTCTGAGTTGGACGCTGTACAGATCTCATAACCGCTTGGCCTTTTATCCTTTTTCCAGCTGATCCTTAATTTTTTCCCTTTTATATTCTTAATGCTGAATGAAGGACGCTTCGGTGCCGCTTTGACCGTAATATTTTTAGAAGCACTGCTATAAATGCCCGATTCAGGAACAGATACTTTGATCACAGCCCTGCCGGTTCCCCTGATGGCACCTTCCCGGATCTGCATGATATATCATCTTCTTAATTATATCATAAAAAGACCCTTCATCATGACATAAATGCATAATGAAAGGTCTCTGTTCGGTCTGTACAGTCTATTCGTTCCAGTTATGCCAGACATCCTGGACGTCATCATCTTCTTCCAGCAGATCCAGCGTCTTCTGCAGATTCTTGATATCATCCTCAGAAACCAGCTCTACCATGGTGTTCGGGATCATGGTGACTTCCGCACTGGCCATCTCGATGGACTCCGCTTCCAGAGCCTCCCTGACTTTAGAAAAATCATCCGGGTCCGTAACGATCTCATAGCTGTCTTCCTCTGCGGCAAAATCCTCTGCTCCCGCATCCAGCGCAGTCATCATGAGATCGTCCTCATCCATCTGACAATCCTCTTTTGCGATAATGATCTGGCCCTTTTTCTCAAAATTGTAGGAGACACAGCCCGGTGTCCCGATGCTTCCGTTTCCTTTGGTAAAGGCACTCCGGACATTGGAGGCAGTCCTGTTTTTGTTGTCTGTCAGAGCCTCTACGATGATCGCAACTCCGCTCGGGCCGTATCCTTCATATGTAATAGCCTCATAGTTGACGGCGTTTGCATCGCCCGCAGCTTTTTTGATGCTTCGGTCAATGGTGTCATTGGGCATATTGTTGGCCTTTGCCTTAGCGATAATATCACGGAGCCGGCTGTTATTTTCCGGGTCCGCACCGCCTTCTTTCACCGCCACAGCAATCTCTCTTCCGAGTTTGGTAAAGATCTTGCCTTTTTTCGCGTCATTTTTTTCTTTCTTGTGTTTAATGTTTGCAAATTTACTATGTCCTGACATAACTGTATTTACTCCTTCTCTGAATCATTTTCTTCTTTTTTTGTATGCTTTTTCTCCACTTTTACCTGTTTGATCACGTTGTCGTGAATATCCACGGATTTAAAAGACCATCCTTCATAAATGATCTCCACTTCTTCTCCCTGTTCCGGAAGATGGCCCAACTGGTCTACCAAAAATCCGCTCAGCGTTTCAATCTCTTCTACTTCAAACTCGATGCCGAGCACTTCCTCGATCTTTTCAAGTCTCGTGCTTCCCCGCATCAGGAAAATATCGGCCCAACCAAGCTTTGTGATCTCCCTGTCTTCCACATCATACTCATCCAGGATATTTCCAACGATCACTTCCAGCATATCTTCCATTGAAACAATGCCTTCTGTCTGACTGTATTCATCCACAACGATCGCCATATGGATCTTTTTTGTCTGCATTTCCTGAAACAACACAGACAGATTCATGGTCTGGTGTACATAGAACGGCTCCCTGGCAATCTCATAGAGCTCCAGATCTTTATTATTTATAAAGGCGTCGATCACATCCTTGAGATACAGGACACCGATGATATGATCGATATCCTCCTCATAGAGAGGAAATCTTGAATATGGCTCATCCAGCATAAAATGCAGGGCTTCTTCCAGAGACATGGTGCAGTCGATCCCATCGATTTTCTTTCTGGAAGTCATGACATCGGTTACATCTTTGTCCCCGAACTCAAAAATATTGGTGATCATCTTGGCTTCATCTTCCAAAATGGCCCCCTGCTCATGCCCCTGGTTGACAATGTTCATGATCTCTTCCTCATATTCATTGTCATTATCGTCATCCGCTTCCCGCTCTGTCTGATCGTTTTGCTTACCCTTGGGCTTATTTTTGCTTTTCGTTCCAATTATGTAGCCGAAGACGGCACCTAATACCAACGTAAGCAGCGGTATCAGGATCATCGCGGCACTTAAATCTTCCATATACATCTCCTTTATTCATCAGTCGTAATAAAATATACCATTTTACGAAGAAAAGGTCAATCTGTCCATCTATGTATCAAGACTTAAACTGATCTTTAATGCCCTGTCAACTTTCTCCAATATAAAACTGTTCAGATGACAGACCTTTTCTCTCAGCCGGCTTTTATCGATCGTCCTGATCTGTTCCAGCAAGATAACCGAATCTTTTTCCAGCTGGCATTTCCTGCAGTCCACCGGCACATGGGTCGGAAGTTTTGCCTTGTTCATCTTGCTCGTGATCGCTGCACAGATGACCGTGGGGCTGTATCGGTTGCCCGCGTCGTTCTGCAAAATAATGACCGGGCGGACGCCTCCTTGTTCTGAGCCGACAACAGGCCTCAAATCCGCATAAAAAATATCTCCTCGCTTAATTACCATAAGCCTAATCACTCTCCATCTCTTTCATAATAGTTTATGAAGAGTATTGACATTTCTTTCAGAAGTATTCAACTTAATCCTATTTTCCAAACGATTTTCGTCCGGCTTTAGAATACCTCAGTCTTCCAGATAGTCCACTGCCTCTTTTGCCTTTCCATCCTGGAAGTATACTCTGGGAACCCTTTTTCCGATCCCGCAGACAAATTCATAGTTAAAGGAACCTGCCAGATCTGCCGCCTCTTCCACCGTGATATTTTTATCTCCGTCTGTCCCTACCAGGGTGACCCGGTCCATGACGCTGACGCCTTCGATATCGGTCACGTCCACCATAAACTGATCCATGCAGATCCTTCCAATAATCGGCGCATACTGTCCCCGGATAATGACCCTTCCCCTGGAAGATAAGGCCCTCGGATAGCCGTCAGCGTAACCTACCGGTATCGTCGCGATCCTGGTCTTCCTGTCCGTAACGAACGTTGAGCCGTAACTGACCCCTTCTCCCGGTCCCACTTCCTTTACATGGATCACATGGCTGATCAGGGAAAGTGCCGGCTTTAAATCAATGGCCGACTTATCCACTTCTTCGGATGGGTACAGTCCATAGGTGATGATGCCGGAGCGCACCATATCCATGCGGCATTCACAAAGGTCCATGATGGCTGCGCTGTTGGAGACGTGCTTGACCGGGATCTTGATCCCTTTTTCTTCAATCTTTGAGACAAACTGATCAAACAGTTCCTTCTGGTGTCTGGCTGATGTCTTCTCCTCCTCGTCCGCACATGCAAAATGAGTAAAAATCCCCTGGATCTTAATATTCGGAAGCTTCCGGATACGCTGTACCTGCCCGACAGATTCTTCCGTGGGCTTAAAACCGATCCTGTTCATTCCGGTATCCACTTTGATATGTATCTTGGCTTCCTTCTTCATCGTAACCGCAAATTTAGAGATCGCCTCCGCCATCTCATAAGAAAATACCGTCTGTTCAATTTCGTGCTGGATCAAAGAAGCATACTGATATTCCGAAGTATATCCAAGAATTAAGATCGGTTTTGTGATCCCCTGTTTTCTCAGTGCGATCCCTTCCTCAATGATCGCCACCGCAAAACCGTCGACGCCGATCTTATTCAATGCCTTCGCCACCGGGACTGCCCCGTGTCCGTAGCCGTCGGCCTTGATCACCGGCATGATCTTTGTATCCGGCCCCACAATTTTCTTTATCTCGCTGATATTTTGGCAGATCGCATCCAGGTCGATGGCTGCATATACTCTATAATATTGATTCATTGCTGATTCCTCCTAAAACACTGCTGACCGCGTCGATGATGTCTGATGCCAGCATGCTGTCGTATCCCAAAATTTCTGCAGCATGGTCTCCTGCAAGCCCATGGACATAGACGCCCAGAACCGCAGCTTCCAAACATCCCATGCCTCTCCCGAGGAGACTTGCGATCATGCCGCTTAACACGTCTCCGCTCCCCCCTGTGGCCATTCCGTTGTTGCCGCTGCTGTTATAATAAACGGGCCGGTCGGCTGACACTACGAGCGTCGCCGCATCCTTCAGCACAGCAGTGCCGCGGAATCTGTCTGCCAGCCTCTGCCCCGCATCCGTCAAACTTTCTTTCACCTGCTCTGCGGATATTCCAAGAAGCCTTGCAGCTTCCAGGAGATGCGGTGTGAGAACACACCCTGCCGGATAATCGATCTCCATTCCATAACGGCTGACCGTATTCAGGCCGTCGGCATCCAGCAAAAGAGGTTTCTTTCCACACTGTAAAACCTCTTCCAATAATTCTTTGGTCCGCTCTGAGACTCCCATTCCAGGTCCGAATAAGATACAGTCACACCATTCAAGGGCTTTTTTTACATTCTCATATGTTCCGAACAGTACTTCCGGAAGCATAGACTGCAGAATCGGACGGTTGGCTTCACAGGAAATCACCTTTACCAGTCCGCTGCCCATGCGCAGAGCACTCTTTGCCGAAAAAAAAGCAGCCCCTGACATCGTCTCATTTCCTGCTATGATCAGGACTTTTCCGTAGGTGCCCTTGTGAGAATCCGCAAAACGGCCCGGAAGCCTCTTTAGATCTTCCCTGTCGTATGTGAATCCCCCTGCATGCTTCTTTAAAACGGAATCAAAGAAACCGATCTTTTCTACATACAGCCGTCCCGCATATTCTCTTCCCGGATAGAGCAGATGTCCTGCCTTGGGCCCGCCGAACGTCACCGTAGCGTCTGCCCTGACGGCGCATCCAAGGACTTTCCCCGTATCCCCGCTGATGCCGGAGGGAATATCGACTGACATGACTCTGGCTCTGCTTTCATTGATCCTCTCCACAACGGTCCGATATATCCCCGCTATCTCCCTGGAAAGGCCTACGCCGAACATTCCTTCCAAAATCCAGTCATAGCCGTTATAATCTATTTCTTTTTTTTGCTCATACCCAAGACGGGTAAGGATATCATACTGCGTCTTTAAATCTCCGGATGCCTTGGACAGCTCCCCCACGACTGTGAAATCCACAGAATATCCTTCCTCCAGAAGGATTCTGGCCGCAGCCAGCGCATCTCCCCCGTTATTTCCGCATCCTGCCACAGAAAGTATCCTGTCACTTTTTCTGACCGTTTCCATGAGCCTTCGGGCAATTTTTTCGCTGGCCCGCTCCATCAGCACAAGACCCGGCATTCCGATCTGCTGTATGGTCTCTTTATCAACATCCTGCATTTCCTGATTTTTCAAAACATATTTCATAGACACTCTCCTATGACAAAAGCCTGTGCCAGCCCCCCTGTGTTCGTAACCGACACATGAAATTTCGTAATCTGCATATCCGATGCCAGCTTTTCGGCTCTGCCTGTCAGTTTCACATAAGGCGCTCCTTTTGAATCCCGGAACACTCCGATCTCATAGGGCTCCAATCCGAAGAAGCCGGTTCCAAATACTTTGGAAACGGCTTCTTTAACTGCAAAATTACCAGCAAGAGTCGTACTGTTTAAACCTGCGTATGCCAGTTCCTCTTCTGAAAAAATCCGGCTTAGGCGGTTCTTTCTCTCCACCATCTTCTGTACCCGCCCGATTTCTATCAGGTCAGTTCCTATACCGACAATCATGGCGTTCCTCCCGTCTTTACTCCGCGCCCTCGCCGTCTTCCCTGCTGTGAATATTGTAAGTCAGCGTCATGAGACTTTCTGCCAGATGGACATTCTCCACGGTCACACTGTCTGGCAGCGTGAGATCCACAGGAGCAAAGTTCCAAAATCCTTTGATGCCCCAGGACACAAGATCTTTGGCAATCTTCGGCGCCTGGTCCTGCGGAAGCGTGAGGGCTGCGATCTTGATCTCATGATTCTTTATAAACTCTTCCATATCGTCAATATCGTGCACTTCTACTCCGTGCACCGTGATGCCGATCAGCTTCGGATTTACATCGAACAGTGCGATCACCTGAAAACCAATGCTGTTATTGTTGAAATCCTGATAATTGGCCAATGCCTGCCCCAGATTTCCGGCACCGACAATGATCATCTGATTGCTCTTGTCAAGCCCCAGGATCTTGCCGATCTCCACGTAAAGGTTTTCTACATTGTAACCGTATCCCTGCTGCCCGAAACCTCCAAAGTTATTCAGGTCCTGTCGGATCTGGGATGCAGTTACTTTCATTCTCTCGCTCAGCTCTTTGGATGAGATCCTCGTAATATTTTTTGCTTTCAAAGCCCCCAAATAACGGTAATATCTAGGTAATCTCTTTATAACTGCCGGTGATATATTCTTATCCATTGATGACATTATTACCCTCCCACTTATTTTATTAACTACTCAAATTAAATAAATTATATAAGATTGTCTAATAACTGTCAAACTTTTCGGTGCGTTTTTTCAGAAATTATGTTATGCTTAAAAGGAATTTTTACAGCTTAGAAATTTTGAAGGAGTGCACTATGGTTTTATCTTGTCAGAATATACATAAAACATTTGTCGACCAGGAAGTCCTGAAAGGAATTTCCTTTCATATCAATGAGAAGGACCGGCTCGCCGTCATCGGCTTAAACGGCGCCGGAAAGTCCACCCTGCTCAAGATCATCATGGATCAGATGACACCCGACGAAGGGGAGATCCACAAAAAGAAGGACGCCGATATCGGCTATCTCGCACAGCATCAGGACCATACTTCTTCCCGCACCATTTATGAAGAGCTTTTGACCATAAAACAAGATGTGATCGAACTGGACAAAAAACTCCGCTCTCTGGAGCATATGATGAAGCATTTAAGCGGCGCAGAGCTCGAAGAAAAGATGGAGGAATACACCAGGACCACTCATTTATTTGAACAGAAAAACGGTTTTGCCTATGAAAGTGAGATCGCAGGAATCTTAAAAGGACTCGGGTTTAAAGAGGAAGACTTTCAAAAAATGATTGAGACACTGTCCGGAGGACAAAAGACAAGGGTAGCTCTCGGAAAACTTCTGCTGATGAAGCCCGAGATTCTTCTCCTGGATGAGCCTACCAATCATCTGGATGTTGAGTCAATCCAATGGCTGGAAAACTATTTAAGCCACTATGAGGGCGCTGTCATCCTGGTCTCCCATGACCGGTATTTCCTGGACAAGATCGTCAACAAGGTGATGGAGATCGAGGCGGGGCATGCGATGCTCTTTGACGGCAACTACACTTCTTTTATTAAGAAAAGGGATCAGGTAAAGGCGATCCGCTTAAAGGAGTACGAAAACCAGCAGCAGGAGATCCGGCACCAGAAGGCGGTCATCGAAAAACTAAAGCAGTTTAACCGGGAAAAATCCATCCGCCGGGCCGAGAGCCGTGAAAAGATGCTGAACAAAATTGATGTCATCGAAAAGCCTGTGGAGATCGACGGGAAAATGCGCTTTGCTATCGAACCGTCGGTTGTCAGCGGAAACGATGTCTTAACGGTGGAACATCTGGAAAAAAGTTTCGGGCCGCATACGCTGTTTTCCGATATAAATTTTGAAATATTCCGCGGCGAGCGCGTGGCATTGATCGGCGCCAATGGAACCGGAAAGACTACGATGTTGAAAATCATCTGCAAACAAATGCCTAAAAACAAAGGACTGATCAGGCTCGGTTCCCAAGTATCCATCGGATATTACGACCAGGCACAGGACAACCTGCATCCGGATAAGACAATCTTCGAGGAGATATCTGATTCCTTTCCGGAACTGACCAACACAAAAATCAGAAATACACTGGCCGCTTTCCTTTTTAAGGGAGAAGATGTATTTAAACTTGTTTCTTCCTTAAGCGGTGGGGAAAAGGGGCGGGTATCTCTTGCGAAACTTATGTTATCCCATGCCAATTTCCTGATTCTTGACGAGCCTACCAACCACTTGGACATTCACTCCAAGGAAATCCTGGAATCCGCCCTGACCCAATACACAGGCACGGTTCTTTACGTATCCCATGACCGGTATTTCATAAACAAAACGGCTACAAGAATTCTTGAACTCTCTCCGAAAGACGGTCTTCACTCTTATCCGGGTGACTACCAGCACTATCTTTTAGAAAAGGAAAAGGAAGGCACGAAAGAGGTACAGGATGCTGAAACTGAGTCTGTATCCGATACGAAGCTGATCTGGCAGAAGCAAAAGGAGAAAGACGCAAAACGGCGGAAAAGAGAAAACCGCCTGAAAAAAATAGAACAGGAAATCGAGGAACTGGAGGCGGAAAACACAAAACTTGACGAAGAAATGTGCCTGCCGGAGAACGCAGTCAATACAAAGAAACTGCTGGAACTCTCCACTGGAAAAGCCCGGAATGAGGAACATCTGGAAACCCTTTATGAAGAATGGGAGACCTTGTCAGAAGAAACCGAGTGAAAATGCCATGGTATTTTTACAAATATTTGTTATAATAGACTAAGTACCATTTTTAGGAGGTAACAAGATGAAATTAATATCGTTTGCTGTGCCATGCTATAATTCCCAGGAATATATGAGACACTGCATAGATACATTGTTGACCGGAGGTGACAAAGTTGAGATCCTCATCATCGACGATGGTTCCACGGACAATACCGGCATGATCGCCGATGAATATGAAAACAAATATCCCGGTATCTGCCGGGCGATCCATCAAAAGAACAAAGGCCACGGCGGTGCGGTAAACACTGGTATCGCTCATGCCAAAGGGATTTATTTTAAGGTCGTGGACAGTGATGACTGGGTCAGCGAACATGCTTATGAAGAAATCTTCAATCAATTAGAGACATTTTACCGTCAGGGAACCATCATAGACATGTTTATGTCCAACTATGTCTATGAGAAACAGGGTGTAAAGAGAAAAACCGTGATTCATTACCGCCATACGATCCCGGTTGAACAGATTTTTACATGGGACGATGTAAAGCGTTTTCCTCTGAGCCAGTACATTCTCATGCACTCCGTCATTTACCGTACTTCTCTTCTCCATGAGTGCCGCCTGTGCCTGCCGGAACATACTTTTTATGTAGACAACCTTTACGTTTTCAAACCACTTCCATATGTGAAGACCATTTACTATCTGGATGTAAATTTTTACCGCTACTTCATCGGAAGGGACGACCAGTCTGTCAACGAAGCCAATATGATCAAACGGATCGACCAGCAGTTTTTTGTCACCAAAGCCATGATCGATTATATGAGCAGCTTTGAACTGGTGAACAAGCCGTTATACCGCTACATGAAACACTATCTGAGTATCATCATGACTGTGTCATCTGTCATTGCCATCAAATCCGGCATACCGGAGCATCTTCAGATGAAAAAAGAACTCTGGAAGTACCTGAAATCAAAAAATACAAAACTGTACCGCCAGATCCGGGGCTCTCTTGTTGGAAATGCAGTCAATCTCCCGGGCTATGGAGGCCGGAAAGTTGTCATCGCAGCTTACAAAGCAGCCCGGAAGTTCATTGGATTTAATTAAACGGACATGTCTGCCGGCGCAGACATCCCCAATCAGATCAGATAAAAATGACATTGGAAACAATAAAACCAATGTCATTTTTTATTCCATAAGAAAATTATAATGTGAAATCCAAAACCCTCCACTATATCACCATACTTCTGATCTGTGTTATTCTAAAGCTATGAATGGAGGTTTTTTCATGAAAACTTATAAAACATCTGAGGTTGCAAAACTCATAGGAATTCATCCCAATACCGTCCGGCTGTACGAAAAAGCGGGACTGATCCCAAAACCGGAGCGGCAGAACAATGGATACCGCATTTTTACCGATCTCCATATCGAACAGTTCCGACTGGCCCGTCTGGCTTTTCAAATGGAGGTACTGCAGAACGGGCTGAGGAAAAAGGCTGTCCAGATCGTAAAAACAGCGGCATCCTGTGATTTTTCCAAGGCTCTGGTACTGGCAGAAGAATACCTGGCACAGATCAGAAAGGAACACGCCAATGCCGAAGAGGCAGTTGAAATTGTAACAGAGATTTTAGCCGGAGAATCACAGGAACATACTCATCCCATGAAACGCAGGGAAGTATCCCGGTATCTCGGCATTTCTATGGATGCTCTGAGAAATTGGGAAATGAACGGCCTTTTGACTGTAAAACGCAGGCAAAATGGCTATCGCATATATACGAGTCAGGATATACAGAGGCTCAAAATCATTCGCTCCCTGCGGTGTGCAAATTATTCTTTGGAGTCTATTCTGCGTCTGCTCGGCCGCCTGTCAAAAAATCCCGGGATTGATATCAAAGAAGTTTTGGATACTCCCAATAAGGATGACGAAATTATTGCTGTGTGCGACAAACTGGTTACTTCTCTACGGACTGCCGAGAATAATGCCCTGGAAATGATATGCAAACTGAAAAGAATGAAAAAACAATTTTCTTAAACCCTCCACTTTACCACCAATGTTTCCGTTGGTGGTATTCTTTTTTTATACAAAAAAAGGAGGTATCCTTCATGAATGAAGTGATAAAATCAGAAAAATTATGTAAAACCTATAACAAAACGCCTGCGGTAAACAATATCAGTTTATCCGTAAAGCGCGGAACGGTTTTCGGCCTGATCGGGGCCAATGGTGCAGGCAAGAGCACAACGATTGAATGCATTTTAGGTACAAAGACGGCAGACAGCGGAGAAATATCCATTCTTGGAATGAATCCGCAGACATCCAGAAAGCAGCTGTTTCAAAAGGTAGGAGTCCAATTTCAGGAGGCAACTTATCAGGATAATATCACCGTTTCGGAACTTTGTGAAGTCACCGCTGCCCTCTATAAGGAATCCGCAGATCCAGAAAAATTACTGCAAAAGTTTGGAATTGCCGGCAAAGCAAAAAGCCAGATCAAAGATTTATCCGGCGGCGAAAGGCAGAGACTTTTTGTTATACTTGCACTCATACCCAATCCTGAAGTTGTCTTCTTGGACGAGCTGACGACCGGGCTGGACGCTAGGGCCAGACGACAAGTGTGGAATATACTCTCCTCACTCAAGGAAAATGGACTGACGATTTTCCTGACGTCCCATTTTATGGATGAGATCGAGAACCTGTGTGACTGTATCTGTATTTTAAAAAAAGGAAAAATCATATTTTACGGTACGGTGGCGGAGGCAGTTGAATCGAGTCCTTTTGATCATTTTGAAGACGCTTATCTTTGGTATACAGACGAGGAGGAATGAATCCATGAAAACTTTTAAGACAATGCTGAAAACAGAATTAAAATTATCTCTGAGAGGAATGGATATGTTTATATTTGCGATCTGTGTGCCTCTTGTGGTACTGGCAGTTATAGGAATTATTTATGGAGACAGGCCCGCATTCGGCGGTGCCGGATACTCTTTCCTGGAACAGTCGTTCGGAGCCGTCACCACCATATCCATCTGTGCGGGAGGTGTGATGGGACTGCCGCTGGTCGTCTCTGATTATCGGAGCAAGGGTATATTAAAGCGCTACAAGGTTACGCCGGTCAGCCCTTCCATGATCTTAGCGGTACAGGTGACAATTTATACTTTATATGCGGCTGTTTCTCTGGTCCTTCTCTATACCGAAGCAGTCGTTTTCTTTGGATATCAGTTCCGCGGATCTTTTGTGAGTTTTCTGGGATGTTATCTCCTGGTCATTGTGTCTATGTTCAGTATCGGCATGTTGGTAGGCGGTATTGCTCCGAATACTAAGATAGCGAGTGTCGCTGCGAGTCTGCTGTACTTTCCGATGCTGATTTTTTCAGGCGCAACGCTGCCCTATGAAATCATGCCCAAAGTGCTGCAGAAAGCTGCAGACATCATGCCGCTGACCCAGGGAATCAAGCTGCTGAAAGCCGCTTCTCTGGGAGAAGAATTTGGCAGTGTTATTGTTCCGGTTGTCACCATCGTCTGCATCACAGTAATCTGTACCTCTGCCGCCCTCAAATTCTTTCAGTGGGAATAGCCTGCGCAAAATGTCATGTCTTTTCTGTATTTTGGGCGTATCTTATACTATAACACTTATTAGGAGACAGTATTTTATGAAGCTTATATCACAGATAATCCATGCGGATATCGCCCATAAACATGGCTTCCTGGGGAAGAATATAGGGATTGCCTTCCTGGATACCGGTATCTATCCCCATAAAGAATTTTATCCGGCCGATCAGCGGATCGCCGGATTCATAGATTATGTACACCACAGATCATATCCTTATGACGACAATGGACACGGAACCCATATCACGGGTATTGCCGCATCTGCAAGCTGCGGCATTGCACCTGCAGCACATATCATTTCCCTCAAAGTTCTGGATGCTCTGGGCAACGGAAATCAGCGCACTTTCCTAAACGGACTGTCCTGGATTCACCATTTTCACAAGCAGTATGGAATCCGGATTGTAAACATATCCATCGGCACTCCTGCCTCCGGAAGCGATGAAGCTGCCAATGCGATTGTGAAGCAGGTCAATCAGCTGTGGGATGACGGGCTGGTCGTCTGCATCGCCAGCGGAAATAATGGCCCCAGGGATAATACCATCACCGCACCGGGCAACAGCCGTAAGATCATTACCGTAGGTTCCAGTGACGATGCCAGCCGTCCCATGGGCTCTCAGCGCTTTGCAAAGAATTATTCCAGCAGGGGGCCTACCTCTTCCTGTGTCATGAAGCCGGACGTAGTAGCTCCCGGAACAAATATTTATTCCTGCGGCCTGAACGGAGGACACAGCATCAAGAGCGGCACTTCTATGGCAACACCGGCAGTTTCCGGAGCCATCGCCCTGCTTTTGGAGCGGTATCCGTATTATACGAACAAAGATGTAAAAATGAAACTGCGGTACAATTGTGACAAACTTTCCACTCCGAGAAATCATCAGGGATGGGGACAGATCAACGTTCAGAAACTTCTGGATCTATAAAAGAAACTCCATCATTACCTGATTGCTTAAAAACAGGGCCTGTTGTGGGATCCAAATTCTTTCGGCATCCTGTTTTAACAGACCTTTTCCAGAGAGTTCTTGGATAGGTTTCCGGTAAACATCCAGGATACCTGTCCCGAACCGCTTGGAAAATTCCATTTTTGAGATCCCCTTTGTCATCCGAAGTCCCAAAAACATATACTCTTCCATCTCTTCTTTTTTGGACAGCTCGTTCTCTTTTTCAAATATGCCGCTGAAATCTGATAATGACAAATACTCTTCCATATCTGCCGGATTTGCAAAGCGTTTTTTCCCAAAATAAGAAGATGCCGCCAGACCAAATCCCAGGTATGGTTTTCCTGTCCAGTACCCGCAGTTATGCCTGCATTCATATCCCGGTCTGGCATAGTTGGACAGTTCATACCTTTCATAGCCTAAGGTATGAAGGATCGCTTCCGTCCTTTCGTACATGGCAGCGTCTTCATCTTCCGTCGGCAGGAGATCATCCAGCCCCTTCTTTTCATAGAAAGGTGTCCCTGCTTCGATGATCAGGCTGTAAACCGAGAAATGTTCCGGCTCAAGTTCTGCAGTTTTTAACAGGGTCTGCTCCATCGTTTCCATTGTCTGCATAGGGATCGCATTCATCAGATCCACATTGATATTTTGGAATCCGCAGTCCCGGGCTTCATAAAATCCCGAGACAAAATCCTCAAATGTATGAATCCGGCCCAGCATATTTAATTCTTCTTTCCTGGCACTCTGAAGTCCGAAACTGATCCTGTTGATCCCACAGCTTTGGTAGATCGAAAGTTTTTCTCTTGTGACAGTGCCGGGATTGGCTTCGATCGTGCACTCCATAGTTTCTGCACAGGAAAAAGAATCTCTGACCGTATTCATCAAAGATTCTATCTGCACTGCCGGAATCAGAGATGGAGTTCCTCCTCCGATGAATACCGTGCTCACTGACGGACTTTGGAGGCGTCTTCCCCAATACAGGATTTCCTGCTGAAGCTTTCGTATATAGATACTGATGTCATCATCTCCGGCCGGAAACGAACAGAAATCACAATAATTGCATTTTCTTTTGCAGAACGGTATATGAAGGTACAGTTCGAGTTCTCTAGTCTTCATCTAATTTCAGCACACTCATGAATGCTTCCTGCGGAATTTCTACATTTCCCACCTGCCGCATCCGTTTCTTTCCCTGTTTCTGTTTCTCCAGAAGTTTCCGCTTTCTGGAAATATCTCCGCCATAGCATTTGGCCAGCACATCTTTCCGCATGGCTTTTACTGTCTCCCTGGCAATGATCTTGCTGCCCACTGCCGCCTGTATCGGGATCTCAAATAAATGCCTTGGTATTTCTTCCTTCAGCTTGGAACACATTTTTCTTCCCCTCTCGTAAGCTGTCTCGGCATGAACGATGAAGGACAGTGCATCCACTTCTTCTTTGTTGATCAGGATATCCAGTTTCACGAGCTCTGATCTCTGATATCCCTTCATCTCATAATCCAGAGATGCATATCCCCTGGACCGTGATTTCAGGGCATCGAAAAAGTCATAAATGATTTCGTTAAGTGGAAGTTCATACCTTAAAACAGCCCGTCCCTCCTCGATATATTCCATTCCAATATAAACGCCTCTGCGTTCCTGGCATAGCCCCATGATCGCTCCCACATAATCGGATGTGACCATGATCTCAGCAGATACGATCGGTTCTTCCATATAATCGATCTGAGACGGGTCCGGAAGGTTGGAAGGATTGGTCAGTTCGGCCATCGTACCGTCCGTCTTATATACCCGGTAAACAACGCCCGGTGCAGTAGTCACCAGATCCAGATTGTATTCCCGTTCCAAACGTTCCTGAATGATCTCCAGGTGCAAAAGCCCCAGGAATCCACAGCGGAATCCGAATCCAAGTGCCACCGATGTCTCCGGCTCAAACTGTAGTGAGGCATCATTCAGCTGTAACTTTTCCAGGGCATCCCGAAGGTCCGGATACTTGGCTCCGTCGGTCGGATAAAGCCCGCAGAATACCATTGGATTTACTTTTTTATAACCTGGAAGCGGCTCGCTGCATGGATTGTCTGCATCCGTGATCGTATCTCCGACCGTGGTATCCTGGACATTCTTAAGACTGGCCGTCACATATCCTACCATGCCGGCGCTGAGTTCTTCCGACGGGATGAACTGTCCCGCGCCGAAGATGCCGACTTCCACTACCTCAGCCACGGCGCCGGATGCCATCATCTTCATCTTTGTTCCTGGCCGGATAGTGCCCTCTTTGATTCTTGCAAAAATAATAACTCCTTTGTAGGCATCATAAATACTGTCAAAGATCAGTCCCTGCAGCGGTCCCTCAGGATCACCGGACGGCGCCGGAATCTTCATTACGATCTGTTCCAGCACATCCTCGATGTTGATTCCGTTTTTTGCCGAAATCAGTGGTGCATCCTCAGCTTCAATGCCAATGACATCTTCAATTTCTGTCTTTACTCTCTCCGGATCTGCGCTCGGAAGATCGATCTTATTGATGACCGGCATGATTTCCAGGTCATGGTCCAGGGCAAGATAAACATTTGCCAAAGTCTGCGCCTCGATGCCCTGCGCGGCATCTACCACAAGAACAGCTCCTTCGCAGGCCGCCAGGCTCCTGGAAACTTCATAGTTGAAATCCACATGCCCCGGCGTGTCTATCAGGTTGAAAATATACTCCTCACCGTTCTCTGCCTTGTATACAATACGGACCGCCTGTGATTTAATCGTGATCCCGCGTTCCCTCTCCAGGTCCATATTGTCCAGCACCTGTTCCTGCATCTCTCTGTCAGTCAGGGTGCCTGTTTTTTGAATGATACGGTCTGCCAATGTGGACTTACCGTGATCTATATGCGCAATAATACAAAAATTGCGGATTTTACTCTGATCGATTGCCATAGTTTCCTCCTGTTGCAAATAAACATATTCGATTCAGTATAGCAAAAAAAAGGCTGAAAGTCCATTTCAACCTTTTTCTTTGCTTATATTTATGTAGGTCCTCTAAGGGTATAACACATCATTTAAAATTTCTGCCAGCGGTTTCATTGCATTTTTAGCCTGCTTTACTGTATTGTTTTGAGCACCCAACTCAATCAGAAGACTCCTTCCCCTGTAATGCAGATTATAACGGTATCCCTTGATGTAAATCTTCCTGGTAAGACCCGGATATTTTTTCATTGCCTCCGCCTGAAGCTGCAGGCTGAACGCCAGATTCGTCTTCTTGTTCGGATTTTTCAGGTATTTGATATCTCCATTTTTGGCAGTCCGGCTGATGCCGTTAAAAAACATAAACTGAGCCATTTCCACCCCATTTTGTTTTGAAACCAGTTTTGTACTCTCTTTCACTCCGTCCCGGTGCAGATCGATCACCACCTGGATACTCGGATATTTTTTAAGATATCTCTCAACAGAGGCCGCCGCATAATAATATGCTTTCGACCGGTCTTCCTTTCCGTTTTTTACATCGTAAATCCCTCTGTCATGTATCACATTGATCCCATATTGTTCTTTCAGGAGTTTTGTTAGAACATCTCCGGCTCCTATGACAGTGTCTGACTTTTCTCCTTTCCTGCTGTCCTTATAAGCTTCACTGCCGTGAGTGTGAAAGATCAAAATCTGGGGCTGCTTTGATTTCTTCAGGGAAAGGTCCTTATTTAAAAGAACCTTTCCATTGATCTCACTGTTCGTCACCATCGTAGTGCTGTCTACCTGATAAATATATTTTCTTAAATAATTCGGATCGTTCCACTTTTTACTGTTGAACACGGTCTTCTTCGCCGGAACTTCATCTACCCGGACTCCGCTCTGTTCATTATCCTCCAGATCATAGAACTGATTTTTTACTAAATCGGAACTTTTAACCTCGGAATAATTTTCACTGTAACAGATAGACGGCACAATGTCATTCCGGTAGGTCGTTATGATTTTATTCAGCACTGATCCGTAAATCGGCTGGCCGCCGCTGTGATAGGACGGAATCAGCTCATTTACTGCTTTTAGATAATAATTCTGGACAGCCGTGGACACCATGTCCGGATGTCCGGAAAAAAAACGGATTCCCATGATAAGGAAGACGGCAAACAAGACGCATCCCGCTGCTCTTCTCTTTTTTCCCATATCATCATTTTATTCAGCTTTTATATGATTATGCAGTAAATGATTAATTCCCTCTGAAATTGTGTAACTGATTCTCTTAATGGATTCGTCAATATTTTTCGGTGTCACATGCATGGAAGTAAAATCCTCGTCAAGCATTTCCAAAATATCTCCGTTATCCGACTCATTCCCCACAATATCACTGATGATAGCGGGAACAGAGATGACCGTCGGAACACCTATGGCAAGGACCGGGATTCCGACTGTTCTCTCTGTGATCTCATTTCTGTGATTTCCCACCCCGGACCCCGGTGCAATTCCGGTATCACTGATCTGGATCGTCTTATTCAGCCTGGAAGAACTCCTGGCTGCCAGGGCATCCACGGCGATCAACAGATCCGGCTGGATCTTGGCTGCCAGGGCCTCCAGCACTTCTGAAGTTTCAATACCGGTCTGTGCCATAACTCCCGGTGCGATCGCACTGAGTTCCATCGCATCTTTTAGATAACCTTCTCTTTTCAGATGCCGGGTAATCCAGAGATTATTTACAACCTTAGGTCCGAGAGAATCGGCCGTAACCTCAGAATTTCCAAGGCCTGCCACAAACACCTTTGCATTTCTTGGAATCATTTCTTTTAAGTTCAAATACAAAGCCTCGCTCATCTCTTTGTGGTAGCTGCCGTCGTTTGCCGACAAGTCCTTTGCCTCAATCGTTATATACTGACCCATAGGTTTTCCAAGTACCTGTTCGCCCTCTTTGTCTTTGATCGTGATCCTCGTCTCTTTGATCTGATTGGAGGCATCGATTCTGGTTTTCATGGAAACCCCTTTTAATCTGGATTCTTCCTCTGCTTCTTCTTTCAGTTCTAACGCTAAGTCTGTTCTGTTCTGCATCCTTATTCTCCTTTCTTCCTGTCCTTAGTATGAAAAGAATCCAAAAAAAATATGTAAAAACAGGAACTTTTGCATTGACAGATCGGACAGACTTCTATAAAATAGAGAAGTATGTTTATAGAAGCTATTACCGTGTCTCGCTTCGAAGTAAACACCGAACGAAAAGATAAGTACAATTATTATATGGAGGTGCCCACATTGGCAAATATCAAATCTGCAAAGAAGAGAATTCTTGTAATCAACACAAAGACAGAAAGAAACAAAGCGATTAAAACAAAAGTAAAAACATATATCAAAAACGTAGAAGCAGCTGTTGCCGCAGGAGACAAAACTGCTGCAAACGAAGCGTTAACAGCATGTATCTCAGAGATCAACAAAGCAGCATCCAAAGGAATTTTCCACAAGAACACTGCTGCAAGAAAGGTTTCCCGCCTGACAAAAGCTGTCAATTCTGTAGCTTAATTTTCAAAATGAATCTATAAAAAAAGAGCTAACCGTCAGCTCTTTTTTTATTACTTATTTATTACTTACTGAATTCTACGAGCAGCAGTTCCACTCCGATCCTGTCCGTGATTTTTCCGGTCTTGATCCCTTCATCTGTGACTGCACATTTTTTTATCATCGCATATAATTCTTCTCTTTTAAACAAGCGCACCTGCTGCTTCAGTTTTCCCACTACAAACGGAGGCACTTTCAGTTCTTTCGCCATCTCCCCCTGGGATTTGCCGGCTTCCAGAAGCGACTGGGTCTGTAAAAGCTGGTTGCACTGTCTCACCAGCAGAGCCAGTATCCCGAAAGGGGATTCCTTAAGTTCGATCAAATCATAATAGAGCTTTAAAACGGTATCCCGCTGTTTTTTTGCGATGGCTTCCAGCATGACAAAGATCTGATTGGTCGTCTGGGCTGTGGTCAGGGCCTCCAGATCTTCTGAACCGATGACCTCTCTGCCCTTCGTATAGGCAATCAATTTCTCCAGCTCATTTTTTATTGTAAACATATCCTGCCCGGTCTTATAAAGAAACAGCTGAATATCTTTCTGAGTCATTTTTTTCTGTTCTTTTTTCAGCATCTGGGCAACCCACAGGATCAGGTCTTTTTCCTTCGGCGTCTCAAAAGATACCGCACAGCCTTCTTTATTGATATACTTATAGATTTTTGACCTCTTGTCCACTTCATCTTCAATGATTAAAAGAATCGTAGTCTCCGGGATTTCCTTGAGCGCACTCAAAAAATCATCGTTGCTTTTCTTCCCAAGTTCTGTCTGATCCAGTACCAGGAGGCGGTAATCATTAAAAAAGGGCATTGTCTGTATCAGTTCTAAAATTTCCGGAAGGTCCGTCTTTTTTCCTTCAAAATAGGAGTAATTCATCGTATCCCCGGATGGAATCAGCGCCTCTTTTAACTTGTCCCGCGTCTGGGCTGCCAGATACTTTTCTTTTCCATAAAACAAATATAGGTTCTGATACTTCTGTTCTTTTATATGCTGTAAAACTCTTTTCATTGTCAAAGCCTCTCTCTTCCATTATATTTTCTGCACAGAGCTGTGAGCTCTAAAATCGGGGACTGCTCTGCATCTTCTTTGCGGAAAGCCAGGTAAAGCGTCCTCTCGGCTTTCCCGGGGTCCAGATGAAAAATCAGCAGCTTTCCTCTTTTTGCCTCCTCTTCCACCGCTTTCAGCGGCATGACCGCGATGCCCATTCCCATACTGACGGAACGTTTGATGATCTCCTTATCATGTATTTTTGCAGCCACATGCAGCTTGCTCAGATCAACACCCTGTTCTTCTAAAAAACGGTCTTCATCTTCCTCCGTATCATCTGTGAGTTCTCTTAAAATAAAAGGTTCGCTGAGCAATTCCTGAAACGAATAGCCATTTTCAAGCAGATTCCGGTACTTTTCGTGATTCGGCGTGATCACTGCCTGCTGATCGGTCCCATAAGGGATAAAAACAAGTTCCGGCACATCCTCATGTTTTCCCAGAAATCCCAGATCAGCTTCTTTTTTGAGAAGCATCTTAACCGTATCCGCACTGTTCTTCTGGACGAGAGAGATGTCCACCTCCCTGTGCAGCTGCTTAAAATCCTTTAAGATATCAGGCAGAACATACTGCAGGGCAATCGAATCTCCAACAAGCACGAGAGAGAGCCTCTCTCCTTTCGGACGGATAAATTCCTCATATACTTCATCTCTTAAATCCAGTATTTTTGTGGCATACTCGTACAATCTTTTTCCATCTGCCGTGACTTCCACCCGCTTCGTCGTCCGGTCAAACAGACGGCAGGAAAGTTCCTGTTCCATTGAAACCACATGGGCACTGACCGTGGGCTGGGAAAGAAACATGATCTTTGCCGCCTTAGAAAAACTCTGATACTTTACTACATTTACAAAAGCTTCAATCTGCCGAAATTCCATGCCTTTTCCTCCCTGTTCCATAATATTCCATCAGTCTCACATAATCCTGCGGTGTATCCGTATCCATTATGCATCCGGGATCATCCTCCACTGTGACCAAAACCGTAGATTCCAGGTAATGGAGTAATGCCCGCCTGAGACCTCCCCCTTCTCTGAATCTTAAAAGATATGGAAAACACTCCCTCGAAATCACCGGAGGATGAATCCTCTGCCCGTTTCTGGACGGAATAACTACTGAGGCCTCTGAGGCCTCGAACCATGTAAAAAGCACCTGATATGTCTCTTCAGCGATCATAGGCATATCCCCCGGCACCACTACGGCGCCGTCAAAGGCCAGAGCCCTGGCAATCCCCATCTGTACGGATTCCATCATATCTCCGTGCTCAAAATTGTCATTATGTATGATCTCTGTCCCGCTCATAGAGGCCAGTTCTTCTTCAATCTCATCTGCGCGGTATCCTGCCACCACAATAACCTTGCTGACACCGGCGTCCAAAAGGCTTTTGACCGTACCTCTTATAATGGTTCCGTTTCCAAATGGAAGCAGCGGTTTAAACGCCCCCATCCTCCTCGATAATCCTGCACATGGGACAATACCTGCGATTTTCTTCTTTTTTATCATTGTTTTATTATATCAAGTTTGGAATTTAAATACCACCGCTTTCTTTCCATGGAAAACCAGAGCATTCCTGATCTGGAAGTCTCATAGATACTGCACCCCGAATCGTTCAGCCTTCTGACCGTCTCCCGGTGGGGATGCCCGTATCGGTTCTTTTTCCCCGCGGAAACGATGGCAATCTTTGGCCTGAGCTGACGGAGCAGCTCCTCTCCTGTGCCGTTTTTAGATCCGTGATGTCCCACCTTCAATATGTCGGCATGCTGTATCCCGCTCCGCACAAGCATCTCTTCCCCTTCGTTCTCCAAATCTCCTGTCAGAAGAACACTCAAGTCCTGTACCTTCAGCCGGAACACAAGGGATGCGGAATTTTTCTCCAGCCCGGTATCCGGCTTGGGATGCAGACATTCCATAGACCAGTCAGTCCCCGAAAACTTACTCCCCATCGACAAGTAACCGACCGGAACGTGATATTGTTCGGCTTCCTTTTCTATTTCCATATATGCATTATCTTTCTTTACCCGGGGCAGATAAAGTCGCTTGATCATCCCCGACGGCAGAAGTTCTTTGATGCCCGAATAATGGTCAGAATCCAGGTGGGTGATGACTGCTGCTCTGATCGCCTGATATCCCTGTGATTTTACATACGGTGCTATGATATATCGTCCCACATCCTGTTTGGAGGAACTCCCGCCGTCCACCAGGATCATGTCCTGCCGGTTTAACGACAGGGCAATACAGTCTCCCTGGCCCACATCCAGAAAAGAAATTTTATCCTGCCCTTTCTGTACGTCCAATGCCAAAAAACAGCCGCATGCCAGCAGGCAGGCATACTTAAGATAAGACCTTTTTTTCAACGTTTTATACATCAAGCAGAGCCCAGTATAAAATAAAATAATCCACAAAAAAGAAGGTTTTCCAAGGACAAGGTTTTGAACCGGCAGGCGGCGGGACAGCTTTGTTCCCGCCACAATCAGAGAAAACAATACGGATGCGGGGACCGAAAACAGGAAAACCGGCAGAAAAGCACTCAGGAATCCTGCCGTGAACCCTGCTGTCACGAGAGGGAGCATCAGAAAATTAAAAATAAAAGAAAAAGGATAACATTCATACTGAAAATATAAAAGAATCGGCATCATAATGATCTGGACCACAATACAGAAGACAAACCGGTTTATCTGTCTGTCTTTGAAAGTTTTCTGTTTTCGTGCCGGCAGCACTTCTCTGTAAATACCGGCAGAGACGACAGCCCCCATGGACATTAAAAATCCGGCATCCATGCATCTGAACGGACTTTCCAGCAAAAGCAGAAACCCCGCCGTGCCGCCGGATGACAGCAGATCATAAGAGCGTCCGCATATCTGGGACAGCACGAAGAAAAAGAACATGAGCAGGGCTCTTTTTGATGAACCGGACATTCCGGTCATGACACAGTAGGAAAAAGCAAACATCAGTCCGGCTGCACCTGACAGACAGAGAGAAACCCCTGCCCCTCTCAGTCTGCGGTAAATCCCTGCGCCTGCCAGCGAGATGTGCAGCCCGGAAATCGCCAGAATATGGACGATTCCGCTTTGGGTGAAAGTGTCTTTCAAATCTTCCGAAATATCTGTCTTGTCGCCCAGAATCATCGCCTCAAATATCGGCCGTATCTCCTCGCCATACTGGGAGGAAAGATGTTCCGACATGCGGTTGCGTATAGAAAACAACCTGCTCTTCCAAAAATTCTTCTCCTGCCCCAAAGTCTCCTTCTTATCCGGAAACATCGTAAATCCGATATTCCTGGAGAGATAGTAGATCCTCATATCGTTCTCTCCCAGATTGGACGGCCCTTCGTGAGCCAAAAGTTTCCCCGTCAGCACCACTTTATTTCCCGGCAGTATATGATCGAAATCGTCGTCATACACCATCACGTCCCCATCCAGATAAAGATCCCGGTCCGGCAGATATACATGGGATAGAAGCAGAAATTCTTTCTTCCTTGTCTTTCCTTTCCACTCTGCGGTACCCGCCGCTCTTACCTGTTCAGAGCCTTTTAACGCTTTTTCCTGCCGGGTGAACCTTTCGTTCTGATAAAGAAACATAAGGGCTCCCAACATAAAACCTGCAAAGGAAAATAAAACAGCCCTTCTCCATTCATACATTTGTTTCTTAAAAAAGAGCACAAATATCCCTGAAAAGAGAAGCGCTGCGAAAACCATCCGAACATCATTACATGCTGTGATTTCTCCAAGCCAACAGCCTGCAAATACTGCAAGAAATGGTCTGTTATTCATTTGTTTTACTCCATCGGAAGTTCACCGAACAGGAAGCTGTCCCGGTTCAGCCCACCAATCAGCTTACCGTCCGTATCGATGATCGGACGCCCGGAGACGGTGAATTCCACATAACCGACTCCCTTCAGCTGTGTCAGCGTATAGACGATGGCAGCTTTGCAGATGACATCTTCATTCGGTTCAATCTTCTTATACCCAACCGAAAAATCCACATAGGCAATATTGTTGGAAACGATCACATTGCTGATATTGATATCTTCCGGAATGGCTGTCCTATACTTGCTGTTCCTGCCGACCTTGGACATCTCGTCCAAAAGTTCCTCTGCCCCCAGCTGACTGTTCATTTGGACATCGATATCTTTATCCTTCCTGATCAGCTTCGTGCAGCTTTTGTTTGTGTAGTAAATTCCTGTCCCGTCTTTTGACTGTGTATCCTCTTCATCTTTCTTTGAACAGCCCGCACAGAAAACGAGCACACTGGAAAGGGTCAGAAGGATACATAATAAAATCGTTCGTTTTCTCACCGCCGTATCCCTCCTTATGCCTGATATTTGAGCGGAATCCGGACCGTAAATGTAGTGCCCTCTCCCTCTTTGCTGTACAACTTAATCTCACCGTTATGGACAAGAACTGCATTTTTGGTAATAGCAAGTCCCAGACCGGTTCCCCCGGTCTCTCTGGATCTGGCCTTGTCTACCCGGTAGAACCGCTCAAACACCTGTCCCTGACAGTCTTCCGGGATGCCGACGCCTGAATCCGCTACCTTCACATAAAAATATTTGTGGTCGGCATTTAAAGATACCCTTACCCATCCGTCGTCCTGGTTATACTTGATTGCATTCTCAATCAGGTTGGAAAGCGCCAGGGTCAGCTTCACCTCATCGATCTCGGCCGTAACCGGACGGAAAGATTCCAGAATCAGCTCAATATTCCTCTGTCCCGCGATCGGTTTCAGCCGCTTCATGATCATCTCCAGCAGTTCATTGATATTGACGCTGGAAATCTCCAGCTTGGCTGCCTTCTTATCCAGTTTGACCAGAGATAAAAGGTCCGATATGATGACATTCTCCCGGTCGATTTCGGCCACAATATCATTCATGAATTCGCGGTAGAGTTCCGCCGGCACAGTCTCTCCCTGCTGAAGAAGTGAATCGGCCAGGACTTTCATGGAAGTCATAGGCGTCTTCAGTTCATGGGAAACGTTAGAGACAAATTCCTGGCGTGAATTTTCGAGAACCTGTGCCTTGGCAAGAATCTCATTCATGGCCGTAACCATGTTTTTAACTTCGGTGCATCCTACTACACTGATCGTCTCATCCTCATGTCCGGAAGAGATAAAATCCAGATCCTTCTGGATCTTACGGTAATCCTTCGTCAGCCAGTAGCTCAACAGCGCCCCGGCAGACATGCCGCATATGATAAACGCAACCACCAGCATATTCCTCTGCTGCTTCATCTCATTGGAGACAGCTACAATATCGCTCTTCGGAATCGTTGCGATGACGCTTCCCAGTACCTTCTTTTTCCGGTTTCCTTTGTTCACGATCGGAATCATGATCTCTACGTTGTTGCCCACCTCGGAGACAATACGTTGTTTGTTTCCTTTCATGACCTTCAGCAGTTCGTCAGAGATATAAAACTTATCCTGATAATCTGTCATTGTGTCTTTTACTATTTTATAATTACTCTTTACGACGATAATCCGTCCATGCAGGCTCGCCGCCAGCTCATTGGTCTGGTTGGAAATGGAGTTGGAACTGTCATCGATCAAAAAATCCACTCCGACAACCTGCCATGCCAGCCACTGACACTGGCTTTCAATCCCGTCGATCTTCTGCTGTTCTGCCTTTTCGCTGTATGAGTCGTTTAAAAGCTTGCTGAACAGCACCACCACGAATACCGTAATCACCAGCACTGACATAAAAATGAGGAACTGCATACTTTTAAAGTAGGAAAATCTGTCCTTCTTATGCCTGGAAATAATAACCTACCCCCCATTTTGTATGTACATAGTCAGGAACTCCCGGATTTACCTCGATCTTTTCGCGCAGACGCCTGATATGGACATCCACGGTCCTGGCATCACCCGGATAGTCATACCCCCAAACAGTGTTCAGCAGGTCTTCTCTGCTGTATACTTTGTTCGGATGGAATACGAGCAGTTCCAGCAAGTCAAACTCTTTCGCCGTCAAGTTAACCTCTTTGCCGTTGATATGGACTCTCCGGCTGTCACAGTCAATCTTTAATCCGCGGCTTTCTATCACCTTAGGCGTCTCTGCCGGAGCCGTGTGGCTGACACTTCTCCTTAAAATGGCTTTGATCCGCGCTTTTACTTCCAGAATATTGAATGGCTTGGTCACATAATCATCCGCGCCGTACTCAAGTCCGAGGATCTTATCCATGTCGTCGCCTTTTGCTGTCAGCATGATAATGGGTACGGTCGAAAACTCCCTGATGGCCTGACACACTTCATATCCCGTAAGCTTAGGAAGCATCACATCCAAAAGTATGATATCGTATTGATTTTCCTTTGCAAGGCCCAGGGCTTCCTCTCCGTCATAGGCACAGTCTACCTCCATCTCATCCTGCTCAAGGCTGAACTTGATTCCTTTTACTATCAATTTTTCGTCATCAACAACCAGTACCTTCTTCATATTTTCACCTCAAACTAAACTGTTATCATGTCTTTGATTTTACGGTAGATGCCCTGTTTAATCCCCCGAATCTTCATAATATCTTCCGGCTTTTCAAAGCCTCCGTTTTCTTCTCTGTAAGAAATAATGTCGGAAGCTTTGGCCTCTCCGATCCCTGTAAGGGTCATCAGTTCTTCCCTGGATGCACTGTTTAGATTCACCCTTTTGTCCTGAGCCCCGGAAACTCCGGTCTGTGAAGATGTATCCCTCTTCTTCCCGGCTTCCTTTTTCGAGGGCACATAGATCTGCTGCCCGTCTTTGATCCGTTCTGCCTGATTGACGTCTTCGGCTGAGGCATCCTTCGTGAATCCTCCTGCCAAAGCGATGGCAGAGACAATCCTTGCATCCTCCGGAAGTTCATAAACTCCAGGTTTCTTCACGCTGCCGCAGACATAGACGCAGATCTTCTCCTTCTCGGAAGCTTCTTCGGTTTTTCGGGGCTCGGACCCATCTTTTATCTGCATTCCGGACTTCTGTGTACATCCCGCCGCGCAGAATGCCAGTAACAGTATACCGGTCATGCATAACTTTTTTGCTCTATACAATCTAAGGACCTCCTTAACTGTACAAAGCGCCATCTATCCATGCGTAAAATCTCTATTGCTATTGTAACTAATCTGTCTCATTTTTACAAGGACATCTTTCAGGGGAACCTTATGATTTCCATTTAAAAATTAAGATGCCGGCAACAAACAATACGACGCCCGCAAGCTTCATCCACTGAAACCCTGTTTTTTCAACGCCGAACAGTCCGAAAACCTCGATTAAGTACGAAACGATCAGCTGTGCAGCCACGATCAGCATGGCAGATTTTGCCGGTCCGAGCAAACCGATGCTCTTGATAACTGTAAAGGTGATGCCCGCACCCATGACTCCTCCCAGAAGCACGTATTTGGGCGACACTTTCATGAGGCTTAGAAAGCTCTGGTCCCTTTCCGCAAAGCTCCAGACGGCAAGGCAGGTCAGCAGTCCGGTAAACTGCACGAAAGAACTGGCTGTCCACAATCCGGTCTGCTTTGAAACTTCGGTGTTAAACACACCCTGAATACTCATCAGGGCTCCTGATACTAATGCTATTATAAATCCAATCATAAAAAAACCTCCAAAGATTTGTTACCCATAGTTTATCCCTGGAAGTTTTTGATTATACATTTAAAAAGAGGCTCTGAGCTTTTCAGTCATCAGATCTACATGTTCCTTTTCGATGACAAGCGGCGGTACAAACCTCAAAACATTGTTTCCCGCAGAGATAAGGATCAGTCCGTTGGACAGAGCCTTCGATACAATCTGCCCAGCCTGTTTTTCTGACGAAAACTCCAGTCCCTGCATCAGTCCGGCGCCTCTGTGGGCAGTGATGAAACTGAATTCATTTTTAAGTTCTTCGAGTTTATCCCACAGATAGCCGCCCACTTCCCTGACATGTGCGACCAAATCAAGCTTTTCAAACTGCTCAAAGACAGCATTTACCGCTGCTCCCGCCAGAGGATTCCCCCCATAAGTCGTTCCGTGGTCTCCGGGCACTAAAACCCCGTCTGCTTTCTCACCTACTACAAACGCGCCCACAGGAATACCGCATCCAAGAGCCTTGGCAAGGGTCAGTATATCCGGTTTTACTCCATAGATATCATGGGCAAACATTGAACCGCACCGTCCCATGCCGCACTGGATCTCATCAAAGATCAGCAGAAGGTCATGCTCATCACAGAGTTTCCTTAAACCCTTTAAAAATTCAGGATCGGCAGGATAAATACCTCCTTCTCCCTGGACCACCTCGCAGATGATGCCGCAGGTCTTGTCCGTCACCTTGGAAGCCACATCGGAAAGATTATTGAATTCGGCAAACACCGCACGAAATTCCTTCGGCACAAAGCCTTCCTGATACTTTTCATTGCCTGTCACAGACAGGGCCCCCTGGCTTCTGCCGTGGAAGGACTGCTTCATTGCAATGAATTCATATTCCTTGTCCGGGTCCTCCTGATATTTGTATTTCCGTGCGACTTTCAGCGCGCCCTCGATGGCCTCCGTGCCGCTGTTAGTGAAAAATACTCTTTTCATCTTTGTGGCTTCTACGATTTTTTTTGCCGCTTCAATCGACGGCACATTGTAATACAGGTTCGACGTATGGATCAGTTTATCGATCTGGGCTTTCAGAGCATCATTGTATTCTCTGTTTCCGTACCCCAATGCGAAAACAGCGATCCCTGCCCCAAAGTCCAGATATTCTTTCCCGTCGGTATCATATAGGTTTACACCGTCCCCGCGGTCTAAAACCACTGGAAACCGGTTGTAAGTCTTTAATATGTATGCTTCTCCGTCTTCTATAAAATGATTCATGCTCTCCTCCTAAAAAATCGGATCTTTTAAGATCGCTGTTCCGATACCTTTTTGTGTAAAGAACTCAAGCAGCAGGCAGTGGTCCAGGCGTCCGTCCAGAATATGCACTCTTGCAACACCGTTTTCGATGGCCTCTATACAGTTTTTAAGCTTCGGAAGCATGCCCCCGCCAACGACTCCTTTGTCGACGAATTCATGCGCCTGGGTCAAATCCATCTCGGAGATCAGTGTGCTCTTATCTTCAGGGTCAATGAAGACTCCCTCAATATCCGTAAGGAAAACCAGCTTCTCTGCGTTCAAAGCAGAAGCAATGGCACAGGCCGTATCATCCGCATTAATGTTATAGCCGGCGTAATCCTCCCCAAGTCCGATGGGAGAGATAACCGGAACAAAATCATCCTCAATGAGCGCCTCTAAAAGGTCCGTATTGACTTCTGTTACATTTCCCACATAGCCGAGATCTTTTCCCGGGACTTCCTTTTTTTCTACCCTCATCATCTCCGCATCTTTTCCGGAAAGTCCGACGGCTTTGATGCCCTGCTGTGCCATCATGGCAACCAGCTCCTGGTTCACCTTGAACAGCACCATCTCTGCGATCTCCATCGTATCTTTGTCTGTGACACGGAGGCCATTGTAAAATTCAGGTTCCTTTCCTGAAAGCTTCACCCACTTGCTGATCTCTTTGCCGCCGCCGTGTACGATGATCGGCTTCATACCGATCAATTTTAAAAGGGCTACGTCCCGGATCACATTTTTCTGTAGTTCTGCGTCCAGCATGGCGCTTCCGCCGTATTTGACAACCACATATTTCCCGCTGAAATAACGGATATAAGGCAGAGCTTCAATCAATACCTTTGCTTTCAATGATTCTTCCTCCAACATCTTTTCGTCCATAGTTCCTCTCCTTAACTCCTGTAATCTGCGTTGATAGATACATATTCATGGGTCAGGTCACAGCCCCACGCCGTGGCTGTCACTTCTCCGTTATGGATATCAATGACGGCTGTCACTGCATCTTCGGCTAAAATTTCCGTGGCTTTTTCTTCAGAATAATCCGCAGCGACCCCATCTTTTACAATAGTAAGACTTCCTTTTTTGCTCTCTAATGAGATATCCACTTTCAGCGGATTAAATGCCGCTCCGGAATATCCCATGGCACAGAGGATTCTTCCCCAGTTTGCGTCTTTTCCATAAATGGCCGCCTTTGTGAGACTGGATGTGACCACTGCCTTGCTCAGAGTCTTGGCACAGTCCTTATCCGGTGCATGGTGTACCTGAACTTCAAATAACTTTGTACAGCCCTCACCGTCTCCGGCAATCTTTTTGGCAAGCTCCCGGTTCACATAAAACAGTGCCTCTTTGAATGCCTCGTAGTCTGCATTTTTCTCCGTGATCTTTGCATTCCCCGCCATTCCGTTTGCCAGCACGAACACGGTATCATTAGTGGAAGTATCACCATCTACAGAGATCATATTAAAGGTATCCTCGATCAGCTCCCTTTGAAGTTCCAGGAGCAAAGCCTTGTCAATGGCTGCGTCTGTGGTGATAAAACCAAGCATGGTTCCCATATTGGGATGGATCATGCCGGAGCCTTTGCAGATACCTCCAACGGTCACCTCCGCACCTGAAAGTTCCACAGAAACTGCTGCCTCTTTTGTCTTCGTATCGGTAGTAAGAATCGCCTCCGCCGCATCCCGGCTGCTCTGTCGGTCATGCTTCAGCTCCGGAACCAAAAGCCTTACACCCTTTTCAATGGCTTCCATCGGAAGCTGCTGACCGATCACTCCGGTAGAGCTCACCAGAACTTCTTCTTTTAAAACACCAAGCTCTGACGCTGCCATTTCCGCTGTCTTTACCGTGTTGTCATAACCTTTTTCACCGGTACAGGCATTTGCGATCCCTGTATTGACAACCACTGCCCGGACCGTCTCCTGCTCATTTACCAGTTTCTGTCCCCATAGTACCGGAGCTGCCTTCACAACATTTCTCGTAAATGTCCCTGCCACAGCCGCCGGTTCTTCGCTCAAAATCATAGCCATATCTTTATTTGTTTTTCCGGGTTTTATTCCAGCCCGCAGTCCTGCTGCCAAAAAACCTTTCGGGGACGTCACCCCTCCGTCTAATATCTTCATAGTTTATCTCCTTTCTCATCTCTACGGGAACATCGGGACCAGATTAAGTCCCTCTGTCTCATCGAGTCCGAACATCAGGTTCATATTCTGGACCGCCTGACCGGCCGCTCCTTTAACGAGATTATCCATGGCACCCATCATGATCACGCGGTTCGTTCTCGGATCAATCTTAAAATTCAGATCTACATAGTTGCTTCCCTCTACCCATCGGGTCTCCGGACATACGCCCTGGGGAAGCACTCTGACAAATGTTTCTTCTTTATAATAGGAATCGTAAATATTTTTTATCTGCTCATATGTAGCTTCTTCATTTAAGGAAGCGTAGGCTGTCACCAGGATTCCCCGGTTCATCGGAACCAGGTGCGGAGTGAAATTCAGTACCACCGGCTGTCCGCACGCATAGCCGAGCTGATCCTCGATCTCCGGCGTGTGCCTGTGGGACGCCACTCCATAGGCTTTGATGTTTTCATTGACTTCACAGTACAGGTTGTTGACCTTTGCGCCCCTTCCCGCCCCGGAGGTTCCGGACTTGGCGTCGATGATGACGGTATTCATATCGATCAGTCCCTCTTTTGCCAGCGGATAAATGGATAAAATAGAACAAGTCGGATAACAGCCCGGGTTGGCGATCAGTCTGGCTTTCTTTACATCTTCTCTGTTGATCTCACACAGGCCGTAAACGGCCTCCCTGATAAATTCTCTGCTGGGATGCTTGATTCCATACCACTCTTCATAGCGGTCCGCATCCTTGATCCTGAAGTCTGCGCTTAAATCGATGATCTTTGTCTTAGATAAAACTTTCTCCGACACCAGGGAACTGCACAGCCCCTGAGGGGTAGCCGTAAAGATCACGTCCGCTTCTTCGGCCAGTTCATCCATATTGTCATCCATACAGCCTGCATCCACGATCTCGAACATATTATGGAAGACCTCATAGTACTTTTTGTCTATGTAGCTTCTGGAGCCATACCATACGATTTCTGCATCCTTGTGCTGCATCAGCAGACGGACTAGTTCCTGTCCGGCATAACCCGTAGATCCTATAATTCCTGCTTTTATCATAAAATTCTCCTCTTTTCCTGCGTTTACGAATTGTTTATAATTATACATCTCTGTAATGTAATATGCAACACCTTTTTTACCGATAAATCAGAGTTTTTAAATCTTTTCCCCACAAAGACATTACGAATATTTATTCATTTATTCATGTATATATTCATTTATTTTGAAATTTTATGCATTATTATTTGAAAAAGTCCTTGCATCTTCTCCTGTTATCCCGTATATTATTGGATAGAACACAGATAAAAAACTGATGGTACGAACTATATGAGGAGGAACAAGAATGAAAGAAAAAGTTGTTTTGGCATACTCCGGCGGGCTGGACACCACCGCGATTATCCCCTGGTTGAAGGAAAACTATGATTATGAAGTCATCTGCTGCTGTGTGGATGTCGGACAGGGAAATGAATTAGACGGTCTGGAAGAGCGCGCAAAGCTTTCCGGAGCCACAAAGTTATATATAGAAGATGTAGTTGACGAGTTTGTGGATGATTATGTGATCCCGACAGTAAAGGCCGATGCGGTTTACGAAAACAAATATTTATTAGGTACATCGTTCGCCCGTCCGGTCATCGCAAAAAAACTTGTGGAAGTTGCGAGAAAAGAAGGTGCCGTTGCGATCTGCCACGGCGCTACGGGAAAAGGAAACGACCAGATCCGCTTTGAGTTATCTATCATGGCGCTGGCTCCGGACATCAAGATCATCGCCCCATGGCGTGAACTGGACACATGGAAGATGGAATCCCGCGAAGATGAGATCCAGTACTGCAAGGACCACGGCATTGACCTTCCGTTCTCTGCAGAAAACAGCTACAGCCGTGACCGGAACTTATGGCACATCAGCCATGAGGGACTGGAATTAGAAGATCCGGCTGTGGAGCCTGATTACAATCACTTATTAGTATTAGGAAACTCACCGGAGCAGGCTCCGGAAGAGGGAGAATACGTGACCATCACCTTTGAATCCGGAGCTCCGGTTGCGGTAAACGGTGAGAAGATGAAGGCATCCGACATTATCCGCAAGTTAAATGAACTCGGCGGCAAACACGGCATCGGCATCATCGACATTGTGGAAAACCGTGTGGTTGGTATGAAATCCCGCGGTGTCTATGAGACTCCGGGAGGAACCATTTTAATGGAAGCCCACCAGCAGTTGGAAGAAGTAGTCTTAGACCGTGACACCATGGCGTTCAAAAAAATCGTAGCAGGCAAGTTTGCCGATCTTGTCTATGAAGGAAAATGGTTCTGTCCTCTGAGAGAAGGATTACAGTCTTTCATCGAGACAGTCGATAAAGACGTGACCGGAGAAGTAAAATTCAAGCTTTACAAAGGAAACATCATCAAAGCGGGTACTTCCTCTCCTCATACCCTTTACAGCGAATCACTTGCAAGCTTTACAACAGGTGACCTGTACGACCACCACGACGCAGAAGGATTCATCCGTCTGTTCGGCCTGTCAATGAAAGTAAGAGCCTTAAAAGACCAGGGCCTTGCCGATTAATTTTAAAACAAAAAAGCAGGTATTATACAAAAAACTGCCGGCCAGCTGAAAATATACAGCTGACCGGCAGTTTTTTATTTCTCAGGCGGATAAGGCGGGCTTGACCGCTTTGTCCTTAATCCGTCACATTTCCATTTCCGCTGACCGGTATTGCCTTTCCTAAGTATTTTGGTTTTGGCTTTACTGCCGTGTATCCAAAATCCTTGACCCTTGCAATAGCCTCCCGGAATTTTCTTGCTTTGTCTCCTTTATAAACAGCCTTATCACAGGCGATCCCTTTCACCTCAAGTCCCAGCGCCCCGGCATCATAAACGGCACGGTACAGATGATACTTCTGTGTGACTACAATAATACTTTTCACCCTGAAAACATCTTTTGCCCGGTACATCGTCTCATAAGTAGAAAATCCTGCATGATCCTTAAAAATATGTTCGGACGGCACTCCCTTCTCTATGGCGTATGTCTTCATGGTGCTGACCTCATCATACCCCCCTGCTCCATGGTCTCCGCTCATAATGATCCGGTCCGCAAGTCCCTGTTTGTAAGCCTGAATCCCTAAATCAACACGTTCTTTCAGCATCAGGCTCATGCTGCCGTCTTTTCTCACTTTCGCCCCCAACACGACGACTGCATCCGCTTTTCTGCTTTTTTGCGAAGCAAGTTTCTGCAATGATTGTATTTCTTTTCCCGACCGGCGGACGACAAACCAGTTGATCCCTCCTGCGCTCAGAAGCCCCGCAAAGATGAGAATTAACAATAGTTTCACCCACCGTCTTTTCTTCTGTTTCATATTGCTCCCCCCTGCTGCACCTTTAAAGTTTCAGCTTCGCCAATGCATCCGCAAAGGCGTTATTGATCGGCTCCTGCGCTTCTTTCTGCTGCTTTTTCAGATACCGGTTCACTTCCTTTTTGCTGACTCCGGCACCCTCTTTTTTCTTCCGCTCTTTGAACGCACTGAGTTTTTCTTTGTGTCCGCACACACAGACAAACTTCTGGGCATCTCCTTCTCCGACCATCTCCATCTTTTTATGACAGACAGGGCATCTGGCGTTGGTTGTCCTTGAAAGTGTCTTTCTGCATCCGCATTCCCGATCCTGGCAGACTAAGAACGTACCGTGCTTTCCTTTCACTTTCAGCATGAATTTCCCGCACTCCGGACACTTATGGCGGGTAAGGTTTTCATGGCGGAACGTCCCGTCGGCATGTTTGATCTCTTCGATGATCTGTCTGGTGTACCCGCCAATCTCTCCCATGAATTTTCTGTCGCTTTCCCTGCCCTCGGCGATTGCCGTAAGCCTTTGTTCCCACTGAGCCGTGAGCTCTGCCTTTCTCAAATCTTCCGGGACCAGTTTTAAAAGCTGTTTTGCCTTGGCAGTCACAGTAACTTCATTGCCGTTCTTTTCGAGAAGAAATCCTGAAAACAGTTTCTCAATGATATCCGCTCTGGTAGCCACCGTGCCCAGGCCCTGCCGCTCCATTTTGGAAATCAGGGTTCCTTCCGTATACCGTGAAGGCGGACTGGTCGTCCCTTCTGTGATCTTTAAAGAGTCCACTTTGACATTCGTTCCCTCTTTAAAAATTTTAAGTATTTTCTGAGGCAGAGCCTCATTTTTTCCGTCCTCTTCCTGATAAATATCTTTCCATCCGGCTTTGACCATGACGGTTCCTTTTGCCTCAAACATCTCTCCCTGTATCTTTCCGGAAACAGACGTCTGCTCATATTCACAGGCCGGTGACAAAACGGCGAGAAAACGTTTTACTACCAGATCAAAAATTTTCCGCTCCTCAAAGCTCATATCACTCAGATATGCCGGCTGTTCTGTTGGAATGATGGCATGATGGTCTGATACCCTGCCGTCATTGATAAACGAAGCCGAGGCCTTGACCTGTTTTGTCATGAGCTTTGCGGTCCACTGCTTGTACGGGCCTACGCTCACGGCTTTCAGCCGTTCTTTTATGGTGTCTGCCATGTCGGTGGTCAGATATCTGGAATCCGTCCTCGGATAAGTCAATACCTTGTGGTGCTCATACAAACTCTGCATCAGATTCAGCGTCTGTTTGGCAGAAAATCCGAACCTTTTGTTTGCATCGGTCTGAAGGTCCGTCAGGTTATAGAGGGCAGGCGCATAGGCTTTCTTCGGCTTTTTTGATACTTTCTGAACAAGGAGGGGCGCTCCGTCCGCGGCTGTTTTTACCTTTTCTATTCTTTCCCTGTCAAAACTCTGGCTGCTTCCTGACCTGTGATCTTTCCACGTAAATGTCAAGCCTTGGCTGACAGCTTTAAGTCCATAATAGTTTTTCGGCCGGAAACTGCGGATCTCCTCTTCTCTTTCAGCAATCATGGCAAGCGTAGGAGTCTGTACTCTGCCGCAGGATAATTGGGCGTTATACTTGCAGGTCAGCGCCCTCGTGGCATTGATCCCTACCAGCCAGTCTGCCTCTGCCCTTGCCACAGCCGCGTGATACAGGTTTTCATATTCTTTTCCCGGTTTCAGCTTTAAAAATCCCTCCCGGATAGCTTTGTCCGTGACCGATGAAATCCACAGCCGCTTTACAGGCTTTTTATTTCCCGCTTTCAAGAGAATCCACCGGGCCACCAGTTCACCCTCGCGCCCCGCATCTGTCGCAATGATAATATCCGACACATCCTCCCTGAAGATCAGCTTTTTGACAGACTGAAACTGTCTGGACGTCTTCCCGATCACCACGAGTTTCCACTGTTTTGGCATCATCGGAAGTGTATCCATGCTCCACTGCTTATACTGGTTCCCATACTGCTCCGGATCTGCCAGAGTCACCAGATGACCCAGTGCCCAGGTCACGATGTACTGATCCCCCTCCATAAAGGAAGATCCCTTCTGCCTGCATCCCAAAACCCTGGCGATATCCCTTGCCACCGAAGGTTTCTCTGCAATTACTAATTGTTTTTTCATTTTCCATCCTCATTTCTATCGCCGGCTGCCGACCGCACGGTCCAGCAAAACCCGGATCTTTCCCAGATACCGCCGGCTCTGTTTCTTCTCTTCGTCGGTTAAGCCGCTGTTTTCCATATCGGCTTCCATATTTCTGCGTCCCATTTCAAAATAATCTTCGGCTGTTTTTCCGTCCTTATTTACGGCAGACGGATCTGCACCTGCATCCAAAAGACTCCGGATGATATCTACCGAGTTTTGATTCACGTTTCCATTTGCCATATAGCAGGCAAACATCAGCGGCGTTGTCCCGTCTTTATCCTGATAAGCCGCATCTGCCCCGACCTTCAAAAGCTGACCGAGCAGCTTTCGGTCTCCGAAGGAGATGGCCTCATAAAGCGGAGTCCTGCGTCTAAAGACAATATCATTTTCTGCAGAATAATCCGCATTCACTTCTGCCCCCTGCCCAGTCAGAAATTCCACCATGCCGTACATCCGGTTCCGGTCGAGAACATCGATCGCCATGAGCAAAGGTGCATTGGATGCGGATTGATCCGGGTCGTTCAGATCAAAGCCCTGCTTTACCATCCGTCTGATTTCTTTCTTGTTATTATAGAAAATATTGTATTGGATCGTTCCATTTTTATATACAGTTTTTTTGGCTGTCTTTTTTCCTGATGTATATAAAACCCCCGTCAGAAAACATCCCACTAATAAGACAAACAGCAGGACAGCTGCCAATTTTTTATGTACTGTCGGTATTTTTTTCATAAGAATCACCTCGCAGCTACCATTATATAAAACTCTTTCTGGCTAATTCTTATGAAAATACTTATGATTTTATTATAGTTTAATAAGAAATCGATTCACTGCAATCCAATCTTGCCTATATTCTCCTGACAATAATATCATAAAAAGAACCTGATGTCTTCCAAAAAAATGATCAGAAAAAGGCAAAAACAGCCTCCTTCTGATCGCAAGAAAGACTCAAAGGATTTTGTAATGAGGTTTTTCTTCATGAAACAGTTTATACCTTAAAAAATCATCCATGACAATCGCAACGCTGGATGCAAAAAACCAGAGCACCGAGTACAGAAGACAGATCTGCCCTTTAAAATTATATGGCAGCTCAGAGTAATCCCAAATGTCCCAGCCAAGCCAAACGTTGACGATCAGCCCCGTGACCAGTTCAAGCCCTGTGATGATAAACGTAGAAAGAACCATCTGGCTTATAAAGCTCATCTTGATCTTTACGCTCTCGTTTAAAAGCCCGATACATAAAAAACAGGCTCCTCCGCACAGGAACATCGTATAATGAGAATATCCCCTCACTAAAACTTCCAGGAAGAAATATCCCATTCCTCCCAAAACAAATAAAATTAAATGCTTTTCTATTTTTAATCTTCGTTCCATTCTATTCACCCGTTTTTTAAATATTGTGTGCGATGCCGGGTTTGGATATACGCTCTTTTTCCAATAAAAATATAGTAAATATTGCATTTATAGTGTAAAATATTATGGTTAGAATTTATCAAAAGACAAAATAATAAGAAATGAGGAAATACATATGGCACAATTATGGGGTGGCAGATTCACCAAAGAAACCGACCAGCTGGTTTACAACTTCAATGCATCCATCGGATTTGACCAGAAATTTTACCGCCAGGATATAGAGGGCAGCATTGCACACGTTACTATGCTTGAAAGTATCGGTGTTCTCACAGCGGCTGAGAGAGACCTGATCATCGGCGGTTTAAACGGTATCCTCTCGGACATCGAGTCAGGAGCCATTGAGATCACAAGTGAGTATGAAGACATTCACAGTTTTGTGGAAGCCAACTTAATCGACCGCATCGGCGATGCCGGAAAGAAGCTTCACACCGGAAGAAGCCGAAACGATCAGGTAGCTCTGGACATGAAACTTTACACCAGAGATGAAATCACCTCTCTCAAGGAACTTTTAAAGGACCTGATGGAGAATCTGCATCAGATTATGAAAGATAATCTTGATACATTTATGCCCGGCTTTACACATCTGCAGAAGGCACAGCCGGTAACACTTGCTCATCACGTGGGCGCTTATATGGAGATGTTTAAAAGGGACTACTCCCGCCTTACAGATATTTATGAGAGAATGAACTACTGTCCATTAGGCTCAGGAGCACTGGCCGGGACAACCTATCCGCTGGACAGAAAAATGACCGCAGATCTTCTGGACTTTTACGGGCCGACCTTGAACAGCATGGATTCTGTTTCCGACCGGGATTATATCATAGAACTATTATCTGCTCTTTCAACTGTTATGATGCATTTAAGCCGGTTCAGCGAAGAGATCATCATATGGAATTCCAATGAATACCAATTTGTGTCCATCGATGACGGATTCAGTACCGGAAGCAGCATTATGCCGCAGAAGAAAAACCCGGATATCGCAGAGCTGGTACGCGGAAAGACCGGCCGTGTCTATGCGGCTCTTAATTCCATCCTCACGACTATGAAGGGAATTCCGCTGGCCTATAACAAAGACATGCAGGAAGATAAAGAATATACTTTCGATGCCATTGACACGGTGAAAGGGTGTTTAAGCCTGTTCACAGGAATGATAAAAACGATGACGTTTCACAGAGACCGCATGGAAAGCAGCGCAAAGAACGGCTTTACTAATGCCACCGATGCTGCGGATTATCTCGTAAATCACGGGGTTCCGTTCCGGGACGCTCACGGTATCGTAGGTCAGCTGGTGCTTTTATGTATTGAAAAAGGCATTTCCCTGGATGAGCTCTCTCTTGAGGAATATCAGGAGATCAGCCCTGCCTTTGAGGAAGATATTTATGATGCGATCAGCATGAAGACCTGCGTAGAAAAGCGAAATACCATCGGAGCTCCGGGACAGGATGCGATGAAAAAAGTAATCAAAATAAACGAAGCATATTTAAAGGAATTGTAAATGAAAAAGAAATGTTTGCTGTCTCTTATGCTGTTCTCTCTCATTTTTTTGTGGGGATGCGGACTCGAGCTGAACAGCCGCATGGAACTGAATAAAGATTTTTCCGGACACAGGCTCATGACCTGTACGGTCAGTTCTGCCGATCTGGCAAGATATTTTTCCGGTTCCAAAAAAGATTTAGACAAGGTCATACGGGATGCCTGCCCGAAAGCCCTTGTCTATAAGCAGACCACGGAAAAAGACGACACGGTCTACACCTTCCGCATGGACTTTTCTTCCCTGAAAGATTACAGAAAAAAAGTCGAGTCCCTGCTGAATTTTGCCCCGGAGATCAGTTACAGCTATGCAGATTCTCCGTTTGCAAAGGGACTTCGCTATTCAGAAAATTTCTCCACGAAAGATCTGATGTCCTGGCTCTATACAGCTCTCTATGAGAAGGGGTATGTGGATCAGAAATCTGTCAATGACCTGTGGAACCTGAAGAGCACAGAATTTACGTTCGCAGGAAAAAAGTACGAGACCGATGAAAAGATCAGTATTAACGAAATGACTTATGTACCTGTCTCCTCCATTGATATAAAAACCCGGGAGACAAGCAGCAGAAAACTCAAAAGGACTATTTCCATCCGGCTCCCGAAAGAAACGCTGGAAAAGCACTCTTCTGCCATCAGCAGCTATTTTTCCGGCTCCTCCTATGAAAAACGCTGGAAAAATGAAAAAGACGGAAAGACTCTGGTCATCACCTTTACCAAAGACAATTTTTCCGATCTGTGCGCCGTCACACGAAAGGTGCTGCACACATCAGATACGGGAGGCACGTACCGGGTGGAGACAAAGAGCGGCAGCCCGTTTAAATTTCTCCTGGATTATGAAGAGACATTAGATTTTAAAAACTTTGCAGACGAAACCGGAAAGGTTCCCGTCACCTACACTCATATTTCCAATGCCGCCTATTCCGGCAGCGGCGAACAGACTCTGATCGACGGAAAAACAGGCAAAAAGAAAGTAAATTTCTCATCTTCCTTTGGACAGCCGGTGAGAAAATATGAGATTGCAGAAGTCTACAAGAATAAAAACGATATCCGAAGGAGTTTCAGCCTTATTTTCTCTTCTGTCTGCAACAAACGGGAACTTGCAAAACTCAAAGAAGCCTTTATGGGCAGTACTGTCTCCAATGTTTCACTGGACAAAGAAGATGATTATCGCCTTTCTTTCACACAGAAGGGTACCGTGAACCAGTGTGATGCAGACTTGAAAAAGATCTGGAAGGGCAGTTCTTCTTCCTATGAGACAAAGAAGTCCCTTTTCCGCGGGCAGACATCCGGCTATACCGGAAAATTCAGACTGCATCTGAACAATAAGAAAGCCAAAGGCACTTTCACTTTTGCCTCCGTGAGCAAAGATTCCTCTGCCGATATTTCTGTGACCGCAGATCATTACAAAAACATAAAAATGGCACAGAACGTAGCGGATAAACCGGTCTCTGCCCTGATGGAGGGAGACGAAACAGTTGCTTCTATCCATAAGGTAGAACTCACAGGCGATTCTTTTACTTTAAACTATGAAGGAAGCACCTCGGATCATTTCGTATTAAATGTACTGAAATTCCTTCTGCCTCTAATCCTTCTGCTCGTTGCCGGAATCCTTATTTATATCAAACAGAATTCGGTCCTCTGCTGGCTGAAAAGAACAAAGGAAAAATTACAGGAACAGATAAAGAAATTTCAGAGGTGAATATACAATGAAACGTGATTCATATGAGAGCATCGAAAGTACAAAAAAAGGATTTGAAGAAAGTTTTAAGACAGGAACCTTTTACAATAAACAGACCCAGGACCAAAAGCATCTGGAGTTGATCCTAAATTTCCTGAATATAAGCCCTGGAATGAATGTTCTTGATCTCGGCACTGGGACAGGCTATCTGGCTTTTCCCATTGCCGGGAATTATCCTGCGGCAGAAGTTGCCGGAGATTACCGATGCTTTTCATGAAATCCACAGGGTATTGAAACCAAACGGAAATATGCAGATAAAAAAAGACGGACATATCAAGTTCTATACAAAAGAGGAGTGGCTTAAACTCGGCGAATTGACAGGTTTTCATTATACAGACGGCTTTGAAAGTCATATACGGTTTCCTAAGAAAAAGAAGGATGCCCCTGAATTCGATCAAATAGTACACAGGTTTGATCCGCAGGTCACTGCCGGCTATGATATAGAAATTACAAAAGATGAAATCTGGATCACCGAAAAGGTAAACAATCTTTTGTTTCATAAAATCAAAAATGAGGAAGAATATCTGTAATCCGCAGATATTCTCCCTCTCTTATTGTGTATCATACTGGCTTTACACTGTACTCTGTTCCTGATCCGTTCCTTTCATCTCCACTACATTGACATCCAGTTTGTTGTAAGGAATTTCAATGCCTTCCCGGTCAAAGGCATCTTTGATATGTTCCAGCAAAGACCACTTGGTGGACACGTAGACCTCCGTGGACACCCATGCTCTCAGTCCCATGATGACGGAACTGTCGGCCAGATCGCTGACAAACACCTGAATGTTCTCATCCTGTGTCATGTGCTCTTTTTTTGCCACATGAAGCATCGTCTCTTTTACTTTCTGAATATCACTGTCATAGGCGATTCCAATCTTTAAATCGATCAGCCTGCTGTCCTGCTTTGTGTTATTAATCAAATTGCTGTTGCTCAGTGTTCCGTTTGGGATCACGATGACCCGATTGTCCACGGTCTTGAGCTTTGTGTAGAAAATGTCCATGGATGCCACTTCACCTTCACAGCCCGTACCGTCCACCACAATATAATCTCCCACCTGAAATGGTTTCAGAATCAGAAGAAGCACTCCGCCCGCAATATTGGAGAGACTCCCCTGCAGGGCCAGACCTACGGCAACACCGGCTGATCCGAACAGAGCCACAATGGACGTCCCCTTCACTCCCAAACGCTCTACTGCCATGAAAATGACAATGCACCTCAGGGCAATTTTCAGGAAGGAACAGCTGAAGGTTACAACTCCAAGATCTACTTTCCGCTTCTCCATTCCTTTCCGGAACAGGGAAACCAGCCATTTGCTCAGCTTAAACCCGACACCGATAATAATCAGTGCCACTAATATATTCAGTGCAAAATCTAAAATCTGATCTGTATAATGATTCAATACGACATTCCAATTCACGCTTGATGCTATCATCTTATGTTCTTCTCCTGTTATTTATAAGTATTTTTTATATCTTCCGCTTTAAAACAGAAGAAACACGCAGTGCGTGTTTCTCTATGTACTCTATTTTACGGTAACTTTACATGTCTTCTTCGTGGATGTGCCCGGAATCCATGCGGTGATCGTTGCTGTACCCTTTTTCTTCTTTTTCTTCACAACGCCTTTGGAAGAAACGGTTGCAATCTTTTTATTGCTTGTTTTGTACTTCAGCTTGTCGTTGGATCTCTTATTATAAATAACACCCTTTAGAGGGTAACTCTTTACCTTGATCAACGTCAGTCTGCTGGCATTCAGCTTGATGCTTCTGGAACCCAATGACACTGATACTTTACACTTTTTAGAAAGGTTTGTTCCCTTGACCGTAGCTGTGACATAACAGGTTCCCGTTTTAACTCCGGTGATCACCCCTCTGGATGAAACCGTGGCAATCTTTTTATTTGATGATGAGAATGTGACGGTATCACCACTTCTCTTATTGCCGATTGTAGCTGTGAGCGTTGCGGTCGCTCTGGTCTTGACATTAAGACTTGTCCTATTGATGGACAAGGTTCTTGGTTTTGAAACAGAGGATGATGAACTGCTGCTGCCATTTAACACTTCTTTTCCGTTTTTATCATAATAGCGGAAATACTTCATCTCACTCTTTGAAACAACCCTGTCTGCTTTGGCATAAGTTTTCTTTCCTTCTGTCCATTTCCAATTCTGTTCCAATAAGGTGACACTGTTTCCTGAAACATTCTGTACTATGGCCCAGTGTGTGTCTTTTGCCGCAATATCCCCTACTTTTGGCGTAGAAACCTTTTTAAAATTTCCACCCTTTTCGTCCTCAACAGGTGTTCTTCCTGGTAAAAGATTGTACGGTGTAAATCCACATCTGATTTGGTAATACTTCTTTATCAGTGCCGCGCATGAGTAGGTCTTGTCATCACCGTCCCATTTGCCCGGGCGGTACACAGCATTTACGCCCTGAAACTCATCGACGACCTGTCCTGTCTTTTTTACTTCTACAACTGTCATAGCAGCCTTTAATTTCCCTCCTGCCGGAAAAGCAACTGCCAGACCCAGTACCAGTCCTAAAATCCCCCATCTTATCCTTTTCTTGCTCATCTGTCTCTCCCTTTGTCCCCGTAAAATGTTTTTACATTTAAACAACCTTATTATAATATAAATTGTGAACAAATACAATTGTTTTTGTAACATTTGTAACATCTCAATCGAGGAAATTTGTGGAAGAAAAAACCAGCCATAAAAATGAATGGCTGGTTCTGAAACATATAAATTATTTTTTTGCGATAAATCCCTTGGCTTTTAAAGTCTCTGCACAGAGAACAGCTCCGCCGGCCGCTCCGCGGACCGTATTATGGGATAATCCTACAAATTTATAATCATAGACAGTATCTTCTCTGAGACGTCCGATTGATACGCCCATTCCATTTTCATAGTCCACATCCATGCTTACCTGAGGACGGTTGTCGTCTTCTAAGTATTGGATCATCTGTTTCGGCGCACTTGGAAGACTTAATTCCTGAGGAATTCCCTTAAAGTTTATAAGCTTTTCGATCAGCTGGTCTTTTGTAGGATTCTTCTTAAACTTCACAAATACTGCCGCGGTATGTCCGTTTAATACCGGAACACGGATACACTGAGTCGTGATGACCGGAGACTCTGCCTTCACGATTTCTCCGTTTTCAATGTGTCCCCAGAGACGAAGCGGCTCCTGCTCGCTCTTCTCTTCTTCTCCGCCGATAAACGGGATGATATTTCCTACCATCTCAGGCCAGTCTGTAAAATTCTTTCCTGCTCCGGAAATCGCCTGATATGTAGTCGCTACTACTTCATACGGTTCAAATTCCTTCCATGCGGTGAGGACCGGTGCATAGCTCTGGATAGAACAGTTAGGCTTTACGGCAACGAAACCTCTCCTTGTGCCGAGACGTTTCTTCTGGCTTTCAATGACATCAAAATGTTCCGGGTTGATTTCCGGCACGACCATCGGTACGTCCGGCGTCCAGCGGTGTGCACTGTTATTGGATACTACCGGGGTCTCCGTCTTTGCATAGTCTTCTTCGATCTTCTTGATCTCTTCTTTTGACATATCCACCGCACTGAAAACAAAGTCTACTTCAGATGCTACTTCTTCCACTTCGTTTACATTTTTTACAACAAGCTTCTTCACTGTCTCCGGCATCGGGGTGTCCATTTTCCAGCGCGCACCCACTGCCTCTTCATAAGTTTTTCCGGCGGATCTCGGGCTGGCCGCCAACGTAGTCACCTCAAACCAGGGATGATTTTCCAGAAGGGAAATAAATCTCTGACCTACCATTCCGGTAGCGCCAAGAATTCCGACTCTCAATTTTTCTCTCATATTTTTCACCTCTATAATACTCTTAAACGAATGACACCATCGATCTGCTTCATTTTTGAAAGTACTTTCTCTGAAGGGCGCTTCTCCACATCAAAGATAGAATAAGCATAATCTTTTTTGGACTTGTTGAGCATGTTTTCAATATTATATCCTTCTTCTGCCAGAGCTGATGTAAGCTGTCCGATCATGTTCGGAAGGTTCTTGTGGTGAACCGTAATCCTGCATTCTGCCTCGATATCTCCCAAATCACAGTTTGGATAGTTGACAGAGTTTACAATGTTTCCTTTTTCCAGGTAGTTCATCAGCTGGTCGACTGCCATCTCCGCACAGTTTTCTTCAGATTCCTCAGTGGAAGCCCCAAGATGAGGGATCGTAATCACGCCGTCTGCCGCTGCCACCGCCGGTCTCGGGAAGTCTGTCACATAATGTTTAATCTTTTTGGATGCGAGTCCGTCCAGTACCGCCTGATCGTCCACCAGCTCACCTCTTGCAAAGTTTAGGATGGTCGCTCCGTCTTTCATCTTCTGGACAGCTTCTTTTCCGATCATACCCTTTGTGCTCTCCATGTACGGAACGTGGATGGTCAGAAAATCGCATTTCTCATAGATTTCGTCTAAGGAACTGCTGTGGTTTACCATTCTTGACAGGCTCCATGCAGAACGAACAGATACATACGGATCATATCCGTAGACATTCATGCCGAGACGATTGCAGATATTCGCAACCAGAACACCGATGGCTCCGAGCCCGATTACACCGATGCTCTTTCCTTTTAGCTCATTTCCAGCAAATGCTTTTTTCTTCTTCTCGATCATCTTTGCAAGATCTGCCTCTTTTGCATTCTCTTTTACCCAGTTCACACCACCGATGATGTCTCTGGAAGCTAAAAGAAGACCTGCAACTACTAATTCTTTCACACCATTTGCATTGGCACCCGGCGTATTAAAAACGGTGATTCCTTTTTCTGCATATTCATTCAATGGAATATTGTTGACTCCTGCTCCTGCACGTGCCACTGCAAGCATGGAATCCGGCACTTCCAGATCATGCATAGATGCACTGCGGACTAAAACTGCGTCTGCAGCATTAAGATCATCAATTACCTCGAACTCGCTTGTAAATAAATCCAATCCCCGGTTTGAAATCGGGTTTAAGCATTTTACTGTATACATTCTCAACACCCCTTATTTGTTTTCTTCTTCAAATTTTTTCATGAACTCAACTAACTTCTCTACGCCTTCTGTCGGCATTGCATTGTAAATACTTGCCCTCATTCCGCCGACTGTGCGGTGTCCCTTTAAGTTTTCAAATCCGGCTTCCTTTGCTTCTTTGACAAACTTGGCATCCATTTCATCATTACCTGTGACAAACGGAACGTTCATGAGAGAACGGTCTTCTTTTACAACAGTTCCTTTAAACATTTCACTCTGGTCTAAGAAATCATAGAGGATCTTTGCTTTCTCTTCATTGTGCTTTTTCATTGCTTCAAGTCCGCCCTGTTTTTTCAGCCACTGAAATACTTTTCCGCAGATATAAATTCCGTAGCACGGAGGCGTATTATATAAGGATTTTGCATCTGCATGAGTCTTCCACTTTAACATGGTCGGTGTTCCCGGAAGCACATCGTCCGTGATCAGGTCTTCTCGGATGACTGCAACTACAACTCCCGCAGGTCCTACATTTTTCTGTACTCCAAAGTAGATTACTCCAAAGTCTTCCACATTTACCGGCTCAGACAAGATGCAGGAAGACATATCTGCAACCAGAATCTTTCCTTTTGTATCCGGCACCTGCTGATACTTGGTTCCATAAATCGTATTATTATAGCATACATACACGTAGTCTGCATTTTCAGAAATGTTCAGATCAGAACAATCCGGAATATATGTAAAAGTCTTGTCTTCGGATGAAGCGATAATGTTCGCTTTTCCATAACGGCTTGCTTCCTGATACGCTTTCTTTGCCCACTGGCCTGTGATGATAAAGTCTGCCTCTTTGTTTCTCATCAGGTTCATCGGGATCGCAGAAAACTGTGAAGAAGCTCCGCCCTGTAAAAATAATACTTTATAGTTGTCAGGAATGTTCATTAATTCTCTTAAGTCAGCTTCCGCCGTCTCGATAATGTCAGAGAACATTTTGGATCTGTGGCTCATCTCCATTACAGACATGCCGCAGCCTTTATAGTCCAGCATCTCCTCTGCCGCTTCCTTTAACACTTCTTCCGGCAGCACTGCCGGACCTGCTGAAAAGTTATACACTCTTGTCATTTTCATAATCCTCCAAATTTACTTTGTTGTTTTTTCCAAGTCTTCTTTTGTATATGCCTCCTGAATTGCGGCTCCTGGATTCACCATCGGCCAGACTTTATCGTCCAGATCCACATGACAGTCCAGAACAACCGGTCTTCCTGCTTCGAGTGCTTCCTCGAATGCAAACTCAAACTCTTCAAGAGTCGTCACCCGTTTCGCCAGCGCACCCATGCCTTCCGCAACCTTCACAAAATCCACTGGATCCTCGAAGGTCGTGTAAGAATAATGCTCTGAATAAAACAGGTTCTGCCACTGGCGTACCATTCCGAGCACACTGTTGTTGATAATGACCTCAATGATCGGAATATTATATCTGGTCGCCGTTGCAAGTTCATTTAAATTCATACGGAAACATCCGTCTCCTGCGATATTAATAACAGTCTTTTCAGGGCTGCCCACTTTCGCTCCGATGCTGGCTCCCAGACCGTATCCCATAGTCCCCAGGCCTCCCGATGTCAGGAACGTCCTCGGCTTTTTATATTTATAGAACTGTGCAGCCCACATCTGGTGCTGGCCCACTTCGGTAACGATCACGGCATCTCCTTTTGTCCTCTCGTAGATTACCTCCACAATCTGAGGGCCGGAAAGCTTCGATTTGTCATAGATCAGCGGATAATTCACTTTATCCACCATGACATTCTTCACCCAGGTGTTATGATTCTGCTGGCCGAGCCTGCGGTTTACCATGGTGAGTACAGCCTTGATATCACCAATAATATGGGTATGTGCCATGATATTTTTATTGATCTCCGCAGGATCGATATCGATCTGCAGGATCTTTGCATTCTTTGCGAAAGAATCCGGATTGCCCAATACTCTGTCGCTGAATCTGGTTCCGATGGCAATCAGCAGATCACAGGCCGAGACTCCCAGATTGGAAGTTTTGGTCCCATGCATACCGAGCATACCGGTATACAGGGCATCTGTCCCGTCAAAAGCGCCTTTGCCCATCAGCGTATCGGCAACCGGAGCGTGAACTTTTTCCACGAACTCCCTGAGTTCTTCCGATGCGTCCGAGAGCACGGCTCCGCCGCCCACGAGGATGAACGGTTTTTTGGACGATTCGATCAGTTTAATGGCCTGCCGGATATCCATTTCTTTGATATTATCAATCTTTCTCTTGATTTCTTTTGGCTTCTGTGCTTTATAATTAGTGACTGCTGCCGTCACATCTTTCGGAATGTCGATAAGGACCGGTCCTTTTCTTCCGGTCTGGGCAATCCTGAACGCCCTTCGGATCGTGTCTGCAAGGTCTTCCACATTCTTTACAATAAAGTTATGCTTTGTGATGGGAAGAGTGATCCCCGTGATGTCCACTTCCTGAAAGCTGTCCTTTCCGAGAAGACTGACTCCTACATTACATGTAATCGCCACCACAGGGATAGAATCCATATATGCGGTTGCAATCCCTGTGACAATATTTGTCGCCCCCGGACCGGAAGTTGCAAAACACACGCCTACCTTTCCGGTGGATCTGGCATAACCGTCTGCCGCATGGGAAGCGCCCTGCTCATGTCCGGTAAGAATATGGGTAAAGCAGTCCTGCTGCTTGTATAATTCATCATAGATGTTTAAGATGGCACCGCCAGGATAGCCGAAAACCGTATTGACCCCCTGCTCTTTCAAGCACTCTAAAACAATCTGTGATCCCGTCAATTGCTTCATAAGAATACCTCTCTATTTGTCCTGGTTGATTTCTAAGATGGCACCGCGGTTTCCTGAAGTAACAAGAGACGCATATCTTGCCAGATATCCGGTTGTGATCTTCGGTTCTCTCGGTACCCAGTTTTCTCTTCGTCTCTGCATCTCTTCATCAGATACTTTTACATTCAGTGAATTTGCATTGATGTCGATGGAGATCGTATCCCCTTCTTCCACAAGGGCGATCGGTCCGCCGACCGCTGCCTCCGGAGAAACGTGTCCGATGCATGCGCCTCTGGAAGCCCCTGAAAAACGTCCGTCTGTGATCAGAGCCACGCTGGAGCCGAGTCCCATGCCCATGATCGCTGAAGTCGGATTGAGCATCTCCCGCATTCCCGGTCCGCCCTTCGGTCCCTCATAGCGGATGACAACCACATCCCCCTCTTTGATCGCACCGCCTTTGATCGCGTCAATGGCATCTTCCTCACAGTCAAACACTCTGGCCGGCCCTTCCATCTTTAACATTTCCGGAGCCACGGCAGAACGTTTTACCACACCGGAATCCGGTGCAAGATTTCCTTTGAGCACTGCAATTCCGCCTGTTTCGCTGTAAGGGTTCTCCACCGGTCGGATCACTTCGGGATCACGGTTGATGCATCCCTCAATGTTTTCTGCCACTGTTTTTCCCGTTGCGGTGATCAGGTCTGTATGTAACAGTTCCTTCTTATTTAATTCATTCATAACTGCATAAACGCCGCCAGCCTCATTTAAATCTTCTATATAAGTATGGCCTGCCGGAGCTAAATGGCAGAGATTCGGCGTCTTCGCACTGATTTCGTTTGCCAGTTCCAGATTCAGTTCCACACCTGCTTCATGGGCGATGGCCGGCAAATGGAGCATGCTGTTTGTGCTGCACCCCAGTGCCATATCAACAGTCAGCGCATTCAAAAATGCCTTTTCCGTCATAATGTCTCTCGGACGGATATTCTTTTCAAGCAGCTCCATGACTTTCATTCCTGCATGCTTAGCGAGCTTGATCCTCTCTGAATATACTGCCGGGATGGTTCCGTTTCCTTTCAGTCCCATACCCAACACTTCAGTAAGGCAGTTCATAGAGTTTGCCGTGTACATCCCGGAACAGGAACCGCAGGTCGGACATGCCTTGTTTTCAAATTCGTCCAGTTCTTCCTTCGAGATAGAACCGGCAGCATATGAGCCCACCGCCTCAAACATGCTGGACAGACTGGTTTTCTGTCCCTTTACACGTCCTGCGAGCATTGGTCCGCCACTGACGAACACTGTGGGTACATTGACGCGTGCCGCTGCCATCAAGAGTCCCGGAACATTTTTGTCGCAGTTCGGGACCATGACTAAGGCGTCAAACTGATGGGCCAGTGCCATTGCCTCTGTGGAATCCGCGATCAAATCTCTTGTCACAAGAGAATATTTCATTCCGATATGCCCCATGGCAATTCCGTCACAGACTGCGATCGCCGGAAAGACGACCGGGGTTCCGCCTGCCATAGCTACTCCCATCTTTACTGCTTCTACGATCTTATCCAGGTTCATGTGTCCCGGCACGATCTCATTGTATGAGCTGACGATACCGACTAACGGCTTTTCCATCTCTTCTTTGGTATAGCCCAATGCGTTAAACAACGATCTCTGAGGAGCAAAATTCTCTCCATTTGTATAAGTATTACTCATATCGCACTTCCTCCTAAATATTATCTATGCCTCCGGGATTCCGGAGGCTTTTTATATGCCTTTGGCACTTTATATCATGTTGTCTTATATTCTTTCGATGATCAGATCTCCCATCGCTTTGGTTCCCACTTGGATCATTCCGTCGGACATGATATCCACGGTTCGGTATCCGTCTTCCAACACTTTCTTCACTGCCTTTTCGATCATGTCAGCTTCTGCATCCAGATCGAACGAATATCTGAGCATCATGGCTGCCGACAGGACCGTAGCAATCGGGTTGGCAATATCTTTTCCTGCGATATCAGGGGCAGAACCATGGCTCGGCTCATATAATCCGAATTTACCCTCCCCAAGGCTGGCCGATGAAAGCATCCCGATGGACCCGGTAATCATACTGGCCTCGTCTGATAAAATATCGCCGAACATGTTCTCTGTGAGGATCACATCAAACTGTTTCGGGTCATTGACCAGCTGCATGGCACAGTTGTCAACCAACATGTGCTCGTAAGTTACATCGTCATAGTCCTCTGCGACCTCTTCCACTACCTGTCTCCAGAGTCTTGAAGAGTCCAATACATTGGCCTTGTCAACACTGATAACATGTTTCTTTCTCTTGCGGGCGATATCGAAGGCTTTGACTGCAATCCTTCTGATCTCATTTTCATTGTATGTCAGAGAATCCTTCGCTACCCGGATGCCGTCTACCACGTCGGTGCTTCTCTCGCCAAAATAAAGTCCCCCTGTCAGTTCTCTCATGATCACCATGTCAAAACCGTCGCCGATGATCTCGTCTCTTAACGGACAGGCTTTCTTTAACTCTTCATATAAATAAGCCGGACGGATGTTTGCAAACAGACCTAATCCTTTTCTCAGGGCAAGAAGCCCTGCCTCCGGACGAAGCTCAGCAGGCAGCCGGTACCACGGCGATGTGGTGGTATTGCCTCCGATAGACCCCATCAAGACTGCATCGCTGTTTCCCGCAGTTTCCAGTGTTTCCTCTGTAAGAGGCTTTCCATAGACGTCAATGGATGCCCCTCCCATTAAAATCTGTTTATATGTAAACTTATGTCCCGACTTCTCTGCCGCTGCATCCAGAACTCTCACAGCCTGTTCTACGATCTCAGGGCCGATCCCATCTCCTTTGATAACTGCTACATTAAAATTCATAGTCTTCTCCTCTTCCTTATAATATCACTGATATCATCTCCGCTGCCAAAGCTGCCGCACAGCTTAAACAGGCTACTGTGACGATGTTCATTTCTCTGTATGAAAGTATCACCGCTGCCGCAAAACCTGTGATTGATGATCCAAAACTCTTTGTAGCTGAAAACACTGCCGGTATGACCATAGCAGCCAAAACGGCATATGGCACATAAAAAAGAAATGATCGAAAAAAACGATTGGTTATCTTTTTCTGAAAGACCGTCAGCGGAATCATTCTTACAAGATATGTAGTCACTGCCATTGCAATGATATACAAAAACAATCTCCAAAGACTCATTCATCTTCCTCCTTCACCGGAAAAAATACAGCTCCTGCCCCCGCTGCAATCAGCGTGCAGAGAATAATGGAAAATCCACTGGAAATGAAAGAAAACAGTTTTACATAATGAAATAATAAACTAAAACATACAGATACAATGATAACTGCCACTATATTTTTATTATGCTTTGACGGCGGAATAATGATCGCAATCAGCATTCCGTAGATGGCAATCCCCAGTGCGTTCATCACCATCTGAGGCAGCAGCCCGCTTGCAGTGGCCCCCAGAAAGGTACCCAGCGTCCATGCGAGCCATGAAAAACTCATGAGTCCATAAAAGTATTTTGGACCTATCTCGCCTTTCCGGCCGCAGGCCATGGCAAAAATCTCATCGGTCACTCCGAATGCCATCAAAAATCTGTTCCAAAGTTTTGTCCTCGATTCAAGCTTCTGTCCAATCGCAATGGACATGATAGAATATCTTAGGTTGATGATAACCTGAGACAGGACCAGCTCGATCAGAGTTCCCCCTGCGGTAATGGAAATCAGCCCTGCAAACTGGCCTGCTGATGTAAGGCAGGTGGCAGATATGAGCGTTACCGCCCAGACAGGAACACCCTTGGCACTCCCGGCGATTCCAAAAGCAAAAGAAACTGCCAGATACGCAAGCGCTATCGGAATCGAATCCAAAGCTCCCCGGCGAAAGCTGTTCTCTACTTTCATTTTCTTCTCCTGTCGCTATTTCATTGATTGTTCTTCTTCTATAATATAGAGGGTTCCCTCTCCCTCCCGAAGCGAACTTATATAATAGAATACCATATTTTAATATAGATTGAAAATAGTTTTTTCATTGAATATGTGATTCTCTGGACCTTTTTGTTGTTTTAACATGATTTATAACAAATTATTTGAATTAGCCCATAATTTTCTTTCATAATTTACCATTCCCTATTACACTATTGTTTCAGACAGAAAAATATATTATAATGGCAGAAAAAGAATAAAAAAGGAAAAGGGGAATACATATGAATCGAAAGACACTTCTTTGCGCTGGCCTCTCCGCCATGATGCTTGCCGCAAGCATTCATCCGGCTTCTGCTATCAGTGCAGGGAGCATTTTTAAAGTACAGTATACTCACAACAAAAAAACCTATACAAAGAAAGCTCTGAATGCCCGGTACAATAACACCGTTATTAAGACAAATATGCCCGGATTTTTGGACGGTTCCACGTCCATGTACTCTGCCTACTGGATTTTTGGCAAGTGCAAATCTTTAGGTACCTCTTATAAATATACAAGCAAGACAAAGAAAATTACTTTTAAAAGAGGCAATAAGACAGTCGTCATGACCCTAGACAGCAAAAAAGCCACTTTAAACGGTAAATCTTTTACACTTCCCGCTGCCCCAAGAAAAGTCCGCTATGTGGCAAAAAAGAAAAATTATATTATGGTGCCGGGACAGACTGTTGCCGGAAAGCTCGGCATTTCCTATACCTGGAACAATCGGCTCTTATCCGGCGTGATGAAAGCTTCTTCCTCATCTGGCCAAGGATCAGCTCCACCCACATCCACAGCTCCGTCTACCGGCGGGGTAGTTGCACCGAAAACAAAAGTCACCGCAAGCAGCAGCAATTATTCAATCCGCCTGAAAAAACCTGCCGGCTTGTCTTCATCTGCGGTCACCTCTGAGGATGATTATTGGAACAAACGGCTAGTATTAAATATCAACGGCAATTATAAAACCCATTTTTCCTCTTCTTCCAACCGGAATATAAAGGATAGTCTGACCTATTCCGTATCCTATACCGGAGGAAAGACCAAGATCTATCTGAAAACAAGCTCCATCAAAGGCTTTAGCATCACACAGGATTCCAGTTATATCTATGTGAAGTATGCGGCTCCGAAATCTATGTTTTCGAGAGTTATCGTTGTGGATGCAGGACATGGAGGAAGCGATACGGGCGCCACAGGAAACGGACTTAAGGAAAAAAATATGACCCTCTCCATTGTACAGAAAACGAAGTATTATTTTGATCGGAATGCCAATTATAAAGTTTATTACACGAGACTTTCTGACTGGTATCCAACTCTGTCAGAGCGGTATCAGATGGCAAATAACGTAGGGGCAGACCGGTTTGTCAGTGTCCATATCAATGATGTAGGAAAGATCAGTTATTCAGCCAAAGGTACTGAGACCCTCTACAATCCAAAAGGCGGAAAGGCTCCTTCTCCTTACAGCAGCCTGACCGGCAAAGCACTGGCAAAGGACGTTCACAAAAAACTGAGAAGCGCAACAGGATTTACAGACCGAGGATTAAAACAAAGAGTTCCTGGTGTCAACGGGGTTGCTGTTCTGACTTACTCCAAAACCGCAGCAACGCTCGGAGAGGTGGGGTTCATATCCAATCCTACGGAGGCTTCCTCCATGAAAAACAATTATACAAAGATCGGAAAAGCATTTTATGATGGAATCCTGGCCTCATTTTAGCTGCACAGAACGCCAGTGATCATGACCTCAGCTGAAATCCCATGATATTTCTTTTGGAGAATCCCCCAAAAAGTAAAGTATTATGGGATTTTTTATATATTCATTGCATTTTTATTACGATTATGTTACAATTTACGCGAAAGGACGGAAAAGTATGAATAATTTAAAAAAATCTATTGCTTATTTATCAATTATGATGCTAACAGCAACTACGATCCCTGCATCCACCGTACAAGCTGCCTCAGTACCAAAAGCAGGCAAATATTATACCTTAAAGATTGCAGGAAAAAAGCAGAAAAAGAAATGCCGGAATGTCAAAATCAACGGCACAATTGTAAAGACCTATGCTCCTGGATTTTCACGGGCTAATACTTCTATGTACTCAGCATACTGGCTGTTTGAAAAACAAAAGAGCCTGGGGGTGTCTTACAGCTACTCATCCAAAACAAAAAAAGTAACCCTGAAACGGGGAAGCAAATCTGTGGTCATGACTCTTGACAGCATGTATGCTTATGTAAACGGCAAGAAGACCAAGATGCCTACACCGGCAAGAAAGGTATATTCTTATGCACGTAAAAAGAATTATATCTATGTGCCTGGTGCATTCTGTATCACAAAACTCGGACACAGTTATAAGTGGAGCTCCTCACAGAAAAGCGGTCTCATAACAACGAAGAGTCTGTCTTCCTCATCTTCTGGAAGCAGTTCAGGCTCCTCTTGCTCAGGCACTTCAAGTATCACGCCCGGAACAAGGATCACTGCTTCTGCCTCAAATTACAGTGTGAGGATAAAGAAACCAAGCGGACTTTCATCTTCGGCTATCTCGACATCAGATGATTACAGCAACCGCAGACTGATCATCAAGGTAAAGGGCAACTATAAAACACACTTTAGCTCCAGTTCCAACCGCTACATAAAAACGGACAAGTACTTCCGTTCCTATACTGTCACATACAGCGGCGGCTATACGAATATCTATATCCGTCCGAGAAAAGATGTGATTAAGGCTTATGCAGTCTCACAGACATCTGATTATATCTATGTAAAGTATGATTCACCGAAGAAGATATACAGCCGCATTGTTGTATTGGATGCGGGACACGGAGGGTCTGATTCCGGAGCTACCGGAAACGGGCTCAGGGAAAAAGATCTGACACTCAAAATCGTCCAGTCTGCCAAATCATATTTTAACAAGAATTCCGGATATAAAGTCTACTACACACGGCTGTCCGACTGGTATCCGTCTTTGTCATACCGCTCAGATCTGGCAAACAATGTAGGGGCTGACCGTTTTATCAGTGTCCACATAAACTCAGCGACTCCTTCCGCCCACGGAACAGAGACTCTCTATAACTCCAAAGGTTATAAGTCATCCTCAGGTCTTACCAGTTATAACTGGTCAAACAAGATCCATGCATATGTGCGGCCTGCCACAGGCTTTACGAACCGGGGACTTAAAAACCGGACAGGACTGGCTGTCCTGAGAAACACAAAGACTGCTTCCAGTCTTACAGAAATCGGTTTCATCTCCAACGAGGCAGAAGCAAAAAAAATGAAAAGCAATACCGGTACCTATGGAAAAGCCGTATACAACGCTATCGTAAACTCTTTTTCCACGTATCCGAGCAAACGATAAGAAATTTATCTGTTACAGGAGGCCGGAACAACTCAATGCCAAGTTGTTCCGGCCTTTTATGTTAACTTCCGAAGCGATTCGTAACCTCATACTCGTCACAGGGTCATTTGTAATATGGGACAACCAGGTACATACCTTCCTTGATCTCGCCGTCATAGATATGATTGGTCTCGCATACTTCTTCCACATATTCACCGACAGAGCTGTATTCCTCCGATATACGGCTTTTTGCTATATTCCAAAGACTGTCTCCCTTTTTAATCCGGATACTGGTAAAATACTTCTTTCTGCCGTCGGCAGCTCCCGCCACCTGCCGGCTCTCTGCCATAACGGCGCCAGCGATACCCAAAATCGTAACAATAAATAAGACTGTGATCAAAACTTTTATCTTCAGTGTTTTCATAACGCATCCTCCTATCGAACATTTGTTTATAATTCTATTATAAAGAACGCGCGTTCGTTTGTCAACGTCTTTCCGAAAATTTGTTCGGGAACACTTGTTTCAATCTGTAATATATGGTAAGATAATAGCAAGAAAATAAAGGAGGCACATTATGAGCAAACAAAAGCTGAGCCCAAAACAAGAACAAATCTTAGAATATATAAAATCTCAGATACTGGAAAAGGGTTATCCGCCCGCAGTCCGTGAGATTTGTGCCGCTGTCAGTCTGAAGTCCACCTCTTCTGTCCATTCCCACTTGGAGTCTTTAGAGCGCAAGGGCTATATCCGAAGAGATCCGACAAAACCAAGGGCCATTGAGATCATTGACGATGACTTCCAGCTCACGAGGCGCGAGGTTGTGAACATTCCTATAGTAGGAACCGTGACCGCAGGAGAACCGATCATCGCCACTGAGAACATCGAAGACTACTTTCCCATGCTTCCTGAGTTTATCGGCTCCAAAAGCACCTTTATGCTCCATGTGAAAGGCGACAGCATGATCAATATCGGCATCTATGACGGTGACATGGTGATCGTCGAGGAAACTCCTTCCGCTGAAAATAACGACATCGTGGTAGCTCTTATAGAAGATTCCGCCACAGTCAAACGATTCTTCAAAGAAGACGGGCATTACCGACTTCAGCCGGAAAACGATTTTATGGACCCGATCATCGTAGATGAAGTTTCTATTTTAGGAAAGGTCATCGGCCTTTACCGCAGCATGTCATAATCTGACATCCAGACTATACATAATCTTAACAAAAAAGAAGAAAAGCACCTCGGCTTTTCTTCTTTTTTCCTGTCCATCCTTCTCTACAGTTTCTTTTTCTTTCCGATCAGCAGAGCTTACTTTGGTTTGCTCCTGAGGCAGATTTAAAATAACTTGTAAACCCCATTGCATTCACAAGATCCAGGTTTATCAAAGTCTCACCTATGAAAAAAACTGCCGAACAGCCAAATATCTCAGCTCATGCGGCAGTTTGTCCTAAGTTATAACTGAAAACGGTCCGCCCGCTTCTTGCCTTCTGGCAGAGTGCTATTCTCCCTCTTCCAAAGAGACTTCCACTCCGTCCTTCCAGATTCTCTCGAGATCATAAAACAGACGGTTTTCCTGATCAAAAATATGGATCACGATATCACCGAAGTCTATCAAAACCCAAGTTCCGTTCTGATATCCTTCCATCTGTTTCATCTCATATCCCGCTTTCTGCAAAGCATCCTGTACATTGTCGACAATGGCCTGCACCTGATTCTTATTTTTTCCGTTGGCTATGATAAAATAATCGGCAATGACGGAGATCGAGCGGATGTCTAAGACCTTGATCTCCTCCGCCAGCTTTTCTTCTAACGCTTTATAAGCAATTTTTGTCATTTCTAAAGACTGATTCATGTGTGATCACCCTCCTTGTAGTATTCATGAGTCTCTGTCGTCCTTGGATCAATCGCCTGATCCCTGCTTTTCAGATACTGCATGGTATTTTCAATTATTTTGAGAAGACATTGGTTGATATCCGAAAATGCAAGCCGCCTGGCCTCGGAAAGACCCGGTATGTCCTTTCTGCCCGGCTCTATATAGTCGGCGATAAATATAATCTTATCTAAAAGGCTCATTCCTGGCTTTCCGGTTGTATGACATTCCACCGCAGATGCAATCTCTGCATCCTCATTGCCGTAGCAGTCCCTTGCTATATACGGTGCCAGTGCAGAATGAAGAAGCTGCGGACTTTCTTTCATTTCTCTTGTCAATATGATCCCATATTGACTGCAGAGTTTCATCTGCCGTTCTATGGGATACCCTTTCGCACAGTCGTGGAGCAGCCCTGCCCTGAATGCCTTTTGAATGTCCGCTCCCAGAGCCATTGCCATCGCAGATGCGGTGTAGGCCACACCTAGCGTATGTGTATAACGGCTCTCTTTCAGGTTTCCCGACAGCTTTTTCTTTATCTCATTGAGTTCCATACAAATCATTTCTTTCTATATAAAGTCTGACCTCTTCCGGCACAAAATACCGGATGCTCTGTCCTCTGGATGCCCTTTTCCTGATCTCATTCGATGAGATCTCCAAATCCGGACTGTCCAAATGATAAATACGTCCCTGATACTTATCCTGAATGTATTCAATCTGCGCATCCAATGCACTCCTGGAATCATTCCTGGATGCAACCAAAATCGTTGCCATTGACAAGATCTGGCCTGGATCTTTCCACGATTCAATCTGATACAGAGAATCTGCACCCATGATAAAATAGTAGTCTGCATCAGGATGCAGTCTGGTGAGCTTTCTCAGTGTATCTACTGTATAAGTATATCCTTCCCTGTCCAGTTCAATGTCAGAAAATTCAAAACCGGGATGGTTCTCTATGGCCATCCTGACCATATTGACACGGTCCTCGATCTCTACATTTTTGGATATTTTTTTGTAGGCCGGATTTTTGGTCGGGACGATCAGCACCTTATCCAATCCAAAATCCTCAAGGGCAGTCTGCCCGAGAATCAGGTGTCCGTGATGGATTGGGTTGAATGTCCCGCCAAGAATTCCTATCTTCTTCATAATCCCTCCGAAAAGCCCTTCTCCTTATATTATTTCGGCAGCTGGATCTTCTTGTGATCCCTGGACTCTTTATATAACACGATCTTCTTCCCGATGACCTGTACTACTTCAGATCTGGTACGCTCGGCCAGTGTCTGCGCCACTTCCTTCGGGTCATCCATGCAGTTTTGAAGAACTGCGATCTTTATCAGTTCCCTGGCATCTATGGCTTCTCTGACTCCCTCGATCAATTCCGGGGATATGCTGTCTTTCCCAATCCTGAATATAGGATCAATCTTCATCGCCAGGCTTTTCAAATAAGCTCTCTGTTTACTCGTCATTGCTTCTCCTTACTTGTAATAATCAAATTCTAAATCATATAATTTTACGGTATCTCCTTCTTCGATTCCCAGGGCTTCCAGTTCTTCAAGAACACCGTTTCGTTTCAGGAATTTCTGGAAAAAATCGAATCCGCGCTCTGACTCCAGGTTTGTGTAGCCGAGCATTCGCTCTACCTTCGGACCTTCCACCGTGAAGACTCCTTCTTCCGGATTTGCTACGGTGATTCCTCCCTCTTCATCCTCAAAGCTTAAGTCGTATTCCTGCTCGAATTCCATTGCCCCTTCCGGAAGCTCGTCCAGAAGCTTTCTTACATGCCACAAAAGCTCCTTGACACCTTCTCCGGTGACAGCCGAGATCGGAAATACTTCGATACCGTTCTCTGCAAATTCTTCCTTCAGCAGATCCATCACGGTTTCCCGGTCTTCTTCGGTCATGGCATCGATCTTATTAGCCGCGATGACCTGCGGTCTCTTTAAGATCTCCGGATTGTATTTTTCCAGTTCGCCGTTGATGGCCCTGATATCCGCAATTGGATCTCTGCCTTCCACAGAAGCCGCATCCACCAGGTGGATTGTGACCTTCGTCCTGTCGATGTGGCGGAGAAACTCAAATCCCAGGCCAACTCCCTCAGACGCTCCCTCAATGATCCCCGGAATATCCGCGATGACAAACCCTTTTCCTCCGGCCAGATCAACGACACCCAGATTAGGATTCAGTGTGGTAAAATGATAGTTTGCGATCTTCGGCCTTGCATTGGTCACCCTGGATAAGAACGTAGATTTCCCCACATTTGGAAAACCTATCAGTCCCACATCGGCGATCACCTTCAGTTCCAGGATCACCTCAAGTTCCTGGCATTTGCCTCCCGGCTGCGCATATTTGGGTGCCTGCATCACAGCCGTAGCATAATGCTGATTGCCCTTCCCTCCGCGGCCTCCCTTTAAAAGCACTACCGGTTCTTTTTTATTTGACATATCAAGGATTACTTTCCCTGTTTCTTTCTCTTTTATGATCGTTCCGGGCGGGACCTTCAGCACAACATCCTGTCCGTCGGCACCATGACAGCGTCTCTTTCCGCCCTCTTCGCCGTCTCCTGCTTTATATTTTCGTTTATGACGGTAATCAGCCAGGGTATTCATCCCTTCATCCACAGCGAAGATCACGTCGCCGCCGCGTCCTCCGTCACCGCCGTCCGGACCGCCGTTAGGCACATAGAGCTCTCTTCGGAAACTCACATGGCCGTTGCCGCCTTTTCCTGATCTGATATATATATTTGCTCTGTCTGCAAACATCGGCTTTTCCTTTCTGATTTTCAAAAAAACGGCTCCAAATTGTGAAATTTGAAGCCGTTAAACATTCAACTGTCTGCCTGTACAAACACTAGCCGACAACTATGCAACTGGGTGTACAGAACACTGTTTCTTATCTCTGCCTTTTCTCTCGAAACGCACGATACCATCTGTCAATGCAAATAAAGTATCATCACCACCGCGTCCTACGTTGACTCCCGGATGGATCTTTGTTCCTCTCTGGCGGTAAAGAATATTTCCAGCTTTTACAAATTGTCCGTCAGCTCTTTTCGCACCTAATCTCTTAGATTCAGAATCTCTTCCGTTCTTTGTGGAACCCATTCCCTTTTTATGAGCGAAAAATTGAAGGTTCATTTTCATCATTGTCTTACACCTCCTCAAATACTACGTGAATATATGGACGATACTCCGATTCAATGTTGGTTATCCCAAGAACCAGAGAATCCAATAAAATCTGTCCTTCTTCAGAACATGTCCCTGAAACTCTGAACTCAATCACTGCATCGTCTTCCGATGTGTGACATGTGCCGGCATCCTCTGTCAACTGTTCAAAAGAATTCAGGAAGTTAATGACCAGTGCAGATACCGCGGCACAGACAATATCCTGTCCTTCCTCCGCATATCCGGCATGGTCCTTTGCCTGAAAGCCTGCAGGCTTTCCCTGATGGTCCCGGTAGAATGTGATCTGTGTCATTCTCTCGGTCCTTTATTATCCAACAATGTTATCGATCTTCACTTGTGTGAATAATTGTCTGTGACCATTTTTCTTATGGTATCCGGTTTTTCTCTTATACTTGTAAACAATGACTTTTTTGTCTTTGCCTTCGCTTACAACTGAAGCTTCAACCTTTGCACCATCTACGTTCGGTGTTCCTACCTTTACAGTATCTCCACCAACTAATAAAACATTATCAAAAGTAATCTTTGCTCCGACTTCTGCGTCAAGCTTCTCAACTTTGATCACATCACCTTCGCTTACTTTGTACTGTTTTCCTCCTGTTGCAATAATGGCGTACATCTATGGCACCTCCTATAATCAAACTCGCCAGCTTTGGTGATCCTTATGGATTCTTATACCTCGCTGTGCGGCATACTGTTACAGTATAGCAACTTATTTTTTCCATGTCAAGCAATAATCTTACAGGAAATCTTCTTTTTCTATGGGTCTTCTGACCTTCTTTCTCGTGATCTCCATCAGTCCAAGCTTCGTCATGTCTACGGCCACCGCTTTCTTGGAATCCCTGTTCAGCACAGACTGCATATAGGAAAGGAGCCTGTCCTCTTCTTCTTTTTCTTTCATATCGATAAAATCCACGAGGATAATCCCGGATAAATTTCTGAGCCTGATCTGTCTGGCCGTCTCTCTTGCCGCCTCCCGGTTTATCTTTATAATATGGCCTTCCTTCTGTCCCCGCCCGATCGATTTTCCTGTATTTACGTCGACCACTGTCATGGCCTCTGTGCGCTCGATGATCAGAAACCCTCCCGATCTGAGCCACACTCTCGTATGAAAAACTGCCTCCAGTGCATGAGAAAGCCGGTATCCCCTCTCAATAGACTGATCCTGTCTGTCCATCCGGCGGACCTGATATCCATTCTCCTCTGCCTCCCTGCAGATCACCTCATCATCGGAGATGATACGTTCCACACGGGAAGGAGAAAGTCCAAATACATAACGGGACGAGAAATTCTGATTTGTGGCCAGAAGCTTGCAAGGCTTCATATACTGCTGTTTCTCCTGGATCTGAACATATCTCTCAGCCAGACTTGCTGCTTCTCTCCCGATCTTTTCTTTATCCGCATTTGCAGCCTCTGTCCTCACAATAAATCCATACTCTCCGGTGACAAAAGCAGAGACGAACCTCTTTAAGTCTTCCTTTTTTTCTTTATCCCGGATTTTCCCTGATATACCCACGAACGACTTATCAGAGGACAGCACAAGATATTCTCCGGTCAGTTCAATGTTCTCTGTGGCTAACGGTTCCTTCTTGTCTGTGCCGTCTTTTTTTACCTGGATGAGGATTTCTTTTTCGTTTTTGAGTTTTCCCGGTTTTCTTCGTTCGTCCAGAGGATAAAAGCAGAGCCTGCCCTTGTCGATCTCAACGAAAGCTCCGTGGATGTTTCCTACGATATTCTTCACCCTGGCTTTGTAAATATTTCCGACCAGACTGCCTTCCTCTACCGGTTCGGATGAAAACTCCGCGAATTCTCCGTCCTCAAGCCATGCGCTGACGATATGCCTTCCGAGCCTTGTTATGATTACTTCATTCATATATTATTCTGCGTCCGGTATACTCGGAATATTCACGGAAGGGTCCAGATCTTTTTCGTAATCCACTCCGTCCATATCAAAGCCAAACATCTGGTAAAAGTCTTCCCAGTATCCCTCGATATCGGCATATTCCTTAACATTTTTCGTATTGATCTTCTCCCAGCGCCGTTCCACTTCTGCCTGTACTTCCGGCTTTAACTCCCAGTCATCCAGACGGATCAGTCCCTGACCGTCTGTCTCTGCCTGTCCGAACACAGCCTTTTCTCCAAACAGCCTGGTGATCTGTTCGATACATCCTTCGTGGAGGCCTCTTTCTTTCATGATACTGTAAAGCACTGCCATATACAGGGGAACGATCGGAATTGCAGAGCTTGCCTGAGTGACGAGACCCTTGTTGACCGAAATATATGCCCTGATGCCTCTTTCTTTAAATTCTTCATTGATCTCACCTGCGGTCTTGTGCAGATGTTTCTTTGCAGCACCGATGGTTCCCTCAAAATAGATGGGATAAGTGAGCTCCGGCCCGATATAAGAGTAGGCGAAAGTAACAGTGTCTTCTTCAATGGCATCTGCATCTGTGAGTGCCCGAATCCATGCCTTCCAGTCCTCTCCGCCCATTACCTTCACCGTCGCTTCCACTTCTTCCTCTGTGGCAGCCTCAATGGTTTTCTCTCCGATGGTGTTGTCTTTCAGATTCAGGTTCTTATTTGTAAAATCTTCTCCGGTCGTCTTTAGCACAGACTGGTACACGGTGCCGTCCTCGGCAGTTCTTCTCGGTGCGGCCAGACTGTAAATGACGGCGTCGACTTTCCCTAAATCCTTCTTGATCAGATCGATCACCTTCTCCTTGACTTCCCTGGAGAATGCATCTCCGTTGACTGTCTTGGCATATAGATCCTCATTGGCTGCCGCATGTTCAAATGCAGCCGTATTATACCAGCCCGCCGTGGCAGTCCTCTTTCCAGCCGCCTGTCTCTCAAACATGACACCTACCGTAGCTGCTTTGCATCCGAATGCCGCGTTGATCCTTGATGCCAGCCCGTATCCGGTGGACGCTCCGATGACCAGGACTTTCTTTGGCCCGTTCTTGACTTCGCTGTGCTTCTTTACATATGTAATCTGATTCTCAACATTTTTTCTGCAGCCCTCTGGATGTGCAGTAAGGCACAAAAAATCCCGGACTTTTGGACTTATTTTCATGTATATCTCCTTTTTTTCAAGTTCAATCATTACTGAAAATTATAATCGTTCCTTTTTCCACTGTCAAGTTTCCCCAAGGTTCGGGGCTTTCATCACCTTCCAAAGCGTATCCATCAGCACTTCTAAATCGACAGGTTTGGCCACATGAGCGTTCATCCCCTGCCTGTAAACTTGACCGTGTTGCTCAGAAGGTTGATGGGGATCTGATTGATGCAGAGCAGATCTCCGTAAAAATCTCTTTACTTTTTCCTTCACTTCCGGAAGGTCTTCCCTGTGTACCCCCTGAAATGCCATCTCCTGGCTGATCTCCCTGGCATGCTTCTCGGAACAGCCTGATGTTTCATAGAATGAGGAGTTGCGGAATACCGGATAAATCCGGCCTTCTTTATAAATATATACACACTCCGCCTGGAATCATCTCCAGAGCCTCTTGGGCCTCACGCCTTATCTTCCCCATCCACAGCACTGCCTTTGCTACTGCTTTCCACATTGGACAGGAATAAAAGTTCTTATCCCGGCACCAACTCTGTCCATATATATTAATCAATTTTACCATATAAGGTGAAAAAGTACAATGATCACAGACGGATCAAGTGCTGAGCGTTTTTTATTTTTCAGAAAAAAAACTGCTGTATCAGTGGTATGAACACTAATACAACAGTTTTATGTTTATGTATACCTATTTAAAAATTCTTCTTACTGCCACGATCTTTCTGTATTTCGCATTCTTGGAGATCTTGATCCCACCTCTGGGATACGGTGCAGAGTTGCTTGCATGGACAATTTTATTATTTCCCATATAAATTGCCACATGTCCGCTGTAACAGATGATATCACCCGGCTTCGCCTTCTTGATTCCGCCTTTTACTTTCTTTCCTGCTTTTCTCATTCCGTAGGAAGAGTGCGGAAGTCTTTTGCCGAATTTTCTGTAAACAGACATTACATATCCGGAGCAGTCAGCTCCTCTCGTCAAACTGGTTCCGCCATATTTATATTTATTACCGACAAAGCGTTTTGCATAATTCACAACTTTCTGCCCTTTATTGGAAGCAGCTTCTGTCTCTCTAGTCCCGCCGATTGCAGAACATCCCACAACTGTGAGCATTATGACTACTATTGCTTTTACTACCAAACGTTTCATGTGTTCTCCTAATCAATCAATACAAATACTACAATAATGTTTCATGTATTTCTTTCACTGTTGCTATTGTAGCTTATATGTAATGAAATTGTCAAGAGTTTTTTAACATTTGTGTAACAATTATATTTTATTCTTTAATATATCGACAAATCTCTTCACATATCTTAGTTCTTCGTCGGTGATCTCATGCTGGCTGAACCTACCTTTTTCCGTGATTTTACGCACTTTTTCGAGGGTCAGGACATATTTTTCGTCCAGCTTCTTACCATCTGTCAGGGAATTTATTAAATTTTGATAAATTATGACTTTTTCCTTGTTGGTACTTTTTCTCCAATTCCTGTACCGGATAATTTCCCCCGCAATCTTAATAATTGTAACAATTATGAAAAAAGATAAAAGCAGCGCAGCCAGGCTCTGAAGAACCATATTTTTCTTCAAAAGAGACTCTCTTCCTTCTTCTGTGTATGAAACCTCCTCCTCTGTCTGATCCTGTTCGGACAGCAGATTCCGGGTGTTGGTCACTTCCACCGGGACCCACCCCACATTCTCTACGTATATTTCGGGCCAAGCGTGAGCATAGAAATCCGTGACCTGGGCTGTACGATCTCTCTTAAACTTCTGTTCATCGATCCGATATCCCTCCACATATCTGGACGGGATCCCCGCAGAGCGGAACATCATGACCGCAGCGGAAGCATACTGCGTACAGTAGCCTTTTTTATTCTCATTCAGAAAATACCAGATGGGATCTTTTCCCTCCGGTGTAGTTCCGGACTCGCTTGTATATCGATAATTTTCTCTCAAAAGTGTCTGGATCATCTCGGTCTTTTTCCGCATGGAGACCACCTGTAGCAGTTCCGGAAATTTCTTTGTAAGCTTCTTCTTTAATTCTCCGGGGACCTTCAAATACTGTCTCCTGACATATTTATTGTAGGAATCCATTGCCTCAAAATACTCCCTTTCCAAAGTCACATCCCCGGTCTGGCCATCCAGAAGGGCATCTGTGATCCTTCCGTCTGCCTTCAGCATACTGTCCAAGGATACAGGATAATATGTGAGAGTTTCCTTTTCCCTTTTTCCGGTCCTTTTCATATTGTAATCTCCGTAGTACCTCCCCTTTTCCGGAGAGATACTACTGAAATAAGGCCAAAGGTAATATTCATCCGTAAATTTCTGATAGCGGATCTCTGCTTTTTCCGGCTTTTTCTGAAGACCTGTATCTAAAAGTTCAAGACTGAGCTCAGGAATCTTGAGATCAAAAAACTGGTAAGGCAGATCCAGACTGTTCTCTCCCAGGATCACCTTTGCGTCTCTCTTTTCTTTTTTCCACATGCCTTTCTCATAAACACCGCTTGTGAATCCCTTCAGATACAGCGTCTCCGGTTTTGAAAGCTTCACTTGAAACAGCTTTGTTCCCCTCGGCGACACGGAACCGATCTTCCCAATATCTCCGCTTCCGATCCCTCCTGCCACCTGATAATCTTTGCCCTGTGACAGCGTCCTTACGAATTCCAGTGCCGTCTCCTTGACCGGATTGCTGTCTGCAGGCTCCCCGGCAGTTCCGGATACTGCGACAGCCCCCAGGAGAAGGCATACGGATATTAACGATGCGCTGAATGTCTTTTTGCGTGTCCAGAGTACATAGCCGGTCAAGCCGCATAAAAACAGCAGAAACGGTCCCGTGATGGAATACGGAGTCAGGATCAGCAGGCAGGCTTCGACTGCAGATACCACTGCCGCAAAGCTCTTCGTCTTCTTCGTCAGATGATGAAAGATCACACTGCCCACCAGGAATAAAAGCAGGATAAACAGGATGCTGTCCCGCCGCGTATACTCAGGCCGGATATCCACGTAATAATAAAACCCCATATCAAACACTTGATTTACTGCATCGGCCATCCGGTTGCTGATCAGCTGAAATCCATTGACAAGAGAGCTCCTTAAAAAAAATGAAGCCGCTGCCGCAAAGCCAACTGCGCCGAAGACAGCTTTCGGATACCTTTCTAACAGAACGCAGAGCACTGTCAGGATCGCCACGCCGGCACAGAGCAGATAATATTGAAAGGCTCTCGTAAAAAACCCGACAAAAACACTGTCTGTCAAGCCAAGAAATATCATGCTCAGAAATATATATTTCATATATGGTTCAATTTTTTCCTTCATAATAAAAAGACCCCTTGCAATCTGCTTCAAAATAATTCCAGATCATAGATTCCCTGCTCCAGCCTGCTCCTGTCGACTGCATTCGTCTCCGATTCTGTTTCTACATAAATCAGATCAGTCTCTGTCTCTCTCATATAGATATGAATTCCCTCATGCTCCCTGTTTTCAAAGTCCCCGCCGAAGTCTGACGCAAACATCTCCCCAAACAATTCTTCATACTGCTGATACCGTTCCAGGTAGTATTCCTTTGTCCCCCAGTATATTGTCTGCGGCATTCCCTGCTCCAAAAAAAACTTTGAGACAGAGAAAAATACAGTAAAAAAATCATCATATGCTTCTCCCCACTCCGGCAGGCTTAGAAAGATAAAGAGCTTTTCCTCCCTTTCTTCCTCCATGTCCTTCACCATCAGCAGATTTTTTCCTGCGAGCAGTTTCCAGTGAATCCTGGAACCCTTGTCTCCAGGGCGGTATTCCTTGAGTCCGTCATATTCATACGGGTCCATGGTCTTTGCCTCCACCGCCTGATCTGACATCCGGCCCAGCGGATACGCATCCGGCATGATAAGCACCACGGCTTTGGCTTTTACAAATTTATCTGCCCAGAACAGGCCCGTCATATCCCGCATTTTTATCTTAGCCACCGTTATGTGCACTTCGTCACAGTGATCAAATCTGAGCGGGATCAAAAAGCCCTCCGACTCCTTTCCGGAATACTCAAATCTCTCTTTTATGACTTTTTTCCGTCCCATGAGCCAATAGCGAACCTGATAGGTAATCTGGCACTCTGCTGTATCCAGACACCGGATTCCTTTAAAGATACCCTTTAATTGAATCTCTTCCTTCCTTGAGGCAGCTTTCCGGTCAAGAGACACTTCAATCCTCAGCTTCGATGCCTTCCTCCGCACGTTCCACCAGGATATTAACACCAAAACAAATAAGGATGCCAGAAGGCATCCTCCGATGATATTTTGATATAAGATAACATAAATCACACTTAGGATGATAATTCCAATGATCATGGATGCTCCTTATCTGCTCTTTGATACCGGGATCTCTTCGGCTATGGACTTAAGAATATCCCTGACCGTCCTGCGTTTGATCCTCGCCTCTTTGCTTTTCATGACACGGTGGGCGGATGTGGCATAAAAAATCTGCTTAATATCATCCGGCACCATATAATCTCTGTCATCGAGATATGCATTTGCTTTGGCCATCTGAAGAAGAGAGATCGTTCCCCTCGGACTGATCCCCATGCTAAGATCGGGATGGTTTCTGGTGGCACATGCAATATCGACAATATACCGGTACAGATCCTCATGGACATATACCCGCTCCGCCTGCTGTTTCATCAGTATGAGATCCGTCACCTGTATGATCTCTTCCAGAGAGTCGATGGCAACATTGACTCTTTCCTGCTTGAGCATCGCCACCTCACTCTCCCTGTCCGGGTATCCCATGGAAATCCGGATCATAAAACGGTCAAGCTGGGCCTCAGGGAGTGAATGGGTCCCCACCGCTCCCAGAGGGTTTTGTGTGGCAATGACCACATATGGATCGGGAAGTTCTCTCGTCACCCCATCTACAGTGATTCTTCCTTCCTCCATGGCCTCCAGGAGAGCCGACTGGGTCTTGGGCGAAGTCCGGTTAATCTCATCTGCCAGGAGGAGGTTGGTGATGGCCGCCCCCTTTTGATATTCAAAGGATTCACTGCCCTGCTTATAGACAGAAAACCCGGCAATATCCGCAGGCATCACATCCGGCGTAAACTGTATCCTCTGGTAATCCAGACCCAGAACCTTAGAAAATGCAATTGCCAGCGTAGTCTTTCCCACGCCCGGAATATCCTCAATCAAAATATGGCCGTTGGCCAAGATCGCAGTCATGACCTGCCTTGTGATATGGTCTTTTCCAATAATCACTTTTCCTATTTCTTCAATTGCCCTTGTGGCCAAATTGCTCATCTTATCACCTCTAAGCCTTCTTTTTTACATTCCACACAATGGAAGCCATGGCCACAGCCAGGGCTCCGGCCGCAACCGCCAGGCCTAAAAACCCGTTTCCTAATGCTCCCGCCGTCAGGTATCCGACTACAGCACAGACTGCCACGATAAACGCATAGGGCATCTGTGTTGCAACATGGTCAATATGGCGGCATCCGGCTCCCGCGGAGGCCAGAATCGTTGTATCGGAGATCGGAGAGATGTGGTCTCCGCATACGGCCCCGGATAAAATAGACCCCACCAGCAGTGTCAGCGCAGAAATGTCATTCCCCACGACAGCCACGGAGATAGGGATCAGGATTCCAAATGTCCCCCAGGAAGTTCCTGTGGCAAAGGACAGGCCCAGAGCAGCCAAAAAGAACAGGGCCGGCAGCACAGCCGCTGCGGACGTATTTCCACTGATAATTCCGCTGACAAACTGTCCGATCCTTAAATATTCTTCTCCGCATATACCGGATAGAGTCCATGCCAGACAAAGGATCATGATCGCTGACGTCATCGACTTAAATCCCTGGCTGAAACTCCCGCAGAAATCCACGAAGGCGACGACCTTTCTCGGAATATACAGAAGAAATGTAAAGATCAGCGTCGAAAAAGACCCCAATACAAGACTTCTTCCGCTGCTGCATTCGGACAGCGCCGTTATGATATCTTTTCCCTCAAAAAATCCTCCCGTATAAAGCATAAATCCAATACAGGAAACGATCAGAAACACGATGGGCAGGATCAGATCCTTTACCTGTCCTCTTCCCACCACAGGCACATCCGCGTCATGCTTCTGGTCATGGGTCTCGTTCCCCTTTTCCTCCTCATACTGTTTCATCTTGGAAAAATCCACGTTGATGATGATCAGAAAGATGAGGAACACCAAAGTCAGGAGAGCATAATAATTAAACGGGATCGCCCTGACAAACAAAGAGAATCCGTCAATCTTGCTTCCCTCTGGAAGCGAGGAGCCCACAGCCGCAGCCCAGCTGGAGATCGGGGCAATGATACAGATCGGCGCTGCGGTGGCGTCGATCACATACGCAAGCTTGGCCCTCGTGACCTTATATTTGTCTGTGATTGGCTTCATGACGGTTCCAACCGTCAGACAGTTGAAATAATCGTCCACGAAGATCACAGTTCCAAGAAGAGACGTGGCAAACATGGCCTGTCTCTTTGACTTGATTGCCTTTAATGCCCATTTCCCATAGGCCCTTGAGGCCCCGGATTTGGTGATCAGGGCTACTAAAATACCCAGCATCACAAGAAAAATCAGGATGTCACAGTTGCCCCCGATTTTTCCAGTCATAATTTCAAATATGGTATTCATTGCTTCCACAGGCTTGAAATGCTCAAACATCAAAGCCCCGGAAGCAATCCCCACCATCAGGGAAAGATAAACCTCTTTTGTGATCAATGCCAGTCCAATGGCAATGACGGGCGGTACCAACGCCCAAATAGTTCCGACCATTTATGCTGCTCCTTAGTTCTCCTCTTTATAGTAATTGATCAGGCATCCCTTCAGGATGATCTCTCTCTCATCATCTGTAAGTTCTCCCAAGGACAGCTCAAATTCAAGAAGCTCCCCGTCCTTCACAACAAAGGCCTGGATCTTGCCTGCTTTCTTCTCCACTGCCTCTCTGATACCCGGCAGGAATAAGTAGTCCTTGTTCTTAAACGGTAGCGCTCCTTCTTCGATTGTCAGCGGAAGCATTCCCCAGTTGATCAGATTAGAGCGGTAGCGCTTAGTAGCATATCCGTTGGCAATGTTTGCCCATCCGCCCAATACCTTCTGGCAGGATGCCGCCTGTTCTCTGGCAGAGCCGTCACCCGGCTTCACTGCGAAGATGGTACTTCCGATCCCAAGATTGCCTTCTCCGGTTCCCGGATACTTTTTATTTACAGCCTCCATGACAGGCTTTAATTCTTCTACTACATCCAGAGGACAGGTTCCCGCCTCAATGGCTTTCTGGCCTTTCTGAATCTCCTTTGCAAGTCCCACATATGCAGGATCTTTTCTGGACAGCGTAAACTCTGCCAGCCCAAGAGGATTAGAGCGGTAGGAAGAAGTCTCCCCTGACGGGATCAGCTCATCGGTTGTGGTGACTGGATCGTGGATCTCAGACACAACCTTTAATAAGAGATTCTCAGGGAGTGCAGACATCTTAGGCCAATCCTTGATATTTGGTCCAAACTGTACTTCCACGGAAGGATCCGCCACACCCTTGCTGTCAAACACACGGTTCTCATAAATTGTTTTGTCAAAGAAGTACTTTGGTACATTAAAATCAGAATCCAGATCTGTGGCTGGAGTCAGGTATCCCTTGTTTGCCGCAGTGGCTGCGATGGATCTAGCATCCATCAATGCCACGGATGCGATCTGCCCACTCTGTAACTTGGAGCCCTCTCTGTTCGGGAAGTTCCTTGTAGAGTGACGGATACTAAACGCATTGTTGGCAGGTGTGTCTCCGGCTCCAAAGCACGGTCCGCAGAAGGCTGTTTTTACAACGGCTCCTGTGGCCATGAGATCTGCCACCGCTCCGTTCTTTACAAGCTCCATGAAGACCGGCGTACTTGCAGGGTAAACACTCAGGGTAAACTCATCAGAACCGATGCTGGCTCCCTTTAAGATATGAGCTGCCTCACAGATATTCTCATATCCGCCGCCGGCACATCCCGCGATGATTCCCTGATCTACATACAGTTTTCCGTCTTTAATCTTATCCTGAAGCGAGTAATCTACAGCTCCATCTAGGCTTACCATGGCGCGTTTTTCCACTTCTGCCAATACATCACTTAAGTTTGCATTGACTTCATCAATTGTATAAGTATTGCTCGGATGGAATGGCATGGCGATCATCGGTTTGATCTTGGATAAATCCACTTCCACCATTCCGTCATAGTATGCAACGGCTCCAGGATTTAATTCTTTGTAGTCCTTTTCCCTGCCGTGGATCTCGTAAAATTCCTTAATAGTATCATCTGTCTTCCATATAGAAGAAAGACAGGTTGTCTCTGTGGTCATAACGTCAATGCCGATCCTGAAATCCGCTGACAGGTTCGCCACGCCAGGCCCTACAAATTCCATTACCTTGTTGTTCACATATCCGCACTCAAATACGGCGCCGATGATGGCCAGAGCCACATCCTGAGGCCCTACCCCTTTTTCAGGTTTTCCGGTGAGATAAACACCGACAACGGAAGGCATGTTAATATCATAAGTACGGTTCAGCAGCTGCTTTACAAGTTCCGGCCCGCCTTCGCCCATAGCCATGGTTCCCAGTGCACCATATCTTGTATGGCTGTCAGAACCAAGGATCATCTTTCCTCCGCCTGCGAGCATTTCCCTTGCAAACTGATGGATGACTGCCTGATGAGGAGGTACGTACATGCCGCCGTAGCGCTTTGCGGCAGTCAGGCCGAACATGTGGTCATCCTCATTGATCGTTCCGCCAACGGCACAGAGGCTGTTATGGCAGTTTGTGAGCACATAAGGGACCGGGAACTTTTCAATCCCTGACGCTCTTGCGGTCTGGATGATCCCCACAAAAGTAATGTCATGGGATGTCAATGTATCAAATTTAATCATCAGCTTGTCCATGCTGCCGGACGTGTTATGATCGTTAAGAATTCCATATGCGATGGTGTTTTGTTTCGCTTCTTCTTTTGTCGGGACAGACCCAACAAGCTGGTTTAATCGTTCTGCGTTTTTTTCATCTACAAGTTCGGTGCCGTCTACTAAAAATGCACCTTTTTCATACAAATTAATCATACTTTCCTCCTGAATCTTTTTAGGAGATTATATCATAAGATGCTGTTTTAGGAAAGAAAAATAAGCTGGCACCATTAAAAACTTTATATCTGGCATTTTCATCAATGCCACTTTTTTATTAAGATAAATGAAACGGATTTGAGCAATCTTAATTGAGGAGGAATGATCGTTATGAATCAAACGAAAAAACTTGTATATACCGCTCTTTTCACGGCTTTGTGCTGTGTGGGGACCATGGTCATCCAGATCCCAACCCCTGCCACCCACGGCTATATTCATCTGGGTGATGCCTTTGTCATCTTAAGCGGTGTTATTTTGGGAAAGAAGTACGGCTCTCTGGCCGCCGGTATCGGCTCTGCCTTTGCGGATATCTTTTCAGGCTATGCTTACTATGCGCCGACTACCTTCGTTGTAAAGTTCATGGTGGCGCTCTGTGCAGCCGTACTGTATAAAGCCCTCACCAGTCACGGAGTGAAAGAACTGATCGCCATGATCCCGTGCGGACTGGCCGACATCTTATTTGTGGTGGCAGGATACTTCCTCCACTCCTATTTTACGGAGGGGATCGGACCAGCACTTTTAAGCGTGCCTTCCAATGCCATCCAGGGCTGTTCCGGCCTGATTGTGGCAGCCATTCTGCTGCCAATCCTGACGGCAGTTCCGGATATTAAAAAAGCGAAATTGTGCATGAACCACGAGTAGTCTAAAAGAACTGCTGCCCTTGGATATTTCTCCCCGGGGCAACAGTTCTTTTATGCTCTGTATTCTTATTTCTTATCGTATAAAAATTCTTCTGGCAGGTTTACCTGAAATGCTTCACCCAGATCCCTGAAATTCTGCGGTGTGATGGTCTTAAACTTATCAGGTCTTACAGACAGCACTTTTATGAGAATCTCTGCTGCCTTTTCCACGGTGTGCATCAGACCGAAGGTGTTGTCAAAATCCTCTCCGGAACAAAAGATGCCGTGATGAGCCCATATGATAGCGTTGTACTTATTCATCAGCCTGCTGGATTCCACCGCAATCTCTCTTCCTCCCGGAACCATCCATCCAACAGTTCCGATCCCATCTGGAAATATAACCGGACACTCGGTCATCATTTCCCACAGTTCTCTTGTAAATACCTTGTCATCAATGGGGAGGATAAAGGTCAGTGCAATCACATTAGGTGTGTGGGAATGATAGATCACCCGGTGTGCGCCGCCTGTAGCTTCTTTTTTCACCTCGTGGTTCATCAGATGGGAAGGCAGTTCACTGGTGGGCACTCCGCCTCCTTCCAGTCCCCAGACGATCCGGTAATTTTCTCCCCTGCTGTCAATCTCGATGATGGCAATGTTTGACGCCGGTGCAAGTTCCACATTACGGAAATATTTTCCGGAACCCGTCACCAAAAAATACTCACCAGCCAGTCCCGGAACTTCTGTTTTGATCGGAGTAAACTCCCGTTCCAGTTGAAATGCCTCCTTAACTTCTGATACTTCCTCCGGCTTCATACGGTAGGTTGCATTTCCACCGTTCCTCTCGTGCCACCCTTGTAAAAAGCCGTCTGTGCACATTCTGATAAATCCTTTGATAAACTCTGCTTCTAATATATTCATGTTCCGCCTCCTCTAATTGCGCTGTAACAGGATATTGTTTTCGTAAGCTTTTACTTCCTGAAACCAGTCCTCTTTTGCAGGTACCCCGTTGATCTCACAGAAGTAATTCCATACGTCCCCTGCCGGGTACAGCTTTAATTCCTCCTGCATCACCATAAGCTCTGTAAATTCCCTGTTCTCCTGGAGAGACTTAAGCTTCTCATTAGGTCTAAGCATGGCTGTGAGCAGGGCTTTCTGCATATTTCTCATGCCGACCACCCAGGCTGAGATACGGTTGATGCTGGCATCAAAGAAGTCCAGCGCAAGGAGCACATGTTCTGTCCCGTTCATGACGATTTCTTTTGCGATCTCCTTTGTCTCATCATCCAGGAGAACCACATGATCGCTGTCCCAGCGCACCGGCCTGGTCACATGAAGTGCCACCTTGTCTGAAAACAAAAGCATGGATGAGATTTTGTCAGAGACTACCTCTGTAGGATGGTAATGTCCATTGTCCAGCAGGCAGAGGATATCATTCTTAGCCGCATAGTTCATATAAAACTCATGGGAACCTACGGTATAGCTTTCCATGCCGATGCCAAACACCTTGGATTCCACTGCCACATTGACTTTTTCCTTGTCATAGCCTGCCGCCAGGATCTGGTCAAGGGAGTCCTTCAGTCTTGCCCTGGGTGCCTTTCTGTCTGCAGGAACATCCTTAAATCCATCAGGGATCCAGATGTTCATTGTACATGGAGTTCCCAGCTCCTCTGCAAAATATTCGGAGATCCTCAAGCAAGCCTGGCCGTGGCGGATCCAGAACTGCCTGATCTCTTCATTTTCACTGGAAAGAGTCGCTTCCTCCGCTTTTGGATGAGAAAAAAAAGTAGGGTTAAAATCCAGGCCCAGGCCTCTTTCCTTTGCAAATTCCACCCATTTTTTAAAGTGCTTCGGTTCCAGGGCATCCCTGTCCACAAATCCATCTTCAAACACAGCGTAGCTGGCGTGCAGGTTCAGCCTGTGTTTTCCCGGGATCAGGCTCAACGCCTTGTCAATATCTTCCATCAGCTCTTTTGGTGTCCTCGCTTTTCCCGGATAGTTTCCCGTAGCCTGAATCCCTCCGGATAACGCTCCCTCTCCTTCAAAACCGGCCACATCGTCTCCCTGCCAGCAGTGCATAGAGATCGGTACATTTTTTAAATATTCCAGTACCTGATCTGTGTCCACCCCGATGTTTCTATAACTTTCTTTTGCCGCCTCATATCTTTCTTCTACTGTCATGATGCTTTTCCTCCTATATTTTCCGGTTCATAAATTTCTATTTCAAATGACTGCGCCACACAGTTTCTTGCTTCTTTCAAATCCTTAAAACATCCGGCGTATCTCATCTGTAAGAGCAGGCTTCCTATGGCTGTTGCCTCTGACGGTCCTGCATATACGGTACACCCGGTATATTTTGCTGTCAGCTCATTGAGGTATCCGGCGTTTGCGCCTCCGCCCACTACATAAATCTTTTCATACGTTTTACCTGTCAGGCTCTCGATCTCCCTGATCGTCCTGGCATAACATTCTGCCAGACTGTGATAGATCACTGCCGCTGTCTCCCACTCGCTCTTCGGCACCTGCTGTGAGGTCTTTATGCAGTAATCCTTCACCGCCTTTATCATGCTGTCCGGTGCCAGAAAAGACTCATCGTTGCAGTCCACAATGGATGGGATCGTCTGCTTGGACGCCATCTCACAGAGATAGGAAAACGAATATTCCGTGTCAAACTCCTTCTTAACAGACTGTATCATCCACAGGCCCATGATATTTTTTAAATAGCGAAACCGGAAGTCAACGCCTCCCTCATTGGTCAGGTTGGCCTTCATACTTTCTAAGGAACAATCCGCTTTTTTTAGCTCGGTTCCCATCAGAGACCATGTGCCGGAGCTGATATATAAAGCCTGGTCATCTTCTGTTGGTATAGCTGCCACCGCAGACCCGGTATCATGGGTTGCCGGAAGCACCACCTGGCAGTCAAATCCGATCTCCTCCTGGATCTCCTCGGTGAAGTTTCCGACAAAAGTTCCGGGAACCGCTATTTCCTGAAAGATTTCTTCCGGAAAACCAAGACGCTTTATCAAAGAAGAATCCCAATCCTTTGTCTCCGGATCCACCAGTTGCGTTGTGGTGGCATTGGTGTACTCCGTCTTCTTGACTCCTGTCAGAAGAAAGTTAAAGTAGTCCGGGATCATAAGAAGGCTTTTGGCCTGATCAAGACGTTTTGGTTCCTTCTCCCTGTCCGCTGTCAGCTGGTAAATTGTATTAAAGATCTGCTTCTGTATCCCGGTTCTCTCATACAGCTCCTTAAGAGAGATCTCTTCATACACTTTTGTATCCATTCCCTGCATCCTGCTGTCACGGTACCCGTAGGATTTCCCTATAGGACAGTCATTTTCATCCAGCAAAACATAGTCCACTGCCCAAGTGTCGATTCCCATACAGACAGGGATCTTTCCAAGCTCCCTGCATTTTTTAAGTCCCTGCTTGATCTCGTAAAACAGGGCGTCTGTGTTCCAGCAGAGGGAGCCGTCTATATTTTCCATGCCATTTGGAAACCGGTAGATCTCGTCAAACTTAATCTTTCCGTTTTCCAGAGTTCCTAAAATATGCCTTCCGCTGGAGGCCCCGATGTCCACTGCCAAAAAATATTTCTTCATTATCTCTGCCTCCTGATCAATCTAAATGGAATACCAGCTGGAGGTCTTTGCTCACCGGACTGTTGTCAGGATTTGTCTCCATGATATCCGCCATAAAATCCCACCACTTCCGGTTGATCTGCGTGTCTGCTCCCTGGTTCCATTTCTCTTCATCTTCGATTTCTATGTATCCGTACAAAACATTGGTTTCCGGGTCCAGATAGATAGAATAATTGCTTCCGCCATACTCATGGATCATAGCTTTCATCTCCGGCCACAGCTGATTGTGCCTCTTTTCATATTCCTCCGCCTGCCCTTCATAGAGCTTCATTTTGAATCCTTTGTATCGTTTCATTCTTTACCTCCTGCTGTTCTTTGACTTCCGTTAATCCATACTTCAGATAGGTGGCAATGCCTCCCAGCACAAAGTAACAGACCGTGATCGGAAAAGAGATTGTTTTCCATGTTTCTACACCGATGCCTCCTGCAAATACCAAAACTGTCACAACTGCCAGAGCGGCTAGAACTGCATAGGACAGGAGCGCTGCCGCTTTCTGGACTTCAGGTTTCTTCGGCACATATTCGATGATATTTTCATCTTCCTCTTCCATTAATTCCTCAAGTGCCGCCCGCACCTTCTGGTCTTCTTCCTTCTGGGCCGTATAGTCCTCCCTGGCTCCCATGGAACAGGCCAGAATGATATAACTTACCATGGCAAGAAGATACGTGGGCAGGAATAAAAGATAAGAGTGGATCACTCCGGTCAAGGTCATCACCACCACAAATGCCAGTGAGATCAGCCATGCAAAGAGACCTGCATAATTAATCTTCCATCCTTTAAATGTAGCCCAGTATCTGGTGCCGCCCAGTTTCGGAAGGATCCAGTGTTCCGTAAAAATCACTGCCCCGATGGCCGGAATCACAAGCACAATGATGTTGACAATCGCCATAATGTTCATGGTAATCGGGAAGCATGCCGCAAAGGTCATAACTGCGCCGATCACATAGGTGAGCTTTTTCAGTGGTATCTTGTTAAATATAGTTTCAAATGCGAGACTTGCACGATAAATATTCGGATTGGCAGTGGTCCACCCTGCCACAATGACTGCCAGCAGGCCGGTTGCCCCCAAAACGGCTCCTGTGATGGCTCCTGAATCCAGGATAAGCAGAGATTTGTTCAATATGACAGAAGCTGTTGCTCCCATGATTCCCGCACTTCCCCATGCAAAAAAATGTCCTATAAACATTCCGTAAGAGGTAATAAATCCGTATTTTGAAGTCTTTGCGTAGCGGAACAATGCCATATCGTTCAGTCCGCCATGGTAAGCCAGATTGCACATCCAGGCAAATCCAATGACATGGATGATACCCAGCTTCTGTCCTCCCGGAATGACTGCCCCGTTCCACACACTGGTGTTTAGAAGATTCATAAAGTCGGTAAAGCTCTGTACTGGCGCCCCGTTGGTCACCTTGATCAGTTCAGGGACAACCACGAAGATTCCTGCGGCAAAAATAATGATCATCCACGGCACACAGACCGATGAGAATTTGGCCACCGCCTCAAATCCGTTTGCCGCCACTAAAGTTACAATGATGCCCAGCACAATGACCACCAGAATAAATTTGATATCCGTCGGATACCACTGGGTCTGCAGCCTGATCCCAAAGATCTCTCTCACTGCAGAGGCCGATACGGTCAGCATGGATGCCGCCATGGCGATGGATGCCAGCCCCCAGACAAAGTTGTAAACCTTCTGCATGTAAGGTCCCATGACCTTTTTTAAGTAAGAATATAGGGTAACTCTTGTGTCAGTCCCAATCGGTGCACAGATCAGTGCGTATGTCAGCGTTGCCAGAATGTTGCCGATAAACAGTCCGATAAAAATGTCTGTGGCCTTGACACCCCAGGTCACCAGTGTAGCGCCGATGACAAACTCTGTAGCCGCGATGTGTTCTCCGCCATAAATCCCAAAGAAATTCCCAAGTCCGGAAATGTTCTTTTTGGAAATGGGCCGGTCTTCCGGCGGGACAGCCGATGCCTTCCTTCGATACTCTGCGTTCATATGTTTCTCCTCCTTTTGATTTCGTTCTTTTCTTCGATACATTAAGTATAAGAAAAACCACGCCCAAAAGTTAGGACGTGGTTTGACGAAAAAGGTGTCTTTATTTGACTGTACAAGAGGAACTTTCCTATGGAACAAAAAAATATCCCGAATACGTTTGTTTGTATTCGGGATATTCCAATGATCTTTTTCTTACAACCACTCATAATTCGACCAAAGACTTAAAATTTTTATCGTCTGTTCCTCTTCATGAACTTGATATACAAGACGATATTTTATATTAATGCGCCGGGAAATCAAGCCATCAAAATTCCCCATGAGTTTTTCATACGGAGGCGGATTCTCAAATGGATCCGAAGAAATTTTTGTATTTTACCACTCTTCATCCTCCTTATATTCTTCACAATCTTCAAGAGAAGTCTGCATTCCAGCTTGTAGGTGTTCTCTCATCCCTGGAATCCTATTTAAATACAGGGTTTCCTCAATCGCTTTTCGATCCTGCTCTTCAATTAAAACTGCATTTTGCCCTTTGCTATTTACAATACTCATCATCATCCCCCATTCCCTCTTTCTTCTACTTAAATACATTATAGCGTACGTCAAACATAAACTACTTTACTTTTAAATCCGTATTTGATCTCCGTTTTGGTGAGTCAGGCGGTATTCTCTGGGGGACATATGATATTTTTCTTTAAACTTCCTGTAAAAATAGCTGCTGTTCTCATAACCTACAGCCGCCACGATATCTGCGATGGACAGATTCGTCTCGGACAGTAGTGTCATGGCTTTCTGGAACTTCTTTCTCTGCACCAGTTCCTGGAACGTGTGTCCGAAATTCTGTTTGATCATCCGGCTCAGCACAGACAGGGACTGGTTCAAATCCTCTGAAAGCTTAGAAAGATTCGCCTCCTTGTAATGCTGGTCTATGTAACTCAGTGTTGTCTGGAGTACGATCTCCTTGTAATTTTGGGGAGATGTATAGTCCAGCTTGTCTATATGGTTCAGGATGTGAAGGAACACAAGCCCCATGGACAGCTGGTTGATCTTTTCTTCATTTTTGCCCAGGTTTTTTAAGGAATAGACGATGTTCTCCATAAGATTCTCAATCTCTAAGATACCGGAAAGCTTAAACAGCAGATATTTTTCAGAAAAGGAATTTTGTCTGAGCGTATCCACAAGAAAATCAGCTAACACATTATTTCCCTGGAGCATCTGCAGCGGAATATCAAAGAACTCCGGCAGAGCGATAAAGTTGATCCCCAGATCCTCTCTGGATGCGCAACAGATGCTGTGGCGGACATGCTGGTTCAGAATGAGGAAATCTCCCTCCTCCATGACCACTTCCTTACCGCCGATAAAATGAGTGATCCTTCCCTGACACACATACATCATCTCTATATAATTATGATTGTGCTCCGGAAAATCAGTGAATCTTGTGTGTGTCCTCACCTGGATCAGGCGCCCGTTCTTCAAAAGCTTTTCGGCCTCTACCTCAAATGTCTTTTTCGTAGTATATAAGGTTCTGCTTACATCTCGCCCATCCAGAATCCTCTGTTCTTCTTCTGTTATGACTTCCAATTGGCTGATCAGGCATTTCCTCACCAAAACACCCCTTTCTCGCTTGGCCGACGCTTTTTTTATTTCAGACGGTACATATGATTCAAAGGACCACTGCCTCTTCCAAGGTCCAGTCCATCAAGCAACGCGCCGGTGATATATTCTTTCGCATTCTGAATGCTTGTCTCCATATCGCATCCCATGGCAAGGTTGCACGCAATGGCAGAGGATAAAGTACAGCCTGTCCCGTGGGTATTTTGATTGTCCACTCTTGTACCCCGGAACGTCTTTACCCTTCCATGACAAAACAGATAATCGTTGGCATCCTCCACCGAATGCCCTCCCTTCATCAGGATCGCTCCGTCAAAGTATTCCCCGATCTTTGCAGCTGCCTCCTGCATATCCTCTTTTGTCTGGATGCGCACTCCGGAAAGCACCTCCGCCTCCGGCACATTTGGCGTGATGATATCCGCCAGAGGGAACAAAGTTTCTTTCAATGTGCCGATGGCATCTTCACTGAGCAGCCGACTTCCGCTGGTAGACACCATAACCGGATCCAGTACAATGTTCTTTGCTCCATATTCCTTCAGCTTTTCGGCAGCTGCCTGGATCAGTTCCTTTTTCGATAACATTCCGATCTTAACTGCATCCGGGAAAATATCTGTAAATATACAGTCCATCTGCTGCTCCAGAAACTCTTTTGAAACATTATAAATTCCTGCAACTTTAGTAGTGTTTTGCGCGGTCAGCGCCGCTATGGCTGACATTCCATAAACTCCATGGGCCGCCATAGTCTTTAGATCAGCCTGAATCCCTGCCCCGCCGCTGCAGTCAGATCCCGCAATGGTTAATACTGTCTTCATCGTACCCTCATCTCCTCTGCTTTCTTTCGCAATTCTTCCGTCTCTTTTTTAATGTTCTCGGCGCCGAAAATGGCGGAGACAACTGCGATCCCGTCCACATGGCTGCCCTTTAGCTCCATTAAATTATCTTTTTTGATCCCTCCGATAGCTACGACCGGTATATCTACTGCATCACATACCTTTTTTATCTCCTCGAATTTTACCACCTTGGCATCGGTCTTTGTAGGCGTGGCTTTCACGGCTCCAAGCCCCAGATAATCTGCCCCGTCGGCCTGCGCCTTTAATGCCTCTTTTACATTGTGGACCGATACTCCTATGATCTTATCCGGCCCCAGAAGCTTCCTGGCATTCCGGCACGCCATATCCTCCTGCCCTACATGGACTCCGTCGGCTCCGCATTTAAGTGCGATCTCTACTTCATCATTGATGACAAACGGCACTCCGTACTGCCTGGACAGCTCCGCCATCTCCCCGGCTTCTTTTAAGAACGCATCATAATCCAGCTCTTTCTCCCTGAGCTGGAGAAATGTAACACCTCCGTCCAGCGCATCTTTTACCTGTTCCATCAATGTCTGCTTGCCCACCCATGCCGAATCTGTCACCGCATAGAGGGCCATTGCCTCAGATTCTACTCTCAACGTCCGCACCCCTTTCCAGTTCATCCGCCGTCAGGCTGCTCATGACATCGATCAAATGCATCCTCAGGGAAGAAGTGCCTTCGCATTTTGCTCTGGCCTTCTCTCCGCAGTATCCCATGGCACACACAGCCGCAGCCGTGGCCTCCAAAACCTTGTCCTGATTGGACCCCACAAATCCTGCGATGACTCCGTCAAGCATGCATCCGGTTCCGGTGATCTTTGCCATCATCGGATCACCATTTCTTAAAATAAAAGCTTTATGCTCATCTGCTGCTATATCTGTGGCTCCTGTGATCACAACAACTGCACCGGTCTGTGCAGACAAACGCTTTGCCATGTCCGCTGCTTCCCAAAGGTTTTCTTCCGTCACGGCATCTGCTTCGCTGGCGTCCACACCAGGCGTTGCCCCGCTGCCTTCAAATACCGTCTTGATCTCAGAAATATTTCCCCGGATCACGCTGAACCGGACCTCTTTTAAAAGTCTCTTTACCGTCTCCGTTCTCATAGAGGATGCGCCTGCTCCCACCGGATCAAGGATAACCGGATGTCCCAGTTCATTGGCCCTCTTTCCGGCCAGCACCATTGCCTCAACGGTCCTCGCATTCAGCGTCCCGATATTGATCACAAGTGAGGTACAGATACTCGTGATCTCCTCCACCTCGCTCTTGTCATCCGCCATGATCGGCGAACCGCCGGACGCCAGCACCATGTTGGCCACATCATTGACCGTCACATAGTTGGTTATACAGTGAACAAGAGACGGTTGCTTTTGTACATTATGTAATATGTCTTCAAACATAAAAATTCCTCCTGATAATGATTTCTGAAATAAAGCAGACAAAATCCCTGTATCTCTGATTATACCTTACCGCGCTACGCGCGTCCACCCGCAGGGAATGAAATACGGTGTGCCCTTTGGATATACTATAATTCAGAAACACAGGGATCATTTTTTCGGTTTTGCTATCGGATTTTTACTTTGATTTTCGCATAGGACCGGGAACCGTCTTTGGCTCTGGCATAGATTGTGACTGTCTTTCCTCTGCCTGCCTTCTTCACCTTTACCACGCCCTTTTTGGATACCGTGGCGTACTTGCTCTTACTCGTCTTCCATGTAACCGACTTCTTTTTGCCCACAGTCTTTACTTTTGCTTTGAGGCGGTATTTCCCTCCAGCTTTAAGAGTCAGCTTCTTCTTATTCAGTTTTACAACAGTCTTCTTAAATACTGCGGATACTGTTACATTTCCCGTGATGCAGAAGGAATAACTGCTTCCTTTCACCTTTTTACCTGCCGCTTTCATAGTAGAAGGCTTATAGCAGTAATATTTTGCGGCTTTCGGCTTTACCATCACCTTCTGCCCCGGCAGGTATTCTCCCTTTCCAGAGATGGTTCCATGCTTTGTTTTCGCTTTCACCGTCACAAGCCCGGATGTTACAGGATAAGAATATACCGTACAGCTGTCGTCATAATCGTCGTCTTCATCGCTCTGTGCTTTAGCCTGAACCGGCGTCTTCATGCTGTTTAAATTTTTATAATCGAAATCTTCCTGTTCCGTCACAGGCATGAAAAGAAACCGTGAGCCGACAGTTGTCCCTATGATATCTTCTTTAAAGAATGCCTGATAATCCATGGCTTCAAAACGGTCTTTGGAAACAGAATACCGGAACACATTTCCGCAGCCGTCTGTACTAAGGCCCACATAGGCAAGACCATCTCTGCATACACCCACACTCGCCGTATATATCTCTTCGCTTTTATTTTTCGGTATCAGAGAAGCTGATTTTTTCACCCACTTCCTGCTCTTGTCACTATAAACCAAATTCTTGGGGATCTCCCCTTTCTTCCCGCTGCTGCCCAGGGTGAGGATCAGCTGGTTTCCTGACTGGACAGCAACACTCTGATACCGCCCTTCCGGAAGTCCGGGGGCTTTGGACCACTGTTTTTTCTCCTTGTCGTAGCCAAAGACGCTCTTTTCCATAGCTCCGGTCTTTTTATTCCGGCCTCCGATCACATAAATCTTCCCATTATAGGCTGCCAGAGCTGACCCCTCCAGTTTGGCCCCGCCTGTTTTCGACACATAGGAGTCAACTCTCGACCATGATTTCGTCTGAAATGAGTAACTCACAAGAGACCTCTTTGTCTCATATCCCAAGTCCGCCTCGGCTATCGCATAGACAGCCCTGTCACAGTAGACCGGTGCTGAATCCAGACTGAGATCTGCCCGGTCCAGTTCTCCCTTTTTTATGCCTGCAAATGCTTTTTCCCGTGCCATAGAGGCTACTCTGGAAAACTCCTGTTCCTCCTCATCCATCACATAAAGATTCAGCTCTTTGTCCAGATAATACAGCTTCCTGCCATCGGAGACTGCATCCCCTCCATTTGTAATATCCTCGGTTGAAAAGACTTTTTTCGGCCCGTTCTTACCTTTTATAAAGTAGAATGATCCGGTGACAGATTTTCCGCTGCCGGTAAGAATCTCGACTTTGCCGACCCGGTTTACTAACTGTCTGTTTTCCAGAACAATCTTTGTATCACTCCAGGATGCTGTCTTTTCTGTCTTTCCGTTGATCTTTACGGTACCGCCTGCTCCGAATCCTTTCCCTGAGAGAACAACTCTGCCCCCGGAAACTGCTGCCCCGGTGAGGATTGCATTCTGATCAGACAGCTTCCTGCCATCCAGAACTCCCCTGGTGATCACAGGCAGATCCTTGACTGTTCTTGTCATTCCAAGGACTGTTTCCCTGTTGGAAAGTGCATCCTTCTTGCCATAGTACCAGGAAGTGTTCGCCACAGCACCGCTCACCAGAGGCGCAGCCATGGATGTTCCGCTGGAAAAATCATATTTTCCGAAATTCCGGCTTAATACACCTGCCTTGCTGACTGCAGTGTCATCCAGAAGGATCGTGAAATCCTGCTTCTCTAACACGACCAGGGTAATACCAACCGCACGCTTTTCATTCTTTGTCGTGCTGCGGGTTGGATAGGAGAGATGTCCCCATGTGTCCGACTCGCCGTTGGCTGCCATCATAGGGATCGTTCCCGTCGTCATGCTTATGACGACATCTTCCGGCGTCAGCGGATCTTCAATCTGACCTTCTTCATCGAGCTTATAGTCCTTTGCGATGACCAGCCCGGCCCCGCCTTCCACTGCCAGACTGCTGGAGGCCTTCAGCATCGTGCTCAGATAAGAGTCTGTAGCGCCCTTGGCACTGTCATAAGGAAGATATACTGTATAAATATCTCCGGGCACTGCATCCTTCACTGAGATCTTCGCTGACTTTCCGGCGGATTCTTTTCCAAAATAATCACTGTCCGCAGATACCGTCACCGTACCTTTTCCGATGCTGCCTGCTCCCTCTGTCCTTATCTCTGAGACATCACCGTCATTAAAGTTTTTATAAAACTGGCAGTTGGAGTTTCTCTCGCCGTCACTGTAAATCGAAGGATTAAAACAGTCTTCATTGACTGTGGACAAAATCTGATTCCCCGGTGCCGCCATATGTACAGACTCTTTCCCATAGTTTGAATAGGAAGCCAGTCCGTCTTTATCATTGGATGCCGCAACCGATATCACGTAATCGCTGTCGATGCCTGACGGAATAGATGCGGTCCCTTCATTGTCCTTACTGTCGTTTCCGGCGGCACAGACTGTCACCGCCCCTTTCTTTCCCACCAGCTCGATCAGATATTTCATCAATTCCTGTTCTTCAGCCTCATCTATTCCCCAGGAATTGTTTATGGCCGCCACATTGACACCTTCCATCTGCTGCTTATAAATGTAATAGTAGGCATCAATCACGTCAGATATTTCACCGTCTCCGTCTTCATCCAACACCTTCAGTGCCATCAGCTTAATATCACTGCTCTGGCTGATGCCCGCAATACCCTTGCCGTTGCCTGCCTGAGCAGCAATGATGCCGGCACAGTGGGTCCCATGTCCGTAATCGTCGGAAGGGTCTGCATCATGGTTGGCAAAATCATAGCCATGTCTGCCGGCGATCACATCTGACCTGTTTGTCCACAGCCTGTCCCTGAGATCCTCATGTTCGAGGTCGATCCCTGTGTCAACCACCGCCACAACCGTTTCTTTGCCTTTGGACCCGGATGTCTTGTCATAAAACTGGTCATAGCCGACATCCTTCCCGGCACTGCCGCCATTCTGACCGCTGTTTTTATTTGCCCACTGAAAATCAAAACAGGGATCGCTGCCTCCCAAAAGCCTGATCTTATAATTGGGCTGTGCCGCAATCACCTGCGGCTCCTTCTTCAGCTGGCTGACCAGATCATCTGTGCTCTTTCCAGAAGTCACTCTGGCAATAGAAACTGCAGAGTCCCGGGAAGCGCTCCTTGTCTTCCCTTTTACATCCGCCGAAAAATTCCAGGCCTGCTTTACCTTGATTCCGGAGGAAAAAGGAACGGATCTGCTCCTCTGCCCTGATACTGTGGTCCGGTACATGACCAGTGCTTCTCCCTCCGCATATCCTGCTTCCTGTCTGCCGGAAAGCAACTTTTTCATCTCTGTCACCTGGTCTTTTCCGGAAGCCGCACTAACCGCGGCGGGAGCCGATGTTCCCAAAAGAACCGCCGACATCAGCCATGCTGCCCATCTTTTAAAATACCTCATACGCTCTCCTTCCCCCTGCTTATATCTTATTGTTAGAGTATAACACACCTTCTCATTACGTTTGTTACAATTTACTTACAATTCTTTAACCCCCGTTTTCTCCCAGAAAAAAGTAACAGGCAAATAAAAAGATTTTCTTTTTCCGGCACACATTGGAAGAGACCGAATAATATAAACTGTAAATAAAATCAAGGAGGAAACAACATGAGTGATTTAGCTGCAACAGGTTGCGGAACATCATGCAATTCAGGATTCGGAGGAAACAACTGTCTTCTTCTTATTCTCTTATTATGCTGCTGCGGAGGCGACTGCGGATTCGGAAGAGGAGACGGATGCGAATGTGGATGTGATTCTATCATTTGGATCATCATCTTACTGTGCTGCTGCGGAGGCGGATTCGGCGGCGGCAGTGGCTGCGGATGCGGATGCTAATCTGATATGTCCTGATAAACCATGGGCAGCGGGTAATCAACCTGCTGCCCTTTTTGTGTGCCGCGGAGCGTTTTTATTTCATAGGGAAGGTCGTAGAACTTTCCTGTGAAATGAAAAAAGTGTCCGGAAGTGATCCCCCGGACACTGAAATATCTATTATTTAAAGCAGCATAAAAGGGCAACGATCAAAATCAGTATGCTGCCGCCTTCCATACTCTGCTTTTTCATGATTCCATTTCCCTGTCTTGAAAATCCCATTTTTCCTTTTCTTCTGAGACATTCCTCATCCAGTTCGTAAACGGTATTTTCTTCTTCTACAAAAATTTCACTCATAATTTTCTTCACCTCCTAATAATATAGGATATGAGAATAAAACCTAAGGTTGTGACAAAATGGATCAAAAACAAACCCACTGGGAGCACTTTTTCCGTGACGACTCGTCCAATATGCTGGAAGACGCGCTCCCTTATCTCCCTCCCAATCTGAAAAAATCTGCAGCTCTTTACATCAAACTCCATGAACTCCAAAACATCATGGAAGACTTTGACGATGAGGATACTCTCTCCGCATGCGGGCTGGACCAGAACAATGCCTCTCTGGAAATGATGCTTACCGCGATGAGAATGCGGGCGCCTAAGGAAACCTCAAAACAAATCGATCAGATACTCCAGATGATGAAAATGGCAAAAATGTACCAGTCCTATCAGGATTTTCTTCAGGCAAATCCGAATGCCAATGCTTCACCCGGCAATTCTTCAGCCGATTCTGACATGATGGCAAAACTAATGCCGCTGTTTATGTCCCAGTCTCAGCCTGAGAAGCAGGAAGCAGCAAACGCACCCAACAGTGACCTGTTAAATCAAATCAATCAAATTCTGAAAAAGTGAGGTATCCCGCATGGATGAACAATGGAAAATGAATCGCGCGGTTCAGAGCATCGACTCAAAGAAAATAGAAATTATGGAACTTCTCGTGAACCAATGCCGGGGCAAAAACCTGGAAGACATCCTGCCGGATCTTATGGCAGCCTCCAGCCGCCTGGCAGAACAGGGCATCGCATTTACCAACGAAGAAACGGGCATCATCATCGACGCTCTCTCGGAAACTATGACCGGTCAGGAAAAACAGAGACTTGAAATGCTGAGAAATATGATACTTTAAAAAAATTTCCGGATACTTTTAAAAAGTATTCCGGAAATTTTTTTATATTTATTCTTCGTATCTTATCCGTTCAACCAGAGAGTCCTTCTGCAACTTCCTGCTCATAAATGCGGACAGAATGATCTGCAGCATCAGAAGGATGCCTGACATCGCAAGTATCTCAGCCATGGGAAAATGATAGTCATTAAGACCGATCATTCCGGTATTCTTACATTTCAGGAACAGAATATATCCGGCGGCATTTCCAAAGGTCAGTGATATCAGCAGCGTACCCACCGTAAAGATCAGCCCTTCCATCTGGAGCATTCTGGCCAGCTGTACATTGGTCATCCCCAGTGCCTGAAGGATTCCAAGTTCTTTTTTCCGCGTAACAATGCTTGTAATCAATGTATTCGCCATATTCATAAATCCAATGATCCCAATGACAAACAGTAGGGCGTATAAAGAGTCCCTGAGAAACCCAATGCTAAGATCCGCAGTACGGTATGCATCATCGTAAGAGAGCAAGTCATAAAACTCGCTGCCTCCTGTAAGTTTCCTCAGCTGTTTTTCCACTGCCAGCTTTTTTTCCGGACGGCAGGAAACATAAATTTCGCTGGTCAGATCCCCTTTCACATGGAACTTCTTGAATGTCTCCTCTGTCATAGCCCAACTGGCATCTAAATGCGAATTTGAAGAACCGGCAATTTTTAACGTAAGAGGTACTTTCCTCTTTCCATCCAGCAGATCCATAGATATCTTTTCCCCGATGCGATACCCATTTTCATCGAGAAAGTAATCCCAAAGATAGACGGTTCCATTTTCTTTTACCATCTGCTCATAGTCCGCACTTCCGCGCTCTAATTCGCTTTTTACAAATGCATCAAAATCCTCTTTGGATAAAATCTGAATGACCGAAGTTCCTTCTTCTCCATTTACCCGGACTTTTACTGCGGCCCATTTACCAGTCTCTACCTTTGTAACACCATTGATATTTTTGATCTTATCTACTACCGAAGCATTCATGAGCCCCTGTTCCTGAACCCGGTTCAGATTTCTCTCCGGATAGGTCTTATCATCCAGCTTCGTATCCAGTGTCAGATAGAAATCTCCTTTTTTCACATCTTTTTCAGCCTCATAGGCCGGGTCCATATTGCCGCACAGATTGGCGATGGTCACGAACATTACACAGCTTAACCCCATAGTAAAGATCGTCATCAATGTCCGTTTCCGGTTGCTCGACAAATTTGCCCTGGTAAGACCGATCAAATTTACCTGCCTGTATCCTTTCCGCTTCTGTTTCTTTTTCCCGGTGTTCTCCTGATACCGTACCGCTTCCACCGGAGACACTTTGGCTGCAATCTGCATCGGATGCTTCATGGAAAGACAGACGGTAATCAGCGAAAGTATCCCTGCTCCGGCCAAAACAGGTATGCTAAACAGCTGAGTATCTGCGATCACTTCGTTGATGGCTTCGTTTACACTGCTAAACCCGGCGATCTTTGCGAAAAACAGCTCTGTTCCAAAATAACCTGCAATCAGTCCAACAGGAATGCTGATGCCGGACAATATCATGCCTTCCCGGAAGATCATCTGCTTCATCTGCTTCTTTGTCATTCCGATGGCCCGCAGTTTCCCGTATTCCTGTACCTTCTGTATCATACCGACATAAAAAATATTATAGATGACAACGATGCTGAATAAGATGACAACCGCCGCGATAAATACTCCTGCAGCCACGGTTTCTACCCCTGGGTCCGTATCCCACATAATAAATATCGTATTCAGGGAAACATTTTTTTCAGGGATGGAAAGTTTCTCTGCAAGGTGATTGATACTCTCCTTCAGTCCGTTTTCTGTGACTTTATCTGCCTTATTCATCTTCACACAGACCGTATAGGATCTTTGGTCCACAGGGACAGCCTTTTCAAAAAATTCTTTTGATACTACGGCCCCGTATGCCTGTTTCAGGTCATTCATTTCACTGTCAGGTAGAAATCCGGTAATTGTAAATTTTTTTCTCAGTACGTCTCCTTCCCCATTGATCCGGTAAGGAACCGTGACCGTGTCTCCAATCTTAGGTTTCTTTTTCATGAGGTTCTCAAAAAATGATTTCTGGGCCATGATCTCGTTTTCCCCAGTGGGAATTCTGCTCTGGCTGGTCATCTTTAAGTTCGACATTGCACGGGCATTCTGGTCATAGTAGGAAAGCACGCCGCTGGCTTTCCCCAACTCTACCGTGGCTACAGAGGACATGGAGCCTGTCTTTTCAATTTCGCCTCTGACGGAAATCTCCTGCTTTTTTTCTTCACTGATCCCGGTAAATGCGGCATGAAAATCTCCATAGAGTATCGAGCTGTTTTGGCTGTTCGCTTTCAGTAATCCATTACAGCTTAAACCGATGATCGTTAAGAGAGCCGTCGTCAGCATGATGGAAATCCCAATGAGGATACTTCTGCTTCTGGTCTGCATCAGATTCTTTTTCGATAACTGTGTTACTGCCTTCATTTAATCCACCACCTTGCCGTCTTCGATCAGGATAATTCGGTCAGCCATCTGTGCAATCTCCTCATCATGGGTGATCATGACTAAAGTCTGTCCGTATTTCTTAGCTGTCATTTTCAGCAGGGAAATCACTTCATCTCCGGTCTTGGTATCCAGATTTCCGGTCGGCTCATCTGCCAGAATAATATCAGGCTTTGACGCAATAGCTCTGGCGATGGCAACCCGCTGCTGCTGGCCGCCGGAAAGCGTGTTGGGAAGATTGTGCTTCTTCTCCTCGATACCCAGTGTACACAAAAGCTCATTGATGAATACCTTATTCACGCTTCTTCCATCCAGTCCGATGGGAAGAACGATGTTCTCCCAGACGTTTAAAGAAGAAATTAAGTTGAAGGACTGAAAAATAAATCCGATCTTTCTGCGCCGGAAAACAGCAATCTCTTCCTCCTTCATGGAACTGATGTCTTTATCTCCAATCAGGATCTTTCCTTCCGTAGGGCAGTCCAGCCCTCCCAGCATATGAAGAAGAGTACTTTTTCCGGAACCGCTCTTTCCCACAATCGCAGCAAATTCACCCTGGTAGATTTGAAGGGATGTGTGGTCGATGGCCCGCACCTCGTTTTCTCCGCTGCCGTAATATTTACATAAATCCTTTGTCTCTAAAATGACTGTATTCTGCATTTTTTCATACCTCCTGTTCTTACTGTCTATAATAAAGGCCCCCTCTTACATTCAGCTTTCAATCCAAAAGAAAAAGCCTTACAGATTTGTAAGACTTCTTTTATTTATAATTGATCTTATGCTGCTGTTGCATAATCCATAATAAATATTTTGCTGGCCACCTTTTCTAGCGTTCAAGAGCATGAGCACTAATCATTCCTCTTAGTATTAACACCCTCCTTGATATTAACACTGTACATCTTTTTCATATGCTTTACAATGTTTAGTTGAAATTTTTTTCTTAATCAGAAAATCAAATGTCCCCATACGTTATCGTAAAGTTGCTCTTTGGTAAATACCTGTCCCTTGTAAGAATAGAGAAAATAGAGTAGGTCAAATTCTTTAGCAGTTATATATACTGACTTTCCTTTTTCACTAATAAAAGTTCTAGTAAAAGGGTCTATATAAAATCTATTTATTTGCTTTTTAATAAGGACAGGAGTTGTTCCTCATCATTATTAAATGTAATTATTAGTATTTTCCCATGATACCACTTCCTCTTAAAAATAGGCCGATAACCCATAGACTATATTCTTGGATTATCGGTTCTGCATCTTTGTGTCTGGCTCTGTAACAGTTATTTGTTGTTTTTTTACATTAATTATACTTATATCTATTCTATTCCTCACGACTGCAAAATACTTCAATAGCCATATGAAAGAAATTTGCCAGATCGCCCTGTCCAAAGCGGTTAATAAAATTCGTAAATCTTTCGTCTGTTATGTAGAGATTACCTAAGCACGATAATATTTGTTTATTGCACTCATAGAAATGTTCTGTAATATACTCCTGCCATTTGTGAACTATCTTTTGAACCTCTGGGCAATCAACGGGTTTATCTTCATACATGGCTAATCTTTCAAATATATCTTGAGCCACTAAATAAAATGATTCCATTTTTTCATTTTGTAGCATTTTTGCTTTTCTTGAGAATGTAGCTTCATATTCTTTGAAAATTTCTGTATTTCCCCAACGTTCCAATACTTCATCTCTGAACTGTTCTTGCATTGCTATAATCTTTGAGTTTGAAAATTCAGTAAAAGAAATATCATTGGCACCGTTTATTTCTTTTTTAACAAGTGCAATCAAAGTGTCTATTCGTTCCTTTTGTGCTTCTAAAATTTTCAAATGTTTTTCTAATGCTTCGGATCGGATATAATTAGGAGAGGAAATCAGTTCTTTTATTTCTTTTAAGGCAAAACCCACCTCTCTAAAAAATAAGATTTCTTGAAGTTTGTATAAATCATCCTCTGTATATAACCGATACTTTGCTTCTGTTACGATAGATGGTTTTAGCAGACCAATTTTATCATAATAGCAAAGAGTTCGGGCTGTAATTCCAGTTAAACAGACAACTTCATGAACGGTCTTTGGTTTATTGTTCATTCCAAAAATCCTCCGTAGCTTCTAAAATTTCATTTGCGGATAATAAAGTAGCTTCTACAATATTTTTGCCTGTTTTATTTAGGTAGTGTTTAACTAAGTGGTAACCGCAAGCATAGCCAGCACAATAAGGCAAACCAACCTGTGGATAATTCTGAAGTTTAGCCATTTCATCACCATATAAATAGGCATTAAGATTTTCAAGACCTTGAACATTCAAACCCTCATAAATTATGGGTTTAATGTACTCATTCAAAGTTTGTATGTCCGTTTTTGTTACCCAAGGTCCTGCCTTTTCTTCCCCATACAAATAAGTGGCGAAATTTTCTGCCAGTCCCTCACTTACCATCATCTCTCCAAGTGTAATATCATTTTTCCATTTAATAAATTGAAAACGGATATTATGATTAGTTTCATGTGCCAAGGCTACAGGAAGATGTTCCAGAGTGTATTTGTTAGGAACTAGCCATGAAAAAATATATCCTGGAATCCCACCGTCGCCACAATATCCCTCGTTGAGCATAATATATGGACTTTCTGCATTGGCAAGCAAAATAGTGAACAGATAATCGTTGACAGGCAATGTTACTCCTTGTGCAACAAAACAATTCAATGATTTTCGGATTGACTCCTCACATACTTTCCACAATTTATTGTCTGAAATAAGTTCAATATTTTGCTCCTGGGTTTCATCGACTTTGGTTGGTGAAATGTGACCAAGCATACCACTTGCCATAATAACATCATAACCATTGGGCGTTGTTGCTTTCATTGGAACACTATAACAGGCCCATTTCTTTTCAAAAGGCATCATCAATTCGTAGCGATAAATATCGTTTTTTTTGTCCATTGGTGCTTCCATAATTTTTTTGTAGACACTATCTGAACGTATAGCAGTTACATTCATAATTGCACCCCTTTCTTTTTTTACATAATACACTATGACGTAACGTCAAAGTCAATGGAAAATAATTTTTTCTATTGTTTAATTACAGTCACTGCTTTTAAATTCATTGCATTACAATCTTCCAGTTTCTACCTGTCTTAGCAAGCACATTTTCAGATACATAGAATGGACACCATTTTAGAAGAAGTTCTTAGAGTAGATAGCAGTTATCAAAAAGTAAACGAACAAACACATCGTAAAGTCAAAATGATTGAATAAGCTGAATTTGAACCCTAAGAGCCTGCAATATATCATGGGTCATTCAAATATCAATATCACGCTGAACCTGTACGCTCATGCGTCTATTGACGGTGTGAAATCAGAATTGTTACGTTTGATAGCGTAAAGAATTTACCACTTTTCAAAGCCAAAACATGAGGATATATAAGAAGAAATGTGAAGTATCCACCGATAGAAATAATGCCCGAATAGCCGATAAAATAAGGCTATACGGACATTTAAGAAGATTTAAAAAGATATTCAGAAATTTATTTTAAGTTATAATAAACTTAAATGTATCTTAAAGATACTTCCCTGTTTCCCCGCAGAAACAGAAATAGACCCTCCCTGAGCCTCCAGGATACTTCTGGTAAGATAAAGGCCGACTCCGGAGCCGTCCTCTTTTTTTACCTGCGGTGCTGTTCCCCGGTAGAACCGCTGAAAGATTTTGGAATAGTCTCTGCTGTCAATTCCGATCCCCTGATCCTCAATTTCAATCCTCAAAAAACTGGTCCGTCTCATCATACGGATCTGGATGCAGGTATCCCTTCCGCTGTATTTCACTGCATTTTCCAAAATATTTGCAATCGCTTCCCTGGTCCAGTGAGGATCATGGGGGATTGCCATATCGGCGATCCCGTCGCTGTTTTTCACCACTTCCATCTCGATATTCTTCTCCTGAGCCTTCCCATAAACACTGCTGACTGCCTGGGCGACGGTATCCATGATTGGTGCATGGATCTTTTTGACTGAAATCATGCCTGTTTCCATCCTGGAAATATTGATCAGAGCTTTTGTGAGGCTGTCCAGCCGCCGTGTCTGTCCCACTGCCTGACCGAGAAACTCTTTTTGTTCTTCCTTTGACAGTTCTTCTTCCTCTAAAAGTTCCAGACACATTTTTAAAGATGTCACAGGCGTTTTCAGCTGATGGGATATATCAGTGACCAAGGACTTTGTAGTTTCTTTTTCATCCTGTATTCTCTTCTCCTGCACTTCCAAACGTTTTCCAAGAGAATTTAGTCTGCTGAAAAGCTGACTTTTCATACCTTCTTCCTCTTTATAAGGAACCTGATAATTTCCTGTATAAAATTGTTCAATGACACTGCCGAATTGTTCAAACTCCTGTTCTCTCCGCCTGCTGGTCTCTCTCGTCCAGATATATGCAGCTGCTGTAATCAGAAGGTAAGCGCCTAAAAGGGCTCCTCCGGTATGGACAATATACTGCACCATCCGGCTTTGATACCTTGCTTTCGTCTCTTCTTCAAAACCTGCCCTGACAAAAAACTGTTTTCCCTTTTTCTCCAGAGCTTTTTCGTCATCTTCCTGAAATATATGATACAGTATCTCTTCCTTAGTCTTTCCCTCTTCCAGCATTCCTGCCGTTTCCTGCAGCTGCTTTTCTTCCCGGATCAGCCTTCTATCTTCTGAAAATAATGCGTATCCAAATATACATAATAAAATAGCTGCCGTACAAACGGAAAACTTGACCCAGCCGATCTTTTCCCTCTTTCCAATCAATTTCCGGTACACTCCTTATCCCACAAATATCCGATCCCCCGTATATTTTTAATATACTCCGGGTCAGACGGATCGGGCTCAATCTTTTCCCTGAGTCTTCTGATGTTGACTGCCACCGTGTTTTCATCAGCAAACTCGCCATCCATGTCAAACATCTGCTCTAAAAGCTGACCTTTAGAAAACACCTGCCTTGGATGGGAGATAAACAAAAGCAGCAGTTTCCATTCATTTTTGGTAAGACTTCTCTCTTCTCCCGATACCATGACCTTCATCTCTGTCTTATGGACACATACTTTTCCGGATTCTATCTTTTCCTCTTTTACGTCCATCCGGGCAAATACTGCGTGAACCTTGGATATGAGAACGGCAAGACTGAATGGTTTTACCACATAGTCATCCGCTCCGGCCTCGTACCCCATGACAATATCTATTTCTTGATCCATGGCTGTCAAAAACATGAAACGCACATTACTTCTTTGACGGATGTCCCGGCAAAAATCCAGTCCGCTGCCATCCTCAAGTGTTATATCGCAGATGACCAAATCAAACGTATTCTTATTCCACAGTCTCATGCCCTCCCGGATATCCGGACAGGCAGAGATTTGGTATCCTTCCTTTTCCAGTTTAAAACAAATTCCGCGTCTCAAGCTCTCATCGTCTTCCAGCAGCAGGATTCTACCTTTCATCATATCCTCAGTCCTCCGTCTATGTATTCCTGTCAGTCTAATTCATACTGCATAAAATTTTTATTTTTCCGGAATCCTCCATCTGTTCTTTTTTGCCCTTTGCTTATCGCTCCCATATATAAAAAATGTAATTACATTTATAAAAACAAGATAGACTATGAATAACTTCATGAAAACTCCTTTCCCTCTTCCAATTAAAAAGGTAAAAATCTTATTTCATTTCATTATAACATAGTCCGATTTTCTGTGTTAAAACTTTCTTTTTTTGTCTTTTCACAGCATTGTCCTGACAACCATTCCTCATATGCTTCCACGCCGGCTTTTAACTGTTTCAGTCTATCTTCAAGCCGTCTTCTCGGACAGGCCAGATTCATACGCAGAAAACTGCGATGAATCTTCGATCACACTCATACAGTCAACCCAAAAAAAGGTAGCTTTTGTATGGACAGCAGCTTAATTATAATGTTCTGTCCATTTTGGCTTTTTATCCGGAGATGCTTTTCTTTAAGGTTTTTCTCTGACGTATGTCCCGGCCGCAGCCCGCTAAAGATAAAACAAAGACTCCCACAAGCAAGAGTGTAAAACCTTTTTCAATCGTATCTCTCCTTTCTTTTTTAAACCCCAGCTTTCATTTTTACCTTTCGGAGGGCTGCTCGTTTTTGGAACCGTTGATTTGACAAAATACAATGCCCTCAAGCTCCAGACCCTGTCCCAACAGGAACACCGGGGCGGCAGCTTAACGCAGTGGTTTCAATGCCAGGTGACGGATTTAAATATCACTACTGCCTACAATCTCATCTATAATGCATCTTTGCTTGTGGATGAAGGATTAGGATACGCCGTCGGTCTTGACAAAATCATCAACACCTCCCACAGCAGCCTTTGTTTCCGCTCCCCTCTGGCACCAAAGCTGGAAGAAGAAATGAGCATCCTTTGGAAGAAACATCAGATCTTCTCCAGACCAGCCGAAAAATTTTTAACCTACTGAAAGAACATTTAAACGGTATCTGAATCACATACTTTTTCTTAATATAGTAACGATATCATCATGTGTCAGAACCTTATATCCTCCTTCCATGACAAAGGTTCCGTCTGCAATCCCAGAAAGCATTTCTTCTGTCACACCGAGTTCCCGGATGTTCATGACAAGACCCAGCTCTTTCATGTAGGATTCCATGCAGAAAAGGCCTTCTTCTGCAATCTGTTCATCCGTCTTGCCGTCCGGATTTACATCCCATACATTTACGGCATAACGTTTGAACTTTTGAAGGCCGTAAGGCATAAGAAAACGGTAGTATGGCAAAGATACGGCTGATAATGTCATTCCATGGGTCGCATTCGTATATGCGCCGATGGACTGTCCGATCATGTGCACTTCCCAGTCGGTCGTTTTCCCTTTTGCAACAAAAGTATTTAAGGCCCATGTGGCAATCCACATAATATTGCTTCTGGCCTCATAGTCGGCAGGATTTTTTATGGCAATCCGTGAGCTGTGGATCAGAGATTTTAAAAGCCCTTCCATGATATAATCAGAGGTACTGTCATCCTCCCCTGAGAAATACTGCTCTAAAATATGAGACATGATGTCAAAGAATCCTGCTGTCATCTGATACTTCGGCAAAGTGAATGTAAATGTGGGATTTAGAATCGAAAACTTTGGAAATACATTTTCTCCGAAAACATGGCCGATCTTTAACTTCGTCTCATGATTGGTGATGACAGACCCGCCGTTCATCTCTGAACCTGTTCCGACCATCGTCAGGACGCAGCCCACCGGAATGATCTCATTGTCCACGTCCTCCATACGCAGATAGTATTTATCCCATGGATCTTCTTCACAATGAACTGAGATAGACACTGCCTTGGCATAATCACAGACAGACCCGCCGCCTACGGCCAGGATGAAGTCCACTTTATGTTCTCTGGCAATCTCTACGCCCTCATAAAGCTTTTCTACCGTAGGATTGGGCATAACACCTCCATCCTCAAATACATTTTTCCCGTTTGCCTTAAGAATCTCCATCACCTTATCATAGATCCCGTTTTTCTTGATGGAACCGCCCCCATAGGCAAGCTGTACATTTTTGCCGTACTTCGGAAGTTCTTCATTTAAATAATTTAAGGAATCCTCTCCAAAATACAATTTCGTTGGATTTGAATAACTGAAATTTCCTAACATTTTCTTCCTCCTTCTTCTGTCTCTCACAGTCCTGCCGGCTGTACAAGCTTTTGTGCAAAGTCCTTCATTGCCTCAGATATTTTCAGCATCTGCGGACAGACTGCTTCACAGCTTTTACATCCGATACATGCATCCGGACGTTTATCTTCCGGCATGGCACCTACAGCCATCTGTGTGATGATCGTCATATTGAAACGGCTCTCATTGTATAAAGACATCAGCGTTGGAATATCCAATTTTTTCGGACAGTGTGATGTACAGTAGCGGCAGGCAGTGCATGGAAGAATATCCAGCATGCTGTCGGTAACTTCCATCAAAACCTTTATTTCTTCCTCTGTCAGCGGCTTTTCCTGTGCAAATGTAGCCGCATTTTCCATCAACTGTTCCATATCGGACATGCCGGAAAGGATCATGGTCACTCCCGGGATTGACTGTAAAAACCGGAATCCCCAGGCCGGAATTTTCTCATCCGGACGGCAGGCCTTCAGCTTCTCGCTGTTTTCATCAGAGAGTGACGCCAGCTTTCCTCCTCTTAACGGCTCCATAACCCAGATCGGCATCTTGTATTCATTGAGCAGTTCCACCTTAGCTTTTGCATCCTGGAGTTTCCAGTCCAGATAATTCAGCTGGATCTGGCAGAATTCCAAATCATCGCCGTATGTATCCAGGAATCGTTTTAATGTGTCATATCGTCCATGACAGGAAAATCCCAGATGTCTGATTCTTCCGGCTTCTTTCTGCTTTCTCAGGTATTCCATAATGCCGTATTTTTCATCCATATAGGGATCTATATTTTTTTCATATACGTTATGAAACAGGTAAAAATCAAAATAATCTGTTCCGCATTTTTTCAGCTGTTCTTCAAAAATGCTCTCCACCTTATCCATGTTTGACAAATCATACCCTGGAAACTTGTCGGCTAAATAATAGCTCTCCCGTGGGTACCTGCCTAATACTTTACCCATGACAATCTCTGACTGTCCGTCGTGATAGCCATACGCGGTATCAAAATAATTGATCCCATGGTCCAGCGCATAATCTACCATCTTTACAGTCTGCTCTTCATCAATCTGTCCATCCGAACCACCCTTCATAATCGGAAGACGCATTGCTCCCAGTCCCAGGGCAGAAAGCTTCTTGTCTTTAAAATCTTTATAAATCATACGAATCCTCCTTGAATATTTCACATCGAGTTAATTATTTATGTATCCCATATATAAAGAATACTCCTTGTAGTTAACTCCAAGTCAAGAAAAATTTTGTGAAAAGATGAATACAAGAAAAAGACAGCGGCTGTTTTTTACGGCAGCCGCCCTTGCTTCATTGGAACGGCGAATGTTCTTCTTCGTTTTCTCTGCGCTGTCCCCATATACTTCCATAACGCGGCGCATACGGTAATCAGAAGGGGCATAAATAAAGATACGAATGCCATTCTTATAATTACGCAATACATAGTCGGCAGCTCTGCCTAAAATGACGCAGCTTCCGTTATCCGCAATCGGTGCTGCTTCAAATATGAGGGTAGAAACTGCCCCGTAACCGTAGCAAGAGCAGCGCCTTTCATACCCCAGTGCAGGCCAAAAATAAATACAGGATCTAAAATGATGTTTATAATTGCGCCAAGCAGCATAGAAGCCATAGACTAAGAAGGGCTTCCGTCTGCACGAATGACGGCATTCATCATATGATAATACTTGCTGTAAATATTATCCGTTTCCATAAAGGCAAGCAGGCGTTCTTCCTGCTCTGGTGTGAGGATAACTTTCGGCTCTGTATCATTTTCCAGAGCGTTCATAAGATACTGTCTTCCTTTTTCTGTACCTCGCTTGATATTCTTGAGTTTTCATTACCATCCCATGCAACGGAAATGGTTCGATAGGCAGGGCATTTATCTACGTTCTTTGCCATGTCGTTATTCCTCCTGCAATAGTTCTTTCATCAACTGTAATGCTGACTGTCTGCGCTTATAGATTCCGTTTCTTGTCACGTTCATCAATTCAGCAATATCAGTATCTGAAAGTTCTTCAAAGCAGGATAGAAGAAGGACATTTCGTTTTATTTCTGGTAATTTCTCCAATGCTATAGAAAGCTCGCTTTTCTGTACTAAGACTTCAATACCACAGACAACAAAACATATTTTCTCTATCAGGTTAATGTATCTTTTTTGTCGTTCTTTGGTTCTCTCATAATAATCTCCATTCCGCCGCCAAGTCGGCGGCACAAATAGTAATGAAAGTCTTTCACTTTTCCACATTGCTGATAAAATAGTTTTTAAAGAAGCTATACTACAAAGCACGGTGAGGTAAGTCG
>NZ_NQOG01000086.1 GCF_002270485.1 Anaerostipes hominis (ex Lee et al. 2021) | reverse complement strand
AGGGAGCAAATCAGAGGAAGGAGTTACAAACCTCAACCCGTGAGGCGTGTAGAAATCCCGAAGCCTAACGGAAGCAAAAGAAAACTTGGAATACCGACAGTCATGGACAGGGTAATCCAGCAGGGTATAGCACAGATAATCAGCCCTATGTGCGAGCCGCTGTTTTCAGACCACAGTTACGGATTCCGTCCAAACAGGAGCTGTGAAATGGCTATCAAAGATATGCTCATGTTC
>NZ_NQOG01000085.1 GCF_002270485.1 Anaerostipes hominis (ex Lee et al. 2021) | reverse complement strand
ACGGCTTTGACAACATCGACGGCGCCAACTATGACCTTGCTCTATGGGTTGCTTACTACAATTTCCTTCGTCCTCACAAACACACAGGATATAAAGTCCTAAATGAGGTGGAACTGCTAAAAGGAGCGGAACCGTTGTCACGCAAACCGTGGAATACCACAGTGCACCGCACAAGGATATGCCGCGAAAGTTGCTTGACATAAGGGTTCTCGGATTATCCTGTTTAGCAGAAAAGGGGCAACT
>NZ_NQOG01000084.1 GCF_002270485.1 Anaerostipes hominis (ex Lee et al. 2021) | reverse complement strand
AGCAGAGACAGCAAAAATACTGTATAGGCTATAAGAAAAACTATGCCGACATTTTTTCAAAAGTATCTGTATGCAGTGGGATTCCTGGAAATGTCGGTATAGTTTTTTTGTCGGTATAAGTTGTGTATATCACCTTCCTGACGGTTGCTGAAAACTTGAAGATGGGAGAAACAGCATCCCAGTTGTCCTTCCAGCGTTTCATCGAATTCGGATATTTGGGTGTCCATTTCTCTGTCACACGTTCAA
>NZ_NQOG01000083.1 GCF_002270485.1 Anaerostipes hominis (ex Lee et al. 2021) | reverse complement strand
AGGGAGCAAATCAGAGGAAGGAGTTACAAACCTCAACCCGTGAGGCGTGTAGAAATCCCGAAGCCTAACGGAAGCAAAAGAAAACTTGGAATACCGACAGTCATGGACAGGGTAATCCAGCAGGGTAATCCAGCAGGGTATAGCACAGATAATCAGCCCTATGTGCGAGCCGCTGTTTTCAGACCACAGTTACGGATTCCGTCCAAACAGGAGCTGTGAAATGGCTATCAAAGATATGCTCATGTTC
>NZ_NQOG01000082.1 GCF_002270485.1 Anaerostipes hominis (ex Lee et al. 2021) | reverse complement strand
TTGAACGTGTGACAGAGAAATGGACACCCAAATATCCGAATTCGATGAAACGCTGGAAGGACAACTGGGATGCTGTTTCTCCCATCTTCAAGTTTTCAGCAACCGTCAGGAAGGTGATATACACAACTTATACCGACAAAAAAACTATACCGACATTTCCAGGAATCCCACTGCATACAGATACTTTTGAAAAAATGTCGGCATAGTTTTGACAGCCGTAAAGATATACTTCATCATGGGAAGAAAAG
>NZ_NQOG01000081.1 GCF_002270485.1 Anaerostipes hominis (ex Lee et al. 2021) | reverse complement strand
AAGCATTACGGAGAAAATTGTAATGAAAGTGTTTCACATGACGCCAGAAGCCGTCATCACTAAAACCGCCTTCGGAGATAAGGCAGTGGATATGAGGGTTCCATTTGAGATCCCTGCCGAAGGTATGATATTGTCAATATTAGTTGACACATTTTTCTCAAGCATATCACTGACTATGCGGCCAGTTCCAAATCCTCATAATACTGCCTGCGTTTTATCATAGGTGGAAGCCCGCCATTGGCAGAGCATAT
>NZ_NQOG01000080.1 GCF_002270485.1 Anaerostipes hominis (ex Lee et al. 2021) | reverse complement strand
AGGGCAATCTCAAAAGAAAAGCTGAAACAGGCAGGGCTTGTGAGTTGCTACGATTATTACATGGAACGTCATGCTTTGAAGTTATGTTGAACCGCCGTATGCCGAACGGCATGTACGGTGGTGTGAGGGGGCTGTCGCTTTAACGAATGAAAATTCGTGAAGCGGCAGCTTCATTTTTGCTGCTTTTGGCATGAAATCCAATCGGAACCACAGATTTATTTAATCATTTGATAATAATGGCGCACTTTAATAAG
>NZ_NQOG01000079.1 GCF_002270485.1 Anaerostipes hominis (ex Lee et al. 2021) | reverse complement strand
GCTTTACAGTTAATATCAGATGTTAAACGAAAAAACAATCAAACTGCGAAACCTCCTTCAGCAGTTTGATTGTTTTTAGATTCTGTCATATTTTTTCTTTCCATGCGCTGATAAGCTGCCTGAATTCTGGCTCATCCTGTTTGGACTTTCTCTCAGGAAAACTAAGCAGGCGCTCCATGACCTTTACGGTATCACTATCTCTCATCAGAGCATTTCCAACTACTGTAAATCCGCAGCTCTTTGCATCAAACCCTTTGTCGATCATTA
>NZ_NQOG01000008.1 GCF_002270485.1 Anaerostipes hominis (ex Lee et al. 2021) | reverse complement strand
TCGAAAGTAGATTTCCGATCTTGTGGCACAGGGATCTGCATAGAACCATAACTGCTATTTACCTGTTTTGGTTTGTATCCATTCCGGTAATTCTCATTGTCGGAGCGTTCTGATTTTGCATATCCCAAATGATCATCCAGTTCCGCTTCCATCATCTCCTTGATGGTTCCGCCAAGGAGATCTTTCAGGGCATCTTGAATATCTTGTGCTGTTTGGATATGGTATTCCTCCAGGAGCTGATGGATGATGTTGCGTTTCCCTTCCGTCATTTGTACTTTGTGTACTGGTTTCTTTTTTCTTGCCATAATAAAAGGCCCTCCTATGATTTTTATTTTATCATAGAAGAACCTTCTAAGTTCTATTTTACAGAAAAAGTTTCACACACTCGACTTTTGAATAATTCTATAGACTTTCTCCATTTAAATTAATTAAACATTTTGTATATATTTTTTTGCAAGTTCTGTAATCTGTTTATAGTCTTCTTTCATAACTAATTCTTTATTTACCAGATTACCTCCTACTGCTACCATGTTATATCCGGCATCCAACAGAGATTTCATATTGTCTGCATTTACTCCTCCTACTGCAGCATATGGAATAAAATCACATGGTCCCTGAAGTGCTTTAATATAACTTTCACCAAAATTCCCTGCTGGGAAAATCTTTACAACATCTGCTCCTGCATTATATGCTGTTAAAACTTCTGTTGCCGTAAATGCTCCTGGCATTGATCCCTTGCCTAATTCCTTTGTCTTTTTAATAACTTCAACATCCATATTCGGAGAAATCATATATTCCGCACCCATTTCTGCTGCTTTTTCGACTTCTTCAGGACTTAGTACTGTTCCTGCTCCTAAGTAAATTTTATCTCCAAATGTATCATGTACTTTCTTTATTATTTTCAAAGTTTTATCATACGCTTCTTTGGATTTATGACTCAAAGGCAGTTCTACAGCATTAATTCCACCATCAATCAGTGCCTGAATCGTTGGGATGATATGGTCTTCATCTATCCCTCTTGCGATTGCCACAATTTTATGATCTAACAATTTACACATTTCATTTTCTCCCTCTTACCATTCAGCCATGGTTCCATCATAATTTCTCCATTTTGGATTTGTCCAGTGAAGTCCTTCTGCTGAAACCTCTTTCACCATATCCTCATCAATCTCCAGACCAAGTCCTGGTTTTTTAGGTATATCCACATAACCATCTTTATACTGAAAAACCTCTTTGTTCTTAATAAAATCAAGCAGATCGAATCCTTTATTATAATGAATTCCAAGGCTCTGCTCCTGAATAAATACATTAGGAGAGCAGACATCCACCTGTAATGTTGCTGCAAGAGCAATAGGTCCGTATGGTGCATGTGGTGCTGCTGCCATATCATATGCTTCTGCCATAGATACAATTTTTTTGGTTTCCAAAATTCCACCACACAATGCCACATCCGGTTGTATAATATCTACAGCCCCCTGCTGAAACAATCGTTTATACTCCCAGCGACTGACCAGTCTTTCCCCTGTTGCCAATGGTGTTGATACCTGATTTGCAATTGATTGGAAACTTTCTTCATTTTCCGGTAAAACTACTTCTTCAAAGAACATTAATTTATATGGTTCTAATTCATGTGCCAGTACTTTTGCCATTGGTTTGTGAACTCGTCCATGGAAATCTACAGCAATTCCAAAATCATTTCCTAAAACTTCTCTGATAGATGCGACCCTGTCTACAACTGCCTGAACTTTATCAAACATATCAACATAATGTAATTCTTCTGTAGCATTCATTTTTACAGCATCAAATCCCATTTTTTTTCTTTCTAATGCTGCTTTTGCCACATCGTCCGGACGATCTCCTCCAATCCATGAATATACTTTGATACGATCTCTGGCTTTTCCACCTAAAAATTCGTAGATTGGAATTCCATAATATTTTCCTTTAATATCCCATAATGCCATTTCAAATCCTGATACGATTGTACCGTTAATCGGTCCACCTCTAAAAAACGATTTATACATTTCCTGCCATAAACGTTCAATTTCAAAAGGATTCCTTCCCATCAGATATGCACCCATTTCTTTGGCTCCGGCTACTACTGTTTCCGTTTTGGTCCCTGAGATCATCTCACCCCAGCCTTCAATTCCTTCATCTGTACAAACCTTTACAAAAATCCATCTGGGCTTTACTTCATACACAACGACATCTGTAATTTTCATCAATAATCTCCTTTTCTTCCTGCCTTGTCTGCTCTGCGTTATTTAAAATCTGTATCTAGAAAATTCGCGCAATCAAAGATAGAATATAAGATAATAAATGAGTTCCCGCATCCTCTGTTGATACTAAAACTGCTTTTCCTAATTTATATCCACCAGCAACCGCTAATGATGTATGAACCGGTGCCAATGCTGTTGCAATTCCTAACATAATTGTTGTGAAAATAACACAAGAAATATATGCTCTTACTACATTTCCTTTACTAAAAGCTACTGGATATGCAGACAACCACATAGCCTGATATGCAATATCTGAAATTGGAAGTAATCTGTTAAATGGTAAAACCATTGCTAATACAATTGTTGTTGGAACCATTAAAATACCAACTGCAATACAACTGGGATTTGCAATCGTTAATGCTGCATCAATTCCTATATGGAAATTGTTTCCTTCAAATTTTTTATTTAATAGTTCTTTTACAGCATCTGCAAATGGAATTAATCCTTCCATTAAAACCTGCATCATTTTAGGAGTTAATAACATAGTTGCTGCTGTATACATTGCAACACTCATAACACCTGCTACATCATTTCCACCAAGAATTCCAAAAATAACTCCTAAAATCAATCCAATGATCAGAGGTTCTCCAAGAATACCAAATTTTTTCTGAATTGACTCAGGATCAGCTTTCAACTTATTTAATCCAGGAATTTTGTCATATAATTTATTTAATAAATAAGCTAATGGTGCCCAACTGATGCTGTTAGATGTTGGAAATGATACGCCTGGCAAACCAAACGCTTCTTCAACTACCGGCTGCGTCCAGTCTGCAAGTTTAAACGTAACTACCGCACAAACAGCACCACAGATTAATCCAACAATGACACTTCCTGATGCATAATAACAAATTGCTGCACAGAAAATAAAATGATTATAACTCCAGAAATCAACCATGACACAATTTGTTAATTTAAGAACTAACATTAAAATATTTAATCCTAATACTACAAATACTACAACTGCCGCCATTGGATATGCCCATGTCGCTGCTGCACGTGCAGGCCATCCCACATCCATAATATTTGTATGTAAGCCAAATGTTTTTACCATATTTTGCACACTTGGTCCAACCTGAGCAATAAATGCGTTAATAACCAAATTAACCCCACAAAATCCAACACCCGTTGTAATACAGCATTTAATCAGCTTACTAATCTGAACCCTTAAACAAATACCAATTACAAACATAATGATTGGCATCATACACATTGGTCCTAATCCGCAGATCCAGTTTAATGCATCAATAACTACCTGTAATTTCATATCTACTTTCCTCCTGTTTTTTATTTTTTTAATATTTCAACAATTTTTTCAATTGTATCCTTTTCTCCAACCCCTGTTACAAAACATGTGCCAACTACTACCGGAACATCATCTGTTAATGTATCCTTCAAAGCCCCTGTTGGCACTATTACATCCGGACGTTCTTCCTTTACTTTCCCCTGAACTTCTGCAAATTTGCACTGGATAAATTTTGCACCAATCCCCGCATCCTGCATTGCCTGTTTTAATTTGTTAATTGCCATTGTTGAAGTAATCATTGATGATCCACAGCATACCATAATTTTTTTCATTTTCGTTTCCTCCTAATTAACCTTGGTAGTGTCAAGTTTCACTACCGTTTTTTATTGTTAAACCTTGAGTTTATGGGAGTTTGCAATAAAAAGAGCATTGACCTCCCTTTTTTGGTATAATATCCTCGACCAAAATTCCAAAATACCGAAAGGAGCCAATGCTCATGGACATTATACTTTATTTACTTCACTACATTCAATACCAACAGCGAATGATTCGCTATCTTTTTTCCTTTATCTGCAGATACATTCCTCTCCGGCAGTGGGCTTTTGATGATTCCCATTCTCCAAAGTATCAGAAATTCAAAACGGACGAGCTTCCTCTCATCACTGATTTCCGTCAGGACTGGACTTACAAGGAACTGATTCCTTACTTTGAAAAACGTTACGGTAAGAAAATCCGTCCCGTCAACCGCCGGTCCGAGTGTGATATTCCAGATGTATGCTGTTGCCCCCACTGTGGAACACACTCGTTCCAAAAAAGAACTGCAAGCACTTCATCATTCATAAATGTGTAAACCCCAAGTGCCCTTACTATCTTCACAATCTTCGTAACGTTGATAAAAAAGATCTGAATGAGGACTATGGCAAGAATAAATACAAACTCCACTACATCTACCGTGAATTCACGATAGATTTTTTTCGCATGGATTTAAACTCTTTACCAAAGAATGCATCTTCCCTGAAATTCAGCAAGTTCGATTCCAATACAATGGCTCTGTGCCTGACTCTCCACATAAATCTTGGATTATCTCTCAGAAAAACATCTCAGGCCTTAAAAGATTTGTACAATATCTCCATCTCCCATCAGCAGATAGCTAATTACTGTAGAACGGCCGCTATCTGCGTTAAACCTTTTGTCGATAACTACGATTATGGCTCCGGCAGTGTCTTCACTGCTGATGAAACCTATATCAAAATCCGTGGTATCAAGACTTACATCTGTTTCATCATGGATGCTGCCAAACGTTCCATCATCGGCTATCAGGTATCTGACAACTGCGGGGTCGGCCCATGTATTCTCGCCATGAGAATGGCTTTTCGTCACTTAAACGTGGAATAATGGAGCAAAGCTCCGTTATTCCGCGAAAGTCACTTGACATAAGGTTCTCGGATTATCCTGTCTGTGCAGAAAACTATCTTAACCTTTGATAATTGAAATAACTTCCTCTGGTGATTCTGCATTTACAATACGTTCCATTTTTTCAGAATTTGAAAAAATTGCCATAATATCTTGCAAAATCTCTATTTGTTTTCCGTCTTTTCCTAGTGCGATATTAAATACTACTTTTACATGGACAAAAGAATCATCATCCATCCGCTTAAATTCGATTGGTTCATCAAGAACTGCAATGGCTACCGTCGAAGCAAGTACATGTTCCGGCGAAACATGAGGAATTGCAACTTCCCACTCTTCAAATTTAAGTCCTGTTGGGTATTCCTTTTCTCGCTCTAAAACTGCATCATAAAAACTTTCTTTTATCCTTCCATTTTGCAACAGTTTTTCATATAACCTCCAGATAACATCTTCTTTTCTGTCAGCTTTTACATGAACTAGTGTACATTCTGGAAATAACATATCTTCTAACTGCATTTTTGTCCCTTTCTTTTACTAGTCACTTCCACTTAAAAACCTTTGTGGATTCTTAATCAACATCTTCCAAAAGTCTTCTTCTGAAATATGCTTTAACAGCGTATTCTTTAAATCTGTTAATATGTATTTGAGTCCCGGCGTTCCTCCATATGCTAAAAGGTAATCCATCTTTCCCATGTCCCCTGATAATACAACATGATCGGCAAATCCATCTTCTACTAAATCTGTAATCATACGAACACAAAATGCATCTTTATCACTTAAACATCTTCCTACATGATCAATGCAGATTGTTGCACCTCTTTTACACAGTTCCTTTGCATAATCAATATCATGTTTACTATCAATATGTCCTAACAAAACTTCTTCTGGAAATACACCATAATGTTCTAACATGTCTAACTGTTCAATTCCCATCGTTCCTTTATCGCAATGGGTACTTATCGGAATTCCAGTATCCCGATGAATTTTTGCAACAATCTCTATGGATTTTTCTTCCTGCTTCGTAATGGTTTCAAAACTTGTTCCCATTTTTATAACTCCCGGTTGTATCAATGTTCCATCCATACCATTGTTAATTTCATCTACAACCAGATCATATAATTCTGAAAGTTTCTTTTCCTTAAACCATGGTGGCATAAACAATTCTTTATGAAACCCTGTACAACATACAACATATATCCCTGCTTCTTTAGCAATCCTTTGGTATGCCAAAACATCTCTTCCATAATATATCGGAGTCATTTCCACAATTGTTTTTCCTCCGGCATTTGCAAATGATTCTGCTTCTTTGAAAGATGCTTTCTCATCTTTCAAAGTATATAGGATATATTGATCTTCTGAAATTTGTGGTTGAACAATCAAATGTTCATGAGCATAAACTGTTCCCAACTGTTCAGCATCCACGAATCCTGATACTGTCATTACCTGACTTTTTCCCATCGCAGCACCTCCTTTATTGTTTTAAATAAAAAACGTTGTATATCTAAAACACATTACATCTTTAACATGTTTTAAATATACAACGTTTCAAAATCAGACACCACAACAGGAATGTCCGTTATCATTACGGACATCCCAACATCCCAAACTATCAATTAAGGACATGTTAACAATTGCCGTAATTCATTATTTCCTTTTTTGTTATTTACATTTCAATTTGAGACAACAAATTTACAAAAGCCGTAAAGTTTCGTTCTTTAATTAATTGTAATACCGCTTTTTCATTTGCAATAAATTCTGAGATTAATTGCAAGAAATTAGTTAAATCTCTTTGCTCATCTTCTGCAACCGTCATTAAAATCACTACCTGCACTTCTTGTCTTGTCCATTGGATTGGATGATCTAACACTGCTATACAGGCAAAACTTATACTAGATGTTGTTTCGTACGGATGTGGAAGTGCTACATGTTTTGCAAGATCAGTTCCTGCAATTTCCTCTCTCCTTAAAAGACCCTCATAAAAATCTGTTGGAATTCCATATTTCTCAGGTATTCTCTGACATATTTCAAATAGAACTTCCTCTTTTGTTTCCCCTTTTATATTATCATAGAATAACTCTTCATTATACACATCTGCAATTGTATTTGAAGCCTTAAATTTCAAAATAGAGCTGATCTTATCAACTTCTTCGTCTTCTAAGAAAGCAGAAATTCCTAATACCGGTTTCGGTAAAACCCTGTTAATCTCCACGGTTGTAAAAATATAATCCACTTTTGAAAAATCAAAAGAATCCAAATTATACATCTCACATGTGTACACTTCATCCACATATTTCTTAAATTTCTTCTTATATTGATACGCCAATAATTTCGATGTACTCATATTGGTTGCACAAATAACCAGAATATTATATTTTTTCTTTTTATCCTTTTCCTGTTCAATAAATAATGCAAAAATACTGGTTATATATGCAATTTCATTTTCTGGAATTTCATGAAAATATGTTTTTTTCAATGGTATGACTGCCTGCGATGCAACATTATATGCAAAAAAGTATTTTTTCTTTGTTGCATCTGCAAATGGATTCTTGGCAATGATGCCATATCTCATTCGTATATCCATAGGAATTAAGAAAATGATCAAATCATATAACAATGTAAGATTTTGACGCATATCTAAATGCATCATATCGTATACACACTCTAACATCTGCGTTGCCTGTTTTCTTGCCTGATTGATAACTCCTGATTCCACTTCTCCTTCTAATACATTATAATCGCTTCTTGCCGCAATATTAATAGCAATATAATACACTTCAGAATCTGGAAGATTAATAACAAAACTCTTATTTATCTCCTCTATAATCTTCTGTGCAACATCAATACATGGTTTATAAATTCTATTAACTACTTCATTTTTGCTAACTGTAATTTTATAATGTTCTTCATATCGTACCTTTGAAATATAAATACAATACATCATTTCTTGAATCATAGATTTTGACAAAACTACTTTTTGATTCTGAATATTATTTAAAAGAATCTCTAAAATTATTTTCAATTCTCGTGTTTTTTCTTCTGAGATTCTCTTCGTCCATTGATTATCTTTAAACTGAGATATCATACAATTACGAATATCAAACTCAATTCCCTGTACATGCAATCCATAATTTGGTCGTCGAATCAATGTTATATGATAATTTTTTAAAATATCTTCAACATTTCTTAAATCGTTTGTGATTGTTGATCTGGATACATACAACATCTCACTCAAATCATCAATTCGAACAAATTTATGCTGTTTCAATAAATAATCCAGCAGCCATTCTTCCCTTTCTTTTGAATTATTCGGAATATCTGTTTTCAACAAAAATGCATCGTCATTTATCAATTTCTGATATTTATTCTTATCATTAATAATCAAATGATACCCTTTTCTTGTTTTAGCCTCAATTTCCACCCCATATTCATCTACAGAATCACGCATTTTAGCTATAGTTGTTCTAACTGTCTTCTCATTCAAATCCAAAATTTTAGCAAGTTCTGAGGCTGTGACATACTTCTTGTCAGATAATTCTATAATAATTTTTTTCATTCTGTAATCTAACATAACCACATCTCTCTTCACAAAGGTATTTTTAACTATTTTTTTATTATAACAATTCCTAAAAAAGATGACAATTAGCAATCTGTATTTCCACTTGAAAATTATGTTTGCAAAAAAGGTACTGAATTCCTCTTTTCTCTGAATTGAAATCCAGTACCTTCTTTTTATTTATTGTATTTTATATATTATTGTTGTAATTATCATAAGTATAGTGTTTGAAGACTAGATGTCTTAAAATTATAATAATGATTTATAAAGTGCAATAATATACTCTACGCTCGCATCTTTTGGATTTCCTGGTGCGCATGCGTCTGCATAAGCGGATTCTGCTAAAAACTGTACATCTTCTTTCACGAATTCTTTTAAATCTGCTGGTATTCCGACATCTGCTGATAATTTTATCACTGCATCAACGGCTGCTTTTCTGTATTCTTTCTGTGTCATATCTTCAACACCTTCAACACCCATTGCTTTTGCAATATATTTGTATTTGTCTCCTGTTGCATCTGCGTTATATTCCATAGCTGTTGGAAGAAGGACCGCATTTGCTACTCCGTGTGGTATGTCATAAACTGCACCTAATGCATGAGCCATAGAATGTACGATTCCAAGTCCTACGTTTGAGAATCCCATTCCTGCAATGTACTGTCCCATTGCCATTCCTTCTCTTCCTTCTGGTGTATTTTCAACAGCTCCTCTTAAGTTTTCAGAGATCAGTTTGATCAGTTCGATCGCTTTGATATGGAACATATCTGTCATTTCCCATGCAGCTTTTGTTGTATATCCTTCGATGGCATGTGTTAATGCATCCATACCTGTTGCTGCTGTTGCGATTTCCTGGATTGCTCCTGCTCCGTGATAAGATGTTCCATTTAATACGATACGCAATTTTTTAACTATTTCCGTTATAAAATTGTTCAAGTAGCAATACAAGTTACACATTTGGTAAAATATAAATAATGTTACATTTCGTTAAAAGTGTAACACCTTATCTTTTCTAAATATCTTTAAATAAATTGTAAATCTTCGGTGGCATCGCATTGATCTACGATCTGTTTTACCGTGATCTTATTTACCGGGGTATGTACGAGTAATTCTTTCATATATAATCTTATTTTACATTATTTTTGATATTTTATAAAGACAAATGATTTCCTTACACATCTGTGCACAAAGCTGACTTACGTCCATTTTGTAATTGATATTTTATTTCTGCGCTTTTCCTGCACTTCCGCAAACTTTTATTTTGCTCATAACATATTTTTTTACTTCTTCACGGCCTGCTGCGCTATATTTCTTAGGATCAATAGTATCAGTATCTGCAGTAAAAACACCCTTTACTCCTTTTGTAAATGCAATACGGAGATCGGTAGCATAATTTACTTTACAGATACCACGTTTAATACACTCTTTTACCGCTTCGTCCGGCACACCGCTTGTTCCGTGAAGAACGAGCGGAATCTCTACAACATCTCTGATCCGGCTTAAGATGTCAAACTGAAGCTTTGGTTCTCCCTTATAAACACCGTGGGCTGTACCAATCCCCACTGCGAGAAAATCAACCCCTGTTCTCTCTGCAAATTCCTTCGCTTCCTGTGGATCTGTATATGGATTATCATCTCCGCCGTCTAAATCATCTTCTTTCCCCCCAACCTTCCCAAGCTCAGCCTCTACCGGAACTTCGGATGGATGGCAGGCATTTGCGACTGCCCTGCTGACAGTCATATTAACTTCAAATGCCTCATGGGAACCATCGATCATGATGGAAGTATAACCCGCTCTGAGTGCCTGCATCGCAAGTTCAAAGCTATTGCCATGATCTAAATGCATCACTACAGGAACCGATGTCCTCTCTGCCGCTGTTTTAACATTTGCAAGATAATAATCAAGTCCCGCATATTTTACTGTAGACGGAGTTGTCTGCATAATAACCGGTGACTGTAATTCCTCTGCAGCTTCTGCAACTGCCTGTACCATTTCCATATTTTCTACATTGAATGCACCGACTGCGTATCCGCCGGCCTGTGCTTTCAGTAATATTTCTTTCGATGTTGTTAACATAACTTTCCCTTTCCGGATATTATAATTTGATTATCTTAACGTTCTGGCTGATCTCGTCTCTCTTTGCAGGATCAAATGTCCCTGTATTGGATGAGAGCGCGTTGGCAGATGCAACTGCCACTGCGAATTTCAGGGCATCTTCCGGCTCCATATTTCTCTCCAATGCGACTGCAAACGCTCCAACCATAGAGTCTCCGCATCCTACCGTATTTACCACTTCTATTCTCGGCGGTTTACCCTGATAAATGCCTTTTTTGCATACGAGTAAAGCCCCTTCGCCTCCAAGAGAAATTACTACATATGGGATCCCCTTTTCGTAGATTTTTTGAGCATATCCTATGACATCTTCCTGGCTGCGGACTTTGATATCAAAAAGCATTTCTATCTCATCTTTATTAGGTTTTACCATAGTTGGCAGGCTCTCAAGACCTCTCTTTAAATATTCTCCGCTGGTATCTAAGATCACTTTTCTTCCCAGCTTCTTAACGATCCGGATCATTTTTTGATAGATATCCCTGCCCATTCCCCTGGGAGCACTTCCTGAAATGGTCACAACATCACTGTTCCGGATGATCCCGGGAAATCTTTCTAAAAATGAAGTTTCTTCTTCCGCTGTAACTTCACACCCGCCTTCCAGATATTCGGTAGAACCATATCCGGGATCTAAAATGTTAATGCAGCTTCTCGTTTCGCCATTGATATGCTCAAATTCATAGGAAATTCCATCTGCGTCCAGAAGTGATTCTAAATATTGACCGTTATATCCTCCCACAAAACCGGCGGCTTTTGTATCAGAACCGCAAAGTTTGACCACCCTTGCCACATTCAGCCCCTTTCCGCCGGCACTGTTATGTGTCTCTGCTACTCGCATTACCGTACCGTTCTCAATTTTTTGGGTCATATGATAGGCTTTATCAATGGAAGCATTTAACGTTACAGTTGTAATCATGCTCTTCCCCTCCCATCATTACAGACTTTTTAAATATTTCACTCCCGCGGCGGCATCTGCCACAAGTCCGTCAATATCATCTGCTGCTTTGATCGTTCTCCAAAGGGATACACTCTTAGCACTTGCGGACGTATCGAGAACGAATGGTTCCATTACCAAAGGTCCTTCAAAACCGATCTCTCTGATCGTTTCTGCAATAGCTACCCAGTCAATATTGGTCTTTCTCTCTCCGGCAGGAATCTTACGGTTGCTTTCTCCAATATGGAGATAGCCCAGATATCCCTTTTCATAGGCCGTACGGATGGCATCCGGAATATAATCTTCTTCAATGTTCATATGAAACGTATCTAAAAGAAGCTTACAATAGTCATTGCCAATTGCTTCGCAGATTGCAATCCCTTCTCCTGCAGTATTCGCTGTATACTGTTCAAAACGGTTTACAATTTCCAAACAAATTGTTACGCCGACTTTTTGGGCATGTTTTGCAACTTCGGTTAATCCTTTGACTGCGTTTGCTGTACGGACCTTCTTGATTTCTGTAATATTTTCTCCTTCCGGACGTGTATTCCACAAACCATACGGGATACCGGAAAAAAGTTTTGCGCCCATCTCCACACAAAGATCCAACATATGACATAAATGTTTGATGCCTGCTTGATGGGATTCTTTATCCGAACTGGAAACATCTCTTTCCGGTCTGAGTCCAGTCCCGTTGATCGTCACTGAAAGCCCTGCATCTTTTATATATTTACTAAGTTTCCCTCTGTCTTGTGCCGTCAAAGGAACAAAATCGCCTGCTTTCAGTTCAATGGTATCCATATTGGCTTTTTTTGTTAAGTCAATTATTTTATAAATATCCAATTCAGGAGTTGTTCCATTCCAATATGCTGTTTGTAACCCGATATTATTCTGCATTTCTATTCTCCTTGTTTTTCTGAAATAGAGTTTCGCTTGCGAAACTCTCGCACTGCGTGCGGTCGCTCTGGCGACATTGTTCCCCTGTGCACGCAATTGCATCCCCCGGAGGGTTTTTTATTCTATAGGAATCATTCCTTTATCACTTTGTTGTAACAATGTCTTTCCTATAGAATGAAAGATTTCTGTCACAAGCTACTCCAGACTTGCGTGTCTCTTTGCCATATCGTCATTACTTCCCGGCTTTTCCCGGCTTATTTCCAATACTGCCGCATCAAACACTATGAGCAGCATCTGTTCGAACAAACTGCCCAGAGGCTGGATGCTTGTGTCAGACACAGCAAATTTTGTTGCAGATTCAATTGTGATATTCGGTGTCTGGATCTTTTTCAAGGTCGATTCCGCTGCTGAAGAAATGACGACTAAATCTGCACCCTGATTCTTTGCCGACTGTGCCGTCATACAAACACTGCCTGTTTCTCCTGAAGCAGAAGCCACGATCAGCAAATCTCCCTTTTCTACAGACGGTGTTGTGGTTTCTCCCACTACATATGCATCCAGGCCAATCTGCATTAGTCTCATAGCAAGGGCTTTTAACATTAATCCTGATCTTCCGGTCCCATAAACAAAGATCCGTTTATGAGACTTAATCTTCTGGATCAGATCTGAAATCTGATATTCAGGAATTCTGTCAGCTGATTGTTCTAATTCTTTTATAATTACTTTCGTTCCCAAAATACCACCTTCTTTACATGATTTCTTCCGGATATAACAGAACTTTTCCGAATCCCTTTGGATCGGCAATGATCTTTTCAAACATCTCCGGGCCTTTGCTTAAATTCACTTTATGCGTAACCATTCCAAGAACATCCACCTTTTTGTTTCCGATATATTCTACCGCATTGTTCCATTCCTCTCCCGGATATGGAGCAGAAATGGTACACCAGGAACCGATGATATTTAATTCGTTTCTCATAATTCTTTCAAAATAAAATCTTGGAACCGGAACATCCGCATATGGAATTCCCATGTATACAACCTCCCCGCCCTTTTTCGGCAGCCCGAGCACTCTTGCAGCAGTAAAAGGATTTCCTGCTGATTCAATGGCCAGATCCACGCCATTTCCATATTTTCTGATCTCATCATGGAAATCGATATCAGCAGAATTAATTAGCACATCAGCGCCAAAATCCTCAGCAGCCTGTAATTGCGCATCATCGATGTCAATGGCAAACACTTTCTTTGCCCCAAATGCTTTGGCCCATTGGATTGCCATCAGTCCAATATTTCCACATCCCACAACGGCAACTTCATATCCCATTTTAATGTTTGTCTGATATAATCCGTGAATCGCAACCGTTGCCGGTTCTACCAATGCACCCTGCTCAAAGGTCATACCTTCCACCATCTTGACAAGATTGACGGCCGGCATTTTAATGTATTCTGCAAATGCACCCGGAACATATGCTCCAATGGTATTTAAAGATTCACATCTTGATGGATATCCGCTTTTGCAGTACTCACATTCATGACAAACCAGGTTTGGGCATCCTACCACCCGGTCACCGACTTTTAATTCTGTAACGGCAGGACCGGCCTCTACAACCTCTCCTGAAAATTCGTGCCCCCAGACATTCCCTTTTACATAAGGTCCCAGATTGCGGTATCTTGCGATATCCGAACCACAAATTCCGCCTACTTTCACTTTTACAATAACATCATCGTCTTTTTCAATTTTAGGATCAGGAACCTCTTCATATCTTAAATCCTGTACATCATAAAATGTTAAAGCTTTCATCCTCTCACTGCCTTTCTTAAAGCCTCTGTATTCTCTTTAATATTTTTGAATAAATATCCCCCGGATACAAAAACATTTGCTCCTGCTTCATAACATGGTTTTATTGTCTTTTGATCAATACTTCCGTCTACTTCAATATCAATATTCCGGTCTCCGATCATTGCCCGGACATTCTTAATTTTCTTCACGGTTGAACTCAGGAAATGCTGTCCGCCTTCCCCGGGATTTACACTCATCAGAAGGATCATATCTACATCATCCAATAAATATTTAATAGTCTCTTCCGGCGTCCCTGGACTCAGCACGATGCCGGCCTTGATGCCCCGGTTACGGATTTTATGCAGACAGCTTAACACCCTTGCGGTCGACTCCTGATGGATCGTTATGATATCTGCCCCTGCGTCAGCAATGCTGTCAATATGTACTTCCGGATGTTCGATCATTAAATGAACATCCAGCGGAATGTCGGTCATTGATTTCAGTGCCTTAATGTGATCTGCTCCAAATGCCATCCGCTCCACAAAATGTCCGTCCATCACGTCCACATGGAGCAGTTCTGTCTGACTGTCTTCTAATTCTTTGATCTGGTTTTTTAATTCTCCTAAGTCTGCTGCAAAGATGGATGGAGATAGTTTTATTTTTCTCACGGTCAAACCTCTTTCTTTTATCTCTTCAGACGCCTTATGATCATGCTTCACTGTCAATTAAAATCTTTCCTTTTACTGCTCCCCGGGTCTTGAACATCTCAAATCCTTCTGCGATCCTGGAAAGCGGAAGCTTCTTATAGATCAGGGATTCTTCCCCCTTTAATTGTCCTGTTGCAAAATAGTGTGCCGCACACTCCCACTCATGTCCCGGAAACGGAGCAGAATAAGATAGCCAGGACCCTGTCATAGTGAACTCTTTACGGTTCATGTTCTCCCATTCTTTCACAGTAAAGGTTAATTCTCTTGTAGGTTTTCCGATATAGCAGATTCCAGCCTTATTTGCCGCCAGTTCATATGCCATCTTCATTGTCACAGTACTTCCTGCCGTTTCAAAAATATAATCGTAGCCTTTTTGATCCGTCAGTTCCATGGCCTTTTCCATAAAACCTTCTTTTAAGGTATTTACGCCATCGGCTGCTCCCAACTGTTTTGCCAGTTCAATTTTTTCATCGTCAATATCAAATACAACAGTCTTTGCAGATCCGAAAATATTTGCCCACTGCATGACAAGCAGTCCGATCGTTCCTCCGCCCAGCACAGCAACAGTCTTTCCTCCCTCATATGGAAGACACTCTAATCCATGGAGCGCAACTGCCGCCGGTTCAAACAGCGCTCCTTGTTCAAAGGATACTGTATCCTTAAAAGGAACCACGTTTTGCTCCGGAAGACAGATATATTCTGCATAGCTTCCTGCTTGTCTTGTCCCGATAAAACTATAGTCTTTACAGAGTGCATAATCACCTTTCATACAGTCTTCACATTTCATGCACGGGACCAATGGAGCTCCGGCGACCCGCTGGCCTTTCTTTACCTTTGTCACTCCATCTCCCACAGCTTCCACAATCCCTGAGAACTCATGTCCGAGAATGATCGGATAGAAGTGGGCTCCGTCTTCATTTACCCGGGGTACATCTGAACCGCAGATCCCGGAATATTTTACTTTTACAAGCACTTCCCCGGCTTTTGGCTCCGGGGTCTGTACTTCCTCATATCTTATGTCATCTCTTGCGAGTAAAACTCCTGCTTTCATCTATAACCACCTGATCCTTTCACATATTCGGGCTTTTATAACTCTTCTGAAATCGTTTTAAGCAATTCTTCAACTTTCTTTTTTGATGCTTCCTTATTCAGTCCGGAGACAAGCCCAAACACACTGAGATGCGGCTTTTCAAGCGGATTTCGGTAATTGGCAGTAGTAAAAACTACATCTACGTCTTTTTGTTTGATGGGAACTTCTGCAATCGTCCCTTTCACCAATCTGATCTTCACCCCTGCATTTTTTGCAATCTCTTTGATTTCTTCCTGGGCAATGGTTGACGTTGCCACACCGCTGCCGCATGCTACTAATACTTTCACTTCTTTTGCCATAATTCTTCTCCTTTACTGTGATTAATTATGATCCTAATTTTTCCTGAAGATAAGCCTCCGTTTCTTTATTTGAAAGTTTTTTACATTTTAATAAGACTTCCGGATCATTCAAAAATGCCATCATTTTTTGCAGCACTGCTAAGTGTTCATTGGCATCTTTGATCGCCAGATTGAAAATCATATCTGTTTTCACTTCTTCTGTATCATCGTCCAGTCGTTTGAAGGTTACCGGACAGTTGAGTTTCAGCAGACAGATTGCGTTCTGTGTAATCCCTTCATCTTTTACATGAGGAATGGCTGTTGGAATTTCTGTAGGAAGCCCTGTTGGGAAATCTTTTTCACGTTGGGCACAAAGAACTCCAAAATTTTTTTCAACAATACCTGCTTTATATAAGGCATCTCCACATAATTTAATTGCTTCTTCACTATTAGCTGCTGTCCCGTGAATTACCAAATATCTAGTTTTCATTTAGAGCCCCCTCATACGAACATCGCCATAATTCTATGAATAATTGATACAACTACATTGCCGGGATTCCATCCAAAATGAGATGCCGTGACACTTTTTCCAAAATCTACATTCGTAACAGACATCATGCTTGTGGCTTCCGGAATAAACATATTCGCCAAAAACAGAGTTATGTACATCAAAATAGTCATTGCAATCAGTGAGCGAAATAGATTTCCCTTGCTGCTCAAAACGACCATAGGTGCCAAATAACAGATCTCAGCTAATAATCCAAGTGGAAAGAATCTCATATCCGGTACAAGAAATACAAGCAGTATGGTAATCGGAATCATAATCGCAGTACATGTAATACAAGTTGGATCACCTAAACCAAGTGCAATATCCATACCAATATAAATATCTGCATCTTCTCCGATTTTTTTATGCATATATTCATTTGCGGACTGTCCCAGCGGAGATAATCCTTCCATCATGATGGATACCATTCTTGGGATCAATACCATAGCTGCCGCAACACCCATTGCCATTGTGAGAGTTTCTCCAGGACTTTGCTTTGTAATGATTGCAAGAAAAGCTCCTACTACAACACCAATGATTGCAGGATCGCCAAACACTCCAAGCTTTTGTCCCACCTTATCCATATTTATATCAATCTTGTTAAGTCCCGGAATTTTGTCTATGATCTTATTTAATCCGTAGCCGATCGGATAAGCCCATGCTACGAAAGACAGGCATGTACATGTTGTCCCTTCCAGTCCAAAAAATTCCTGCCAGGGTTTCGCAGTCCACTGAGCAAAAAACAGAACAATAATACCGCAGACAAAAGCAACTAAAAATCCAATGACAGCATTTCCAAACAAAGCATATGCGAGTGCTCCCGGCACAAGAAAATGCATGAAATTCCAGATATCAACATTTAATACCTTTGTAACCTTTAAGCGGACTAAAATGATATTGACAAGGATAATTGACGGAATTACAAGAACTGCAAATGGTGTGGTCCATGATGCTGCACCCAGTGCTGCAAATCCAACTTCCAATGTGTCATATCCTGATCCTAATTTTTCATAATATTCCATCGCCGGTGTCACTGAAGTAATCAGTAAATTTACCGCTAAACAAAGCCCCTGAAAACCAATTCCTACCAATAAGCCGGCTTTAATCGCCCGTCCTGCTTTCATGCCAAAGAAAACAGCTAATATTGCGATTACGACCGGAAGCAGAACACTTGCCCCCAAATTTACAAATCCCTGAAAAAACTTTAATAGTATTTCCATATGTACCTCCACTTTTTACTTTAGTATTTGTGTTGCTGAGATCTGCCGGCCGGCTTCCCATCTCTCATTTACAAATACATAGTATCATGCATATAAAATCAAAAACAGTGAAAGGTATTTCCCCTTCCGGGAAAAATTTTAGTTTGGTCGAATCCATTTCCGGACCTGGAAATAAAATAAATTGGTCGAATTTATTTCCTCTCCCAGAAATAAATCCGACCAATGCTTTTTTGTTATTTAAACACTGCTGTGTTCATATGTTTCAATCATTCTTGCAATCTCCTCAGAGCTCTTTGCCTCATGCAGAAGCCGCCTGTACTCGTCATCCCTCAGCATATTTACGAGACTGAAAAATGCCTTTAAATAACTCTTATGATCAATGGCGCTCAGACAGCATACAAACTCTATGGGGTCCAGTCCTTCGACCCCGAACGGCACGGGATTCTTTAGACGGATGAAATACATACCAAGGCGGATGCTGCCTTCCTCTACTTTCGCATGCGGCATGGCAAATCCTTCCGACAACACAACATAGGAACCATATTCCTCGATGCTGTGGATCATTGCATCTATATATCTTGGTTCAATATAGCCTCGTTCTACAAGTTTCTCACCAGACTTGCGCACTGCATCTTTCCAGTCTTCACACTCTACATCCACCTCAATGTTTGCTGCGGGCAGCAAATGATGCAGATATGGGGACAAGATCTCCGCCTCACTCTCTACAGACTGTTTAAAATACCCCCGCACCACTCCGCGGAGTTCCTTCATAAACTCCTTTGCTCTATCTTCCGGCTCAATCATTCTGTATACAAGGGGACGGACCTCGTCGATCAGGCCCTTCGCACTTAACCCATCTTCCTCCATTCTGACCGGAAGATTTCTGCCGTTTCTCAGCGCATCAATTCTGTTTCCCACACGTATGTAGTCTGCATCATTGAAGGCTACCGATACTACAACATACTCTAACGAACAGCCTTCCAGCGGAACTGTAGAAATCACAAAATCAGCTGAATTGGGTTCAATACTCATTGCTTCATGGGCAGAGACTACATCCACAACCCGGAATTTAAAATGTCTTTTCAGCTTTTCCAGTAATAGTCTGGATGTTCCGATGCCTGCATGACAGGCTACGATCACACGAAAAGCCACTTCCTTATTCTTCTTTCGTTCAATCGCCGCACACACATGAATCGCAATATACTTTATTTCTATTTCATTTAATTTGCGCTCTGTATATTGGTAGATAACAAACATCTGGTTTATGACCGCCTCAAGTACATCCTGATTATCTTCCAGCACCTCATTTATCACATTAACTTCCTGGTAATCGATCGGCGGTGCAGAAAATATGGATTCCAGGTGATTGGACAGATTCTCAAAAAACTCATAATCTGTATTCAGATCTATTCCCAATTCCGAGGAAATACCGGCAATATATTGTCTTGTGATCATTTGGATAATCACTGTATTCTTATTAATTGTGTTATGTTTCATATACCGCACGCCGTCCAGGAAGCTGCTGAAACACTTTATATCATCCTCTGTTGTAACAACATCGCAGTACTGAGAGATATATTTTAATGTATCCAGGGCAAACATATAATTCTCACTGTTTTCATCCGGCTGCGTCTCCAAAAATTCGCCCGACTGATTGCGATTTATCATAATCCTTAAATAGAGAACAATCTCCTGAAAGGAACTGTCATCCAGATATTTCTTATAGCGTTGTTCCTGTTCCCCCAGGATCTTTTGTATTACACTGGAGTCACCTGCCTGTACACTGACATGTTCAGCAACTACATTTTTATGGTTCTCATAAATAGACACAGACGGACGAAGCAGATTCAAAAGAAATTTTCTCTTTTCGCTCTCCGGACCTTCTATACGAAGTCCCTTATTGGCGTGAGAGATCACCTTCAAGTTCCCTTCCTTTATAAATGCCTTGATATCTTTCAGGTCGTTGATTACCGTTGCCCTGCTCACAAATAAATGGTCGGCGATGGTTGCAAGGGTAATGTAATCGTTAGAATTTACGATCATAGCAGATGCTGCCTGTTTCCGTTCTTCCCTGGATAATTTATAGCTGTAGAAGTCCCCTTCGAGCAATAATGACAGAGATTCCTTAAAATTCTCCGGCGGATTGATCCTGCCCCCGCTGTTTATCACAACTTCCTCCCGCTGGTTTTGACCCAGGATTGTATTGATTTCCTTCAGATCATTGCGGATGGTTTTCTGAGACACCTGAAAATATTCTGCAAATCCTGAGACTGTAATCTCATCCTTCTCTTTACTTAATAACTGCACAATCTCAGTGCTCCGCTGGTTCATTCTAATTACCTCCAATTATTTATCTGGCAAAACAGTAACAATCTATTTCATTGTATCCTAATGGAATAGATTAAAAAAGAATGAATTTCTTCTTAAGTATAGAAATTTTTTATATCATCTGCATGGTACTGCCCCCTGCTCTCAATATCATCAAATTCACTGACAGAATCTTTCCACACATTTGTTGTTCCTAATTCCTGTCCCTGATAAATAAAAGGGGTTCCCCTCAAAAAGAAATACATGCCGGCCATCCGGTCTTCTGAATCTCTTCCTGGCTTTTAAACAGTAACTCTCTGAATTCTTCTGCTGTCCATGCTTTTCTTTTATACCATTTCTCATCTTTCCCTTCCAGATCGAAATTTGTATAACTGAAATCAAACATCATAGAAAAGCATCCCTGCTCCCCGATATAATCCCCAAGCGATGAATATGGTACATCTACGGCCTCCGAGACAGTGATACAGTCTAATGGGTCAAATACTTCGTTTTTAAGTTCTCCCAAAAAAACTTCAATCCCTTTTACATTCCTTGTATACGGAAAACAGCCGGACAGTCCATCCTTTCCATCCACCACCGTATCATTTCATACAGTTCTTTTCTCATGTCTTCATTTTCCCAGTTAAGATCCGGCTGTCTTTTTGAAAAAGAATGAAAATAATACTCCTCCGCTCCCTCAACGGGCTCCCATACCGATCCCCCGAAAACAGACCTTAAATTGCTCGGAGGGCGCCCCTCCCGGGATTTCTTAAATATATAATAATCCCTGTATCTGCTTTTTTGATCCCTCAGCGCATTCTGAAACCACAGATGTTCATCCGATGTATGGTTGAGTACCAGATCCATCATTATTTTCATCCCCCTGATCCCCGCCTCATATATGAGTTTTTCCAAATCCTCCATCGGTGAAGCATAGACCGGACAGATCCACAGCACAGTCACTCCCAGATCATTAAGATAATCAAGACGCTTTAGAATCCCTCTTAAATCTCCGATCCCATCCCCGTTACCGTCGCAAAAACTTTTAGGATATACCTGATATACGATCTCTTGCTTCCCTTTCTGACTGTCCATAACCTACACCTTTCCTGAATAAAAGAATTGCTCCCATTGAAAAAACAATGTAAAATAAAAGAGTGACATTTTTCATATGATAGGAGTGATTTTTTGAATACGAACAACGAAACAGCCCTTGGAACCATGCCTGTGGGCAAATTACTGTTCCAGCTGGCTGTTCCCACCATTGCCGCCCAAATCATAAACGCGCTGTATAATATGGTGGACCGCATTTACATCGGCCGTCTTCCGGGAGGAGAAGGGCCTCTTGCCATTGCAGGGCTTGGAATTGCTTTTCCGATCATTATGATTATCTCTGCATTTGCCTCCATGATCGGTATGGGAGGAAGTCCCAGAGTCTCAATAAAAATGGGACAGCAGGATTATGACGGGGCAGAAAAGATTCTTGGGAATGCCGTCACGGCTTTGATTGCTCTGGCCGTTCCCCTTACCCTGTTTTTTTACCTTGCAAAAGAACCCCTGCTTTCCATATTTGGAGCGACAGACAATATACTGCCTTATGCCAATGACTATCTGAGCATCTATCTGCTCGGCTCCATTTTCGTCATGTTTTCTCTCGGCCTGAACAGCTTTATCACCTGCCAGGGATTTGCCAGGACCAGTATGCTCACAGTGCTGATCGGGGCTGTCTTAAATATCGTGCTGGACCCAATCTTTATTTTTGTAATGGGTCTCGGTGTCAAGGGCTCCGCCTTAGCCACCGTCATTTCCCAGGGTATCTCTGCGGCCTGGGTCCTCGGTTTTTTAACCGGAAAGAAAACGGATCTGAAGATCCGCCGTAAAAATCTCAGGCTGGAAGCAAAAGTTCTTCTCCCTGTCATCGCCCTGGGAATCGCGCCGTTTATTATGCAGTCCACGGAAAGTCTGGTACAGATCACATTAAATTCAGGAATGAAACGCTACGGCGGTGCCAGCGCAGACTCCCTGGTCTCCGTCACGACCATTGCCATAAGCGCCATGCAGTTTCTATCCATGCCCGCCCTTGGACTCGCCCAGGGTGCACAGCCGATCATCAGCTTTAATTATGGAAGCCGGAATATGGACCGGGTAAAAAAGGCCTTTCGGCTGTTATTTGTTATCACTGTGGCCTACACCTTTGGAATCTGGGCCCTCTCCATGGCAGTTCCCCAGATCTATATATATCTGTTTTCCAGCGGTGAGGCGGCCAGGCAGCTTTCTGTGCTCGGCAGACCCATGATCCGCATTTTCATGGGAGGCTTTCTGTTTATCGGGGCACAGTACGCCTGCCAGAATACTTTTATGGCACTGGGCAGGGCAAAAATTTCTCTTGTTATGGCCCTTCTGAGGAAAATCATCCTGCTGATCCCTCTGGCCTTGATCCTGCCGTTATTTCTTGGCACAACGGGAATCTTCACCGCAGAACCGATTGCAGATATTCTGGCCTCTGCCGTCACCACCGGAGTTTTTTATTTTACGTCAAAAAAACTGCTCGTGTATACTCCCGGAGAATCTGAACAGGGCAACCCTGCGGAGGAGGAAATGAAAGCTTAGTTTCTTAAAATCAAGAGGGACTGCTCGATAAGCATCCCTCCTGATATTCATATGGACTTTCCCCGTCACTTCCCGGAGTATCCTGCCGGCAATCTCCCGTATCTTCATTCCTTTTGTATCGAAATTTTTTTACTACACTCCACCAGCAATAAAAAAACCCGGGTCCTGAATTCACATTTACAGGAAATCGGGTTTTCTTCGGTGATAATGTTATTTAACAGCTGCGATCGCTTCTATTTCAAAAAGGGCTCCTTTGGGGAGTGCCGCCACTTCCACACAGGAACGGGCAGGTTTATTGTCTCCGAACCTCTTCTCATAAATTGCATTGATTGCCGCAAAATCATTGATATCGTCTAAAAATACGGTAGTCTTGATCACATCATCCAGCGATAATCCTGCCGCTTTCAGCACTTCGTCCAGGTTGATCAGCGCCTGGTCCGCCTGGGCTTCCACTCCTTCCGGAAGAGTTCCGTTCTCCGGGTCCAGCCCAAGCTGTCCTGAAGTAAACACAAATTCACTCGCTTTTACCGCATGGCAGTACGGTCCCACTGCTGCGGGAGCTTTCTGTGCATTGATGGTTTCACATGTCATACCTGCTTCCTCACTTTCCAAAAAATAATTAGGTTCATACAATTTTTTTGTATCAATATTATAGCACAGACTGTATCCCGCGTCCATGCTTTTAGCTGCTTATGCTCACCCTGAGCTTTTTATTTTGCTGATCGGTCTTTTTCATGCTCTTTTCATCCGGGGCATCTTTCGTTGCATAGTAGTCAATATAATAAAATAATTCTTTTTTCAGACCGCTGAACGTATAAGTATTCCTGCCTTCTTTTAATTCCATCATCTGAGGTTCCCCTTTTTCATCGATGTTGTTCAGTGACAGCACCGGTTTCAACGAAAGATCCGCCTTTGAAATATCTTCAAATGAGACCGTAAGCTTTCCGCTCTTTGACTGAAAGACATTTCCGATGACAAGGTCTCCGAATGTACCCTTTGTCCCGCCGGTCTTCTGCATAGCATCCACATCGAAGTAGAGGACTCCGTTTTCGCTGAATTTCATGAAACGGCTGCCTTCAAAGACAAGCTTTGAGGCGTCCGTTTCCTGATCGGTCTTTACAAATCCGTCAAACAGAGGAGTCACAGACTTCTTTTTTGCTTTAACATCGTATTGGATCAGAGAAACATTTTTAAACATCTGATCTTCCTTCATATATACCCCGGATGGATAACCGAGAAAATCTACGGTGCGGTCATTTTGGATCATCGCATTGGAGTCATTTTGTCCTTGCTCCATCAGCTCCCGGATCACTTCTTCCTTCGAGTGTCCGGCAAACTTCTTTTCACCTGTCTTCTGAATATCTCCTTCATAGACATCATCAAAGGCCTGTTTTTGGTCAGACAAAGTCTGTTCCTTCACATCATAGAAATAGTCCTTAACCGTATCTTCCCCTTTTGTTCTTAAAAGCCGTACCACATTTCCGTCGCCGGATACAATAATCTTCGTCTCGGTCTCTCCATCCTCGGAAAATAATTTCATTTTTACCAGATCCAAAGCTGCGGTGACTTTCTTTTCCTTCATGTCAAAGACATAAAAGCCCTGGGAATTATGGAACATCACCCTTTGGTCCGAAGCGTAGTCCAGTTTTGGAAAGTCCGAAACCTCGTCTTTTTTGGTCGTCTCTCCTATGAATGCTTTCAGTTCTTTTTCTGATACAAAAGGCTTTTGCTCTCGTTCAGCTTTTTTTTGACATCCGGACGCTGCCAGAGCAAGCATAACTGCCGCTGCCAGCATAAGAATCCTAATTTTTCTTTTCATGGTCTCACTCCTTTATTTGATCCACTTCGGAGACGGATAATATCGAAAGCTCGCTTTTCCTATGATCTCTTCCCTGGTCACATAGTGGGTCTGCCATTCTCTGGCGTCATTGGAACTGTTCCGGTTGTCTCCCATGACAAAGTACCCGTTCCCGGGCACTTTATACGGTCCAAAATCGTCCACAGGCTCCTCTTTGATATAAGGTTCCTTCAGGGGCTTTTTACTCCCGTTGATATAAACCTTTCCGTCCTTTACCTCGATCGTCTCTCCCGGAAGCGCGATAACTCTCTTAATATACCACTCCGACTCATCATCCGGATACTCAAATATAATCACATCCCCCCGTTCAGGCTCACTGAACAGGTATGCGGTCCTGAATGCAATAAGTTTATCTCCGGTCATGATGGTATTTTCCATGGAACCGCTTGGTATACTGGCATTGACTATGACGAAATTTGTGATAAACAAAGTAATAGCCAGAGTGGCAGCAATACAGACAATCCAGCTTCTGACCTCTTTCCTGAAGTTTTGTTTTTTCTTATTCTCTTGTTCCTGTTCTTTTTCCATAGATGTCTCCTATACCTTTGCAAAAAACCTCTTTGCCGTATCTGCAAAGAGGTTTTTCATTTTTAGTCTGTGTATCCTCTGCGGATAATCTCATGTCTGCCGGGTCCGTTGGAGATCAGAGTAATCGGATATCCGATCTTCTCCTCGACGAACTCTACGTATTTTCTGCAGTTTTCCGGCAGATCCTCATATTTTGTAATTCCGCGGATGTCACTCTTCCATCCCGGAAGTACTTCGATCACCGGTTTTGCTTTCTCCAGATCACCGGTTGTCGGAAAATCGGTAGTTATTTCCCCATCAATATCATAAGCGACGCAAACCGGAATTTCTTCTAGATAACCGAGGACATCGAGCACAGTAAATGCCACGTCTGTCGTTCCCTGCATCCTGCATCCGTACTTGGAAGCCACGGTGTCGAACCATCCCATCCTTCTCGGACGTCCGGTCGTTGCCCCGAATTCGCCGCCGTCTCCGCCGCGTTTTCTGAGCTCATCGGCTTCTTCCCCGAAAATCTCACTGACGAAGGCACCTGCTCCTACGGCACTTGAGTATGCCTTGACTACGGTGACGATCTTCTTGATCTCGTATGGCGGAATACCTGCACCGATGGCTCCGTATGCCGCTAAAGTAGAAGAGGATGTCACCATCGGGTAAATACCGTGGTCCGGGTCCTTTAACGAGCCCAGCTGGCCTTCCAGGAGAATGGTCTTGTTTTCTTTCATCGCTTTGTGAAGGAACAGGGATACGTCGCAGACATACGGCGCTACCATCTCCTTGTACTCCATCAGTGTTTCATACAGCTCATCCGGGTTGAGAAGCGGTTTGTGGTAGAGATGCTCAAGCAAAACATTTTTCGTCTCACAGATCCTGATCAGTTTTTCTTTTAACGCTTTTCCGTCGAACAGCTCGTTGACCTGGAAGCCGATCTTTGCATATTTGTCTGAATAAAACGGTGCGATCCCCGACTTTGTAGATCCGAAAGACCCTTTCCCCAATCGTTCTTCCTCGTATTCATCAAACAGGATATGGTACGGCATAACGATCTGGGCACGGTCGGAAATGAGGATATTCGGCTTTGGCACACCCTGGGAGACGATTTCCCCAATCTCCTTAAAGAGCACAGGGATATTCAGTGCCACACCGTTTCCAATAATACTGGTTGTATGATCATAGAATACACCGGATGGCAGCGTGTGAAGCGCGAACTTTCCGTAGTCGTTAATGATGGTATGCCCGGCATTCGCTCCTCCCTGGAAACGCACGATAATGTCAGAAGTCTCACCTAACATATCCGTGATCTTACCTTTTCCTTCGTCGCCCCAGTTAGCTCCAACTATTGCTTTAACCATATGTGTATCCTCCTAATTATCAATGACGTGTCCTCGCCATTTTCTTTTGCATAAAGCGAACAACATTTTAATATTATATTGTTTTGTCTCATGTGTCAAGAATCCGCAGGGAGATTCCTACTTTTCTTTCACAGAAAAGAAGGAATCTACGCGGTGTTTATAATCCAGCAGGGAATTGTACTGCAGATACTGATAGTTTGTCAGCCATTTATCTTTATCTTCCTCATCCTGGGTCGCAACATTTTTACCGTCTTTTGTCACATATCCGTTGGCATTGATCGCCGGGATCTGTTTCTCCAGTTCTTCCAGATACTGATTATACGGAGTCAGTTTTAAATTTGTCTGCTTGAGCATCAGCGTGGACAGATAGTTGACACTGGTGAGCTTTACATTTTCCTGTTCTTTGATATCATAGTTTGCCCAGATGACAAACGGAACGGTAAATTTCTTCTGCATCTCCTTGATGCTCAGACTGTTTAAGTCCTTTCCGTAGAGAAGTTCATAAAACTCATCTTCCAGTTTCGGCTGATGGTCCCCGAACATCACAACGATGGTCGGCTCTTTTTGATCCTTAAAATAATCGATCAGCTTTTTAAATGCCCGGTCGGATTCATGGATCAGAGACAGATAGCGCTCTGCAGGCTCTGTCTTCTTCTCGTCTTCAATCGTAATTTCCTGCTTGAAGTTATCGTCCGGAAGCAGATATCCGCCGTGGTTCTGAATCGTTACATTAAACATAAACAGAGGATTATCTGATTTTCTATTCTCAAACGTCTCTATGATCTTATCGTAATCAGACTCATCACTGACCCATCCTCTGATTCTCCTGACTTTGGATTCATCCAAGGATGACTCATCCAGGAAGTTCTCGAATCCTAGCAGCGGATACACGCTCTGTCTGTTCCATGCATTCGGCTTATATGGATGGAATGCGGTCGTGTCATATCCCTGTTCTTTTAACTGGGTGGCGAGACTCGGCACTTCGTGTTTTACAAACTGTGTATAGGCATTTCCGTTCAGCGGAAGAGAAGACACTGAGTTTCCTGTGAGGAACTCATACTCAGAGTTGCTTGTTCCTCCTCCGAATACCGATACAAGCATATCGCCCTTGATCGTATTTTCTTTCATGGAATTGATATAAGGCATCACTTCTTTATTTGTCTTGATCTTGTTGACCACATTCAGATCAGAAAATGTCTCGTTCATGATGACGACCACATTTGGTTTTTGCTTCAGAGCCTTATTCTGTCCGGTTGTCACCTCATAATTTTTGGCAATGTCTTTTACCTTATCTACACTGTACCCTTCCGGTTCCGTTCCGAGGAGATACTGCACATTCAGGAGGAAACTTAACACAAAGCCATTTCTTTTATAGCCCTTTTTCTGATTGAAGAATTCTACCTTTACATTTTTTGATTCCAGAAAATTTACTCTCGTACAGAGAAAGCTCTGTCCTATTGTAACTGCTGCCACTACAATCAGTGCAATCAGCCGCTGTTTCCATCGGAATGCTTTTATAGTATCCAGTTTCCATGCAATGATACAGAGTGCGAGGCAGATGATTGTTGCAACAATGGCTGCTTTATTATAAGACAATGTATAATGATCTGCCACATCCATCGCGGTACCGAACGCCCAAATGTCTGCCGGTGTGATCGGAGTTCCCCGGAACTGCATAACAAAGTAGTTACCGATGGCACATCCGTATAAAAGTAAATCTCCTACAATGACTGCGTATTTTGTCCTGTTAAAGATCAAAAGCAGAATTCCAAAAATAACATAGAACCAGATGATATTCAGCGCATAAGAAAAAACTCCCATAACGCTGATCGGATTGTAGAATACTTTTTCCACCATATAAAAAGCCAGCCACGGATTCACGATGAATAATGCCCATGACATCCATTTATTCAGCTTTTCAGGAATTTTAATCTGTACAAGCAAGAGCACGATCAATCCTAATGCAATTGCAATCGTCAGACCAATGGCCCACATATCAATTTGAGTAGTCCACATTTTTGCACAAAGACGGATCTCTGTTTTCTGTCCGTTTTTTATGAGCGGCTCAAAAATTGATCCCATATCTCTGGACGTATAAATATACAGCGGATCATCTTTCTTAATTCCGACCCCCTTGATCTCGTAAGTATAAGTTTCGCCTTTCTCTAGTTTCTGGTTTACGATTGCCTTATACCAACGATCTTCATCCAGTTCTCTTCTTCTCATCGTGGCTTTTATTTCAGCTCTTCCATCCACTTCTTCCATGGTCGGAGTTACGTGAAAAATAATATTTCCTTTGGAATCCTTAATACTCAGTTCAATCCTTCCAGGCCTTGCATCACCAAAGTTTCTCCCTATACGGAATTCTAATTTTTCTGCCATAGTAAAATTAGCTTTGAATTCCTGCGTGATCGTATCTCCATCTGCAACCGGGATCTTTTCCATACCGCTTTCAGGCACGCCTTTTGCCACCCGCTCCGCGAACTGATCTTTATTCTTGATACACAGAACACAGAATAAGATCAGACACACAATGATAAAATATTTTCCAAACTTATGAATAAAGTTATGAATTTTTCCTAGTTTGTCTTTGAAACCATTTGATTTACTGTTCATGTTTTCTTCCCACCTAATTTTGTATTTTTTTAAGCCTGCCCCTCTCTCTCCTTAAAAATTTCCAAGTATTTTAAAATCTTTTACTTCCGCCCGGATGCCGGTCAGAGCATTGCGTATGCCCGGTTCATTTAAGTTTCCGGCCACATCTATATAAAATCCGTATTCCCACTGCCTGTTCGGAAGCGGCCTGGATTCAATATTCGTCATGCTGACATCATTGAACATAAAATGTGCAAGAATGTTATAAAGAGATCCCGTCTCATGCGGAAGAGAAAAACTGATGCTCACCTTCCCGGCATCTCCCCGGTACTGTTTTTTCTTTGACATGACCACAAAACGGGTGCAGTTATTTCCTTCGTAATTCACATTGCGCTTCAGTACCTCCAGTCCATAGAGCTTTGCCGCCCGCTCGCTGGAAATTGCAACCTTGGTCGGGTCATTGTCATCAGCAACTTTTTTGGCCGCCACCGCCGTATTCCTTATGCGGACCTGATCCCATCCGGTCTCGTCCAGAAATTGTTTGCACTGCATCAGCCCCTGTGGATGTGAATATACCTTGGTCACCTTGGAAAGATCTGTTCCCCTGATGCCTACAAGAGCATGATTGCACTCTACCGTCTCTTCTCCGACTACACATACGTCATGATTCAGGAGAAGATCATAAATGCCGCTCACAGTACCTGCGGAAGTATTCTCGATGGGCAGGATACCATAATCTGCCTTTCCCTCATCCACTGCCACGACCACATCTTTAAACTCATCGGCCGTAAAATGGCTGATATTCTCTCCGAAAAACTGAACCATGGCCTGTTCCTGATACGCTCCGGGAATCCCCTGATATACAACTTTTGTATCACGGTTGATCTCCAGCTTATCTACCTCTTTAAACATTTTGCGCACGTAACTGTCTTCTTCCGACAGGAGACTATACTGGTATCTGCGCCCGATGGACATGAGCTGCAAAAAGAGTTCCTCTGTCCCCTTCTTTAAAAACTCCGGTCCGACTTCACCGGTGAGTGCCTCTATCTTCTGCTGTTCCCTCTCCCTGTCATAGATCGGCTTGCCTGTTCCCTTTTTATACTCCGCAACCTCTTCGGAACAATGCATCCGCTCTTCAAACAGGCGGACGATCTTTCGGTCAATCCGGTCTATGTCCTTTCTTATGTCAAGTAAATCTCTCATTTTTCTTCCTTTTCCTCCAAAGCATCTTTTAACTCCAGGATGGTTTTGTTCAGAACTGGATGCCTCTCATAAGGTGCTATCTGTGCAAGAGGCTCCAAAACAAAACTCCGTTTCGGAATCTCTGTATGAGGTATGGTCAAATGCTCCCCATGAATCACTATGTCATCATACAGCAAAATATCCAGATCCAGTGTCCTGGGGCCCCAATGCACGAGCCGTTCTCTGCCCGCATTGTTTTCCAGTCTCTGCAAATATCCGAGGAGTTCCTCAGGCGTCTTCAATGTATCGATACCGATACATCCGTTGATAAATTTATCCTGCTCCGTATATCCGTAAGGTTCTGTCTCCGCAAGGTCTGACATACAGGCCATCCTGAGATCATCTTCCTGTTTCATCTGTTTTACCGCTTCGTTTATATACTGCATCCGGTCCCCCATATTTGAACCGATTCCGATATACGCCCGGTGCCACTGCCTCTCGATTTTTACAGAAACACTCTGAATCGGCAGTCCAATCGGAGCCCACGGTTTCTTAACTTCCACCTCTGTCTTCTTTATCAAGTCAAATTCCTTAAGAAGCCGCTCTGCAATTGTTTCCGCCACCCGTTCGATCAGATCAAAGGTATTTCTTTCCATGATCTCCCGAATCCGATGGCATACTTCCCCGTAGTTGACGGAATATTCTATTTTATCACTCTTGCCGGCCCGTTTTGTATCTGTATACAGTACTGCGGACACAAGAAATTTCTGTCCCAGGACTTTTTCTTCTTTATATACGCCGTGATTGCAGTAAATCTCCAGCTCTTTTATAATAATCTGATCCATCTTCCCCGCTCCTTTAATAACGGCAGATTGCCTCGATCATAGTGAGGGCGCGCCTGTTTTCCTTAACGTCATGAACCCGGAACATCCGGCAGCCTTTCATATATCCGCTCACCGTAGTGGCCACAGTACCCTCTGTCCTCTCATCTGCCGGCAGATCCAGAGTAAATCCAATCATAGATTTTCTGGATGTACCGAGCAGTACCGGCACCTGAAACTCAAGAAGAAGTTCCAAATGGTTCATGAGCATCAAATTTTGTTCCAAAGTCTTTGCAAATCCAATGCCCGGGTCCAGCAGTATCTGTTCTTTCCGCATGCCGGCCTCCTCGGCAGTCTGCATAGTCTCCCTGAGATCCTTTATCACATCACTCAAAAAATTTTTGTAATCTGTATTCTTCCGGTTATGCATAAGGCAGGCCGGAAGGCCTTCCCTGGCCAGCAGCGGAGCCATTTTTCCGTCCCACTTGAGTCCCCATATGTCATTAATCATATCAGCGCCTGCACGGATGCCTTCCTTAGCCACCTGCCACTTGTATGTATCCAGGGAAATGACCGGATCAAACTCTCTTTTCAGGGCCTCAATCACCGGAGCTGTCCTCTCGATCTCTTCATCTGCGGTGATCTTTTCATGTCCCGGGCGGGTGGATTCCCCTCCGACATCAATGATATCCGCCCCTTCGCCGAGCATTTGCTCCGCATGCTTCAGAGCCGCATCCAGGCGGGTGTATCTTCCTCCATCCGAAAAAGAGTCCGGAGTCACATTGAGTATCCCCATAATATATCCATGGTTTTTTATATCAAATTGTCTTTTGCCTATCTTCATATCCAGCTCCTAATACCGATATATGTTGTTTTTCTTCTCTTCCGGCCAGTAGCATTCTTCTCTCGCCTTACAGTTGCCGCAGTCCCTGGAGAGCTTGTCTGCCCGGCCAAAAAGGCAGGAAAGCTTATCACTGTCCGGCCTTCTGTGGGACCCTAATAAAAGCAGAATCGTGCTCCGCTCCTCTATATTATAAGGAGACTCAGATAAAATAGCCGAGGCGATCGAAATGCCTGCCTCCTCATGTGGAATTCCCTCGGAATACTGCTTTCCTCTTCCGATATCGTGCAGAAAGCCTGCGGCATAGATCACATCTTTCTTTACGTCAAGCCGTTCTTCAAGCACAAGGATATAAGCAATCCTGGAAACCGCCAGAAAATGCCCGGTGTCGTGGAGACAAAAGGCCCTTCCTTTCTCCGCATCCTGAATCTGCCGGTAAGCACTCTGATATTCCGGATGATTCGTGATATATGAAAGCCGCTTCACTGCTCTAACCTCTCAGTTCTTTTAAAAATGACAGGGTTCCGAACACGACGATAACATCGTCCTGTCCGCATTCCTTCTTAACCTTCTGATAACATTCTCCAAGACTTCCTCCTTCGGTCACTTTCCGGTAAAACGGACGGGCAGCGTCAGCCAGCACCCCCGAAGGCAGGGCACGGTCACCTTCCGGTGTCACCGCGTAAATTTCATCTGACATTGGAGACATAATCTTTAACATCTGCAAATAATCTTTATCCGACAATACTCCCATTATATAGATTATTTTTTTATTTGTAAAATTCTTTTGAAGGAACCGTAAAAGCTTTTCGGCTCCGTCCGGATTATGAGCTCCGTCGCAATAAACCTCAGGAACCGCGCAAATACGCTGTAATCGGCCATCCCATACAGCATTTTTTAATCCTTTTCTTATGGAATCCTGCCGAAAAATATAAGATTTTTTTAAGATTTGGATAGTCTCCAGAGCGACTGCGGCATTACAGATCTGGTGCTCCCCAAGCATACCGATTTCCATATTCGGGTACTCTGTTCCATCTGCGCAGACGTAAGAAAATTCTGCGCCCTTTAAGTTTTCGGATAAGACGTCAAGACGGCTTGCCTCTGCAAAGATGAGAGACACATTTTTTTCTCCTGCGGCCTTCTCTATCACTTCCCTGGCCTCAAAAGTATTATCGTAAGAAACTGCAGGACATCCTTTTTTCAAGATACCTGCCTTCTCACCTGCGATCTCCTGAATAGTGCTGCCGAGATACTGGGTATGGTCATAGCTGATCGACGCAATGACTGTACAGATCGGATGCTTTATCACATTCGTTGCATCCAGTCGTCCCCCAAGTCCTGTTTCCAGAAGGACTGCGTCCACTTTTTTATCGAGAAAATAAAGAAATGACAGGGCAGTCTCCATCTCGAAGACTGTCGGATGCTCTTTTCCGTCTCTGACCATCTCCTCCGCTGTTTTTTTTATTTTCTCCATATAAAAGCAGAGATCTTCCTTTGTGATAATCTCATCGTTAATACGGAACTTTTCTTCATAGCAGAAAGAAGCAGGAGACACATATCGTCCTGCTTCATAACCCTGTTCTTTAAATACAGACGCAAGAAACGCCAGGGTGGAACCTTTTCCGTTGGTGCCTGCTATATGAACGATCTTCAGCCGGTCCTGGGGATTTCCGAGACGGTTTAACAATTCCCTGATATTGTCAAGTCCTAAAATACTTCCAAACTTATTTGCACGTCCGATAAATTCCATTGTCTCCTGATAGTTCATGAAAGCTGCCTCCCTGTCTCATCTTTTTGTCTGTTCAGAAAGAAGAGCCTCTCTTACGACGTCCTCAATCTTCTTTACATATACGATCTCAATATTTTCTGTGATCTCTGTATCAAATTCCCTGACATCCTTTTCATTGGCCTTTGGCACGAGTACTTTTGTCATGCCCGCGCGTTTTGCTGCCAGCATTTTTTCTTTCAGTCCCCCGATTGCCAATACCTGTCCCCTGATCGTCACCTCTCCGGTCATTGCCACAGTCCCCCGGACTTTTCTTCCTGTGATAGCCGAGAGGAGGGCAAGGGTCATGGTGATCCCCGCAGACGGTCCGTCTTTGGGTACTGCACCTTCCGGAATATGGATGTGGATATCGTGGTTTTCAAAGAAATCATCCTTGATCTTATATTTGCCGCTCTTGCTCCGGATATAGCTCACTGCGGCCTGGGCCGATTCCTTCATCACATCACCAAGGGACCCTGTGACGATAAATTTTCCCTTCCCCGGCATTGTGTTTACTTCCACGTTGAGCATGACTCCTCCGACACTAGTCCATGCCAGCCCGTGCACGATTCCCACCTCGTCCTTCAAGTTTTCTTTTTCCAGTTCATACGGCGCCGTGCCCAGATAATCCCGGACTGCTTTTCTCGTCACCGTCACCTTTTTCTTCTTCCCCTGATAAATATCCTTTGTAACCTTTCGGGAAACATTTCCAATGGTTCTCTCAAGGCTTCTCACACCCGCTTCTCTCGTATAACTGGCGATCAGCAGTCTCAGGGCATCATCCTTCCAGACAATTTCCTTCGGAGTCAGCCCGTTGGCTTCCATCTGCTTTTTTACCAGATAATTTTTGGCAATGTGGAATTTCTCGTTTTCAGAGTAACTGGAAACTTCTATGACCTCCATCCTGTCTAAAAGCGGCTTGGGGATCGTGGACAGATCATTTGCCGTGGCGATGAACAGTACATCACTTAAATCCAGCGGCACTTCCAGATAATGATCCCGGAAATGTTCGTTCTGCTCTCCATCCAGAACTTCCAGAAGTGCCGATGCCGTATCTCCTCTCTGGTCCTTTCCCACCTTATCCACTTCATCCAGGAGCATCAGAGGATTGCGTACTTTGGCCTGACGGATCGCTGCCACGATCCTTCCCGGCATAGCTCCCACGTAAGTCTTCCTGTGCCCCCGAATCTCAGACTCGTCTCTGACGCCTCCGAGGGATAGTCTCACATATTCTTTGTGGGTTGCCTTGGCAATCGACCTTGCGATGGATGTTTTTCCCGTTCCCGGAGGTCCCACAAGACAGAGGATGGCCGCGTCCTTTTTCTGGCTCATGGCCCTTGCCGCCAGATATTCCAGAACCCGCTCCTTAACCTTTTTCAGTCCGTAGTGATCCTCTTCCAGAATATTTTCTGCTTCCTCCAGATCCATGGAATCTTCGGAAAGTTTTTCCCATGGCACATCCAGCATAATCTCAATGTAAGTTCTGAGCACCGCGCTCTCGGCGGCACTGTTTCCCATAGCCTGAAACCGGGAGATTTCTTTCTTAATCTTGTCCTTCACTTCTTCGCCTGCTTCCATTTCAGAAAGCTTGCGCAGGAACTCATCGGCTTCGTCTGCGATATTGGTCTCTCCAAGTTCTTCCCGGATCACCTTGAGCTGTTCTCTCAGCATATATTCACGCTGATTGTCATCGATGTTCTCTTTCACTTTCTCCTGGATATCCAGCCTAAGATAAGCCAAACGCAGTTCCTGTTCCAGAAGCACAAGCATCAGCTCACATCTCGGTTTTAAGTCCATTTCTTCCAGGAGCTTCTGTTTGTTCTGCAGAGAAAATGGAAGATGGGTTGCCAGATGGTCCACAAACACTTCCAGATCCGTCTGCATGAGAATATAACTGTATACATTGGGGTCCATCTGATTCCAAACCCCGGTATATTTTTCAAAACTTTCTTTCAAAGCGCGGAATACCGCCTCTTTCTCATCCTGTTCAAATTCCTGCTGCTCCGTGTGCTGATAGGCCGCTTCTACCCGAAATATCGGTTCTTCCTCACAAACTTCAAGAATTTCAGCCCGGAACATACCCTCGGCAAAAACCCGGATAATATTTTGAGGCAGTTTTACTACCTGGCGGATTCTCGCCAATGTCCCGATCTGGTAGAGATCGTAGGATTTGGGATCTTCCATCGCCGGATCGATCTGATTGTCTAAAAAAATCATCTGATCGTTCTGCATGGCTTCCTCGATCGCACGCACCGATTTACTCCGTGAGACATCAAAATGAATCACCGAATTCGGATATATGTATTTCCCCCTCAGCGCAAGCATCGGTAATACTTTTTTCATCTGCTTCTCCTTCGTTATCATATCGTCATTTATGCCAAAAAAACTGCCTCAATAGCAAGAAATTCTTGTATTAAAGCAGTTTGTTGACTTTGGGCCGGATGTCTTATGCTATCTCACCATTACTCTTCTTCGTTCTTTTTTTAACGCCTGACGTTCTCTTCGTTCTGTCATCAGACCTCTCGATCACCGGCTCTTCCGAAGATTCCACAACGCCTCTTGTAATCAGGCATTTGGACACTTTCTCGTCAGAAGGCACCTGATACATTAAGTCCATGATGACACCTTCCATGATGGCCCTTAACCCCCTGGCTCCTGTCTTTCTCTCCATAGCCTTCTCTGCAATCGCTTCCAGAGCACCGTCCTCGAATACCAGGTCTACTCCGTCCAGTTCAAACAGCTTCTGGTACTGTTTCACCAATGCACTCTTCGGCTCTTTCAATATGCGCACAAGCGCCTCTCTGTCCAGAGGATTTAAGGATACATTCACCGGAACTCTTCCAATAAACTCAGGGATCAGTCCGAATTTCACGAAGTCTTCCGGCAGTACCTGCTGGAGCAGTCCCCCGATATCCTCTTTTTTGCCGTTTCCGATCTCTGCATTGAATCCGATAGACTTCTGTCCAATTCTGGATTCAATGATCTTCTCCAGTCCGTCAAAAGCTCCCCCGCAAATAAACAGGATATTGGTTGTATCAATCTGTATAAACTCCTGGTGCGGATGCTTCCGTCCTCCCTGAGGCGGAACAGAGGCTACCGTTCCCTCAATGATCTTTAATAAAGCCTGCTGCACACCTTCACCGGAGACGTCTCTGGTGATAGAGGTGTTTTCTGACTTTCTTGTGATCTTATCGATCTCATCAATATAAATGATACCGCACTGTGCCCGTTCGATGTCATAGTCTGCCGCCTGGATGATCTTTAAGAGAATGTTCTCCACATCCTCTCCCACGTAGCCGGCTTCGGTCAGCGCCGTGGCGTCTGCGATGGCAAACGGAACATTCAGCATCTTTGCCAGTGTCTGGGCAAGCAGTGTTTTCCCTGATCCCGTCGGCCCGAGCATTATGATATTGCTCTTCTGAAGATCAATATCTGAGGAATCTCCCAGAAGAATCCTCTTGTAGTGATTATAAACTGCTACAGACAGCACTTTCTTGGCCTCGTCCTGCCCGATCACATAATCATCCAAAAATGCTTTTATTTCTTTTGGTTTATTTAAATGGATCTCTGCATCATCAATATACTGCTCAAATTCCTCGGCAATGATATCCGCGCAGACTTCAATACATTCATCACATATATAGACGCCTTTTGCCTTCGGCCCTGCAATCAGTTTTCTCACCTGATCCTGGGTCTTATTGCAAAAAGAGCAACGAAGCTGCTTTTTGTCATCGCTGTGATTTACCATAGAATTACCTCGCTCTTTCTAATTATGATTCCCTCTTCTTGTCAAAGACGGCATCAATCAGTCCGTACTCCACAGCTTCCTCTGCAGTCAGCCAGTTGTCACGGTCCGTATCCCGTTCGATGACTTCTAATAGTTTTCCTGTATTTTCACTTAAAATGCGATTTAAGCGCTTCTTCGTCTGTAAAATATGTTCTGCAGCAATCTGGATCTCTGTAGCCTGCCCCTGGGCTCCGCCCATCGGCTGGTGGATCATGATCTCGGCATTAGGCAGCGCCATGCGCTTTCCTTTTGCTCCCCCTGCAAGCAGGAAAGAGCCCATGCTGGCTGCCATGCCCATGCAGATCGTAGATACATCACATTTGATGAAATTCATCGTGTCATAGATTGCCATGCCTGCTGTGACAGATCCCCCCGGACTGTTGATATACAGGCTGATATCCTTTTCCGGGTCTTCTGCTTCCAGAAAAAGAAGCTGGGATACAATCAGGCTTGCAGAAACATCAGTTACTTCTTCTCCCAGGAAAATGATTCTTTCTTTTAATAAGCGGGAATAAATGTCATAAGAACGCTCCCCGCGACTTGTTTGTTCAATGACATAAGGTACTAAACTCATCTTAAACCCCTCCCGGTTTTCTATCTGTCAATTATTTTGTCTGGCAGGAACTGATCAGGAAATCTACTGCCTTCTGAACAGCAATATCATCCATCATCTGTTCCTTCTGGCTTCCCTGTACCATCTTCTCTAACTGTTCTGTTTCCATTTGATACATATCAGCCATTTTTTCTAATTCTTTCTTAAAGTCTTCTTCACTGGCTTCGATACTTTCTGCCGCAGCGATCGCCTCTAATACAAGACGGGTCTGGATTCTCTTTAACGCCTGAGGCTTTAACTCTTCCGCGAACTTCTGGGCATCGCTTCCTGTATACTGAAGGTACTGTTCCATGTTAAGTCCCTGGTAACTGAGCCTCTGTGCGAACTCATCTGCCATCTGCTGTACCTGTTCTTCGATCATGGCATCAGGGATGTCCATGGATGCATTCTCCACTGCCTGGTCAACCAATGCATTTTCTTTTTCTGTCTTGGCAGCTTCTTCTTTTTGTGCCTTGATATTCTTCTTGATTTCTTTCTTGTAGTCTTCCAGAGTCTCAAACTCGGAAACTTCAGATGCAAACTCATCGTCTAATTCCGGAAGTTCTTTTTCTTTAATTCCTTTGATCTTCACTTCAAAAACAGCCGGTTTTCCTGCCAGTTCCGGTGCATGGTACTGTTCCGGGAACGTAACATTGACTTCGATTTCATCGCCGATATTTTTGCCGATCAGCTGCTCTTCAAAACCTTCGATAAAGGTACCTGATCCGATAACCAGAGTCTGATCTTCTGCCGTTCCTCCCTCGAATTTTTCACCATCAACAGATCCTGAGTAATCGATCAGAGTGATATCTCCGTCTTTGACCGGGCGGTCTTCTACTGTAATTTCTCTGGCATTTGCTTCCTGTTCCTTTTTGAGCTGTTTTTCAATTTCTTCTTTTGTTACGCGGATTTTCTTTTCTTCGACTTCCAGTCCTTTATAATCTCCGAGAGTTACTTCCGGTTTGACCGCGATCTCGGCTGTGAAAATAAACGGTTTTCCTTTTTCTAACTGAACCACGTCGATGTCCGGTCTGGAAACAATATCCAGATCAGAATCTTTCATTGATTCACTGTATGCTTCAGGAATCAAAATATTCGCCGCATCTTCATAAAAAACTTCTACTCCGTATGCTTTTTCGATGAAGTTTTGAGGTACTTTTCCTTTTCTGAATCCAGGTACGCTGAACTGTGATTTCTTCTTATTATATGCTTTTTTGATCGCTGCATCTAATTTTTCAGGCTCTACCTCAATCGTCACTTTTACCATATTATTGTCTAACTTTTCAACTTGTAATCCCATTCTTACAAATCCTCCTAAAATATCATTATCTTTGTTGTAGTTTTATACAAACATTAAGTCATTATACCATGACGTTTCCGACCTGTCGACTGAAAATACAGATTTTACGCCATTTCTGTCAAATAAAGCCCTACTGCTGCTTTACTCCCTGATAGACATATTCGCCGGATGTCTGCAGGATTCTCGGAGCCTTGCTTACAATTTTCACCGTGAAAGCATCTCCCTTTTTCAGATCCTTTTTGGACACTTCCAATAGATGTTCATTGTGGAATGTCGTATTGATCTTCGTCTCATCCACATACACCTGACAGAAGTTTGTGAAGTTATTTCCTTCTATAAATATGCTGTTTTCAGTCTCATAAGCTTTTGTCACATTGACCTTTCTAATGCCAAACGAGATATCCGTTGCCTGAAATGGATTTTTTTGATCCCAGACATACTGCTTGCCGTAAAGCATATCATACTGCAGTGCCTTCATGTCCTTCTGGTAATTTTTCGTGCCCTGCCGGGTCTGATGGAAACTGTTCATGACCCCGTTTTTGATGTTAAGCTTGGCGAGGATATCGGAACCGAGCTGATAAGCTTCGATCACCCCGTCCTTCTTTTTCAGTCCCATGTTGTCCCAGATAAAATAGCTTGTCTCATATTTATTCCCGTAGGTAAGATCTTTATCATCTACCTCCAGACTCGGGAGATGGTCTCCATACATCACAAGAACCGTATCTTCACCCCGTTTTTTCAATGCATTCACCAGGTCTCCCACAAACTGATCCATCTGGTATACCTGATTGGCATAGTAGGTATATTTGTTCTTTAAAGCCTCATCTTTGATTCCGCCCAACACCTTGATCTTTGGATTTTCAATAATCTCTGTCTTAGGATAATCTCCGTGCCCCTGGACAGAAATAGTATAAATATAATCTTGTCCCTTTGTGGAATCCAAAGCGTTCAGAATACAGCCTGTGAGTATAGTATCCTTGGCCCATCCATTTTCTGTCCATTTTTTGATATTCATACATTCTTTTGAGGTGAAGGTGTCAAACCCAAGCTGGGAGAAAACCAGATCCCTGTCATAGAAGGCGGCGCTGTTGTTGTGGATGGCATGCGCGGTATATCCGTCTTCTTTCAGCAATGTGGCCATGCTCTCTGTGGTCGTCGACTGCAGCACAGTCTTGTAAGGGTATTCCGCCGCTCCGAAATGGTCCAGGTTCATACCTGTAATCGCTTCAAATTCGGAATTGGCAGTCCCGGCGCCGTAAGACGGCATGCTCAGCTGTCCGGAGGAGTATTCCTTCATATATTTGTGGAAATTCGGGAGCGGGTCCTGATTGAACTTCACTCCTTTTACCTGGGTGATATCAAAGTGTGACTCCAGCTGCACAAAAATGATATTCGGCTTCCTGACTCTGCCCTTTTTCTTATTTTGTGCCTGCTTGGTCTTTTGCTCAATCTGGTCGATCTTTTCTTCCGAATAGTTGGACGGCTTATCAATCCCGTTTTTCAACGCAGTAATCGAAAAACAATACGGTGTCCCGTAATCTCCATAGGCGATCCGGATGTTGCCGATCCTGTCTGTGAGCATATTGCTCCTGAATCCATATACGGTGGTCACTCCGAATGCTGCAAAAATAACAGCAACCGCAAGGATATTCCTTTTATATTGTAGATTCTGTTTTTTCGGCAGATAGAGAAATCCTACTACGAGCAGCACCAATACGATTAAAATAAGTGCACCCATAAAAATGATGGCTGACGGCGAATAATAGTTGGTCATGACCGGAAGTACAGATTTCATCAGTGTGACGTCCACGTACGTGAATGGAGTATTTCTGGCACTGAGCATCAGGAAATTGACTATCCCGATGACTGACCAGACCAATGTCACTATAATGTAGGTAAACAGCCTCCGCTTAACGATCAATACCACAGAATAAGTGACAAAAATGATGAATGCGCTGTACAGAAACATCTTGGTCCTGTCATTGACAAACCCGAATACTCCCTGGTCAAATGTCTGGCGTCCGAGAACTTCCAATAAAAATGCCATGCCAAATGCCAGCACAATATTGCACAGAACAGGAACCTTCTCGATCCACTTCCCAATCTGGCTTACTATATTCTTTACCAAAGATTTCATGATACTCTCCTTACTTTGATTCTGTCTTTCAAAAAAGGCTCCGAAAAACTCGGAGATTTCTTATTTGCAAAAAGTCATACAGTGTATTATAACACTGTCATTCCAAAGTATCTATACCTTAATTGTGAAAAATTTCTTAAATGCTCTGCCCAGATTGACAGTTTTCTGTATCCATGATACGATGCTTTAGGAAACTTTTCTTATGGTTTTTTGTAAAGTTTCTAGTTTATATCGAAGAAAGGAGCAGAGCAGTTTTAAGCGCCATGCACCTTCTGGCACGGAACCTGACTTATCGAACAGATAACGAAGAGCAGAAGGTTAACGAGGTGGAAAGTGATCGAAGATTCGGCGGATGCTTTCCCGTGGCTTTGGACGCGTGATGTACAGAGCAAACCTGTGAGTAATTGCAGAACAAAGACTGTACAGCCAAAGATATAAAAACCACACAAAAGAACATTTGAATGAGAGGACACTTCATCGCTTTTTCATTTTAAGCGACGTTTTCTTTGTGTCCGCATAAAATTAAATAAAAAGGAGATTTCAACATGTGTGGAATTATTGGATTTACTGGAAAACTCGAGGCAGCAGATATCTTGGTAGGAGGCCTGACACAGCTTGAATACCGCGGATATGACAGTGCAGGGATCGCAGTCAGTGAAGGCTCATCCACTAAGATCATTAAAACAGCCGGAAAGGTTTCCAATCTCCGCGAAAAAGTAGCGTCATCAGAAGACCGCAGCGGAACATGCGGGATCGGACACACACGATGGGCTACTCACGGAGGGGTTACTACCACCAACGCACATCCCCATGTGGCAGGAAAAATCACACTGATCCACAATGGAATTATTGAAAACTACAAAGAGATTGCTTTAGCCCTCAAAGCTCAGGGCCGGACTCCTGTTTCTGAGACTGACACCGAGATTGCGGCTCTTTATCTTGACTCCGTGTATGACGGAGATCCGTTTGCCGCGATGAAAAAAGCCGATGAAGCCCTTGAAGGAGCTTACGGTTTCTGTATCATGTTCAGCGATCATCCTGAAGAGATCTACTGTATGCGCAATTCCAGCCCGCTGGTAGCCACTTCCACAGACGACGGCGCCTTCATCGCCTCTGATATGGTGGCACTGCTTCAGTACTCCAAAGATTATTTTGTAGTGCCGGAAGAGCACATCGTAGTCATGAAAAAAGACGGAATCATACTCTATGATATGGATCAGAACATCGTTGCACCAAAAATGCTCCACGTTGACTGGGATACTACCGCTGCTCAAAAGGGCGGATATGATTACTTTATGCAGAAAGAAATCTATGACCAGCCGGAGGCACTGAAAAATACCGTTATGCCAAGACTCCACAACGGCCGTGCAGACTTTGCCACCGACGGGATATCTGACGATCTGTTCAAAGGCATCAACCGGATCATTGTGACTGCATGCGGTACAGCGATGCATGCAGGCCTGGTCGGACGCCATCTGATCGAATCCATGGTACGGATTCCTGTCACCGTAGAACTTTCTTCTGAGTTCCGGTATATGGATCCGATCCTTGACGAACATACATTAGTGGTCATTGTCTCCCAGTCCGGAGAGACAGCCGACTCTTTAGCCGCACTGCGCCTTGCCAATGAACAGGGTGCAAAGACAATTTCTATTGTTAATGTAAAGGGCTCCAGCATTGCAAGAGAAAGTGACCAGGTACTATACACGCATGCCGGTCCGGAAATTGCCGTTGCAAGTACAAAGGCATTCTCTGTACAGTGCGCAGGTTTCTACCTGATCGCCCTAAAATTGGCTGAACTGAGCGGTAAATTTACAGAAGGAGAATTATCAGAGTACTGTACAAAATTTGAGGAGGCGATCTCCACGGTAGCAGAAGTTCTGAAAATGGATGGCTATATCAAAGATATCGCGGAAAAAATCAAGGATACCTTCTCTGCATTCTTCTTAGGCCGCAGTCTTGACTATGCGATTGCCAGTGAGGGCTCACTCAAGCTCAAAGAGATTTCTTATGTCAACTCTGAAGCATACAATGCCGGGGAGTTAAAGCACGGAACCATCTCTCTTGTAACTGAGGGCGTTCCGATCATCGCCATCGCAACACAGGATCATGTCCTTCCTAAGATCATGGCCAATGTAGAAGAAGTGAAAGCCCGCGGAGCCCATGTGATCATGGTGACCGACAAAGACATGTCAGACTACGAGGGCGTCTATGACGACCTGATCCAGGTACCTGCCGTAGATGACAGATTCGGAACCTTCGGCGTCACGGTGGCACTGCAGCTGCTTGCATACCACGTAACCGTCTTCAGAGGAAATGACGTAGACCAGCCAAGAAACCTGGCAAAATCCGTAACCGTAGAGTAGACCGCTGTTTCATGAAGCATAATTTTTATATTATAAAACACCAGTTCAAATTGAGCTGGTGTTTTGCTTTATGCTGTCATAAGTACCAAAGATTATTTTACCTCTTTTAAGTGCTGTATCTCACCACTGTGATTGATGATTACGTCCTTCATCACTAACAGCATATGTGTATTTTTTTCCACTCGGTCGCTTAATCTGCTGAACTCTGCATGCGGAATCCTGTCCTCATAGAGGGCATCCAGCTTTGGAATGATCTCGTTCTCCACACGGAGGCAGGTTCTCTTGATAGGGGATAGGTCCTCCTCCACTGCGATCAGCCTGTCATCTATGGACTGCACTTTTAGCTCTAATGAATTGAATCTTCCTTCTAGTGAGTTGAACCTTCCTTCTAGTGAGTTGAACCTTCCTTCTAATGAATCGAATTTTTCTTCTAATGAATCAAGCCTTCCTTCTAATGAATCGAATCTTCCTTCTAGTTTGCAATCCAGTAACTTTTCTATCTGTATGAGTAATTCATTGTTGTCCATTCGCTGTTCCTCCTTCTTTTGTGTTAATATTATTATACTCCGGCAAGGAAAGAAAAACAACATATTTTTCCATATAAGATAATATTCAGAAACTTCAAATAATATCGACTTCATCCGATGTCGGTATTGACGGTGCCGCTCCCTTTCTGGATACAGTTATGGATGACGCTTTCGCACACCGTTTCAAGTTGTCCCCGGGACTCATCCCTTCTATAATACCTGCGATAAAATAGCCGGTAAAAGTATCTCCTGCGGCAGTGGTGTCCGCCACATCAGCCGGTATACAGTCCTGCCTGACCTTCACAGTTCCCTTCCGGTAAACAGCACCTTTTTCCCCTAAAGTCAGCACGGCTTCTGCCTGAGGAAACCGCTCCGCCATCACATCCAGGATTTTTTCCGGCTCTCTTTCCCCTGTCATCTGAAAACCTTCTACTTCGTTGAGCATAAAAATAGAAATTTTTGAAAAGTCACATTGTTCAAGAGTTCGATTATAAGGAGAAGGGTTGCAGACAATGCGAAGCCCCCGGTCAAATGCACTGTCAATGAGATAGTCTAAAAGATTAATCTCATTCTGGATCAGCAGAAAATCTCCCTGTCCGAATGCATCCAGAGCCTGATTCATCTCATGCTTTGTCTGCCTCACATTCGCTCCTCCGAATAGAAGAATCCCGTTTTGTGCATTCCTGTCTACCTGTATGACCGCATGTCCGGTCTCGCCGTCAATTTTCCGCACAAAGGAGGTGTCCACCCCGTATTTATTCAGTTCATCGAGAAGCATCTGTCCGTCAGCGCCGACCGTTCCGCCCTGAAAAACCTCTGCTCCGGCTTTTGCAAGGGCTATGGACTGGTTCAGCCCTTTTCCTCCACAGAAGGTTTCCCTTTTTTCAGATGCCTGCGTTTCTCCTGCCTCTGTGATGTGATCTACCTGATATACAAAATCATAGTTTAAGGAACCGTAATTTAAAACTTTCATATAAACTGCCTCCCACACCTTTTGATTTTATTATATCATTCTCCGGATATATTTCATACCCTCTCAGAACCCATATGTTATAAGCCTGCTTTCTGCATTGCCAGATATGCGGCTCCGATCAGACCGCAGTCTTCTCCAAGCTGTGCCGGTACGATACAAATATTTTCTTTCAGTGCCGGGTACACCTTCTGTTCAGTTCTTTTCTGAATTTCCTTTATGAAGCCGGGTTCCTGAGCATCTTGATCTTTTCCTCCGTATCGATCAGGGATACATATTCCTTGTAGAATAACTGTATACGGTGGATCTCATCTCTCGTGTTCATTTTAAACCCCAGCAAAAATACAATCTGTATCTGCTCATCATCCCAGATGACCGGTTCTTCTAAAAAAAGCCACCGCGACCTTTGGCTCATTGACGGCAGTCGGCGAGCCATGGGGAAGGCTGATCCCATTTCCTATCGTTGTTGTCGTATTTCTCTCCCGTTCCATGACGGTGCCATAAAAATCATCTTTTACGACTCCCTTTTTTTTCATGGCCTCACACATAACCTGTAAACATTCTTCTTTTGTCTGAACCTTCAGTTCCGCAAAGATCAGTTCCGGAGAAAAAGGATTTTCATTCTCGATCATCTGAGAATTCATATCATCCAAATGATTTCTCAGCCCAACAATACCATTTTTATTTAAAATATTCGGAATCACTGCAACTCTCTTGTCCTTTGTCTTCATATCCTTCGACGAAATGATCAGATCATAGTCCCAATAGTCCTCTGTTTTGTAGTCGTGTGTACTGACAAACACTAATTTCCCTATTTCCGGCACAAACTTCCGTATTCTCTCTTTGATCAGCTGTGCATGCCCCATATTGGAATCAGTGAACACTAATGCATCATATTGAAACTTTTTCCTTTCTATGGCCGCCTGATTATATAAAACAATGTATCCTATTTCGTCTTCTGTAATCTGGAGATGATAGCTTTCCTCAAATAAAATACTGATCACCCAGCTGGCCCGAAATACATTTTTATACTCCTCTTTGATAAAGTCAATCAGGGCATTGTCCTGAGGAGTGCCGTATCTTAACCTGAAAATTGTAGGGCGGAGATGCACGATCAAACTCTCTTTGACCTTCTTATCCGATGTCAGGTCTACTTCCAGAACATCCCCAATCATTTTTAACATTCTGTCTACGAATTCAACCAGCTTATTATCATATTTCCTCACCTGCTCCAGGGTAAGTTCTACTTCTGAAATACCAAGGAATTTAGAACACAGGATTTGAATGGACAAGAATAAGATATCCTCTGACAGGAAGTGTACATGGAACACCTCCTCCCTCGGCTTGCGCTGGATTTCTTCTGCAATAGAAATTCATTCATTCCATCCAGCTTGTTTCTCACAGATTTTTCAGAAAGGCCGACTTCCTGTGTAATCTCCCCGGCTGCAACTACTTTTCCTTCCATGAGGCAGTCAAATATTTGTCTCTTATAGAATTTATCTTTTGAACGTCTCATCTCTTCCAGGCTCCTTTCAATAAAATTGAAATCCTTTCACACCTCCTTTTTGATAATTTAAGTATAGCATAGAAAATTTTCATCAAATTATTGAGTCAGGACATCTTAATGCGGTAGATTTTTTGCCTTCATCGAGGAAAGTTGTATGACATTTTCCACATGATTTTCGTTCGGCTCTTAGAATGCCTCACTCCAATCATGTAGAAAATAGACGTAATATCTACTGGATAAGTACTCATCGAACAAATGGAATTATCTAACAATAGTTTTTTATCACTATTGGAGGAACGCATTTTAAAGCGTGCCGGAAATAGTGGTAAAAAACTCAAACATCCTGCACAGAGAACTTTTCGAATAACTATTCGAATAACTAAAAAAGAGACCTCAACTGAGATCTCTTTTTCAATCCTATAAAATATTTTTTTCTATACAAACGCTTTCACGCTCTTGTAAATTCCTTCGCTGTCCAGTCCGAATTCTTTGATCAGTTCCACTGCCGGTCCTGAATGTCCGAATACATCCTGTACCCCAAGTTTCAGTACCGGAGTCGGTGCTTTCTCGCTCAGCACATCGCATACAGCGCTTCCGAGTCCTCCGATCACAGAGTGTTCTTCCACTGTAACCACTTTTCCAGTCTCTTTTGCTGCGGCGATCACCAGCTCATCATCCAGCGGCTTTACCGTTGCCATGTTGATGACTTTTGCATTGATTCCGTCAGCAGCAAGCTTCTCAGCAGCTTCAAGACTCTCACCTACACAAAGTCCGTTTGCAATAATGGTCACATCGGTACCTTCTCTTAACACAGTACCTTTTCCAATCTCAAACTTATAGTCTGCTGTATCATTGATCACAGGCACAGCCAGACGCCCGAATCTCATATATACAGGTCCGTCAAGTTCTGCTGCTGCCTTTACAACTGCCTTTGCTTCCACATCATCGGAAGGCACGATGACCGTCATCCCAGGGATTGTGCGCATTAACGCCACATCCTCGCAGCACTGGTGAGTCGCACCGTCTTCTCCAACGGAGATACCGCCGTGGGTAGCCCCGATTTTTACGTTTAAGTGAGGGTATCCCACACCGTTTCTTACCTGCTCATATGCACGTCCTGCGGCGAACATTGCAAATGTGCTGACAAACGGGATCATACCGCTGGCAGCAAGACCTGCTCCCATTCCCACCATGTTGCACTCTGCGATACCGCAGTCAATATGACGCTCCGGAAATTCCTTCTTAAACACGCCTGTCTTGGTAGCAGCTGCCAGATCGGCATCTAATACTACTACGTTTGGATTTTCTTTTCCTAATTCAGCCAGGGCATTTCCATAGCTTTCTCTGGTTGCGATTTTCTTTACATCTGCCATCTTAACATCCCACCTTCTCTAATTCATTCAATGCCTGTTCACATTGTTCGTCATTCGGAGCAGAACCATGCCATCCGACCTGATTTTCCATGAAGGAAACTCCCTTTCCTTTGACGGTCTTCATGATGATAGCCGTCGGTTTCCCTTTGCACTCTTTTGCTTTTTTCAGTGCGTCGGCAATCTCGTCAAAGTTATGTCCGTCGATATTAATCACATTGAAGTTGAACGCTTCAAATTTTGTATCGATCGGATATGGTGAACACACATCGTCAACTTTTCCGTCGATCTGAAGGCCGTTGTTGTCCACGATGACAACAAGGTTGTCAAGCTTTCTGAACCCTGCGCTCATGGCAGCTTCCCATACCTGTCCTTCCTGGATCTCTCCGTCACCAAGCAGGGTGTAAGTGCGGTAGTCTTTTCCCTGTAATTTTGCAGCCACAGCCATTCCCACTGCCGCGGAGATGCCCTGTCCCAAAGATCCGCTGGACATGTCGACTCCAGGGATTTTCTTCATGTCAGGGTGTCCCTGTAAATAAGAATCAATATGGCGCAGTGTGAGTAAATCTTCTTTAGGGAAGAATCCTCTCTCTGCAAGTGTGGAGTAAAGTCCCGGCGCTACATGTCCCTTGGACAGCACGAAACGGTCTCTGTCTTCCATCTTGGGATTTTCCGGATCAATGTTCATCTCTTCAAAATATAAATATGCAAACATGTCTGCGGATGATAAAGATCCGCCCGGATGTCCGGATTTTGCAGCGTGTGTCGCTTTTATGATCCCTTTACGGATCTCATTGGCTGTTTTTTGTAATTCTGCCACTGTCATTTTTTCTCCCAACCTTTCTTATTCTCCAAATACTGCTTTATAGTCTGCCTGGAATTTTGCGATTCCCTGGTCTGTCAGAGGATGGTTCATCATCTGCTCAATGACATTGTAAGGTACGGTAGCGATGTCTGCGCCCATCTTCGCACACTCGATTACGTGGATCGGATTGCGGACACTTGCACAGATAATCTGTGTATCAATTCCGCCTGCCTCAAAAATCTCAACAATATCGGCAATCAGATCCAGACCATTCTGAGAAATGTCATCTAATCTTCCTAAGAATGGAGAAACATATGTAGCTCCTGCCCTTGCTGCAAGCAGTGCCTGTGTCGGATTAAATACGAGAGTCAGGTTTGTCTTAACTCCCTCAGAAGATAATACTTTTGTAGCCTTTAACCCTTCTATAGTTGTAGGAATTTTAACTACCATGTTCGGGTGGATCTTTGCGATTTCTCTTCCCTCTTTGATCATTCCTTCTGCATCGGTTGTCGTCGCTTTGACTTCCCCGCTGATAGCTCCGTCTACGATAGAAGTGATTTCTTTGATGACATCTTCAAACTGTCTTCCGGATTTAGCGATCAGTGACGGATTTGTTGTTACTCCGCAGATCACACCCATGTCGTTTGCTTTTTTAATGTCTTCTACATTTGCTGTGTCTAAAAAAAATCTCATATTATCTTCCTCCTAAAATGAATTGCTGCACTTTTGCTCTGGTATCATTTAACCATGTATCCCCCCGGTTTGTCAAACTCTTAAACCCCAGTGTTTATGCGATTTAAAGTGAATTTATTAATAATTTTATGGTTTATTAATAGCCGAAAATTTATGGTTATTGTATACCAAATTCACCCATCAAAAAAAACCTAGGTTTTATCTGTTTTTTCTATTCCATTTATGTTATGCTTTTGTCAGGCAATTAATATTTTTTATTTTATTAGTAATATATCTCGTTTTTATTAATGAATATTAATTAATAAATATTTTTTTGATTAGGAGGATTTATGGCTTCAAAAAAAAAGGTTACTACAAAAGATATCGCAAGATATGCAAATGTTTCCCAGTCCGCAGTGTCAATGATTCTGAACAAAAAAAACAATGTATCTTTTTCTGAGGAAACAAGGCTCAAAGTTTTAAATGCGGCAAAGGAACTCGGATATGAAAAAAAGAAAAAGAAGGAAGCTCAGTTGGTCGGGCTTTCCAAAGTGATTGTCATCATGTGTCCTTTCTTATCCAATCACTACTATTCGATTCTTGTCCATTCTATCACAGAGCGCGCTCACGACTACGGATATGTCACTTTCGCGGCCCCTACTCTGAGGAATCCCAACACCGAGCAGTTCTACCTGAATATGATCCAGGATTTTGACGCGGCGGGCATCGTCTACCTGTACCCGACTTCGTGGCTTGAGGATGTAAATGAAATGTCCAAACATATCCCCGTGATCAACATCGGAGACAAAAATGACGACATCATGTTTGACTCCATCCATGTCAGCAGCACCAAACCGGCTTATCTGGTAGCAGAGCACCTGCTCTCTCTCGGACACCGAAAAATCACCTACGTTTCAACGCCCATGAGTACGATCGAGCGTTCCCGGTCCAAGCGCTTTGAGGGACTGAAAAAAGCCTTCTATGAGCATGGCTTTGATCCGGAAAATGTCACCTGCCGCTCTGTGTCGACCGGTGAGTACAACACCCTTTCCCCGAACATGCTGGAGTATTCCTGCGGCTTTAACCTGACCAAAGAAATCCTTACCGAGGGAACAGATTCCACTGCATTTGTGGCCTACAACGACATGGTCGCCCTGGGAATCTTAGATGCCCTTTTTGATATGAAGTACAAGGTTCCGAACGATTTTTCTGTCTGCGGCTTTGACAACATTCCCATGGCAGACATGCGAAGGATCTCCCTCACAACGGTGGAACACTCTATCGAGGCCAAGGGGCGGGAGGCAGTGGATATCATAGTGAGACACAGGGAATCCAAGACGAAAAACAGGCCGAGGAGCTTCGTGACAAAACTTGAGTTTGAGCCGTTCATCGTCAAAAGAAAAAGTACCGGAAAAGCCAGGAACACCTAGCGTTTCCGGTACACAGTCTCTCCCTCCTTCAACGTCTCCGTCACCTTGATGTCTTTCAGTTCTGAGATAGGTGTTTTCAGTGGATTCCGATCGAGGATCACAAGGTCTGCAATTTTTCCTTCGGCTATACTCCCTTTTTTGTCTTCTTCAAAATAAGCATAGGCCCCGTTGATCGTCACGGCTTTCAGCGCCTCATAGACACTGACCCGCTCCTCTTCTCCCAGGCTCTTTCCTTCCCGGGTCATGCGGCTTGCTGCACACCACACCGTATGCAGCATGTCCGGAGGAACCACCGGCGCATCCTGATGAAAATTCACACAAAGCCCCTGCTCAAATGCAGACTTGGCAGGACTTATGGCTTCTGCCCTTTCTTCTCCCAGATTCTTTAAATGAATGTCACCCCAGTAGTAAACATGGTCTACAAACATAGACGGGATCATACCAATGTTTTTCATCCTGAGAAGCTGATCTTTCCGCACTGTCTGACAGTGGATCATGACCGGCCTCAAATCATCGTCTTTTGAGACACCGCACTGTTCCATAGCGTTTTCAAAACTGTCGATCCACTGCTGAGAAGCCGCGTCTCCGTTGCAGTGAGCGAGGATCTGTACACCGCTTTCTATGGCATCCCGGACATATTTCTGTACTTTCTCCCGTTCCATTGCCGGATATCCCCGGTACTTTTCTTCTCCCACATAGGGTTTCGACAGCCACGCGGTCTTTCCCTGTGGAGATCCGTCCAGGATCACTTTCCGTCCGCCCAGTTTCATGTGATTCCAGTATGTTTTTTTAAGCTCTGCATATTCCCGCTCCAGCTTTTCAGGTTCTTCACCGACGAGAACATAAGAAACCACGTCTGCTTTCAGCAGCCCCTCTTTCGCAGCCTCAAATAAAGCCTCCACATCCTGTCCGGATGCCGCACCGTCCTGAACCGTAGTAATTCCATAGGACAGGTAAAGTTCCTGGGCTTTCTCTATCTGTGCTTTCGGGTCCCTTGGAATCTTTGCATATACCTGAGCCAGAAGCAGGTTCAGTGCCTTCGTCTCTTCCGCATACCCGTCCGGTTCCATAGTTCCCGGTATCCTGCCAAATCTGGAGCCTTCCATATTCGGTGTCGACGCGTCGATCCCTGACTCTTTTAATAAAACTGAATTTCCAACCCCCATATGCCCGGACGCATGCAGGACAAATACGGGTACTTGATCTGACACTTCATCCAATATATGTTTATCCGGGTGCTTCTTTTCTTCCAGAAAATTGTGGTCATACCCCACACCTATGACAGCCCCGCCTGCACCAATCTTTTTTTCCTTCTGAAATGCAGCCAGGCGCATTTTGATATCTGAAAAGCTTTCGCATCCGGACAAATCTGCAAACTGTGAAAACTGTGCCACAAGAGAAATATGACTGTGTCCGTCTATAAACGCCGGCATCAGGGTCTTCCCGTTAAGATCTATCATCTCCGGATGCTGCGCAGCCCTCACTGCTTCTTCCAGGCTTCCTGTGAATGCAATGATCCCGTCCGATATCAAAACCGCCTCCGGCTCTGTCTGGGTGTCTTCCATTGTGAGAATATTCCCGTTATAGTATATCCTGTCCATCTGATCCCTTCCTCTCTGTAAATCATTGTCCCTGTTAGGATTTACAGACCGGGACATTTTTACTCCTCCGGTCAGCCCAAAATCTTCAAATCTTCAGAACCGATCCCTGCCGTCACGTGGCAGAACTGCCCAGGCACTTCTCCGTCCATATGAAAGAATTGAGGTTTCTCCATAAAAAATTCTGCCTTCCGGCAGCGGAAGCTGTAAACACCCGGACAGCCAATATGCTTTCCCCCTGGTACTTTGGACAGCAGACGAATCATCTTTGCCTTTGATATGCCTGCCACAATACACAGATTCAGAAAACCGTCATCCGGCCGGGCATCCGGTGAAAATTTCAGGCCCCCGCCCTCATAAGGCAGGTTATGGACCGATGCAAACAGCACATCATGAAATATTTCTTCTCTGGAATCATCAAGAACCAGGCGCACCGCAAACAGTTCAGCCGCAAACAGGCCGCGAAGACCGATCCCCAGATAAGTCAGTTTTCCCATGTGGAGCCGGTTCATCAGCTTTTTTGTCTTTGCGTGATTGACCATATGGCACACCCGTGCGTCATATCCTATCCCGGAGCTGACGAGGAAACACCCGGAGTCATCGGGAGCAAAAGTGTTTCCCACATTGATCACGGCCCCGTTCTCATCTGCTAAAATGCTCCTGAGCCTCTCTTTCGGGTCTTTTGAATACCCCATCCCCCTGGCAAAGTCATTGCCGGACCCTGCATTTGGATTTACAATAAAATAATACATTATCATCCCCTATAAGCAGAGAAAAGCCCCTTTTAAAAGGAGCTTTCCGTCATATGAATACTATACCGTGATCTCGGCTGTCATACCGAGCATTTCTTTATTTTCATCCAGGATCGGCTTTATAACTTCACTGACAAATTCCTCTGTCTGCTGCGGTGCACGTCCCACGAAATTTTTCGGTTCCATAATCGCTTCCAGCTGTTCCATCGTCATTCCGAAGGAAGGATCGTTCGCGATTCTCTCCAACAGGTCGTTTTCTTTTCCTTCTTCTTTGACTATTTTCCCGGCCGCCATAGAATGTACACGGATCTTCTCATGAAGTTCCTGGCGGTCTCCGCCTGCTTTTACTGCGTCCATCATGATATTTTCCGTTGCCATAAACGGAAGTTCTTTCATGAGGCGGCTTTCAATAACCTTAGGATAAACGACCAGACCATCCACGACATTCAGGTACAGATCCAGAATGCCGTCAATAGCAAGGAATCCTTCCGGCACAGAAAGACGCTTATTGGCTGAGTCATCCAGAGTTCTCTCAAACCACTGGGTAGAAGCTACCAGCGCAGGATTCATGGCATCTGAGATCACATAGTCAGCCAGGGAAGCCATACGTTCGCTTCTCATCGGATTTCTCTTGTATGCCATAGCGGAAGATCCGATCTGATTCTTCTCAAACGGCTCCTCTACCTCCTTCAAATGCTGGAGGAGGCGGATATCATTGGAGAACTTATGGGCAGACTGTGCGATGCCGCTTAATATATTCAGTACTCTGGAGTCGATCTTTCTTGAATAGGTCTGTCCGGATACCGGCTGGCACTTGTCAAATCCCATCTTTTCAGCAATCATACCGTCGATCTTTTTGATCGTGCCGTGGTCTCCCTCAAACAGTTCCAAAAAGCTTGCCTGAGTCCCAGTCGTTCCCTTGGACCCGAGAAGACGCATATTATCGATAACATGGTCAAGATCCTCCAGATCATACACAAGATCCATCAGCCAGAGGCTTGCCCGTTTTCCGACTGTTGTCGGCTGTGCAGGCTGGAAATGCGTAAAACCAAGGGTCGGAAGGTCTTTGTATTCTACAGCAAACTTGGAAAGCTCAGCAATCACGTTCACAAGCTTTTTCTTCACAAGCTTTAATGCCTCTGTCATGATGATAATGTCAGTATTGTCTCCAACATAGCAAGAAGTAGCTCCCAGATGGATAATCCCTTTAGCATTAGGGCACTGCTCTCCATAGGCATAAACATGGGACATCACATCATGGCGGACTAACTTCTCACGCTCTTTTGCAACATCATAGTTAATGTCTTCCGCATGTTCTTTCAGCTCGTCGATCTGTTCCTGTGTAATAGAAAGTCCCAGTTCCTTTTCCACTTCGGCCAGTGCGATCCACAGTTTCCTCCATGTTTTGAACTTCATATCCGGTGAAAAGATATACTGCATCTCTTTACTGGCATATCGTTCGGATAAGGGGCTCTGATATTTATTGTTCATGAATTCTTCTCCTTATTTATCATAATCTCCGCGGATATCTTCCTTCGGCGGTTCCATCGGATATTCTCCCGTAAAACAGCCTTTGCAGATCGACAGCCCCTCAGAGAGCTGTTCCAATCTCTCAGTCTTTAAGTATCCCAGGCTGTCCGCTCCAATCAGATCACAAATTTCATCAATACTTCGGTTATACGCTATCAGCTGCTCTCTGGCAGGAACATCGGTCCCAAAATAACACGGCCATAAGAACGGCGGAGAACTGATTCTTACGTGGACCTCACTGGCTCCCGCCTCTCTGAGCATGGAGATGATCCGGTCGCTGGTTGTACCCCGGACGATAGAGTCGTCGATCATGATGACTCTCTTTCCTCTTACAGATTCTTTTAAGACATTCAGCTTAACCTGCACGCTGGACTCCCGGCTGCTCTGCTTCGGTTTGATAAATGTTCGTCCCACATAAGTATTCTTCACGAAAGCTGTTCCATAAGGGATCCCCGATTCCAGAGAGTAGCCCAGTGCAGCGGCATTGCCGGATTCCGGCACTCCCACGACGACGTCCGCATCCACCGGCGAATCGATCGCCAGATATTTTCCCGCCTGAAGTCTTGACTGGTACACGCTGACTCCGTCGATACAGCTGTCCGGCCGCGCAAAATAAATGTATTCAAAGACACATCTGGCAGCTTCGCCCTTTGGAAGGCACATACTGCAGTCCGACTGAATGCCGTCTTTTGTGATCGTAACGATCTCACCCGGCTCCACATCCCGGACAAACTCAGCGCCTACCGTGTCCAGAGCACAGGTCTCGGACGCCAGGATATAGGCATTGTCTCTCTTTCCGATGCAGAGCGGCTTAAAGCCATATGGATCTCTTGCCCCAATGAGCTTCCTCGGAGACATCACCACAAGAGAGTATGCGCCCTTTATCTTGCGGATGGCCTTTGCCACTGCGTCTTCCACACTGTGGGTATTGACCCTCTCCCTGGCAATATGGTAAGCGATCACTTCAGAATCTATGGTCGTCTGAAAAATAGCTCCGGAATATTCCAGTTCATGCCTTAACTCCAGCGCATTGATCAGATTACCGTTGTGGGCCAGACCCAGAGTACCTTTGACATAATTTAATACGAGCGGCTGCGCATTCTCGGGACAGCTCTGTCCTGCAGTAGAATACCTCACATGGCCGACACCGATATCGCCTTTCAGTTCGCCTAAAGACTCCTGGGTAAAGACTTCATTACAGAGTCCCATACCCTTCCTGGAAGAAACCTTCCTTTTCGGACCATTGGTATCGGAAACCGCGATCCCGCAGCTTTCCTGTCCCCGGTGCTGAAGCGCAAATAAACCATAATAAATCGTAGAAGCCACGTCATTGCCGTCAAAATCATAGACTCCGAAGACGCCGCACTCTTCTCCTAACTTGTCAAAACGTTCTATGTCCATTTTCAAGCCTCTCTGTGAATAAATTATAAACCAAGTCTTCTGTATACTTCTTCGTATGCCTCTTCCACGTCTCCTAAATCTCTGCGGAAACGGTCCTTGTCTAATTTCTGGTTTGTCTCTAAATCCCAAAGGCGGCATGTGTCCGGAGAGATCTCATCTGCTAAGATGACTTCATCTTTATAGCGGCCGAATTCGATCTTAAAGTCAACCAGTTTAATGCCGATCTTTTTGAATTCCTCGATCAATGCCTCATTTACTTTAAATGCATACTCAGTGATACGTTCTACTTCTTTGCGGTTGGAGATACCGATGGCATAAGCAAAATATTCGTTGATCAATGGGTCCCCAAGATTATCATCTTTGTAGCTGAATTCAAGGGTAGGCTCTAACAGTTCAAAGCCTTCCTCGATCCCGAGTCTCTTGGAAAAGCTTCCTGCAGCCACGTTGCGGACGATTACTTCCAAAGGCACGATCTCCACCTTTTTTACGACTGTTTCACGGTCGCTGAGTTCCTGTACATAGTGTGTCGGAACACCTTTTTCTTCCAGCATCTTGAACATGTAGTTGGACATGCGGTTATTTACAACGCCTTTTCCGATGATGGTTCCTTTTTTCTCTCCGTTGAACGCTGTCGCATCATCTTTATAGTCGACAATTAATAAATCCGGATCTTCTGTTGTAAATACTTTCTTCGCTTTTCCTTCATATAATAATTCCTGTTTCTCCATGTCTTATCTCCTTTATTCTTCTGCTTTCACTGCATTGCCCCGCTTTGGAGGCTTCCTCACAAATAGTATCACATATAAAATACCAGTGCAATATCTTCTATCGCACTGATTTTTATTTTTCGACATCCAAAAAAATTATTGGTTATCCTCTAAAAGAATGGTATCCGGCTGTATCACACCCCGTTTCAGTTTGGTATAGAAGATCCTTCTTACGGCCTTGTCAATGACGGATTCCTCGATCTTTCCATCTTTCACCGCACGCTTTACGGCCTTGAATGCCTGTCCCAGATCCTCAGGCATAACGACAATGTTCACGCCTGCTTTTATGGCTTTCACCGCCGCTTCCCCTGAGGTATAGCTGTCTGTGATGGAATTCATATTCATGGCGTCGGTTAAAATGAGCCCGTCGTACTCAAGCTCGTCTCTCAGAATGTCCGATATCACCCGCTGGCTTAAACTGCACGGCTCTTTCTCATCCGTCACATTGGTGAGAATCAGATGGGAAACCATGACGGCATCCGCGTCTGCCTCCATACCGCTTTTAAATGGAAGAAACTCTTTTTTTCTCAGCTCCTGGATGGACTGTTTGGTCTCCGCCGCTCCCCTGTGGGTATCTCCAAGGGCATCGCCGCTTCCCGGAAAATGCTTTAACGTGGCTGAAATTTGCTGCTTCTGCATATTTTTTACCAGCGTCTTTACAATAGCAGCCACTTCTTTGGCATCAGAGCCGAAAGCCCTATTTCCGACCTCCGTGTTGTTTTGATTGGAGAGCACATCGGCCACCGGCGCCAGATTCATATTGATCCCGAAGGCCTTAAGCTGTCTGCTCTGTTCCTTCCCCATCTCTGCGATCTGCCGGTCCGTATAAGTCTCCCCGATCTCCCTGGCGTCAGGATACTGGCTGACTGCATCCGGAAGCTTGGAGGCGATCCGCGAGACGCTGCCTCCTTCCTCATCTGCCGCTATGAACAGCGGTATGTGGGAAGCACTCTGAAGGTCTTTGATCAGCTGCTTTAACTGCTTTTCGGAATTAACATTCTTTGAAAACAGAACGATCCCTCCCACAGGATACTTCTTCATGGTCTTCTTCATCGTTCCGGTTACTTTGGTCTGGTTCTTGCTGCCCGAACCATCCAGTGAATACATAGATACCATAAAGAGCTGCCCGATCTTTTGTTTCAGTGTCATCTCCTTTGTGATATCCTTTGCCATGCCCTGAAGGGTAGCTTCGTCCAGATCTTCTGTTTTTGTATAGTCCTTTTTGCCGTCAATGTTGCACCCGCATAATAAAAGACAGAGTGCCAGCAGCATGCATGTAATACGTCTTCTCATCATAGAAATTCCTTTCTTCAATGAAGTTATTATAGCATGTAATGGCACTTCTGTCATTGTCCTTACTTTTAAAACTTTGTGTCCTACGGAAGAATCGGAAACAGGATCATAGCCTTAAACTGATCTCCGTCGATCCCGATCTTAAATTCTCCCCCGCAGTTTGCAGTAAAGCTGTCTGCGATCGAGAGTCCCAGGCCGTTCCCTTCACTGGTCCTGGATTTTTCTCCTCTGTAAAAGCGTTCCATGATCTCCTCCTCAGTAAAGTTCATCTCATAACCGGAAGTATTCTGGACCGTCAGGCAGACTCTGCTGCCCTGATTTGAGATCGTGGCAAAAATCCTTGTACCTTTGAGGGAATACTTCAGTGCATTTTCCAATATATTCTGCACTACCCGGTACATACGGTTCACATCCCCCTTAAATTTCGTATGCTCTGCTTCACACTGAAACTTCACTTTAAAACCGGACTCTTTGATCTGATCACTCATATCCTCGAGGGTCTGTTCCATCAGTTTCTTGAGATCCATCGGCTCCAATGTGACCTTGGCCTCACCGCTGGTAGATTTCGCAAGTTCAAACAGATCAGCAATCGTATTTTTCAGTCTCTCCGTTTTCTGATTCAGTATGGTCACATAATCCCTTGCCTCCGGAGACAGTGTCCTGTCTCTCGCAAGAAGGTCCACATAGCTGATGATCGACGTAAGCGGCGTTTTCAGGTCATGGGATACATTTGTGATCAGGTCGATCTTCATGCGCTCCCCTTTCATCTGGTCCTGAAGGGATTTGTCCAGGCCGCTTCCGATATTGCTCAGCTGTTTCGACGCGTTATAATACAGGGATTCCTTCGGTATGTCTGCATCGGCTTTCAGATCTCCCTCCGAGATTCTCTCGATCTGCCGGATCAGTTTTCCAAGATCCCTCTGCTGCCTCGCAACCTCATCAAAATGTTCTCCCAGATATTTCATTCCAAGGAGACCCACACAGAGGGCGATCACTGCCAGAATAGGCGACCAGTCGATCATAAACAGCCCTGCAAAGAAAATTGCAAGCATGAGGTACTTTCCTTTTCGGTAGATTGAAAGCCGTTCCACGGCCAGACGGTCTGCAAACTCCAGAGCTTCTTTCTCCGCCTCCCGTCTCTGCCTGTTCCTGCGGTACCATCTCCGGGCCGTGCCCACACAAAGTGTGTGTTCTAAAAATGTCCCTTCCTTCAGGCGCCAGACCGTTGTCTGCAGGCAGATGGAGAATACGCTCCCGATCATCAGCAGTACGATCCCTGCAAATGTCATGATCGGTATCAGTTCTTCCTGCCGAAGGGCACCGATGGATGCAGTCGCCACCGTTCCTGCGACCAGGAACAGGCCAAATCCTATGACGCAGAGAATCACTTCGTACCAGATGCGGTCTATATTTTTGAAGAACCTGGCACGGCTTTTCTGAAGTGCAAACAGCACTGACAGAACAAGCAGCCCCAAAACCTCTGCCCCCAATAATATAGACAGTTTGATCATCAGTTCTTTCCTCACATCCGGAAACGTCTTGTAATGTTTATTCAGCGCATTATAATATCCATCGTAGAAACCGACTTCGATCACTGCAGACTCAAGTCTCTGCTGCTTAGCATCGTCAATAAAAAATGTCTGAGGCAGGGAAAGGCTTCCCCTGTTCATAGAGTTTCCGCTGATATTGTAAAAATCCGACGGTGACATAACATTATCTTCGTATTCATCATTATAAGTCTCATCCGTATTTGCATTGCTTGCATATTTTGCTCTTATACTTTTGTTGGGATTCAATCCATACCCCAGCGTATCGTTTCTGTTGATCACAATCTTTTTCTTAAATACAGGTTTTCTTACTGTCCTGGCATCGGCACCGTATTCTTTCGTCACAGCTTTTTTGCCGTAAGGCTGGATCGTAAGTTTTGCCTTTACAAAAATCTCGTTTTCAAGATTGGACGGGAGTTCTGATTCAACATCATCATAATTCTGGTCCATCAGATTATTCTCTTTCACCCATTTGTTTAAAATCCGCTGGACGGCGTGCACATAGTAATCGGAGTCTTCCATCCGCTCACCTTTTTTGATCGTTGTGAAATCCAGTCCGTCATTATAATTATCCATGGTATGCATCTGATAGATGCCGAACAGCACTCCGCCTACCATGGCAATGCTCACCGCAGCAATCAGTCCGCTGTTAATCCATTTTTTCCATTTTGTATCCAATTCCCCATACCACCTTTAAATATTTTGGGTTCTTCGGATCGATCTCGATCTTTTCACGAATCCTCCGAATATGAACCATCACTGTGTTTTCTGTTGCATATGCTGCTTCTTCCCAGACTCTTTCATAGATTTCTTCGGCGGAAAAAACTCTGCCTGGATGCCTCATCAGGAGATTCAGTATCTTAAACTCTGTAGCCGTGACTTTCACCGGTTCCCCGTCCACATAAATACACTTACCGTCCAGATCCAGTGTCAGTCCACCAAGGATCAGCCTGTTCTTATCTTCCGGCCCTGCTGCTTTGCTTCCGAGCTGTAAATATCTGCGAAGCTGGGATTTTACCCTTGCAATCAGCTCATCCGGCCGGAAAGGTTTGCTGACATAATCGTCTGCCCCCATGGAAAGTCCTAAGATCTTATCGCTCTCCTCCGTCTTAGCAGACAGGATGATGATCGGAATGTTTTTGCTCTCCCGGATCTTCATGGTAGCAGAAAGTCCGTCCATGCCCGGCATCATAATGTCAATAATCAGAAGCTGGATATCCTGCTCCACGAGCACATCCAGAGCCTCAAGACCGTTATAGGCGGGAACTACATCGTATCCTTCCAGTTCCAGGCGCTTTTTGATCGCTCCTACAATCTCTCTGTCATCATCTACTACTAAAATCTTGGGCTGTGCCATAGTCTTCCTCCTCTTTTTCTTGATAACCACAGTGTATCATCCAATTCTGAGATTTCATTGAATACAATTCTGAAAAAAGTCTTACAATCAGTATTTCTTTTTATTATAACAGAACCTGATGTCCGGATGAAACAAAAAGGATCTGCATATTCTAAAGCCATAACCATTTGGAAAGGAGCCTATATGTCAAAATTTGAACCAAACCTTTTAATCCATGAAAAATCACCTTATCTGCTCCAGCACGCACACAATCCGGTGCGCTGGTATCCATGGGGTCCCAAAGCCTTTAAAAAAGCCAGAGCTGAAGACAAGCCTGTATTTTTGAGTATCGGCTATGCCTCCTGTCACTGGTGCCATGTAATGGAGGAGGAATCTTTCGAAGACCATGAGGTAGCAGAGCTTTTAAACAAGCATTTTATTTCTATTAAAGTAGACCGGGAAGAACGCCCGGACATTGATTCCGTCTATATGTCTGTCTGCCAGGCAATGACCGGTTCCGGAGGCTGGCCCATGTCTGTTTTTATGACACCTGACCAGAAACCGTTTTTTGCGGCCACTTATCTGCCCAAGACTTCCCGATACCAGCTGACAGGCCTCATGGACCTGCTGCCCCGAATCTCTCTCTTATGGAAACAGGACCGGGAACGCCTTTTAAAAATCGGAAATGAGATCACTGACCAGCTGAATACAAATCGAAGGCCGTCAGAAAATGTTTCCCTATCAGAAGATGTCCCGGCTCAGGCTTTGGCAGAACTTAAAGCATCCTTTGACAAAGTCAACGGTGGGTTTGGCACAGCGCCCAAATTTCCGACTCCGGCAGTGCTGCTGTTTCTGATTCACCAATACAAACTGTGCGGTGATAAGGACAGTCTGTTTATGGCAAAGCACACACTTCTTTGTATGTATCGGGGAGGAATCTTTGACCATATCGGAGGAGGCTTTTCCCGCTATTCAACTGATGACCGCTGGCTGGTGCCCCATTTTGAGAAGATGCTGTATGACAATGCACTTCTTTTAGAGGCATATGGGGAAGCCTATGCATGCTGTAAAAATTCTCTCTTTCCCGAAATCGTTGATGCGGCCGTCTCCTATGTCTTAGAAGAACTTTCTCATCCCGATGGAGGCTTTTACTGCAGTCAGGATGCAGACAGCGAAGGGGAAGAAGGGAAGTACTACACTTTCACCCAAGATGAAATCCTTCACGTTCTGGGAGAAGAAAAAGGCAGCCTTTTCTGCCGCCGCTATGATATTACGGACCGCGGCAATTTTGAAGGCAAAAACATCCCGAATCTGCTGAACCATTCTGTTCTCCCGGATGACCCGGAGGACTTACAAGAGATGAAGGAGGCCCTTTATCTTTACCGAAAGAAGCGGACCAGTCTTTCCACAGACAAAAAAATACTGACTTCCTGGAATTGCCTGATGATCTCTGCTCTCACAAAAGCATCCCGGATCTTCGGACGAAAGACATTCCTTTATGCCGCACAAAAAGCAGAATCTTTCCTTGACAAACATTTAAGAAAAAACGATGGCCGCCTGTTTCTCCGGTGGTGCGGCGAGGAAGCGGCTTATGACGGCCAGCTGGAGGACTATGCTTTTTATTCCCTGGCCATGCTTTCCCTCTATCGCTCCACTTTTCTGGAAGAATACCTTAAAAAGGCAGTTCAGGCGGCAGACCTCATGATCTCTCTGTTTTTTGACCGGGAACACGGCGGGTTTTTCCTCTATTCCAGTGAAAGCGAGGCACTGATCTTAAGACCGAAAGAACTCTATGACGGCGCCCTGCCTTCCGGCAACTCCGCTGCCCTCCATGTGCTCTCGATCTTATCTGAAATAACCGGAAGGTCCATATACAGAGACTGCATGGATCAGACTTTTTCTTATTTTTCTGCAGATCTGTCTGTCCATCCTTCTGCTTACTGTTATGCCCTGACCGTGCTGTCTTCCCAGTTTCATCCGTCCAGACAGCTGGTCATCACGGCAAAAAAAGAGAGCCTTCCCGAAGAATTCCTGGAACTGCTCTCCAGACGTCAGATGACTGACTTAACCGTACTGGTCAAAACAGAGCGAAACAAAGATATGCTGGCTGCCATTGCTCCGTTCACGAAAGAATATCCGGTGCTTCCGGATAAAATATCCTGCTACCTCTGCCGGGGACGGGCCTGTCAGGCTCCGGTCTTTGACGCAGAAAGCCTGGAAGCACTCTTAAAGGAGGCGGATTAACTCGGCCGCCTGTTCCGGCGTCATGTGATGGTGAAGGACCCCATTGATCTTAAGATTGGGGCCTTTGCCGCACTGCCGGGTACATCTGCCTTTCACAATTTTAACGGAGATTCCCTGTTCCCGTTCTTTCTGCTTCCCTGCAGCTTCCACAGCCCTCAATATTTCAAGGGCTTTTCCTGCCCCGCAGGACGGACCGGTGCAGACCTGGATCTCATATTTTTCTGAAACTTCCTTAAATTCAGGATACTTTTTTACAAATGCGGCAAGAAAGGACGGCTTGACCCCAAGCCGCAGGGAAGCTTCTTCCTGCACCGCTTTCGGGATGCATCCCAGCACCTCCTGGATCTCCCGGAGGGCAGAAAGAATCTCTTCCTGTTCTGCCGGCTTCCCCTGCCTCTCATAAAACTTTAGGATCTCACCGACACGTAGATTCATGTTCTCTCCTTCTGACTCTGTTCAAAGCTTCCCCTGTCCGTGATCATATCAAGGACCTTCAGTTTCTGGTCCCAAAAAGTATATCTCACTCTGCAGCACAGACTTTCCTTGATCCTCCGGTCCATTGCCCCGTGTTCCGGCGCAAGAAGCTCATTTCCGTCTCCGGAGAGGAGCTGGGCCCGGAGTTTTAAGTCCCCCTGTCGGATGATGATCCTGGATTTCCAGTCTGTCTTTACTTTAGCGCCCAGGTAAGTACCTATCTTATATTCCTTTCCGTATAAATTCAGCGCCGCAAGCACCCCATCGAAATGAAGGCCTGCAATCGGTATTTTTGCCGCCGCCAGCATCAGGCTGTTCTTTCCGCTGTCGGGAAATATGCTCTGGGACCAGAGGTAGGCATCCGGAAAAGATCCGCCCCAGTCCTTTTCAATGTATCCTGTCCCCTGGTCAAAGTTCATCTTATATCCGTTCAAAGTGACTTCTCCGAAAAGCTGATGCCGCATACTGATGATCCCATGGCGGCACTGCATTCCGGGCACATGCCGGAACGGCCCCATAATATCAGAAGAAAGCGGATGAATATTTTTATAAATGATCCTCCCCTCAAGGCTTAATCCTTCCTCATGGATATTGAGAAGAATGCCCCGCTCAGAAAAAATGCTTACCGGCCCCTCTCCTCTTCCCGTATCCAGGACTACATGAAACTTCTGTCCCGATCCGCAGAAAGCCTCAGCCTTCCAGGAAAAATACCATGACTGCTCCTTTGTGATCACCTGAAGGGATGAAAATGCATTTCCTTCCCGGTCAATATGATAAGCTGGTATGATCGAAAACATCTGATCCCCTTTCTGGTGTTTTAAATACCAGCCCTCAAAATAATTCTTCTTTCTTTTTGTCCCCTGAAATGCATTCGGGTTTTTCATGTGTTAAATCCTCCTTTGCTGGATTGTCAATTAAATTTCCTTTATAGTCAAATCTGGAACCATGGCATGGACAGTCCCAGCTTAATTCCTCCGGATTCCACTGGAGGATGCATCCTAGATGCGGACAGGTCAGAGAAACTACGTGGACAATTCCCTTCTCGTCTCTATATGCCCCGGCCTTTTTCCCTTCGTATTCGATCACACCGCCCTGTCCCTTTTTAAGATGCGCCGCCTCTTCATCTGGAATCTTCATTCTCTCCAGTACAAAGTTCCTGGCAGTCACCATCCCCTCTTTTGCCAGCGATTTGGCTGATGCCTTCAGATGAAGCCTCTGAGGTGAAAATACATGGGCAAAGGCATTCCTCTTTTCTATAATATAATCTGTGATCAAAAGAGCAGATGCCATGGAAGAACTCATCCCCCACTTCTTAAATCCTGTTGCCACATACCATCCCGTCTTTGAAAAAGAGTAATATCCAATATAAGGAATAGAATCAATGGTCATACAGTCCTGTGCGGACCAGGCGCTTTCCACCCGGCAATTTCCCCAGTACTGGCGGGCATTTGACTCAAGCATCTGATACTGCCCTCCCAAAAGATTCTCACCCGTCCTGTGGCCTCCGCCGCCGAATAAGAGATATGGTCCGTAAGGCCGAAAAGACAGGCCGTTGTTTGGATCGACTCCCAGATACATATCTTCTATATGATCAGTCCCCGTGAGAGCCAGAACGTAGCTCCGTTCCTGATGCATTCGAAGAAAATAATATCCGGGCCGGTTCATGATGGGATAATGGGTCGTAAAGACGATATTCTCCGCCTCAACGATTCCCCGGTCCGTGATAATTTTGTTCCTCTCCACATCTGTGACAAGGGTCTGTTCATAAATCTCCAGCCCTTCCGCCGCTGCTTTTAAAAATTTCAGCGGATGAAATCTGGCCTGTCCAGTATACCTGACTGCCCCTTTCACGGAAAAGGGGAGTTCTGTCTGTGACGTATAATCAGCCGGAAGGCCAAGTGACTGTGCCGCGTGTACTTCTTCCTTCAGCGCCTCTTCCTGATAATTGGAGTATAAATAGGAAGAGCATTCTTTAAAATCACAGTCGATCTGATGATCCTTTATCAATTCCCTGTATTTTCTCACCGCAGTCTGGTTCATCAGTGCATATTGCCTTGCCTGTTCCCTTCCGACTTCACGGATCAGCTTTTGGTAGATCAGACCATGGGAAACTGTAATTTTTGCTGTAGTCCCCTTTGTCTGTCCGCTGCCGATTCTGTCTGCCTCCAAAACGAGAACTTCTCTTCCCTCCAGTGCCAGGAGATACGCTGTCAAAATTCCGGCTATGCCCCCGCCGATCACTGCAGTCTCAACTTTTTTTCTCCCCTGAAAAGCCGGGAAAGAAGGCATATCCACAGTCTTTTCCCAAATCGTATCCACAAAAATCCCTCCCTTCAATTATTTTTCTTTTTAGGATGGCTCAAATTAATCCGGACTATTCACGGCAGAATTATCAGCACTCATATGAATTGAGTGCTAATTTTCTCTTGACTTTCCCTTTCTGTGGCTCTACAATATTATGCAGAACGGCAGATTCTTGTCCTGCCGAAGAATTGAAAATTAAACCTGTCAATAGAAAAGCAATGCAAAGGAGTGTGTATATCATGGCACAAAAACATGGTAACCTTTCAATTAACAGTGAGAACATTTTTCCAATTATTAAAAAATGGCTGTATTCCGATCATGATATTTTCGTCAGGGAATTGATCTCAAATGGATGCGATGCCATCACAAAACTCCGGAAACTGGCTTCCATGGGCGAATATGAATTTCCGGAAGGTCACAAAGAGGAAATCCAGGTCATCGTTGATGCTAAAGAAAAAACAATGAAGTTTATCGATACCGGCCTTGGTATGACGGCTGAGGAAGTCGAAGAATACATCACACAGATCGCGTTCTCAGGAGCCACAGAATTTTTAGAGAAATATAAGGATAAGACAGATCAGGACCAGATCATCGGACATTTCGGTCTTGGATTCTATTCTGCATTTATGGTAGCCGATAAGGTTTATATCGACAGCCTCTCTTACAAAGATGGTGCGGTTCCGGTACACTGGGAGTGCGACGGCGGTACAGAATATGACATCGAAGACGGCGTCCGGGAACAGGTCGGAACACAGATCACACTGTTTTTAAATGAAGACAGCCTGATGTTTGCCAACGAATCCAAAGTTGAAGAAGTCATTCAGAAGTACTGTTCTTTCATGCCTGTGGAAATCTTTTTGACCGATGCCAATAAAGAACAGGAATATGAGACGATCGACGAATCAGAACTGACCGAAGAGGATGTGGTTGTCGAGCATATCCATGAGGATGCAAAGACCGAAGAAAAGGAAAATGAAAACGGCGAAAAAGAAACGGTCGAGGTTTCTCCCGCAAAAGATCTGGTAAAGATCAATAAGCGCCCGGTATCTTTAAGCGATACTCATCCGCTTTGGATGAAACACCCGAACGACTGCACGGACGAAGAATACAAGGCATTTTATCATAAAGTATTTGCGGATTTCAAAGAGCCTCTGTTCTGGATTCACTTAAATATGGACTATCCGTTTAATCTGAAGGGAATCTTGTACTTCCCGCAGATCAACACGGAGTATGATTCCATCGAAGGAACCATCAAGCTTTACAACAGCCAGGTGTTCATCGCCGACAACATCAAGGAAGTCATCCCTGAATTCCTGATGCTCTTAAAAGGTGTCATCGACTGTCCGGACCTGCCGCTGAATGTTTCAAGGAGCGCTCTCCAGAACGACGGCTTTGTGAAAAAAATCTCCGACTACATTTCCAAGAAGGTTGCGGATAAACTGAGCGGCATGTGCAAGACCGACCGTGAAACCTATGAAAAATATTGGGATGATATCAGCCCGTTCATTAAATTCGGCTATATCAAGGACCAGAAATTCGGAGAAAAGATCAAAGACTACGTTCTGTTCAAGAACATGGATCAAAAGTATTTAACACTCAGTGACCTGGCTCCGGTCCCTGCCGATGAGAAAGACAAGACAACCATCTACTACATTACGGACGAAGTACAGCAGAGCCAGTATATCAATATGTTCAAAGAACAGGGTCTGGATGCCGTCATCCTGAAACACAACATTGATGCGGCGTTTATCTCTCAGCTGGAACAGCAGAATCCGAACCTGGCGTTCAAACGGATCGACGCCGATGTGGAAGGTGCCCTGAAAGAGGATTCCGAAGAAGATCTCACCGACATCACGACTGCGCTTACGGAATTATTCAGAAAGACTCTTGGAAAGGAAAATCTGGATGTCCATGTGGACAAACTGAAAAATGAAGATGTATCCGCAGTCATCACCTTATCCGAGGAGAGCCGCCGGATGCAGGATATGATGAAAATGTACGGAATGGCAGGCATGGACCCGGCCATGTTCGGAGGAGCGGAATCTCTGACCTTAAATGCCAACAACCAGCTGGTACAGTACCTGTTTAAACACGGGGACGCAGAGAATACACCGATCATCTGTGAACAGCTTTATGACCTGGCAGTTTTGAGCAACAAACAGCTCCCGGCCGATCAGATGACAAAATTCATCGCACGCAGCAATAAGATCATGCAGATGCTGACGAAATAAAATAGCCAATATTCGCAAGGGTCCTTGCAGTTGGGAGTATATATCTCAGCTGCAAGGACCCTTGTTTTTTATGGCCATGCCTGCTATGGACAGCGCGCCGATTTTTATAAATCTACTATAATTCCCCCTGCCTTTCCCTTTTTTCCAGGTCCGACATAATGGTATCATATCGTTTGTCCAGCTTATAGAGAAACAGTACTGCGATGACGATCACCCACACAAGAACAGGACCGAACTTATAAATGTTCATAATCATTGCCAGGGCAGAACCCGGCTGGACAGTACTGCCTGCAGCTGAACTTATGTAACCAGACATTCCCAGGAGACTTGTCATGGCTGCTGCTGCAAGCCCGTTTCCGATCTTTGTCCCCACAGAACCACATGCAAAGATCAGGCTTTCCTGACGCACGTGATGTTTCCACTGTCCGAATTCCACCACATCACCCAGCATTCCAAAAATAATAGAATTTAACGGCGCCAGGCAGACAGCCCGGATCACACAGCTGAACAAAAGCCACGAAAAGCTTTCCGGATCCATGAAGAATACCAGCTGTCCTGCCAGAGCAAGGACAGCCCCAAAAAGAGACATATTCCTCTTGCCAAATTTTCTGAGAAGAAGGGGACAGATACAGGTCGCTCCCATGAGCACCAGTGTCTCTGTGAAATACAGCACACTGTACATCCAGCTGTCATTATAAAGTATATATTTGCAGTAATAAGGGAGAATGGTCCCCGTCAGGCTGTAAATAACATTCTGCATCATCCACAGAATCAGCACCGCCCAAAAATACTGGTTTGTGAGTAAATACTTCATAGATTTCAGGACAGGCTGCTTATCTTTTTTTTCTTCCGCCGCCGGTATATGGACATTTTCCTTACAGTTGATAAAGCAGATCAGCAGCAGGATCAGCGCGATCACCGCCCAGATGGAAATTGTTTTGATCCAGGCTGCCTGGTCATTTCCCATAATCTTTACCAGCGGAAGCGAGCAGCCCACTGCCATGATCCGACCGAATGGGGACATCCCCATTCTTACAATGCTCAGCATATCACGTTCTGTGGAATTTCTGGTCATCATGGCGGACAGGCTTCCATAAGGCAGACTCAGCATGGTGAAGCATACGGTGTTGCAAAGGTTATACGTGATAAAAATGTATACCAGCTGCAAAAGATCTGTAGTCATGGGCACGGTGAACAAAAGCACCACGGAGACAGAGTACGGCAGCGCCATCCACAGCACCCACGGCCTTGATTTTCCCCATTTTGAGTGTGTTCGCTCCACAACAAAACCCATAATGATATCGGAGCATCCGTCAAAAAGCCTTGAGACCAGCATTACCACACCGATGGCCGCCACTGAGACACCCACATAATCCGTATAAAATATCGTCAGCAGGCTTCCAATCATTCCATAAACCACATTGATTGCCACATCGCCGGAACCGTAGGCAAAGCGCACTCTCCAGGGGATCCTTTTAAAACTATTGTCAATTTCCCTCGTCTGTTTATCCATATATTTCCTCCATAAACGTTTATTCTTATACGCTGGCTTATGCGTTGGCAAACGGGTCCAGGACCACTTCCAATGCTTCCCCTTTTTGCATGGCTTTCAGCCCTGTCTCGAAATCTTCAAGAGGAAGCTTATGGGTGATCATATTGACAAAGTCTACTTTTCTGCTGGACAAAAGATTCGCCACATTTTTCAGAGTGTAATTTCCAATAAAGTTGCCATAAACTGTGAGTCCCCTGGCCGTAATATCATTCTGGCAGATTTCCTGTCTTGCGGCCCCGTTCTGTCCAAAGAGCAGAATGCTTCCTCCGCTTTTGACTGCTGAGAGCGCATCGTTGATCAGAATTCCCACTGCGTCTATAACGATATCTGCCCCGGTTCCTTCTGTCTCACTCAGCACCTCTGTCTTTAAATCCTCTTTCGCAGGATTGATCACACGGTCCGCCCCCTGGGCTTTCGCATACTCCGTGCGGAAATCCGATACCTCGGATACAAGAACCTTTCCCGCTCCGCAGGCTTTCAGCAATGTCGTAAAATATAATCCGATCGGTCCGCCTCCCAGCACCAATGCTGTATCACCCGGCATCACCTTCAGCTTTTTCACTGCGCCCATGACACAGTTCAGCGGTTCTGCAAAAATTGCCTGCTCTAACGGGATCTCTTTTGGAATCCGCACCATTTGCCTTTCAGGGGCTACGGCATACTGGGCGAAGACTCCATCTTTATGAACACCCATGGATCCCATATGCGTACACAGATTACTATTTCCTGTCTGGCACGGTGTGCAGACTCCGCACGGCACATTGTTGTCCAGAATAATGTGGTCGCCCACTTTTAAATCGATCACATCACTGCCGATCTCTGTAACCTCACCCACACATTCGTGTCCAAGGATGATCCCCCTATTTGCCTTGATTCCGGGCGGATTGCGCAAAATATGTACATCTGTACCGCAGATGCTGGCGGCCAGGATCCTGATCTGTACATCGTCTCCATGGGAAACCTGGGGTACCGGTCTCTGTGTATATTCAAATTCTCCTAAATCTTTAAATACGATTGCATTCATTTTATCACTCATCTTCTTCTCCTTCCAGATTTTCGGTTATTTTTCATCCAAATATGCCTGATGCAGTTTCTGGCAGAACTTAAGGCTCATCGTACCGTCATGGGCCGTAATCTCCGGGCTGCGTCCGTTCTCTACACAGTCCACAAAGTTCTCAAGTTCATTATAGAATGCATCTCCCCAGCGGTTCATAAAGTCTTCCTGGCATTCCTCCACATAGCCTTTCTCTGTAAAGGCAGACACATAGTTTTTCCTCGGCACGCTGTTTATGCGGATGGTGCCTTTTGTGCCCACAATCTCAGATTCCACATGGCTGCAGGTCGCAGTTCTTCCCACCTGAATGTATGCAGTTGTCCCATTGTCCATTCTGGTCAGAGAAAATCCATTGTCATAGTCATCGTATTCTTCCAGCCCTTTGCACACATAGGCACCGCCAAAGGCATGGCAGTCCTCGGGATCTCCGTCGAGGAACCACCGTGCAAGATCTGTATCATGACTGCCCATCTCAATAAACCACGGTACATAAATTCCTTTTTTCACACCCTCCAGATGAGCGTCCAGCACCGTAGACGGATCCAGGCTGACCCCCTTAAATAAGATCGGTGTCCCGATCTCACCGTTTTTGATCTTTTTCTTTGCCTCTGCATAGGAGGGATCAAATCTCCTCATAAATCCCACGGTAAAACACTTTTCTGAATTTTGTTTTACTGCCTCTTCAATGGCCAGACAGTCCTCTACCTTTTTCGCCAGCGGCTTTTCACAAAAGATATGCTTCTTTGCCTTGCAGGCAGCCACAACCTGATCCTTGTGGGCGTCTGCTCCTGTGGCGATCAAAACCGCATCGATTTCCGGATTTTGAAGCATCTCGTCATAGTCTGTGTAGCCATAAGGAATGCCGAATTCCTCCTGGACCGCTTTCACCTGCGCCTCCCTCCTACCACATACGGCGATGACTTCTGACTGCGGAATACGGCAGTGAAGATTTCGGATACGCATACATCCCATATTTCCAATTCCTATAATTCCAAACTTGATCTTTCTCATAACTTTTTGTCCTCCTTACAGACCGGTCTTCTCCCTGATATAGTTTCTTGCCATGACTGCATATTCAAATGGATTTGCCTTTGCCGGATCCTGCTCTGCCTCAACGATGAACCAGCCCTCGTAACCCGCCTTATGAAGTTCCGAAAACACACCGTCATAATCCACACATCCGTCCCCCGGAATCGTAAAGCATCCTTCCAGCACTGCTTTCCTGAACTTGAAGCCTTCGTCATATGCCTGTTTCATTTTATCCCTGCGGATATCTTTCAGGTGCACATGTCCGATCCTGTCACCGAACATCCGGGCAGCTTCCACCGGATCCTCATCCGAGAACGTGAAATGCCCGGTATCATAGCAGAGAAATACATAACGGGGATTTGTATGGTCCATCAGCCGTTTTGTCTCTGCTGTAGTCTGTACCACCGTAGCCATATGATGGTGAAAGCATAGTTTAAACCCACGGTCTGTGGCAATCCTTCCCAACCTGTCAAGTCCCTGGCACAGCAGCTCCCACTCCTGTTCTGTGGCCTCCGGCTTGTTGTCACCAAACATAGAGGTCTCCTCCGCAAACAGACATCTTGTCAGTTCGCAGACATTGATGCGGGATGCCCCCACTGCCTCCAGAAAGTCCAGCTGTTTGATAAATGCTTTTTCATTTTTTTCGTAAGGTTCAGAGCAGAGAAAGGAAGAAAACCACTGGCTGGCGATCTCCATATTTCTCAGTTTTAAAGCCTTGTTGAGTGCTTTTGGATCGGTTGGAAACTTTCCTCCCACTTCAGTGCCCTGAAAGCCTGCCAGGGAAGCCTCGGAGACCATCTGCTCAAAGGACAGGTCTCCCCCTAACTGAGGCATATCGTCGTTTGTCCACCCGATCGGTGCGATTCCTAATTTAACATTTTGAAACTTCATGTTTCTCCTCCTTTAGCATGATTCCCACTGTCTGCTCTTTACGGATTTCAGAACAGCGCTTATGACTCCGTCCACTTTTGCCCCCATGGCAAAACTCCCCTCATAGCTGCCCCCGTTCATGGCCTGCATCAGCTCATGTGCCTGCAGGGTCTTCATATCATCAAAGGCTATGGCGATCCCTCCTGCCGGCTGGAAGTATTTGAATCCCTTGTGCTCCGGATTTAAAAGAACTGTGCGGAAACCGCAGTCACGCCCGTTGTCCTTATCTGCATCCGCCTTAAAATAAACCTGAACTTCACACATTCTCTCCAAATCATAAACCACAGTCCCTTCGGTTCCCTGGATCTCATAATAGAAGTAATTCTTTCTGCCTGTGGCAACCCGGGATGCAGAAATATCTCCGATGGCCCCATTTTTGTATTTTACAAGGAAGGTGATCAAATCATCATTTTCCACCGTGGCCATTTCGTTTTTGCCCGGAAGCGGCCGTTCTGGTATGACAATAGAGTTCACAGCATTCACCTCTTCAATATCGCCTAAGATCATCTGGGATACAGAAAGCAAATGGCTTGCCAGATCTCCCAACGCACCGGATCCGGCAAATTTATTTACATGTCTCCAGGTGATCGGCTGTTCCGGATCTAACAGCATATCCTGATCATAAGTTGCATGAATCCTCATGATCTTACCCAGTCTGCCGCTCTGCACTAAATCCTTTACATATTGATTGGCAGGATTCATAAGATTTGAAAATCCACAGTAATTTACCACATTCTTTTCTGCTGCCAAGTCCGCAAGAATCTGTGACTGCTCTCCGGACAGGGACAGCGGTTTCTCACAGAAGACATGCTTTCCGTTTTCCAGGGCAGCCTTCACCATTTCAAAGTGCATGCTGTTGGGTGTAGCCACATCTACCAGATCAATGTCCGGATCTTTTACGATGTCCGTCCAGTCTGTTGTATAACGGTTGTAACCTAAGGACTCAGCCATGTTCTTTACTTGTTCCTCATTCACATCAGAAATCATCTCAAACACCGGCACATCATCTCCGAATATCATTTTTGCGCTGTGGAATGCAGTTGTATGTGCCTTTCCCATCCATCCTGCTCCGATTAAACCAATACGAATTCCTTTCATTTTCAGATCCTCCTAACATAAGATTGTGTTCCCATTCATAATAATATATTGTCTTTTTCTGCAAGAGACCAGCGCAGTACAGCTCCTGCTGCACCACTCCTTGATTATGATAAAACATGCCGGCAAAATCATGTTTGACTCTTTACATGTTGTATCGTACAATAATCTGTACAATAAATCACTATGCAGGATTGTCAGAAAATAATAAAAAATTGCTCTTTAAGGAGAAATCGATGATTGGAGAGAACGGTGTACTGAAAGACTCAGAACGCTACTATTATGAACCTGACCCGTTTACGGCAGACTATCTGTTTTATTCGCCTCACGGAGGGATCTATCACTGTGACGGAGAATACTCTTTGAGCAGAAATTCGCTGGATGTAAACCAGATTATTCTGGTAGATTCAGGCTCACTTACAATAGAATACGAAGGTGAGACTAAAACAGCACATTCTGGAATGATCATACTTTTAGACTGCAGAAGACCACACCGCTACTACGCCAGCGGGGATCATCTGCGCATGAGATGGTTTCATTTTAAAGGCAACACCAGCCATGCTTATACGGATATGCTGTTGAATCAGCAGGGATTTGTCATCAGCTCTGCCGATCTTATTCCTGAGATTGAACATTGCTGTGAACGGATCCTGATGCTGTATGACAAGACGGAACCTTCTCCTCATGTAGCTTCCGTCTATCTGCACAGACTGCTGGCTTTACTGGCCATCACATCCAGAGAAAAGAAAAAAAGTGATCTGGAGCTTTCTATTGAAAAGACTGCAGAATACATGAAGGGGCATTTAGACGAGAAAGATATCTCTCTGGAAGTTCTTGCAGACATGGCAGGACTCAGCCATTATTATTATTTGAGAAAATTTAAAGAAATTTATGGATTGACGCCTCACAAATATCTCTTAACACAGAGACTTCGCTGCTCAAAAAAATTGCTGACCACAACCTCCCTGAGTATCGAGGAGATCGGGCTTGAATGCGGCTTTTCCAATCCATCCCATTTTATTATGGCTTTTCGGAAAAATACCGATATGACACCGTTTCAGTATAGAAATTTTTGGCGTTAAAACCTTGCAGAACCGGAAGACAATTTCAAAGCCTTCTGTGTAATCCTCCGGGATTTCGATCTGTATCCCCAGGCTGTCCGCCGTCTGCTTTGCCAGATAAAGCCCCATTCCTGTGGAATTCTTTTTCTTCTAATTTGTATCTCCCGTAAATCCTTTATCAAAAATAAACGGCAGATCATACGGCTTGACCCCGATTCCATTGTCCCTGACTGCAAGTATCACTTCACCGCATATATGCGGAAGTGAAACTTTTTCAAATACATCGTCCGTACACGCATTTTTAAGTCTTGCATAATACAGCATTATTTTTAGAATCAAGCGCCCCTGTGGGTTCGTCTGCCAGCAGAATTTCCGGTCTTAACAAGAGAGCCCTGGCCGCTGCGACCCGCTGCTTCCCATGATACCAATAAACTCATCGTCCACAACCTGAAAACTGATTCCAGCCAGGGCCTTTGTTATATTTTCTTTTTTTCCATAATACTTTTTAAGAGACTGTACCTCCATTTTTTTCTCGGTCATTTTGTATCCTTTCTCACAGTCATAGGACTCGGTTGTCTTTCTGACCTTATTATACAAAATAACACTTCTGAATAACACTTATACTTCTTGTAAGGATTCATTAAAAAAAAGAAGCGGATAAGTCCGCTTCAACTCCCTGCATCCTTTTCTCAGGAACACTGTTCTAAGATTGATTCCAGCGCCGCCTCACTGCTGCTGTGCGACCGGACGATTTTGGCCTTGCTCCTTTTCGCCTCGCAGAGGGCACATTTCACCATCTTATGGGAAACTGTATTGGTGAACAGAACAACTAAGTCAGGGCTCCCCACCTGCTTTCCCAGTTTTGCACTCATCTGAGTAAACACTTTTGCTTTGCAGTTATATTCTTTGCAGATTCTTTTATACTGACAGACCATCCGGTCGTGTCCTCCAATGATCACAACACTCATAAGCAGCCTCCTCTGTTTAAAATGGAGCCAGTCAAACCGGCTCCCGCACTTGTTATCATTTTTATTGGGCCAGCTTTACCAGGGTTTTCCCAAGGCTTATGCAGGCCGCTTTTGCATCGTCATCCGGAGTTTCATGGGCGATCAGTCCCTCTCCGCCCACAACAGATGCTCCTGCAGATTTCATACGGTCTGTCCAGTCCCGCATCCATTCTCCGTCACCCCATCCGTAGGAACCGAAAAGTGCGATCTGCTTTCCTGAAGCAAAGGCTGCTACTTCCTCAACAAATGGCTCCATTGCCGATTCCTCCAGCTGTTCTACTCCCATTGAAGGGCAGCCGAGTGCAAATGCTTTTGCATCTTTCAGTGTGTCCGCAGAGACTGATTCCACATCCACAAATTCCGCGGTCCCGCCTGCCGCCGTGACTCCCTCTGCGATGGCCTCCGCCATAATTCCTGTGTTGCCTGTGCCGCTCCAAAATGCTATGTATACTTTTGCCATGATAACTCCTTTCTTATGCCGCAACGGTCATCTTCAAAATACCCCTGCCCTGCTGATACAATTTCCAGTAGATTTCTTTACACTTCCTATATTTTTTAAATAATTTCAGTGCCTCACATTGATCGCAGTAAACCTTCCACATTCCGCAGAACCGGCAGTTCATCCCTCTGTTCTCTATAAATCCCCGAACATCCCCCAGTGGGTAATCCAGAAACACACCAATCTCGTGGGGAAAATCATCTGCCAAAAGCCTGCTTTTCAAATGGCTCAGACAGTGTCCGGCCTCTGTTCCGGAATAACCGAAATCAAAAAGCAGCTCAGCAATTCCTTCCTCCCGGAGTCTCTGATCCAGGTCTTTTCTTCGGTATACATAAACCAAGACCGACTCTTCTCTCCATTTCAGCGCTTCCAGATATAGCCCGCATGGATTCAGCCATTGATTCCAGCTGCGGATTTCCTGCCTTGCAGCCGCATTTTCCTGATAACGGTAGTTAAACAGGCTGCCGCATTTCATTCCCGCCAAAGTCGGGGCACAATGCTCTACGATTAAATCTGATAAGGTTTTCTCTCTCATGTCACACCTGCTTCATTCTTACACCGCGCGATGGTTAGTATTAACTAACTACCAACATCATATCACCCTTTTCAAAAAAAGCAAGAGAATAACTGAGAGTCATTCTCAATTATTCCCTTACCAAAAACTCGTATCATTTTAAAAGTCAATGTGGTCACTGTCTCTGTAAGAACCTTCACAGGTGGAAACCGCATCCAGAATCTTCATATCTTCAGGACTGATCGTAAAATCAAGCTTTAAATTATCCTTAATACTTTCCCTGGTCACGCTTTTTACGAGCGGTATCGTTTTATGCTGCAGTGCATACTTCACACAAAGCAGTGCCAGCGCTGTGACACCGATCAGACAAATAACTGTATTCATTCTTCATATCCTCCTTTATGATTAAAAAGCTTATCACAGAGAAAATAAAATTAGTGTCAAGGTAGAGGGTAAGGGCATTAAAACGGTGTAAAGATGTGGTATACTAGATTTTATAAATACGATAGAAAAGAGAGTTATTATGAAATTTTTAGAAAAACATCCGATGACCATGATCGTCATCGGGATCATCGGGATATCCCTTTCTGCAATTTTGGTCAAATATTCTTATGCTCCTTCGTCAGTGACCGCAGCTTACCGCCTGCTGTGGACGGTGCTTCTGATGACACCGGTGGTGCTCGGAAAAAAAAGTTATCTTGCCGAGCTCAGGCAGACAGACCGTAAAACCGTCTGTCTCTGTGCGGTCAGCGGTATTTTCCTGGCCCTGCATTTTACATTCTGGTTTGAATCCCTCTCCCACACCACCGTTGCAAGCTCCACGGCCATCGTTTGTACGGAAGTCATCTGGGTTGCCCTGGGCTTCACAATTTTTATGAAGGGACATCTGTCCCGCACTGCTGTCATAAGCATTATCTTCACTCTGGCCGGAAGCGTCCTGATCGCATTTTCCGACTCTGCCGGCTCCCACGGCAGCCTGTACGGAGACATGCTCGCCCTGGCCGCTGCCGTTTTCGTGGCGGTATATACACTGATCGGAAGGATCGCCCGGACGGAAATGTCCACGGTCAGCTATACATATATCGTATACGGATTCTGCTCCATATCTCTGGTGTTTACGTTACTGGTCCAGGGATATTCGCTTTTCGGGCATGGAAAAAGAGCGGCAGTCGTCGGGCTTTTGTTAAGTATTTTTTCTACTTTATTGGGCCACAGCATCTTCAGCTGGTGCCTGAAATTTTTCTCTCCTGCCTTTGTGTCGGCCTCTAAGCTGTGTGAGCCTGTGGTCGCATCCGTGTTTGCGGTCTTTTTGCTTCAGGAACTTCCTGCTGTCCTTCAGGTTCTGGGAGGACTCATCACGGTCGGAGGCGTGCTTCTTTACTCCAGGGCTGAAGCCAGAGAAGCCGGACAGACATCCGTGGATACTTAATATACCCGGATGACGCTGGAAACTTTCTTTGTCGTCTGCATCTCGGCAATGGTAGCCAGCGCGTCTGAGAAGTTCTGCTCTTTTACTTTTGCGGTAATGACAACCAGCTCGGCTGTCCCTTCTCTGCTGTCTTTCTGAATCACCTGGGATATGCTGACATTATATCTGCCGAGTGTATCCGCGATCTTTGCGAGCACTCCTGCCCTGTCCTCAACTTTAAGCCTCAGAAAATATCTACTCTCGATCTCATTGATCTTCTTGATCGGCAGGTCCTTATAACAGGTACAGCTGATCCTTCCACAGCAGTCAAACCGGATATTCCTTGCCACATCGATCACGTCACCCATGATGGCACTGGCCGTCGGCAGTTCTCCGGCACCTCTTCCATAAAACATAGCATCATCCACCGCGTCTCCGTGGACAAACACCGCATTAAAGGAATCATCTACCTTTGCCAGCGGATGGCCGCTTGGAATCAGCATCGGATGGACACGTACCTCTATTCCATCCGGCGTGTTCTTGGCCACACCCAAAAGCTTGATGGTACAGCCCATCTCTTTGGCATAGGAGATATCTCTGGACGTAATCTTAGTAATCCCTTCCGTATAAACATCTGAAAAAGTAACTCTGGAATTAAATGCGATAGAGGCCATAATGGCAACTTTGCGCCCCGCATCGTACCCTTCAATATCCGCCGTGGGATCTGCCTCTGCATATCCAAGTTCCGTGGCAAGCATGAGAGCATCCGAAAATTCCATTCCCTCCTGTGTCATCTTGGAGAGAATAAAATTTGTGGTGCCGTTTACGATCCCCATGACTTCGGACAGATGGTTCCCCGCCAGGCACTGCTTTAACGGACGCAGGATCGGAATGCCTCCTGCCACTGCCGCCTCGAACAGCAGATCACAGCCGTTGGCGGAAGCTTCATCCAAAAGTTCCTTTCCATGCTCTGCGATCAGGTCCTTGTTGGCAGTGACCACATGCTTTCCCACTTTCAACGCGGCATTTATGTAGGTTCTGGCAGGTTCAATCCCTCCCATCACTTCCACGACGATCCGGATATCATCATCTTCTATAATATCTTCAAAACGGTCTGTGAGCAGGCTCTGGTCGATCCCGTCCCTCTTTTTTGTCTTATCCCTCACAAGGATCTTTGCCACCGAGAGATTGGCTCCGATTTTATGGGGCATCTCTTCCCTCTGGCTCTCCACCAGCTTATAAACTCCGGTTCCCACAGTCCCGGACCCCAAAAGGCCGATCTTCAGTGTCTTTAATTCTTCCATATTCCTACCTCTTTCCTTTGGATTTCTCTTTTCAGACTATCAATTTTGGTTCCTTTAGTATATGCTCACCATCGTTTCTTTGCAAGACCTTTGGCATCATAAAATACTAACGCAGAAGTTCATGTTCGATAATAGTTGCCAGTGCTTTGTTATGAACCACGTAGCTTTCATGGCTCTCCCCCTTTAAGATCCTGAGCCTGGCTCTTGGAATCAGCCTGGCGATCTCTCTCGTCTGGCTCTCTTTGACCAGATCCCTGCTTCCGGCAAGGACCAGGGTCTTTGTCCTTATGCCCTTTAGCTGGCTTCTGGAAATATGGGGTTCTGTGAGCATTAACTTCACCTTCGGGTCCCGGGACCAAAAATAAGAAATCTTCAGCGGAATCCTGAGCTCTGCTTTCAGGCCTTCTGGATTGATATTGGCTCCGCTTATAATCAAATGGGACAAGAGCCCCGGCCTTTTGGATGCCAGCAGAAGCCCCACGATCCCACCGTCACTGAATCCATAAAAAGCCGGACTTTCAATCCTGAGCTTTTTGATAAACTGGACCATATCGGATGCCATGTCCATATAGTGAAACTCCTCTGTGCCCGAGCTTCTCCCATGTCCTCTGGCATCCGGCAGATAAAGCGTAAAATTTTTGGACAGCGGTTTTATGACCTCCCTGAAAATAGTGTGGTCTTCCCCATTGCCGTGCAGCAGGATCAGCGGCCTTCCGCTGCCGTACCTTTTATAATACATTTTGATGCTGTTTAACTGGACAAACATGACTCTCCTCCCTGTTTTTCTAAAGCCCTGACAAGACGCAGGATATTCTCCACCGCAAACGCGATGTGTTCTTCAGTGTAAAAACGGCTCTCGGAAAAATGCATCAGCCCCTGGTCCAAATGTGCCACCTGTTCAGAGTCTGCTCCCTTTTGTCTTTTGCCTCAATCCGCACCCTCACTCCGCCAAAAACCTTCATAAACACATCCACACTGCCCTCCCCTCCGTCTGCCGCAGGGATGGCAATAACTTCACTGTCCGGATATATCTCTGAAATTTTTCGGCTCATGATCCGGCACATTTCGAGGGAACTTGCGGTCCCCCGAAAAGAATCCAGGATACAAATAAACTTTTCCATTTAAAAATCCTTCTTTCTCTTACTTCATCTTACATTGATTTTTCCCGAAATTCTTCGCCTGATACATCGTCCTTACGATTATCATACGCCTTGACAATCTTTTTTTCCAGCGGTATCATAAAGTTATCATTTATTGCGCACGCAACTGTTATAAAGGAGTAGATAAGTGAAAGGCTTTTTAAAATGGATATCGACCATATCCCGGTTTACGAAAATGCAGCTGGATAAAGAATTCAAAGATCTGGGGTTTAACAGCAGCCAGCACATTTATATATTAAAAATCTGTGAAGATCCGGGCATTGCCCAGGAAGACCTGCTGACCGCGTTCAATGTCAATGCCAGCAACGTGACAAGGGCTCTTGCCCACCTGGAAAAAGAAAATTATATTGTTCGGGTGCAGAACAGGGACAACAGACGCTGCTACAACATCTATCCGACCCAAAGAGCAAAAGACGTCTGCCCGGTCATCAAAGACGCCCTGAAGCGCTGGAACTCAAAGATTCTTGAAGGCTTCACCGAAGAAGAAAAACATCTGTTTCTGGAATTCCTCACGCGGGCCGGAAACCATATGTTAGACTTTGTATATCATAGATAAGAAAGAGAGATATGAATTATGGAACAGCAGCATTCAGTTCAGGACAATCCGCTGGCCTTTGAGAGCACCGGCCGGCTCATTGCCAAATATTCCGTGCCGAGCGTGATCGCCATGCTGGTGAGCTCCCTCTACAATATTGTGGACCAGATCTTCATCGGCCAGGGTGTCGGCATGCTCGGCAATGCGGCAACCAACGTGGCGTTTCCCTTCGTCAATGTCTGCATCGCCCTTTCACTTCTCATTGGCATCGGTGGTGCCTCTAATTTTAATCTCAACATGGGGAGAGGAAAAAACGAAAAGGCAAAAAGTTTTGCCGGTACCTCTATATCTCTTCTGATCCTCTCGGGTCTTGCCTTAAGTATTTTTTCCCTTCTTTTCCTGAAACCGATCCTGATCGCCTTCGGTTCCACGAAACAGGTATTTCCCTATGCCCTGACCTACACAAGGATCACTGCACTGGGATTTCCGTTTCTGATCGCCACCAATGGGTTCTGCAATCTGATTCGGTCCGACGGCAGCCCCAGATACTCTATGGTCGTCATAGTGACAGGAGCCGTCATCAACACCTGCCTGGACCCTCTGTTTATCTTTGGATTCCATTGGGGCATCGCAGGTGGAGCCGCGGCCACGGTCATCGGCCAGGCCGTCTCCTGTGTCATGGCCGCTGTCTATCTCACAAGATTCCGGACCATGAAGCTCACAAAAGACTGTCTGAAGATCAAGGCGGATAATCTTAAGGACATTGTGTCCATCGGCATCGCCAGCTTCTTCAACCAGATTGCCATGATGGCCGTACAGATCGCTTTAAACAACACTCTGGCATACTACGGTGCCCTTTCCTCCTACGGAAGCGATATTCCGCTTGCATGTGCGGGAGTGATTATAAAGGTCAATGCATTTGTCATGGCATTTGCCATCGGCATCGCTCAGGGCTGCCAGCCCATCCTTGGCTTCAACTACGGAGCACAGCTGTACAGCCGGGTTCGTGACACCCTGAAAAAAGAGATCATAACCGTAACCGCTATTTTCTCCGCCGCATTTATCTGTTTTCAGCTGATCCCGAGGCAGATCGTCAGCATTTTCGGAGAGGGAAGCGCGGCCTATTTTCACTTTGCCGAGCGCTATTTCCGCATTTATCTTTTTATGGTATTTATAAATGGACTCCAGCCTATCGTGTCCAACTTTTTCAGTTCCATAGGGAAATCCTTGAAAGGGATGTTCTTATCCCTCACCAGGCAGATACTGTTTTTGCTCCCTCTGATCCTGCTGCTCCCTGTATTCCTCGGAATCGACGGAGTCATGTATGCAGGCCCCATCGCTGACGGGATTGCCGCTGTCACCGCCTTCTTCCTTGGCCGTCATGAATTTATTCAGATGCGGAAGCTGGAAACTTCACAGGATTCTTCTTCTGAAGCGGCAGCAGCCGTTCCCCGCTGAGATTAAAATCAGCGCTCTTGCATAGGAATATACTTCTTTTCTTTTGCCACACTCTTGTAGGCAGGGCGTATGATCTTATCCACGTTGGCAAGCTCCTCCAGCCTGTGGGCGCTCCAGCCGACGATTCTCGCCATGGCAAAGATCGGTGTGAACAATTCCAGCGGAATATCCAGCATGCTGTAAACAAATCCGCTGTAAAAGTCTACGTTGGCGCTGACGCCTTTGTAGATCTTCCTCTCCTCCGCAATGGCCTGAGTTGCCAGTTTTTCCACTGACGAATAAAGTGCAAAGTCATCATCCCGGCCCTTTTCTTTCGCAAGTTTCTCCACAAAGCTCTTAAAGATCAGCGCTCTCGGATCGGAGATCGAATACACCGCATGTCCCATGCCGTAGATCAGACCCTTCTTATCGAAAGCTTCTCTGTTCAGCAGCTTCAGCAAATATGCCTTCACCTCATCCTCGTCTTTGACGTCTTTTACATGCTTCCTGAGATCATGCATCATCTGTACGACCTTGATATTGGCGCCGCCGTGTTTCGGTCCTTTCAGAGAAGATAAGGCTGCCGCGATGACGGAATATGTATCAGACCCTGCGGATGTGACCACATGGGTCGTAAATGCGGAGTTATTTCCTCCTCCGTGCTCCATATGCAGCACAAGCGCGATGTCCAGTACCTTGGCTTCCAGTTCTGTATACTTCATGTCCGGACGGAGCATCCTCAAAATATTCTCAGCTGCAGAAAGCCTTTCGTCCGGCCGGTGGATATAAAAACTCTCCTGTTTTACATAATGATTATACGCATGGTAGCCGTAGACTGCCAGCATCGGAAATACGCTGATCAGCATCAGGCTTTGCCGAAGTACATTCGGCATTGAGATATCGGCCGCCTTCGGATCATAGGACGCAAGATTAAGCACACTCTTTGTCAAAGAGTTCATAATGTCAGCGTTGGCCGCTTTCATGATAACGTCGCGGGTAAAATTTCTGGGAAGTGTCCTGCAGAGTGAAAGGACGTTTTTAAATTCTGCCAGCTTAGTTTCGTCTGGAAGCTGCCCGAACAGCAGAAGATATGCAGTCTCCTCAAAACCAAACCTGCGGTTTTGCACAAAATTCTTTGTGAGGTCGATAATATCATAGCCCCGGTACAGGAGCCGCCCGTCGCACGGTACCTTTTTCCCGTCAATCTCTTCATACGCCTGGATCGATGAAATATTGGTGAGTCCCGCCAGGACGCCCGTACCGTTTTCATCTCTCAGTCCCCTCTTTACACCGTATTGGGAATACAGCTTTTTCGGAACCGTACAGCTCTCCGTACACAGCTTAGAATAGGAATCTGTATACTCTCTGATAATGCTGCTCGTCTTCTTGTATTTCATTCTGGATACCTCCTTTACATTTCCTGGTATTTCTTTTCATCATACCTCAATACTTGATTTTTGTCAACGATTGACACTTATCAAAGAACTCACTATACTATAAATATGAGGTTTTTAGCACTATTTCCGTCACGCTTTAAAATGCGTTCCTCCAATAGTGCTAAAAAACGATCGTTGGACAGCTTTTTTTGTTCAAGGAATAAATATAAAAGAAAAATTAAGGAGAGTATAAAACATGAATCAGGCAGAATCAACGGGGATCGCCGTATCTCTGTTTGAAATATTCCCTCTGTGCCGGAAACTGATTTTCAGTTCCCTGGATATGAAGGAGCTGAATCTGACAAAAAGCCAGCTGTCTGTCTTATTTGCGCTGGAAGTTAAACCCGGCCTTACGATGTCCAGGCTGTCCAAATATATCGGATCGTCAAAAGAACAGACTACCCGGGCAGTGGCTCCCCTGGCAAAGGAAGGTCTGGTGGAGCGGTACATGGATGAGGAAAACCGGAGATATGTCTACATCCGGCTTTCCCAAAAGGGCACATGTATGACACAGAAAGCAAAACAGGCTTTTATTAATCATCTGAAGCAGTCCTTTCACCGGCTGCCGGAAGAGGATCTGAACGATTTAAAACAGGCGGCCCAGACAACCTTAAACATCTTAAAAAAGCTGGAACCATAGTGCTGCATGGTTCCGGCTTTGCTTTTTATAAAATCCTGTGATATAATTTCATATACTACATTTGTAAGATTAAAAGGAGAGGACCTATGAAACCGATTCCCCAGATATCAGATGCCGAATACAAAGTGATGAAAACCGTGTGGGCCCATGCGCCGATCAGCACACCCCAGGTGACAAAGCTTCTGGCCGCCCAAAATGACTGGAGTCCGAAGACCGTCCAGACCCTTCTCTCAAGACTGGTCAAAAAAAGAGCCCTGACCTACGAAAAGCATGGCAGAGCCTTTTTCTATACTCCCCTGGTAAAGGAGGAAGAGATCTTAAAGCAGGAGACAGCTTCTTTTCTCAACCGCTTTTATGACGGCTGTTTCAGTTCACTTGTATCGAATTTCTTACAAGAAGACCGGCTGACAGCCCGGGAGATTCGTGAATTAAAAGAGATTTTGGATACGGAACTTGACAAGGAGGATGAATAAAATGTACCAAGCGCTGATGGAGAATTTTCTCTTCCACTGCCTGTTTCTTGCTCTTATCGTCCCTGTGATCCTGGCGGGACAAAAGCTGCTGCGGCACTGTCTGACGGCGCAGTACCGGCATATGACCTGGTATCTTTACTGTTTCTGCGCCCTCCTTTTCTTTCTTCCCGTCCGTTTGCCCGGATCAGCAGATCTCTGCTCTTTTGTCAGCAGTTTTATGAAAAATGCTCCCAGGCAGGCTGTACAGACCTCCACTGTCTCCGCCGCATCAGGCTCTGCCGGACAAATCAGAGACTATGCCGTATCCGCCGGAGCAGCTGTCCCCGGCCCGGTCTTTACTGCCCTGTTTTGGATCTGGGCCGCCGGCGCTGCCGCCATGACAATAATCTTTTTGTATCATTGCGTCCGCTTAAACCGTTTCGGCCGCTCTATCGCCTTTGTTAAAAACATGGATACAGAGCGCCTTTTTCTCCAGTGTAAAGAGGAATTGGGAATCCGCAGAAAAATCCGTTTTGTACTCTCCGAGACTTCAGATACACCCATGGCGTTCGGGATCTTCTTCCCTGTCATCGTATTTCCGAAAAAATTTCTCTCGGTCTTTTCTAAACGTGAACTTTCCTATGTTTTCTATCACGAGCTGAGCCATTACAAGCGGGGTGATCTCGCCGGCAGCCTCATCTGCTGTATCGTAAAGGTGCTGTACTGGTTCCACCCTTTCGTCCTGTATTCACTCAAAAAAATGAGAACAGACCGGGAAATAGCCTGTGATGCGTCCGTGCTGAATCATATAAGACAGCATGAATGGAATTCTTACGGCCACACGATCCTGAATTTTGCAGGATACCTGTCTTCCCGGGAGATATTTTTCGTTTCCTCGGGCATCGGAGGCAGCTATTCCCAGCTAAAACAGCGCATCACGGCCATCGCCTCCTACCGCAGGCCGTCAAAGAAAACGCAGCTTGCAGGTTTTTCTCTCCTGCTGATCCTCTGGCTCCTGTTTTCGCCTTTCGTTCAGAATCATAATTTATTGGCGGACTCCGTATCCGGGAAACCTGACCGGCCATTCGTTCCGGTGGATCTGTCTACTTTCTTTCCCGAAAATGAGGGCTGTTTTGTCCTATATGATAAAAATAAAAACCAGTACAGCATATACAATGAAAAAATGAGCCGGCAGAGAGTCTCCCCGGATTCCACCTATAAAATATACAGCGCCCTGGCCGCATTGGATGCCGGCGTGATCTCCCCCGGCAAATCCGAGATTGCCTGGGACCAAAAGCAGTATCCATTTTCATCCTGGAATAAAGACCAGACTCTTGACAGCGCCATGTCCTCCTCGGTCAACTGGTACTTCCAGACCCTGGATCAAAGACTTGGGAAGACAGCACTGAAAAAAACACTCAGACGCATCCGGTACGGCAATGAGGATATTTCCGGCGGAATCACTTCTTTCTGGCTGGAGTCCTCTCTGAAGATCTCCCCCTTAGAACAGGTCATGCTGCTCAGAGACTTTGATCAAAACCGGCTCGGCTGCTCTGAAAAAACGGCCAGAGCAGTCCGAAATTCCATCCGGCTCAACTGCGGCCCCGGCCGCATCCTGTATGGAAAAACCGGGACTGGATGTATAGACGGCCATGACATAAACGGATGGTTCATCGGTATTCTGAAAACCAAAGATAATACTTACTGCTTTGCCCTGAGGATCAAAGGCCGCGACGGCGCATCGGGGAAGAAAGCGGCTCAGACTGCCTTAAAGATTATTCGTTCTCTTTCGCTTTGATCACCGGAAGAGTCTTCCTCACGACATATCCGCTGCCTCCGCGTTCTTTCACATCTTCTGCCATGGTGATCAAAAGCCATGGCTCTTTTTCTCTCTTTCCGGCAGTAAAAACCCCGAACCAGCCAAGCTCTGTCCCGGAAGTATCGCTCTTGCTCGCTTTAATCTCGGCGGTCCCGGTCTTTCCGGCGAGTTTCACGCCGGGAGTCCTGGCTCCGTGTCCGGTGCCGTCCGGGTGTTCAATGACCTGGATGAGGTCTTTTTTGATGATCTCCGCCGTTTTTTCTGAAAATGCGTCTTTCATCCAGTACTCTGGCTCCGGTTTCTTCTTATACAGCAGATATGGACGTACCATGCTGCCCTTGTTGACAAAGGCCGAATAGATCGATGCCAGATGCACTGGATTGACAAGCACCTGGCCCTGGCCGTACCCGCTGTCAGCCAGCTGGACTTCTGAATCAATGCTTTTTTGATTATTTGAAAACTGAGACACTGCCATCTTAATGTCAAAGGGCAGTTCCTGGCCGAACCCGAGATGTTTTGCCTGTGCCGCATAGTCTTTGGCCCCGATCTTTAACGCTGCCTTCGCAAAATAAATGTTGTCGGAATAAATCAGTGCATTCTCAAGCACTGCATTCTCATATGTATGCAGGGTCGTTACTTTGTAAGATCCCCAGCTGTTGTCTTTCTGCCATGAAAGCCCACTGTATCCGAAATCCTCATTGGGCTTCAGTTTCCCTGTATTCATGCCCATCCCGGCCACCACCGGCTTAAAGGATGATCCCGGAGCCCATTTCTGGCGGAAACGGTTGTAGAGCGGTTTTGCCTTGTCTTTGTTCAGTTCCTCCCACTGATCCGCAGGAATCCCCAGCACAAAGTCATTACTGTCGTAAGCCGGAGTGCTGACCAGGGCCAGGACCTCCCCTGTCTTCGGATTCATCATCACGGAACAGCTCTTATCGTCTTTATATTGGTCATAAATTTTTTCCTGAAGTCTCGCATCGATAGTTGTATAAATATCTTCCCCGTTCTTTTCCCTTTTTACGGCAAGCACCTTCTTCTCTCTGCCGTCCTCATTGAGGATCGATATCTTATATCCGTCCGTCTCATGGAGCCGTTCTTCATACAATACTTCAAGGCCGCTTTTCCCCACCAGCTGTCCCTGCTCATACCCCTGATCTTTCTTTTTTTCCAGCTCTTCTGCACTGATCTCCTGGACATATCCGGTCAGGTGTGATGCCTTCTTCCCGTACGGATATACTCTGCTGTCCTCTGAAGACACCAGCACGCCGGGTATTTTTAACAGCTTCTTCTCTATTTTTGCTTCTCCGGCAGACGTCATTTTCTTTACCGGTACAAAAGAATCTTCTGCAACCCAGGATGCATGAAGCTTCTTATCAATATCCTCTTCCTTCATGCCAAGCAGTTTCGCCAAACCGGATATGGAAGCTTTCCGGTCTTTTATTTTCCCCGGCACGAGTCCCACAGATGCGGCTTTTCCTTTTCCCGCCAGCATTTTCCCATTTCGGTCGTAGATTGCTCCACGGTTCCCTTTTAATTTCGTGACACGAACTTTATCTGTGAATTCCATGTCCGGAAAGATTAAGCTGTCATCCCACTTGAGACGGTAATCTCTTCCCTCTTTCTCAAAATGAGCCTGGTGATCAAAAGAAATCCTGCCTGCGATCGTATCCATGGACATGCGATAGGAAACCTTATCTCCCTCTGAATCTTTATCCACAGTAACCTTCATATTTTTAGCCCCTATCCCCTGATAGATCTTTTGATTTCTCTGTATAAACTCTTTTTTTGAGATCTCCTTTTGACTGCCTTTATCTAACAGTCCATACATCGTCCCATAGTCTTTTTTCTCAATACACGAAACATACTCGGAAAGTACATCTCCTGGACGTCCTGTGCCAAAATAATTCCAGAGAGCATATGCGGCAATGCCAAGTGCCGCTGCCGCTCCGAGTATAAAAATCCCTGTCTTTTTCATAAATACCTCCTGTTCCTGATCTTCAGGTATCAACATCATCTATATCTTACACATGTAGGATATATGTGTCAAGGTAAATCAGTCTGTTCAAAATGTAACGCATATTTCGCGTTTTTTACAGTAAACGACTGAGAATTCGGCAAAATCTGTTGTATAATGACAAGTACAGTATTTGCCGCAGCTGAATATAAAAAGACAGGTTAAGAATAAAAGGGGGCAGAGGAGGACGATCGTGTTTAAATAAATCGATGATATCACAGAAATGATCTATGTTGCAGATATAGATACATACGAACTTCTGTATCTGAACAGTTCCGGCAAGCGCCCTGTTCGGTACAGAAAGCTATAAAGCCCTTTTCTTTTGCGTTATAGCGTAACATCTGTAACTGGTTGGTAATGCTGTTGCTTTCTTTGTCAGTGTCCCCGTTGTCTTTTGATAAACATGCATATAATCTAACTGTTAATTTTGTCTGCTGTTTTAACATTTGTTATACTGTTTTCATATCAATAGTTGCTATTTTTCTGTTCAATTTCTCTTTGTATCAACCTTTTAATCAAGTGCTGTAACTGAACTGTACCATTGATAGTTCTATTATAACATCAAGACAGGCTGGCAGAAACTGATATTTAAGACAACTTTAAGATAACTGATAAAAATATTTTCCTTTCTCATCCACAACAAAGAAATCTGCAACGGACACATGGAACCGCTGCCTGTGCCTGCTTCATAGCATTTGACCAGACTCCTGAGAGTCCTGCCACACTCACCGGATCACAGTCCAGTCTGGTTCCATCTTCTAAAAAACTGCGTCAATTGCCCCTTCACTATTCTTATGTATATCCATGACTTTTGCCCAAGAATAAACTGACAGCCATGTGCCTCAAACTGTTCTTTGTAGACTTTTCCCACCTTTTCAATGAGCTGAATCGGCAGGATGCGGTCCAAACACATTATTGGCTGTTCGCATTTCTCCAATCGGCGGAATAAAGCTATTCGCTCCTGTTGCAATCAAAAGTCTGTCATATCCGATTTTTCTTCCATCTCACAGGATCAGTTTGAAATTATCAAAGCTCTGCAGCGCGAAGGCATACAGGGCTATCTCTTCGGACGTCCTATGCCCCTTTCTGACTTCTGCCGATTCCCTGAAGAAAAGCAAAACAAACCGAAAAATTCCCGCACAGAATAAAACTGACAAATCATATGGCCTCCGCTGCATCAGACAACGGAGGCCATAGAAGGCTCTGTACTTCTTATTCTTCGATGATCTCTTCTGGCGTAAAGCCCCGGCATCTCCACTGCCGGGTGCGTTTCTGCCAGCGGGCGCAGCAGGCCAGAAATTCCTCTTTTTCATGTGTCTCATTCAGAAAAATACCGGCGTTTTTCATCAGACTGAACATTTGAGAGACACCGCCTCCTAAGAGCAGATTGTCTTCCAGCGCTGTCATCAGCTCCGCAAACGACAGAGGATTGTGTTTCCTTTTCTCCAGGAACCTTCTCAGTTCCTTGTACTCAGGTGCATCTACATCCACATACTCTTCATAATACAGACGGATTTCCTCCTGATCGGGTATGTAATACGGCAGGTTTTTCACCTCATTCATAAGGTTTAAGCAGACCCTGGTATCCGAAATCTTGGAGGAGATCACGTAGCGCCCTTCGACACGGTAATCTCCGTAGACTTTTTCGGTAATTTTCAGGAATCTGGAAAGCTCCCCTTTCTTGAGCGGTGTGCTGTGAAACTCTTCCCACACCCTCATCAGCTGTTTTTTTTCATAAACGCCGTACAAATGAGCCAGAGCTCTTGCATACCGGTACAACTCCTGGTTGTGGACGACTGTCTTCCTGTTTTTTGCATTGGACAAAAATCTTACGATCTTTGCTTCTACCCCGGGCGGCACAACAAACTTCCTCCCGCCGTCTTCACCGAATACAAAAAGCCAGCCTCTTTTCTGGTATGTCCAGATGCCGGCGCTTTCCCCATCCGGCCCGTCCGGTTCACTCAAAAGCAGTTTCAGTCCTCTCAAGTCTTCAGAAGAGCTGTATTTTAAAACAGCAGGCATCTGGGCTAAAATCTCGGCTTCCAGTTTCTCCGCCAGTTCATGCTTCCTGTACCGTGTGCCGTCCATTCCATAAAAAGAGGCAATCTCTAAAAGCTGGCTCTTCGTATAACAATGAAGGCAATCCAATAAACCTTGTGCAGAACTTTTCAGAATGGTCCATTTCATTTCATTTTTCTGCTCCATCTTGCACCTCTTTTCTAAACTGTACATCTTTTTTTTATTTTACCATAGAATACGTGACCTTCCTACCTGTATACAATATACTTTTTTCTATGAAAAATCTTCTCCCTCGTTTTTTCTTTCACACATTTTTCCCGGGACCATAAAATATAGAAAGACAAATTATGGATGTGATGTTTTGAATCATTTTACTGTCTCCTGCCAACCCCCGGGAAGCCATCTGCCCTCCTGTGCCCAATATAGTATTGATGCCGATTCTGCCTCCGAAAGTCTCCTTCCCATGTTCCAGGTCTTTGAACAGGGCGGACAGATCAGACAGGCAGATGAACATACAGCCATATTGATGCCGTCTTCGTTTTACTTTGTGAGCTATCATTTTATTGCCGGTCCCGGAAGCTGGAAGTATTTTCGTATCCTTCCGTGCATCAACAGCAAGCCCGCGCTTTTATATGCTTCTTTTTCCCCTGCCGCCTCAGACGGGATCGCATCGGCATCGGCTTGTTTTATCACAGATAAAGCCCTGCACAGCCCGGCTTCCCTGAGTTTCCGGGTGAGCTATCCGGAATCCCCAAAAGCCTTCAGTATTACGGGGGCCGTGAGCATTGCGGCATATAATGCCTGAACACAAGAGAGAACAGCAAGGACCATGTCCCGCTGTTCTCTCTTAGCAATTTCCCACAAATACATATTTCAAATAAGCTCTCGCTGTCTCTGCCAGCCGGTAGACCTGTTCGGCTTCCGTGGCCTTCTTGTCCGCCATTTTCCATCTCGGAAAAAACCTGTTCACGTGAAGCGGAATTTCCGGATTTACAGAGGCCACCCAGGCGGCCATCTCCTTCATCTCTTCCCTCGTATCATTTTCTCCGGGAACGATCAGTGCTGCAAGTTCCACATGACATCTGTCCGCCGCTTTTTTTATAAAATTCTGTACCGTGCCCAGATCTCCTCCCAATTTCCTGTAATATTCTTCTCTTATGCCTTTCAAGTCCACATTCATCGCATCAATGTAAGGGAGCAGCGATTCTTCCACGGCTTCTGAAAAGGCGCCATTGGTCACGAGAACATTTTTCATTCCGTACTGTTTTACTATTTTTGCCGCATCTCTCACATATTCATAACCTGTCAGCGGTTCGTTGTAAGTATATGCGACTCCGATGTTGCCTCTGGCCCTGAGTTCCGAAGCCTTGAGTGCAAGCTTCTCCGGTGCCAGAAAGACCGTCTCCGCCTCATCTGCATTCTCCATGGAAATGTCATAGTTCTGGCAGAAAGGACAGTTTAAGTTGCATCCGAAGCTTCCCACAGACAGTATGACACTCCCAGGATAAAACATGGAAAGCGGTTTCTTTTCGATAGGATCCAGAGCCAGGGCAGTAATCCTGCCATAGTTTTCACACACGATCATACCGTTTACATTTTTCCTGGCCCCGCATCTCCCGAACTGGCCTGGTTTCGGCCTGCAGCGGTGCATGCATACCGTACATGTCTCTTTCATCTTCTCACCTGTGCCTTATGACTTCAAACCGCTCGATCTGTACAGATTCCTCTTCTCCGATCCCGGCTTTTTGTTTTGCAATCTCAATCTGTTCATCCACAGTATCCACACCGGAAAGATTCGGGAGCAAAAGCCCTCTCCGCCCTCCCCGTGTTACGATGACTCCGTATTTTTGGGCATCCAGTTCCTCCATTGATGTTACCTTCTCAGTCTTTCCGAGGACATCCACACTGTATTCCAGCTGATCCAGTTCTTCCTCCCTGACAGGGGAGAATCTCGGGTCTCTGGCTCCGGCGCTGACCGCGTTTTGTATGATTTCCTCAGCAACAGAAGATTTCGTTGCACAAATAGTGCCGATACAGCCTCTCAGCCTTCCCTCTTTCTTCAGAGAGACAAAGACACCTGCCCGGTTGCTCAAAAGTTCTTCCGGAAGCCCTTTCGGAACTCCGATGGCGGTTGCGTTTCTCACATAAGACTCCAGTGACAGTCTCGCCAGACGCACAAAACAGTCTTCTCTGGCCTGCCTTCGCTCCGCCTTCTTTCTCTGAAGCCTCAAATACTCGTCCTTAAACTTCCGGTCCGGATCCTCCCTGAGCGGCTCAAAGGCACAGACCCCGTATCCCACGCCAAACGGCCCCTCATAAGACAGTTTTTCCGTTTTCACGGCCGTGCCGTCCAGGGCTCCGGCCAGCATCACAAAAGTCCTGTGGCCGCACTCTCCTGCTTTCTCAAGAAATTCCTCGTCAAACTCAAAAAGCTCCAGAAAATTTCCGCTTTCCATAGTCTTCATAATCCTGCTGTCATACCGGGGACCTTCCTCACAGTATCCGTAAGGCCCGTCCTCCATCAGTCGGTGGGACAAATCTCCGCTGGCAATAAAAACTGTCTTTCTTCCAAGGCTGTCTGCCGCCTTTTTCACATACTGCCCCATTGTATAATGGTCAGAAAGAGAAAGACCCGAAAGGCCGATCCTGACAGTCTGAAACTCCTGATAATTCTGCTGTATGAAATAGAGAGGAATCATGGACGCGTGATCCAGCTGTTTCTCCTGCTCTCCCGCAGTGCCTGCCATAAATCCGTCTTCTTTCGCCAGCCTCGTGATCAGCTCTGTCATTTCCCGGTCATAGTCGGTACAGATCCGGCTCTCTGCGGCTCCAAACTGTGAGAAATCCCCCCGGGCCCCGTCTCCCGGAGAAATGTGAAAGTAGTCCGTATACATGACAGAGTGGGGTGTGGCGATCACTACTGTCTCCGGGGCAAGACAGGCGATCTTTTTTCCGGCTTCTCTGTAAGCTTTTACGGTGTCTGCCACCGCCTGCTCCTTTCCGCATCCCACCTCGGGAACGATCAACGGGGGATGCGGTACCATAAATGCACCAATTACAGCCATTTTTCATCATCCTTTCTATGTTATTTATACCTGGTAATATCATGGCAGGACAGCATACATGCATCTTTTTCTCCCCACTGGATCAGCGATGCATCTGCCTCCGTCCATACGTTCATGACAGCTTTGTCTGTTCTCTGCCTCAAGAAAATTGTAATCTGCTTCAAACACTCCACGGAGGATGACACGGTTTATCTCCATATCATCAACGATTAAAATAGTGTCTCTTCCTGTCATCACATTTCCCCCGTTACTGCACTCCAAATATTTCCGTTCTTATTTCCAATTTACACTATATTATTAATTATAACACAAAACAAGAAGAGAAACGCAAAAAACAGCCGGATGAACCAGCTGTTTTCATACGATATTTTCCATATAATATCTGCGGCAGAAGGAATTCTTTCAGCAGAAGGGAACCATTCTGTAATAGTGTTCTTTATTCATCTGCTTTCTCTGGCAGATACTGCGTCCAATTTACTTGACAATACTTGTTCGGCAGCCATTATGTCCATTTTTACATGGTTAGAGTGAGGCATTCTAAGAGCCGAACGGAAATCATGTGGAAGATGTCATACATAGATGATCGTGACTCCCCCAAAGCTGATTCTTCCGGTCAGTCTAATCCGTATCGTACCGTCGCCGTGGTTCCTGTTTTTCTCATCCACAGCCCCGAAGACAGCGCTGGCCTGATTGATCACCGTCCACTCTTTCGGCAGAAAAAGCTCCATCCCTGCAAACGATACGTCCACATTGATTTCGGCATCTCCGCCCTCTACTCCTGCATTGTCGAAGTAAGCCTTGATCTCTCCGAAGCTTACGTCAAACTGTGCGTATTTGAAATGATCAGAATTTACATACTTGACGGCAGAACCGAATGTAGTTCTGTGACAGACAGCAGTTCCGTCCTCCTCGTCAATGACTGACTCAAACGGCTCATCTCTGTGCCATTCCTTCCATCTCTTTTTCCTGGAAGGAAACAGCAGATGACACCCGATGCTTCCCAGGAGTGCAGCTCCTAATACCGGCCATGGCGTGACAGCGGTGATTCCCAGCGGCCCTGCATAAATAATGCAGAGAAATGCAATGGAAAACAGGATTCCCGTGTACTCCAGATGCATCAGGCTTTTGATCAGCATGGCTGCGAAAAATATAGTCAGCATAAGGCTGAATACACTGACTTCTCTCAGGTACCCCAGTCTTCCAAAAATAATGAACACTGCTCCAAAGATAAAAAACAATCCCCAGAAAATCTTTTCTTTTCTCATCTTCCGATCCTCTTTTCTTCTAATTTTTGCTTCAGCGGTTTCAGATAAAGTCTCGACACATACAACTGCTTATGGGTATGTTCAAACTGTATGACGCCGGAAGCTGACATCCCCCTGCTGATGGAATAGATCCTGTTGGTGTTGACAACTGCCGACTTTGAGATCCTCATGAAGGACCCCGGAAGCATCTCCTCCAGTTCATACAGCCGGTACCTGGTCTCGTAGATATCATCCGCCGTATGCACGTTGATGGTGTTTCCGTCTGTCTCAAAAAACAAAACCTTGGAAAGCGGGAAATAGTACTCCTGCTCTCCCTTGGAAAACACGGCCGTCTGTGTCCCGGATGCTGCCTCCGAGACCGCTTTCTGCACTTCCCGGACGATGTCATTTAAACCGGCGCACCGGATGATGACCTCTTCTTCCATTAAATTTTCATCAATTTCAATCCGTATCTTCATCTTTTCATCTCCACGTCTTTATTATAGCAGAGGCCGTGAGGCTGTAAATGAAAAACAGCCAAGTGGTAAAAAACAGAGGGTAAGTGACACATTACTCTGCATATATGGTATAATAACTGCAATCAGAATGGAGGTATCATACTATGTCCAAAAAAATTTTTTTCTTTGATATCGACGGAACCCTTGCGGATCAGGAAGACATCCTTCCCTCGAATCAGAAAGCCCTTCGGGAACTGAGGTTAAAAGGGCACACGGTCATGATCGCATCAGGAAGGCCTGCCGGCTATATCAGGCATATGTTTTCCGGGCTGGCCGACGGATTTATAGCCGCAAACGGCAGACGCATAGAGCACGAGGGAAGCGTCCTGCTGGACAACAGCTTTACCGTCGCCGAACTGAAAGAAATCATTAAGCTGTGCAGGGTTTCCCAGTGCTCCTACTGTCTCCTCGGAGACGGTGTCGTATACCACGGCAATCCGCTGTATCTGTACGGACATACGAGACCATACGAATCCATCGATGTAATCCATGAAGAGAGCTGGGACATCCGGGATGTCAGGGCCTATGCATTTGATATCATCTACAGGGATGCGGAACATCTAAAGACGATCAAGCAGAATTTTGACGGCAAATATATCATCAATGACCACTTTGACGGCTCCGCCGATGTCTCCAGCGTATCCTTCAACAAAGGACATGCTGTTGCCTATGCGACCAGTGCTCTCGGCTTTTCACAGGATGACAGCTATGCATTCGGAGACGGAGACAATGACGTTCACATGTTTGAGGCCGCCGGTACGGCCGTTGCCATGGAAAACGCAACACGGGCAGCGAAAAGAGCCGCAGATTACGTCACCCGGCATTATAAAGAGGATGGGATTTTCCATGCCCTGAAACACTTGAAAGTACTGAACTGCCTGCTTTAATCCAAGCATAAAAATCACCAGACCTGACAAAATACGGCCTGGTGATTTTTTTATGTGGAAAATTGTGAGTGGTAAAGCTGTTCGTAGTATCCTTTTTCTTCTAGCAGTTCCGTGTGTGTGCCGGTCTCCACGATCCGGCCTTCTTTCAGCACAAGAATCAGGTCTGCATTTTTTATGGTTGACAGCCTGTGAGCAATGACAAAGCTGGTCCTTCCGGCCAGCAGCTTATGCATAGCTTCCTGAAGTATCATTTCGAGCCTTGTATCCACGGAAGATGTAGCTTCATCCAGAATCAATATTTTCGGGTCCTTTAACACTGCCCTCGCAATCGTAAGAAGCTGTTTTTCACCCTGGGAAATATTGCTTCCTTCCTCGTCGATCTCCATATCATATCCTTTCGGCAGCGTCCGGATAAAGTGATGGACATTTGCCGTCTTGGCCGCATCGATCACCTCATCCTTTCTGGCATCCAGCCTTCCATACCGGATGTTTTCATAAATTGTTCCGGAAAACAGCCATGTGTCCTGAAGGACCATGCCGAACATGCTTCTTAAGTCTTCTCTTTTCATGGACTTGATATCCACGCCGTCAATCAGGATTCTTCCGCTGTCTGTGTCATAAAAACGCAGCAGCAGGTTGATGATGGTTGTTTTCCCGGCCCCGGTAGGACCCACGATGGCGACCATCTGGCCGCTTTTTATATGAATATCCAAATCCTTTATGACCGGTTTATCTCCGTATCCAAAAGCCACATGCTCAAATGAAACCTCTCCTTTTACATCGGAGATACGGGTTCCCGGTTCCGGATCGGGAATCTCCTCGGGTTCATCGAGGATCTCAAAAATTCTTTTCATCCCTGCAAATGCCGCCTGGATCTGAGCTGAGAGCTGAGCCACCTGAGAGAGGGGTTCATTGCACTGCCAGATATAGCGGATGAAAGCCTGGAGATTGCCCACGGTCAGCATCCCCTGTATTACAAAGACAGTCCCGGATACTGCCACACCTCCGATACAGAGATATACAGTCAGAGAAATCAGCGGACTCATCATGGAAGATACAAACTGTGCTTTCAGAGCATGCTTCTGGAGCCTTCCGTTGATCTCTTTAAACCGCTCCCGGGAAGACTGCTGCCTTCCGAACAGCAGAATCTCATTGTATCCCGTATAGAGCTCTGTTATCGTCCCGTTCAGTTCTCCAAGAGAGTCCTGCTGAGCCTTGAAGTGCTTCTGGCTTTTCCTTACCACAGCCACGCTGATCAAAATACTGACAGGAATGATCAGCACGACCAGCCATGCCATCACTGGCTGGATGGTAAATACCATCACAAGGACCAGGATGAGCGTCAGGACTCCGCTGATGACCTGGGTAAAACTCTGCTGCAAACCGTTGGATACCGAGTCGATATCATTTGTCACCCGGCTTAAAGTATCTCCAAAGCTGTGGGTATCGAAATATTTCACCGGCAGCCTTCGGATCTTATCCTGCACCGCATTTCTCATATCATGCATTGCGCTCTGGATGGAATTGGTCAGCAGGAACATACTAATGACCTGGGATGCCATCTTTATAATATAGACAGCCGCAAGTACTGCAAGGATTCTCACGATCACATCAAACCGGACTCCCGCGCCGGGTACTTTCCCTGCGATCTGTGCCGCGTCTTTGGCCAGCCGGGTAGTGATCATTCCCTCGATCCTTGGTGCCGAGGTCATGGCGGCCACGCTTAAAACCGTCATCACAACCGCTCCGATAAATCCCCATTTATAAGGAGCGATAAACGGCCTGAGTCTGCTGATCACCGCACCCGCCTGTTTTATTTTCTTAATCATCGGCCAGTTCCTCCTTATCCAGCTGGGATGCAGCGATCTCCTGATAAATCCTGCAGCTTTCCAGCAGTTCTCTGTGAGTTCCGGCTCCTGCGACCCGTCCCTCATTGAGCACCATAATCTTATCTGCATCCATGATGCTGGTGATTCTCTGGGCTACGACCATCATGACCGCATCCTTTAAAACCTTTTTCAGTTCTTTTCTGAGCTTTGCATCTGTCTTGAAATCAAGAGCAGAGAAAGAATCATCGAAAATATAGACTTCCGGTTTTCTCACAAGTGCCCGCGCAATGGAAAGCCTCTGCCTCTGTCCGCCGGATACATTGGTTGCATTTTCCGTGATCTGTACGTCAAACCCGCCCTTTTCCATGATAAAATCATATGCCTGGGCAGTTCTTGCCGCCTCCTCCATTTCTTCAAAAGAGGCATCTTCTTTTCCAAACTTGAGATTATCTGCGATGCTTCCGGAGAAAAGCAGTGCCTTCTGCGGTATAAACCCGATAGAATTTCTCAGGGAACTAAGATCTATATCTCTGATGTCTGTCCCATTGACCAAAATCCTTCCGCCGGACACATCATAAGCCCTGGGGACAAGATTGATCAGAGTGCTTTTCCCGGAACCCGTGCTGCCGATAAAGGCGATAGTCTCTCCTTTTTTCACAGTGAAGGACACGTCGGTAAGCACTGCTTCCTCTCCGTCCGGGTATGCGAAGGTCACATGGTCAAACGTGATCTCATCAATGCGGATAGGGCTGCCTCCTTCTCCCGAAGTATTTTCAACTGCCGGCACAGCGTCGAAGATCCTGGTGATCCTCCTGGCACTGACCGCCGCTTTGGGATACATCATGAAAACCAGGCAGAACAGCATGATAGAGAACATCACATGGAACAGATAATCCATGAAGGCTACCAGCTGTCCGATGTTCAGCCCTCCCTGCTCTATCATAATGCTAGAGATCCAGTAAATGAGCATACCGGCTAAATTCATGAGAAAATAGAAGGCCGGCTGGGTGACAGACATGAGTTTAAACAGCTTTTTGGAATATCCCATATAGGCGCTGTTGGCTTCATCAAAGCGCTTCTTTTCATGCCTGTCGTTGGTAAACGCCCGGATGACCCGGATACCGCTGATATTTTCCTTGGAAATGCGGTTGATCCATTCCAGCGAGGACTGCTGGCGTTCACTTAAAAGCTCAGAGCGTTTTGCCACGATGATCACTCCCACAACGATAAAAGGTATAGTTCCCAGGATCACCATAGAAAGACTTAAAGAAGCTTTCAGCACGAGCACGATGCTGCCGACGGTCATCACCGGCGTCATCAGGGCGGTGCGGAACAGGATATTTAAAAACATCTGGATCTGGAAAGCGTCGTTGGTCGTTCTCGTAATAAGGGATGCCGTCCCAAATTCTTTGAATTCCCTGTGTGAAAATTCCTGCGTCTTTTCAAACATGTCATTTCGGATGTCCCTTGTGATGGAGGTAGACAGATAGGAACAGCAGTAGCCCAGCAGGATCGTCCCCGCGGTTCCAAGCAAAGAGACAAGAAGGATCACTCCTCCCATCTCAAAAATAAAAGCCGTGTCCTTTTCCGTTACGCCCCGGTCGATCATCCACGCTACGATGGTCGGTATCCCCAGCTCCACAAGAGCAAAGCCGAATACCGAAAATACATTCAGTGCAAACATTTTTTTATAATGTTTCAAGTAAGATAAAATTAGTTTCATTTTGTCGTTTCCTCGTTCATTCCCCCATCTTCATTCTTGACGGGATTTACGTGTACCATACAATGTTTCACCGGCGCAAACTTTTCCTCGATTTTTAAGTGGACCTTCTCCGCCGTATCGTGAGCCTTCCTGAGCGGAAGATTTCCGTCCATGCAGATCTCCACATCCACATATACCCTGGCCCCGAATTTTCTCGTTCGGATATCGTCAATCCCCCTGACCCCGGGCTGGTCAAGAATCACGCTTCTCATCTGTTCCACCGTCTCCCTGCTGCACGACTCATCGATCATTTTGCGCACGGCGTCTGCAAAAATGTCGTAGGACGCTTTTACAATAAAAATGCAGATCACCACGCTTGCCAGAGGGTCCAGAATTGGAAACCCCATCCTGGCTCCCAGGACACCGATAAGGCTGCCGACGGAAGATAGGGCGTCGGAGCGGTGGTGCCACGCATCCGCCATCAGCGCAGCAGAATCTATTTTCCTGGCTGCATTCCTCGTATACCAGTACATCCCCTCTTTGACGGCTATGGAGATCAGGGCGGCCGCCATGGCCAGGGCTCCAGGGATCACAAGTTTTCCCTGATCCCCCGCAAAAATCTTCTGAAGCCCGGCAGCTCCTATGAAAAGCCCCGTTATGCACAGCACTGCGCCCAGCAGGACCGCCGCCACACATTCCATCCGTTCGTGACCGTACTGATGTTTTTCATCTGCTTCCCTGGAAGCCAGGACAACCCCTGCCATGACAATGATCGTGCTGAACACGTCGGATGCGGAGTGGGCCGCATCCGAGATCATGGCGCCGGATCTTGCCGCAATGCCGGCAAATAATTTAAATGCTGACAGTACCAGGTTTACAAAAATACTGTTGACAGACACTTTCATGGCTATCCGTTCTTTTCTTTGCTGTCTCACCGGTCCCTACACCCTTCAAATCTGAGTACTTATAGAATATGCATATGCCTTTGAAATGTACTATAAAGATTCACCGTCCGGCCGGGCGTGCATATTATAAAAACAACTGAAACAGCAAAGGATTTTTCATATGACATTTTGTGATTCTTACCATCCGGCGGTCACAGATCCCCATCCCTATCCGCCTGTAAAAGCAGCCCGGCGGAACCCCCGGTATGCGGAAATGATACTGCCTGCACTGAGAGCCCAGTCCAGCGAACTGACTGCTGTCACCACATACATTTATCAAAACTGGATCTTCTTCAAAAAGTATTCCTCACTGGCCGATACTCTGATGAAAATAGCAAAGGTGGAAATGCACCACATGCAGATGCTCGGCACACTGGTCTCCCTTCTGGGCGGCGATCCGAGATTCGCCGAAGACCCCTGCCAATGCTGGAGCGGAGACGCCCCTGATTATACAAAGGATCTTCACCAGGCATTGAAAAGCAACATGGAAGCAGAAGAGGCGGCCGCCAGCTTTTATCTGGAGACTGCCTCTAAGATACAGGACCCGTTTGTCTGCGCCGTGCTAAACCGGATCGCCATGGATGAAAAAGTCCATGTACAGATCTTCCGGCATTATCTGAGTGTTCTTGGCTGCTGACATTTTCTGTCACAGCTTCAGTACCTCCAGGTCATCGGGCACATAGACAGTCCCTGAGTACAGCAGTTTCACTTCTCTTGTATACTGCTTCTTCCGGTTCTTTAAATCGGTATCCTCCGTATGGTAAAGCACCAGATTTCTGACTTTGAGTTTTTCGGCCAGATTCCCGGCATCCAACGCTGTGCTGTGGTGCTTTTCATATGGATGGAATATATCCCTCATGCCATATAAACAGAATGCCTCACAAAGCAGCCAGTCCGCTCCTTCCACATAAGGTCTGCAGATGCTGTTGTACGGTTCATCACCAAGACATGCCAGTGAAATGCCTTCCTCCAAATCTGCACGAAATCCAAATTGTTTTGCCTTCGTGGAATGTATGTCAAAAAAGCGGACGTGCATCCCTGAGATATCCATCTCTTCTCCGTCTTCTACTTCCTGTATCCGTATTTTACCGCCCAAAAACTTCAAAAATTTTTCTGCCAATGTGAGCCGGCAGATCTCTTTCAGGATCTTTGCGGCCTCCTCGTGGCAGTAGATGGTAAAATACCCGTGATAAGCTTCCGAAAGCATCATGGACGCCGCTTTCCGGACGATCCAGACGGCGCCTAAGATATGGTCCGTGTGAGCATGGGTCAGGAACATACTGCGGATCTGTTCAAATGGAATCTGAGCTTCGTCAAGCCTTAAAAGGATTCCATTCCCTCCTCCTGCATCCACGAGGAAATATTCCTCGCCGTTGCGGATGGAAAAACATGTATTATAACATTTGGTAACCATTGCATGCCCGGTCCCGAGCATAATCAGTTCTGGCTTCATATGATCAATTCATTCCTTTTTCGTTCACTGCACTCTTTTTTCAGTTTCATAGATGCTGCAAGGAGCATCGGTCTGCTAATGCTCCTTGCATGTTCCGGACAAACGGCAATACACCGCATACAGGAGATGCACATTTTCTTCACTGTCTCTTCCGGATGCTCTGCAGGTATGGCGCCGGCCGGACAGAGACGGGCACAGAGACCGCATTTCTTACACTGTTTTCCGGCAGAAGGCTTCATGGGAACGCCATTGTACTCCCGGTACGGCCGGTTTCCTTTCACGGAAAGCTCTGAGACCCTTTCTGTATCTTCTGTCTGCTCTATCTTTTCCCGAATCTTCACCGCAAAGTCCGTGAGCTCACTCTTATCCCGGCTGTCCGGCCTTCCTTCTGCATATTGGCGCATAATGGAATGTTCCGCCGCTGCAGCCACGGCTGCCGCAGGAACAAATCCCTGCTCCTCTGCCAGGTCTTTCATCTCAAGAAGAGTATCGTCATAGTCCCGGTTTCCGAATGCGGTCAGAAGGATGATTGGTGTCTTTTGTCCCTTTAAGTTTCGAAACCGCTCTGCAGCCGGAGCCGGCACTCTTCCCCCGTAGGACGGGACTCCGAAGATCACCAGGTCCTGTGCTCCAAATTCGTGTACTTCCCCTTCCTTTGGTATTCTGGAAAGGTCGATCTCCTGATGAGTTTCTTCCCACGCTTCACCAATCAGTCTGACAATGCGTTCCGTGCTGTATGTAGGGCTGAAGAATACTTCCGTCACTTTTGATATTTCCATACTCAAAACCTCCTGTCTTCACTTTCTGCTATTATAACAGAAAACCTTCCCGTCTGACAGCTTTATCGGTTCCTTTTCTGATAATCTAAAACTCTCTCTTTATCTGAGCTCCTGATCTGATTTTTGATATACCGCACTCTGCCGTCCTCGGATTTTTTTAAGGTCACCTTATGGCGGAACAGGCAGTCCGTCCCCTTTTGTTTTAAAACAGCATCCACGGTGAGGATGATCCTTCCGTCTTTTTTATACTCTGCCCGGATCACCTCAGGAACCGGCATACTCTGGGGAATTAAGTTTCCGCACCTTAAAGGCTCCCACAGATAACGTGTTCCGTCTTCGCCTCTGTCTGCCAGTGCACGGATCTGTCTCTTTGAAAACGGAAGATATTTTTGAAGCAGAAGTTCAAATTCTTCTGACAGTATTCCTTTTGTCCCGTTGTCCCCGTCAAAATATCTGCCGGTCTCTATACGGTACAGATACTCATAGAGATCATTCATATAAAGTTTCCCCGGCTGTTTTTCATCCCAGTCGGTAAGAAACAGATTATTTCCTCTGTAACCCACCGGTTCAATATATCTCCTGCAAAATCTACGGTATTCTTTTGAGAGGGGACGGATGCGGATCATACTGTGGGTGTCCATCTCCTCATTTTCTGTATGTATGGTCTCCCAGATCAGCCAGCCCTTCTCTGTCATTCTAAAAGAGGATACTTTTTCTGTCTTTACATAGGATACCGCCGGATTTCCCTGTTTGTCCCAGTCCAGATAGGCGTCTGTGAATTCTGCTTTCTTTCCTTTCATCCTAAGTTCATATCTGTGGATTCCACCGGATCTGGTGACACCAAAAAACACGGTGGAAGTCTTCCCGCCTTTTTCGGCCTTCCGCAAAGCTTTCTCCACTGTCCGTCCATTCTGCATATCACAGTCATTTTCCATACACGCGGCGGAATATCCGCATGTTCCGAGCCGCCAAACGATTCTGTGGATCTCCTTCTTGGACAATACCGGATTTATGCCTTTCCCTTTGTCTGCGGACGAATAAATCGTCTTATAACAGTCTGCCGCCGCAAAGAGTTCTTTTTTGATCTTTTCTGTACTTCCTTTCGGATTCTTGTTCGTTTCTGTGCCGCAGGCAGAAAGGCAGAAAAGGCATCCCAGCATTGGGATCAAAATCTTTATGATTCTCATAGTCATTTGTCTCCTTTTTTTAAAATCTTACAACCGTAAGAGTTAATTGTCAAGTATAGCTGTCCATGACAAAAGCCATATTAAAAAGTAAATATGATATTTAGAAAGGACGGTACAAACTATGGATGCGATTGTTTATCACGGGGTGAAAGATGTGGGAGTAGAAAAGGTTCCGGACCCCAGGATCGAAAAGGAGAATAATATCATCGTCAAAGTGACCTCCACAGCCATCTGCGCTTCCGATCTCCATCTGATCCAAACGGAGGAGCCGGCGGCCTGTTCGGGTACAGTGACGCCTTCGGCGGATATCCCGGAGGACAGGCACAGTATCTCCGGGTCCCCTATGCCAATGTAGGGCCTGTAAAAGTCCCGGAAGAACTTGAAGATGAACAGGTCTTATTCCTGATGTTGTGGTCTCAGGCTGTGGTCCAGTCGCCTTTTGACAATCAAATGGGCCTTTTTACTGGGTGCAGAACGTGTCATCGACTGCGTGGGTATGACGGAAAAATGTCGGTTGTGGAAAAAGTGGAATCCGCCCTGAAACTCCAGGCCGGCTCCAAGTCTGCCATCGAGATCTCATCCGAAGTGGTGAGAAAATGCGGAACCGTGACAATAATCGGTGTCTACGGTGGAAGATACAATCTATTCCCTCTGGGCAACTTTTTTGACCGGAATATCACACTGAGAATGGAACAGTGCCCTGCACAGAAATATGTGGACCCTATCCTTTCCCAATCCCAGACAGTTCCTTTGACGCCACCGATATCATCACACACCGCCTTCCTCTTAGTAAAGGGAAACACGCATACAAAATCTTCGACAAAAATAGGACGAGTGCATCAAGGTCATCTTAAAACCCTAACTCTTATCTCCTTCATGGTAAACGATCTGACCGTCGATGAATGTATAGAGCGTCTTGGTAAGGGTACTCACCGGATTGTCGGAAAATACTGCGAGATCCGCATCCTTCCCGGGTTTCAGGCTTCCGACCCGGTCATCCACACGGCAGTTCTTTTATTACCTTTCCTTTCGTCTGCACATAGCCGTGTTCTATAGTTTCTCCTTCCATAGGAAGGATTTTCCCGTTTAAGATCAGCATCGTTTTATTCCTCCTCTAATCAATAATTTTTTCTTTTTTTGGCATACTGATTATTATACCAAGTGTTATCAGATATAAAGGAGATAAGGATTATGCCAAAAAAAATTATTGTCATCGGTGCGAATCATGCAGGTACCGCAGCGCTGAATACGATACTCGACAATTATAAGGATGTGGACGTCACCGCCTTTGACGCCAATTCCAATATCAGTTTCTTAGGCTGCGGGATGGCTCTCTGGATCGGGGGACAGATTTCCGGGCCTGACGGGCTGTTTTATTCCAGCAAAGAAATCCTGGAAGGGAAGGGCGCAAAGATCTATATGGAGACCTCGGTCAATTCCGTAGATTTTGACAACAAGGTCGTCTATACGAAAGATGCTGCCGGCAAAGACTGTGAGTACCCTTACGACAAGCTAATTCTTGCCACAGGCTCTACTCCGGTAGGCCCCCAGCTTCCGGGCATGAGTCTTGACAATGTCCAGTTTGTAAAGCTCTATCAGAATGCGGCGGAAGTCATCGAAAAGCTTGGAGATACCTCTATAAAGAAAGTCGCTGTCGTCGGAGCCGGATATATCGGTGTGGAACTTGCCGAGGCTTTTCAGAGAAACGGCAGAGAAGTCACTTTAATTGACTGCGCAGACACCTGTCTCTCCGCCTACTATGACGATATATTCTGCAAACGCATGGAAAAGCAGCTGTCTGACCACGGAATCCGCCTTGCATTTGGAGAGAAAGTAAAACAGCTGGAAGGAAACGGGAAAGTCGATAAAGTAGTCACAGACCAAAACACCTACGACGCCGACATGGTCATATTCTGTGTAGGCTTCCGCCCCAACACGAAGCTCGGAAACGGCCAGCTTAAGCAGTTTCACAACAACGGCGCTTATCTTACAGATCTCATGCAGCAGACCAGCCGCCCGGACGTCTATGCCGTGGGTGACTGTGCCACCGTTTACAACAATGCCATCGAAGATACGGATTATATCGCACTGGCCACCAATGCGGTCCGTTCCGGGATCATTGCCGCCCACAACGCCTGCGGTACAGAGCTGAAATCCCCGGGGGTACAGGGTTCTAACGGGATCAGCATCTGGGGCTTAAACATGGTAAGCACCGGGCTTTCCCTGGAGCGAACAAAAAAACTCGGTTTTGATGCCGCCGCCACAGATTATGAGGACTGGCAGAAAGCCGGGTTTATGGAGAAGGACAACTATAAGGTCGTGATCCGCATCGTTTATGACAAAAAGACGCGACGAATCCTCGGTGCACAGCTTTGTTCCGACTATGATATCTCCATGGCGATCCACCTGTTTTCTATGGCCATCCAGGAAAAAGTCACCATTGATAAGTTAAAACTGTTCGACCTGTTTTTCCTTCCGCATTTTAATCAGCCGTACAATTATATCACTATGGCCGCACTGAATGCAGAATAGGAGTGATTCATATGCCGGAAGTAAAAAAATTAACATCATTCCATGAACTCTACAAAGAATTGCTTCAAAAACAAATGAAAAATGAAGATATCAGCGAGGCTGACTATGATCCTCATCAGCTTGACTGCCTTTTAAATCCGGACCAGTATGCCCCGGTCATCCACACGGAATCATGTGAGAGCTGTGCCTATGACAGGGCATGCAAAAACAGCTGTATTTTTGACGCCATAGAAGAGGTTGACGGAAAGCTGGCTATCGATCCGGATAAATGCAGCGGATGCGGTGTCTGTATTGAGTCATGCAGGCTGGATAAGCTGGCAGAGAGCAAGGATATCTTCCCCGTGTTAAAAGAAGTGCGCAGTAAAGAAAAAGATGTTTATGCCCTGATCGCCCCTGCTTTCGTAGGCCAGTATGAAAATGCTTCCCCAGGACAGCTGAGAAGTGCACTGAAAGCCGCCGGATTCAAAGGAATGGTGGAAGTAGCGGTCTTTGCAGACATTCTGACTCTGAAGGAGGCTCTGGAATTTGACAAGCATATCAATTCAAGAGATGATTTCCAGCTCACCAGCTGCTGCTGTCCGGTCTGGATCGCCATGATCCGCAAAATCTACCATGAACTGATCCCCCACGTGCCGGGAGCAGTCTCCCCGATGATCGCGGCAGGGCGGGCGGTAAAGCATATTCATCCCGATGCGGTTACAGTATTCATCGGCCCGTGTATCGCAAAAAAGAAAGAAGCCAGGGAACCGGACATTGCAGATGCAGTGGACTATGTACTGACATTTCAGGAAGTACAGGATATTTTCGACGCGGCCGAGATACGGCCGGAAGAACTTGCCGACAACGACAGGGAACATTCCTCCAGGGCGGGCAGGATCTATGCCCACACCGGCGGCGTCAGCGAGGCCGTAAGGTCTACTGTGGAAAAACTCAGTCCGGGAAGGGAAGTTCCGGTCCGTGCACAGCAGGCAGACGGCGTCCCTGCATGCAAGGCCATGATCGAACAGATCCAAAAGGGCGAGACAGACGCCAACTTTTTTGAGGGAATGGCATGCAGAGGCGGATGTGTCGGCGGGCCTAAAATCATCATTGATAAGGACAAGGGAAAAAGAAATGTAGAGACCTACGGAAAAGAAGCACCATATAAAACACCCCTTGACAATCCGTATGTGATGGAACTTCTCCACCGCCTTGGTTTTAAAAATATGGAGGAGTTTGTGGAAAAGAGCGACATGTTTACCAGAGATTTTGCAAATAGTTAAAAATACAAAAAATATATATTTCCCATTAAAAATGCATCCGTTACAGAAAAATGAAATCTGTAACAGATGCATTTTTTATTTATTCCAAACTTGTTTCTTTCATTATTATGCCAGGAATCCAAAGTATACAATTACCACGATACCAAGCAGGATCCGGTAAATCCCAAAGACCTTAAAGTCATGTTTTCGGATGTAACTTAGCAGCAGACGGATTGCCAGGATGGACACTAAGAAGGAAACCACGGTTCCCACAGTCAGAAGAAGCCATTCACTGCCTGAAAACATTCCTACCTTCAGAAAATATTTGATCAGTTTCAGACCGCTGGCCCCGGCCATGACCGGAACTGCCAGGAAAAATGAAAATTCACTGGCAACATAACGGGAGCAGCCTAATAACACGGCTCCCAGGATCGTTGCACCGCTTCTGGATGTCCCCGGAATTGCCGCAAGCACCTGAAAACATCCAATAAAAAACGCCGCTTTATAAGTCAGATCCTCCAGTGACCGCATGGATGGACGCCTGTTTCTGCTCTCAATGACAATGAATGCAATACCGTACAAGATCAAAGTTGCCGCTATTACATAGACACCCGATAGATAATCTTCCAATATCATATCCAGCGGAAGCCCTACGATAATAATCGGTATGCACCCTACGATGACCTTTTTCCAAAGGTTATACGTATCCCGTTTTTCTCTTCTGCTCTTTTGCGGAGAAAATGGATTCAGTTTGTGAAAAAACAGAACCAGAACCGCCAGAATAGACCCGAACTGGATGACTACTTTGAATACTTCAAAAAACTCCGGACTTGAAGCCATTGGCCATATGTTGTCAAACAGAATGAGATGGCCCGTACTGCTGATCGGAAGCCACTCTGTGATTCCCTGGATAATACCGAGCACAATCGACTTTACGATTTCTATTACATTCATAATTTATCTCCCTTACATGTTTTTGTTTATTATATTTCACTTCAGGAAGAATTTCAACTTACAATACCGTCATTTATTATCCAGCGGCTGAATGAGATATTTATGACTGATATCCTGTAGTATTATATACGGCATTCCTTCACTAATGCATTTCTGGGGACATACGTCCCTGCACGTCCCGCAGCCGATACATGCTTCAGCTTTCCCCCGGATACACATCGTTCATCATCGGGTTCTCCTCAAAAACGCGGTCAATCTACATCTTTTGATCCGAAAGCTTTTTCACCGGGCCGGAAAGCCTCACCATCTGAAATTCTTTGTTCATCCCTGTGATAGCCGTATATTCATTTGCTATCAGCTGTCGGTAAAAGTCTTTCCCTCTTTCCGTACAAAAATACAGCTTTTCTCCCTCTGCGATCATGACATCGATAATGCGCACCTGGGGATGTCCTTCTTCATCTACCGTTGCAAACGCCGCATCTTTGATCTCTCTTAATAATTTAATACACGCTTCTGCTGTCATCCCTTTATCCTCCTTTGTGAATGCTTAGATTCTAATTTCATGATAATTCCCCGTTCTCCAAACGTAAAGTACGCACAAAAAAGTAGGATGGTTACCGCCAGGAAATCTGGTATCTTTCGGATACCGTAAAATTCGGAAAGGAGCGGCTAACTCTGATTAACCGCTCCTCACTATTCTTCACTGATGATTTCAGCTTTAAAGACATTAATCGTATCCGCGTCCGGACAACAGAACACCGCCGTTCCCTCCGGCTGACCCGGAATGTTTCCGCCATATCTTAAAATATCAACGTACGGAAACGCCACATGCATAGCCATCGGACAAAGCTGTCCCCTCTCCGTATCAAAATCAAAACTGTCTCCGGCCTTATGTCCCCGGTGACAACCGTGATCCCCTTTTCTTTCGATCAGTGTAAGTTTAATCTTCGGACGTCTCAAAATTCAGCACCTCCAGATTTTTCTCGATCGGTATTCCCTTAAACTTATCGGCTGTCTCTCTGTTGAGCAGGATCAGCTCTCTGACGGCGGTCATGGCCCGCTCGGCCGCTTTGTCAAGCTGTGTTCCGTTCAGTACCTGACTTGCCAGAACAGCCGAGAAAATATCTCCGGTTCCCGGAAAACGCACCGGAATCTGTTCAAATGGAAGCTCAGACACCGTATCCGTCTGATGGTCATAGATCAAAACAAAATCTCCGGCCTCCGTCTTTACACTCGTGATGACGATAGATTTTGCACCAAGCTTTCTGAGTTTTTTGAGAAGCTCTCTGCTCTCTCCTTCTGTGATGACTTCCTTTCCCTGATACATTTCCGCTAAAAAGCTTGCTTCCGTCAGGTTCGGCACGATCACATCGGCCAGGGAGCACAGATCTCTCATATAACCTACGGTTTTTCCTTCAATTCCGTTGTAAAGCTTCCCTTCATCTCCCATAATGGGATCTACAAAAATCCATGTTCCATTCTCTTTCTGATCTCTCAGATAGTCTGAGATCAGTTTTACCTGCTCTTCAGATGCGATAAACCCCGTGCAGACAGCGTCAAAAGAAAATCCCAGCTCCTCCCAGACTTTCATCGTCTTCCTCATATACTCTGTGGTCTCTAATATCTCAAACTTTCCATAGTCGAGAGTGTTTGAGACGAGTGCAGTGGGCAGGTTATATAAATTAAGTCCCGCATGGGTCATGACCGGCAGCATGGCAGACAGTGCCACTTTGCCGTAACCGGCCAGATCATTGATCAACAGTATTTGGTCTTTCATGTCATTCCTCATCTTTCTCTACTCTATATTTTTTTCCAAAACTCTTATGAGGCGCTTGTAGTCAATCGGTTTTGAGACATGATCATTCATGCCTGCTGCCAGTGCTTTAGCCATGTCCTCTGCAAAGGCATTGGCTGTCAGAGCGATCACCGGAACCGTAAGAGCCTGGGGATGTGTGCTGTTCCGGATCTCTTTTGCAGCGGTGTATCCGTCCATGACCGGCATCTGCAGATCCATAAGGACTGCCTGATAATGTCCCGGCTCAGATGCCAGGAACCTGTCGAGAGCCTCCTTTCCGTTCTCTGCATTTTCAACCACGAATCCCACTTCAGTGAGTATCGTCTCCGCAATCTCCATATTAAGTTCATTATCTTCTACCAGCAGAAGCCGTTTGCCCCTGAGTCTGTCCGAACACCGGGAATCAGCCCCTGGCACACCTTGTATTTTAAATCCCGTCATCCTGTGCTCCGTAACCTGATCCGAATCGGCGATCTTCAAATTCAGAGTGACGATAAAGCGGCTTCCCTGACCCTTCCGGCTTTCTGCCTGGCATTATTTAGCATAACACGGTTTATTCTCTGTGCCCATTTGCTTATAACAAAACTCAGATGATTTTCACTCCTAAGAAACGCACCAGATCCATAGCCTGCATCGGGCCGATCTTCATCCCGCGCAGTTCCCGAAAAGTATCGGATACCATGATTCCCTCGATGTTGCTGTCCGATAAGTCGATGCCTTCCAGCTGCGTCTTAAAAAAATCGACTCGGGAAAGGTTCACTTTTTCAAACCGGATTTTTTTAAACTTTACTTCCGCAAAAAACGCTTCACTGAAATCAACTCCTTTAAGTCTGCAGCCGTCCCAGAGCGTGCCTTCATAGTTGGCATAGTGATAACATCCTTCTTCAACCATTGTTGTGCGGAACGTGCTCTGACTGAAGTCTCCTCCGTCACCTTTGCATCCCCATATTTCCGTTTCTTTTAAATAGCAGGATTGAAATCTGCAGTTAGAGAAATCACAGTTCAGGAATTTTACATTGTAGAACATAGAACCGCTGAAATCACATGATACAAACCTGCATTTTTTGAAACAAACATGATTAAATTCTACCTTTACAGGCATTTCCAGACACAGTATCTCACCTTCATATTTTTTTTGTATCAGCGGCTCTTCCCCGGCTGCCGCCTTTATCACATCGTCTTCCAGCATTCCGCACCTCCTTTTGTCAATCCTTTTCCGCCGCCACGATCAGCATCATAGGACGGCGCAATCCATTGGCTGATCTTTTCTGCCAACGTTCAAAATCCTTCACGTAATGGAATGCAAGTGAGCTGATGACCACATCAAAAGATTCCTTTGGAAAGTCCAGATCTTCCATGGCATATCTTCGGTACCGGATCTTTTCATGGCTGTTCCTTTCTCCTGCAGTCTCTAACATTTTGCTGAAATATCAATGCCTGTCACAGATTCAGCCCCCTTCTGGGGCCCGTAGACCGCACTGCATCCATGATTCCCGCACAGAGGATTGGTCACGTCATATGCCATCTCAAACTTACATTCACTTAATTCCGGAAGCACGCAGGTGTCCGTAATCCTCTCAAGCTCAGCGAGTCCTCTGGCTCCAAAAGGAACCTGCTTACCCCCGGCATTCAGGAATCCGTATCCCAAAGCCTGAAGCATCTCAATCCCGCCGTCATTGGTTGCACTTCTGCCAATTCCAATGATAAATTTTCGGCAGCCTTTCTGCACAGCATCCCGGATAACTTCTCCAACTCCATAAGTTGTTGTGTACATCGGATTTCTGTCTTTTTCAGAAACCAGCGTTATACCGGCTGCACCAGACATTTCAATAACAGCTGTGCCGCAGCAGCTCATCTTTTTTTCCACAAGTGCTTTCACCTTCCCCCGTTTGCGTTATGTGTGTATCTTATGTTGACATTCGCTGCATTCTGCATCATGCAGGGAAATAATACCGCCGCAGTTCGGGCAGTGTTCCGGTTTTCCCCGGTCACTGTTCAGACATCCGGCACAAGGTTTTTTATGATAACAATGTTTGTAACAAACCATGCAGTTCATCCCACAGGGTGCAAACATGTCTGCTTCAATCTTCTCCGGCATTCTCATCTTCCAGCCTCCTTATGTTTCTTTTCCTTCCAGGAATCCGGCAATAACCTCTGCCGCCTTCTCGGCACAGGAGAGAATTGCGGGATGTACCCCTTCCGGGAAAATACATACTTCTGCATTGGTTTCTTTGGTTATTGCACGATATTCATCCAGAAAATCTGATCTGCACATGTCATCTCCCTTGCTGCCCATCAGCAGGAGAGGATTATTTAGCGCGCTCAGCGGCTTTGTAAATAAGGGCAGCTTCTCTTTGGCACACTGTACCATCGCACTTGTATCCATATCCACGATGCGTTCCCAGTCTTCCCCCTGGCACCACTCGTAAAATGCTGTCCCCATTTCGTCCTTCTTGGCATCTGCCCGCTCCTTAAGCAGATTCTCTGCAAAGTCGTCTGCCAGAGTACGTCCGTCAAAACTGTCCGCCACTACCTTGTCCACCAGATCGGGGCGTTCCAAGGCTGCATTGACTGCCGCCCATGCACCGCCGCTGGTTCCCACAAGGTTTACCTTTCCAAGATCCAGATGCTCAAGCAGAGCTATAGTCTGTCTTGCCTCTTCCATCCAGAGTTCCGCCGGAAATGCTTCCAGCCTGTCTGATTTCCCATGGCCCAAAAAATCAATAAGAATTACATGAAACTTATCTTCATATAAAGGCAGTATAAATTCAAACATCCTGGAAGATGCTGTGTTCCCGTGCAATAACACTACGGGTTTTCCGCTTCCTGTTTCTTTGTAATAAATCTTTTTTGACTGATAATTAAAATATGACATCCTTTGCCTCCTGACCGTTTCTTTGTTTACGCCTCTTATCGATCAGCAAGGCTATGGAAACACCAACGCCCTGCTGTCAGTGCTTCATCATCCAAATTCCCATAATCTCAACCTCCATTCTATGTATATGTTCAGTATAACATAGAACTGTGCAGATTCCATTCAATTTTTTGTCATCCTTCATCTTGACATTTCTTCTTTCTTGAAGCATGATTTGATTAATATGATCTGTAATACATTTTTGAGGTTGCACATATGAAAAAGATTTTAGATGAGCGTTTAATTTATGAAATCCTCTCTGTAGTGGAAGAAATTCCCCTGGGGAAGGTTGCGACTTACGGCCAGATTGCCCGTCTGATCGGCAGAGAAAAAAACGCAAGACTTGTGGGCAGGGTCCTTGGCATGGCAGAGTACTACGGCAGTTATCCCTGCCACCGTGTGGTCAATCACGCCGGAAGACTGGTCCCGGGCTGGCATGAACAAGGACTGCTTTTATTAGAAGAAGGCGCTGTGTTTAAAGATGATTGGCATGTCGATTTGAAAGCTTGCCAATGGGACGAATAGACAGCTGCTTTATTATTCCTTATATTTGACACCGTTATAAACACAAGTGTCTGTAGAAAAATCACCGCAACTTGTATTAATTTCAAATTCAATTCCATACGCCAAAAGCATACGCAGGATATGCCCGCCTCTTTCAATAAGAGAGACGCCGTCCCCCACGCTCTGCCAGTAACCGCCAGAAATACTTTTCCTGTTTGCTGTGCGGTTCGGATTGCGTCAGCACTTTGTTGCGATATTTTATGTTGTTCATTAAGCAATGTCCCATCCAGATCACTGGCAAACAGTTTTATTTTCATACCGTTATTATTTCTCCTCGATTTTTATCAGATGAATGTCAAATACGTAAAAATCTTCTTTTACAAGAGGCACCGTAATTCCAATTTCCATCAGTTCATCTCCTCCGTATATTCTGCCTGTTGCTTCTTCATAATAGTCCGCATCAGGATCCAGCCCAAGCATCCGGAAACACCCATGAGAGTACAGGGGATTGAAAAATTTCTGATAGATTATCACTTTACACTCTTTTTTCCCCACGCATGACCACATATAATAATTCTGATTAGGAACCTCGTGACGGTAAAAAATGTCGTTACTAAAAAATTCCTGTTCTGACTTATATTGTGAAATCTGCTCTGAAATAATCTTTAATTCTTCTTCGCTGCACTTTGTTACATCCAATTCATACCCAAGATTGAAAAAACGGGCTGTCTGAAATCTTGTACGCAGTGATGTTGTTCTTCCCGTCTGATGGTTCGGCGTAATGCTTACGTGCGCTCCCATTACTTCTTTGGGATACAGAAGGCTGAAACCATTCTGGATTACCGCTCTGTCATAGCCATCTGTATTGTCACTGGCCCAATTTTGAGGCACATAATACAGCATGCCCGGATCAAATCTCGCTCCTCCGCTGGAACATCCTTCTACCAGAACCTTAGGATAAGCAGTTTTCAGCCACTCAAGGATTTCATATAACCCCAGGATGTACCTGTGGCTGGTTTCCTTACTATTTCCATCCCGGTAAGCTTGTGAATACACATCTGTCAGAGGCCGGTTCATATCCCATTTGATATAATCAATAAATCCTTCCCTCAAATAGGAATCTAGAACGTTTTTGATATAATCTCTTATCTCTGTTCTGGTCAGGTCCAGCAGGTACTCATGACGCCCTTCCGTATTTGGATATCCCGGAACGCCAAGGGCCCAGTCCGGATGAAGTTGGTACAGATCGCTTTTGAGGCTTATCGCTTCGGGCTCAAACCAAAGACCAAACTGAAGTCCCTGACTGTGAACCAGGTCTGCCGCCTGCCGGATCCCACCCGGCAGCTTTTTCTCATTGCATATCCAGTCACCCATGGAATCATGACTGTTGTTTCCTCTGCGAAACCATCCGTCATCCAGTACAAAGAGCTCGATTCCCAGTCTCTTGGCAATTATTACCTGCTCCTTTATTTTTTCCAGACTGACATCGTAGTACATAGCCTCCCACGAGTTTAAAAGCACCGGACGTACTTTTCCGGCAAATTCCCCGGGAATCAGATGTTCCCTGTACAAACGGTGAAAATTATGACTCATTTCATTTAATCCGTTGCCACTGTAATTTAACACTGCCTCCGGTGTACAGAAGCTTTCCCCAGGTTTCAGTTCCCAGGAAAACATATCCGGATGAAGCCCCATCTGAGCACGTATGTTACCGAACTGATCCTTTTCTATTTGTGCAAGAAAATTCCCGCTGTAAATAAGCTGAAAACCATATACTGTTCCCGAGGTTTCCGTTGTCTCGTGATCCATCAGAGCAGCAAACGGCTGATATTGAAGGCTGGAGCTGCCTCGCACGCTTTCAATCCGCTGTACACCATGATGAAGCGGAAATCTTTCCATGTTTGCCTCTTTTGCATGTGTTCCATAGAGAATCAGACCATCGTATTCTTTCGCCGGAAGTTCCAGAGACATGCTCTGGATATTCTCAATACATATAGATCGGCTGCCTGTATTTTGCAGCTTTTGATGACGCATCAGGACGCCGATATCCGGTAAAATGGTATAATAAAGATACAATTTTAATTCTGCCATCTCATCCCTGCAGACCACTTCCAGCGTTTCAGCCTCTCCTTTTTTCGCAATAATGCCAGGAAGCCCCGGAAGTGATGGCTTATCCGGTAAAACTCTCCAGTTCTCGAATCTAAAATCCGCATGCCGGATCCCTGAAGCTGTCACGAAAGAAATTGCTGGGATTCTGTAATCGCCACTGTCTCTTACAGGATATTCAAATGGGAAATCGTCAAAAGATACATTCTCCACACTGCAGCTGTGGCTGGTATTATATCCTCTTTTAAAATACAGAGGGATTCCTGTCCCTCTGTACTTCCGGATTGTTTTCCCAAAATACCTGTGTATCAGATATTTCCCGTCAACAACCTCCATCACATAACTGATCTTGTTGTTACTGATATGTACGATGTGATCCTTTAAGACAATACTCATGCCGCATTCTCCATTTTTTTGTTAAATCCAAACAACCACGTAAGAATAAATGCTACCGCAAAAGCTACTACATTTACAAATATATAAATCGGAAGCTGTTCATTCAGGTATAAAAGAGTTCCCGGAATACCAGTGATTGACATTCCAGTTGCTTTTAAGTGGAACAAAGAAGCAAGGAAACCTCCAATTCCTCCACCGATCATGGACATGATAAATGGTTTCACAAATCGCAGATTTACACCAAAAACAGCCGGCTCTGTAATTCCGAGAAGCGCTGACAGACAGGAAGGGTATGCGACCTGTTTTGTCTTATTTGAAGCTGCTTTGATAGCTACTGCAAGAACAGCGCCCGCCTGAGCTACATTTCCGCATGTTCCGATTGGATTTAAGTAATTCCATCCATCATTAGCCAGCATACTGATTTCCAGGAAGTTCAGGATATGGTGTATACCAAATATTCCAAGCAACTGTCCAAAACTACCATAGATAAGTCCCCCGATTCCCATCGGAAGGAACAGCAGGTTCTCTACCACAAATAAAACTCCATTTTCCACATAGTGAAGAATCGGTCCAAGCACAAACAGAGCCATCACAATACCAACAAAAAGTGTGATAAACGGTGTCACGATCAGATCAAGGGCATCCGGTACATGTTTTCGGAGCCATTTTTCAAATTTTGCCGTGATAATACCAGTAGCGAAAGCCGGCAGGACTGATCCCTGATATCCTGCCACTTTGATAAATCCGAAAAATACAAGCGGATCTGCCACTCCTGATCCAACGTCGTAAGAACTTGGAAGGCTCGGGCTTACAAGCATGAGACCAAGTACGATTCCGATGACCGGGCTTCCGCCGAAATTGCGAAATGTAGACCAACAGACGAGCGCAGGCAGGAACGAAAAAGCAGTATCCGTCAAAATCTGTGTAAATGTCAGCAGGGAAGCTGGGATATCTTCCGGTGTCATTCCAAATACTCCCAGCACTGCTTGCTGTGTCAGAAGGCCTCTGAGACCCATGAAAAGACCGGTCGCCACCAGAACCGGAATAATCGGTACGAATACATCTGAAAACATCCGAATGGCTCTCTGAAATTTATTTCCATAAACCACTTCTTTCTTTTCTTCAACCTGCCCCTCATCTGGTCCGCCGGTAATCTTAATAACTTCATCATAAATTCTGTTTACCAATCCTGTGCCCAGAATAATCTGATACTGACCGGAATTGAAAAAAGATCCCTTTACTTTATCCAACGCTTCTACTTCTTTCACCTGGATCTTCTCTTTGTCCGACACAACTATCCTAAGCCTCGTTGCACAGTGCCTTACGGAAACAATGTTTTCTTTGCCGCCAACAAGTTCAACAATCTTTTTTGCCAACTCTTTGTCACTCATTATGCATACCTCCTGTATTGATCTCTTTACACTCAATCTCTGATTTTTCTGTCATTCCTTTAAAAATAACGGTTTGCCCTTCTCCTTTTGAATAGATCCTCGAAGACAGCACATACTCCCCTTCATTTAAAAATATCTCAATACTGGACTGATCCAGCCATAATTCCAATGAATAAAGCATTTCCATTGGAAAACTCTTTTGTTCTTCCGTCTTATTTACCCAGTCATACCTTACAAATGTGAAAACTTTTTCACTTCCATTATAGAATATCTTTGTACCATCTTCTGGAAACCTTATGAATATTCCCTGATCCAAATCTGATCCTGACACTTTAACAAATGCCGCTTTCTGGGGGAATACCGCTTTTATTTCTTTCGTTTTCGGCATCTCTAAAGGAATTTGCTTTCCTTTCAATCGTTCGAATTCTTCCGGGACCCTCTGATATAACCTGCCATTTTTCACATTCAGTTCTCTTGGAAGCGTCAGGCAATGAATGTTTCTCTCTTCAGCCGCAAAAATCTGCTCCTGCATTTCATTCATTCGTGACATCCATCCGAACATAATCCTTCGTCCCTTATCATCACAGAATGTCTGCGGTGCATAGAAGTCAAACCCCTGATCAAAACGACAGTGTTTATCGAGGTCACGGTCACCAACCGTTTCCGTTTTCTCATCAAACTCCATGATCTTATATGCGGAAAAACTAACTCCGCATACATCGTTATCGTTGTCACGTTCCTGAGGATTGAACATTAAAACATGTTTACCGTCCAGTTCAAACAGGTCCGGACATTCCACCATTTCATACATCTCTGTTTCAGCCAGATTTCCCTTTACGCTCCAGTGAACTCCGTCACAGGAACTTGCCAGAGCAACAGCGCCTTTCCCATTACTCTTCTGGGCACCGATTACCATAAAATAGCCCTGGCGGCTTCCCTTAAACACTTTCGGATCCCTGAAATGTTCCGTATAATCTGCCGGAGTCTCCAGCACGCATCCGTGTTTAAGATATTTTCTTCCGTCTGAACTCACCGCCATGCACTGATAAACTTTTCTCCGACCATCCGATTTTGTGTTCCCGGTATAGAACAGGCATAACTTATCTTCTATCACACATGCGCTTCCCGAGTAGACGCCGTCCTGATCATAAATCTGATCTGGAAGCAAGGCGCTTCCTTCAAATGTCCAGTTCAAAAGATCTGATGATTTAAAAAGCCCCCATTCCTTGTATCCATGATCCTTTGCGAATCGGTTCCATTGAAAGAAAACATAGTATTTTCCTTTAAAATAAGCCAATCCGTTTGGGTCATTTAAGAGGCCCCGGTCCGGTTCAAGATGATACTTTTGTCTCATCCCACCCACTTTGTATTACTCTCCTTTCTCCTTTTTTCTACAATCATAATAAAATAAACAGAATTCATTTTATATAGAAATTACATAAAAAAATATGGAAAAACCTAACCTTTTTGTTTATAATAAAACCATGAAAGAATATAAAGAAACTCAACACTCCTTAATTTACAAATCAAATTCCGATCTTTCCTTTTACAGTGCTGGTTACGAAGACTGTTTACCAGGATACCACTATGGACCGAAGTACCGTTCCTACGATTTAATTCATTTCGTGTTAAAAGGTAAGGGAAAACTTCATATCAATGAGCACATATTCCACCTTTCCACTGGAGATGCTTTTATCATTCCTGCGGGTAAAGTTTCCTATTATGAAGCTTCAACAGACGATCCATGGAGTTATGCTTGGATCGGCTACCTCGGAATCAGTTCGCAAACTTACACATACCAGCTTATGACCTCCTCCGAAGATATTTATATCATCCATCAGCTTGATACCGAAAAATACGAAGAAGTCATTTCTCAGATTCTAGGTCTGCAGGGGAATACGACAAGCCAATATTTTAAGGCAAATAGTCTGCTCCTTAATATTATCGGCATGCTCTTTGAAGATGTTTCTTTTAACGAGCGAAGCTGGGGAAAAGTATCCGTTGCAGATGAAGTAAAGTTTTATTTAGATACCAATTATTCAGAAAAAATAGTGATAAAAGATCTGGCAAAATCTTTCGGAGTCCATCCAAATTATCTAAGCAGAATTTTTTCTGAGAAATTTGGATACTCTCCAAAACACTATCTTCTAAAATTAAAGTTAAAAAAAGCCTGCCGTCTGTTGATGACGACAGGACTTCCTGTTTCTGTGATCGCCGGTTCCCTTGGTTTCGAAGATCAGCTGGCTTTTTCAAAACTTTTTAAAAAGGAATTTTCTCTGTCTCCCACTGAATACAGAAAATATAATCGACCTGGCAGTTTGGCGAACGATAAAAGTTAATATTAAAAGAACTAGTATTCTGATGTGGTATTACGGTGTTTATATGCTTTATTAATGTCAGATAATGCCTATTACATCTTTTTTCATGATATTCCTCACTTTCTATGATGGTTAATACAGCAACATTCCGAAATATGTGACGATATTTTCATTCATATACTTTAGGTTTGCAGTTTCTTCCAGCTTGGCAACATTGCTCCCAAAACCTTCTAAAGAAGGAGATAACATTTCTGAATTTCTGCATTTTACTGAAGGATAAGTACAGTTTTTACACCGTTTACATCCTTCGTTTGATAATATGAGAAAAAAATGCAACTGTGGTTTTATCACTGTATATAATCGACTGCACAGATCCTTGAACCCACTGTGTCCTCTTATCATTCCTTCATAATCGAAGGAATTGTCCAAAGGATAAACGGCATTAAATACCAGTGCTCTTGCATATTGGCGTCAGTCATCAACTGTACCCACAGCCGGAGGACAAGCCCAGGACTTCCCGTACAGGCGGCAGACATTATCCTCACATATTTTTCTGATTTCTTGATCAAAAATAATTTCTGTTTTGGAAATGATTCCAAATTGATAAATACCTATTTCTATTATCTCGTTTTTTTTAGCATGTTCGAACCTTCCTCAAAATAAGTTTGTGAAGAAAATGTATAGTAGAATCCGAAATCTAAGAGAAGATCGTGATCTCACGCAAAAACAAATGGGCGAGATCTTAAATTGCAGCCAGCCAGATGACAAGCGCCTTTACCCCCGTAAAAAGGATGGAAATCAATAGATTCTGCCCGGCTTTTCGTTCCTCCACTTCTGGAAATATTCTGTCTTTTTGCAATCTCGGTGTCACTCATTTCCAAGAAATAGTACATCAATAAATTTTCACAGTTACGTTCGGACAGCTTTTTCAAGGCTTGTGCCAATTCATCATCACAAATACGAATATCATTACCGCCTTTCCGTTATGACGTGAAAAGTGTTTGTCCCTCTTTCCGCACCATATAGGGAATTGCAGGTGTGATTTGCTAAGTTGAAACCGAAAAAATTTGAAAAATTATTTGCACTAAAAAAGCCCGCACAAAACATATGGTTTGTACGAGCCTTTAAAGCCGTATTGCATTCAATTTTTTGTAAAGATTTATTAAATTGTATTTGATTGTATAGAATTGTACTCAAAGCTTTCCATAACGTTAGCCCCCTTAAAGCACTTTCTAGTATCTAAAAACATCATTCTACAACATAACAGATTTCAATAAACCTTAATACATCTTGTCGTCCTCGCTATCTTTTGAACGATTGTTAGAATTTCTCCTTTGGTTATACTTCTTCATAATTACAATTTTAAGTAAACCAACGACAATCAAAACCACAACAATGATAATCCACCAGTATTGTTCCATAACCTACTTCCCTCCTTTCCCTTTCAATAGCCTTAAATCATCTTCCCTGTCCTATGCAGAATAGAGAAGTTCATTCGTATTAACATGTACCATACAATGTTTACATTGTGGAAAGTTGTTTTCAATCGTTTGATGGACTCCCTCAGCAATCCTTGTAAACCAGTACATCCACTCTTTTATAACAATGGATAAGACTGCCGCCGTAAGTGCGATTCCACTAGCAGCAGAAAGCGTATTGTACTGTTCTGAAAAGATTTTCTTGATACCTGAATATCCAATTCCAGCACCTGTTATAGCCAATGCGACAGAAAGAATAATGGAAGCCACACATTCCATACGTTCATGCCCATAAGGATGTTCTCTATCAGGCTGTTTTTCTGATATTTTAATTCCAACCATCACAACGATTGTGCTTAATACATCAAAAGCCGAGTGTACAGCGTCCGACAGCATGGCACTTGACTTTCCTATATATCCGGCAGCAAATTTAAGTAGCGATAAACTCAGGTTGATGATTAGTGTGATTTTGGAAACCTGAATAGCCTTATTTATATTTTTGTTTTGCAGAAGTCTACCTTTTTCCATAATATGACTCCTTATCCTGCCAGCTTCCGAAACAGACGTTTTGTAAGGAAGTAGTACCAGACTAAAGCTACCACCAATCCTATGGAGAAATAAAGAACCGCTTCATTCTGCATGGCTTTCGCTACCCAAAATGATGGAAGGAAGCCAACCGCGAACTGGTAGTAACTATCAATAAAAAAGGGGGCTGGTATTCCGAGTAATGTAAGTGCAGCTAGTTTTGTAACTGCCATACCCTCTAATTTATTGCTTGATAATGTAATAATCATAAGTGAAACAATAATTGCCTGTACTGAGCCGAGAAGCGCCAAACATATTGTCATTCCAATGGACAACTTTTCTAATGAAAAAAGCAACAGTACAATAAAAGCGATGATTGCCGAAATAATTGAGGGTACTCCCAACCTTGTAAAGAGATACCCCGACTTACCAAGAGGGGTAATCGAAAAGTACCGTGACACTTTATCGTCGATTTCCTCTAATGTAATCATTGCAAATGCAAAGCAGAGTAATACAGGAGCCATGATAGAAAGTAGTAAATCAAAAATCGGATAGTATGCTTGCAAAGAAAAATCTGTTATTCTTTCAAGAAAGGGAATACCGAATTTAATCAAAGCTCCCATGACAAAAGGCGTAAAACAAGCTGCAAACATCATAGGGTCGCTCTTGATTTGTCTAAATACCTGTATGGTACTGGATAATATCCTTTTCATAGCTTTACACCTCCTAAACTTTTCCACATATGCTTAACTGTATGTCGCGCAACTATGTAGAGGATAATCAACGTAGCAATTACAAGTACCATATCAAACGATAGTAAAATGCTTTTTCCAGTTATAAGGTTCATGCAAGCTGTGAACGGAAAAAAGCGGAATATATCTGGTAACTTTACAAACAGACCAACGATAGGTGGAACAAAGCAAACAATTTCTATCGGCATAATCACAATGAGAAATTGGTTCAAGTTTGAAATTTTTGTAGCCGCAATAATTCCAAGCATAGTAAAGATTGCTGATGTCAAAGCCGTACCAACTGCGATACTAAGTAACTGATTGCTACCGGAAACTAATCCTAATATCATTGCAATTACCGTAGATATGGCAATCAGCGCAACTGTTTTTGAAAGTATATATTCGGACATTTTTACGGGAGACACTACAATAGCATTTAATACCTTTTGACTTTTTTCCAAAAGGACAATCGCTCCCATAAAAAACAATCCCATTGCTGCCGGGTCAGAGTATATCATGATAGAAGCAATATCCGTTTTCCAATGTCCCGGCAAAGAGGCAATCCCACACACATATAAAACTGTTAATATAAAGTAGATAAAATAGAAACCATATTTCCATTGGAAATGTATATCACTACAAATTAAACGTCCCAATCTCATTGAAGTGTCCTCCCTGTAATATCAACAAAAATATCATTTAATGTAGGCTCACTACTATGAATAGAAAGCAAACGGTTTTCGGAAATTAAACTTTTTAACAACTTATCTTCTGTGGTTCTATCAAGCAGACATTCTCCGGTTTTCTCGCCTTTATCATAGTAGGTATATTGTATTTTGGCAGCTCCCCTTGACATAATCAAATTATGCGGGCTATCCAATGCACTGACTTTTCCGGCAACGATAAAGGCTACTTGGTCACATAGCTCTGTTGCGTCAAACATATTGTGAGTAGTAATGATAATCGTTTTTCCGCGTTTCTTTTCCGCAAGAATAATGTCTTTCATTAAACGATTATTTGTAGGGTCAAGACCGCTTGTAGGTTCATCAAGGAATAATATATCAGGGTCATGGACTAACGCTTTAATGAAATTCAAGCGAGAACGCATACCTTTGGAAAAGTCAGCAACTTTTTTGTCCCCGTCATTTTCCAAGCCTACCATATGCAATAATTCATCAATAGACCGAGGTTGCTTTTCATATAGAGAAGCAAAATAGGCGAGATTTTGTCGTGCTGTGAATTTCTCATAGCAGGTTGAAAATTCAAAGTCTACTCCAATATTTTCATAAAACCGATTTGTGCGTTCCTTTATTTCAATACCTGAAACTTTTACACTGCCTTTATATTTTGTGTTAAGCCCAGTCAATACTTTTTGTATGGTTGACTTTCCGGCTCCAGAGGGTCCTAAAAAGCCGAAAATTTCTCCCCTCCCAACATGGAAACTTACATTCTCAACAAACGGTTTGTCAGTATAGCTAAAATACAGTTTTTTTACATCAATCATTATTCTTTCCTCCTTTAACTTTATGACGTTTACAGATATATAGTCATATATACTGTAAAAAATTTGTTTGGCTACCTGCCTGTCAAATAACCAAACAAAATTGTTACTCTGCTACTACTTGCTGAATAATACCATTCACTAAAAGATTTTGTATCATATTCAGTTCTTCGTCCTCTTTGAATTGTTCCAAACAGGATAAAACAGAATACAGAGATTTTATGATAACTGTATGCGGAACCAAAAATATAACCCCTAAATCTTCCAGTATCTCCAATATACGAATATCACTGTACATATGATTTTCAAAAATATCTGACGATATTTTTCTTTGCAGATAGTCCATTAAAGATAAATCAATCTGTGAAAGAATAGGCGAAGTAATCACCCCCGTTAAACTTAGCATAATAACGTCCTTTGCTAAATCTCTATGGTTCTTATACTTTTTCTTTTTAATGGTTGTTTCTATACTTGTAAATAACTCTTTTTGTAAGCGAAAATTGATTTCAACATATAGGTGTTCTTTACTGGGATAAAAAGAATAGAAAGACCCCTTTGATATGTTTACAGCGGCTACTAAATCATCAACCGTTACTTTTTTCAAACCGTGTAATGCAAACAGCTTTTCTCCTTCTATCAAAAGTTTACTGCTAATGATCTCTTTCTCTTGTTCTGTAAATCGTGGCAATTCTCATAACCTCCTTATGACTAAATCATTAGTATCATCATGAAAAGTATAGCATTTGCTGCTCATATTATCAATATGCTATCCTAGATATTTATGCAATGTAGGTTCCAATGCGTTTATCGTCGTGTCCGTATCCTCATTAAAAATCATGTGACGATTAAGTTCTAAAGTAAGTAATTCCTTTTGCGGCGCATGGATTAAATCAAATACTTTGTTGGTATAATCAAAGCTAAAAAGCGGGTCGCCTTTGGCTGTAATTAAAATAACTGGACATTGTATTGAGCCGTTCTCCAAGCACGATAAGTCAGCATTAAATAAACTGGCGACAAATCTTAAAGGATAATATGGTAAAAGCATAGGGTCGTTTAAGCAATCTTGTTTTGCCTGTTCGCTATAAAATACTTTGTCATAGTCTAAATAAGCGTCTCCCGGAACCTTGTAGTTAGGCAACAACTTTCCGCCCACACGAAAGCCCCACTGTATCAGCCCCATAAAACGGTGTGTCCATGCAGGATACTTTGTTAAGCTCATAGTTTCTTTTAGTGTAGTCAGCATGATATTATGTGGAAAAACGGCTTTTAATCTTGTATCCCTACCCGCCGCCATTGCTGCTAAAATCCCGCCTTGACTGGAACCCATGACGGCTATGTTAGCTCCGAAATTTTCTATTCCGTAAGTTGTTGCGTCATATACATTATACAGCAAATCTTCCATTGTATAATTTTGTTTGATTTTAGGGCTTTTCCCGTGTGAAAGATAATGAACACCTATTATATTAAATCCTCTTGCACCCAGTCCACATAGAAAATTCTCATACATGAGAGGGTGCGACATAGTACCCGGCAAAAAAACAATGGTAGGACTACCTCTTTCTGTATACCAGATAGAAAGGGTTATCGGAACATTATTTGAAGATATGCTAACTTCTTTATACATACCTCATACCTCCATTATGACTAATTTGATTTTATAGTCATATTATATCTTATTGCAAGCAGGAAGTCAACAGCATTTCATCATAAGAAGCTCGCACATTATCACAATTCCAGCCTAAATGAACACTTAATCTCTGCCAGACAACTAACTGTCTTAAAAGGTAGGCGTGCTTGCTACTAAGCCCTGTGTGGTTTTTTGCATACTGTTTTACATATTCAATGGATAACGCAACGTCGGCAATCTGGTCAGCACTCATGCGGTCGCTTGCATTAGAACGTATTTTATAACCGTTTTTGAAAGCCTGTTGATGTCGATACAATAAGCGTCCTCGTCCTCGACTTTCATGTGTCCCTCGTTAAAGGTTTCTGTAATAGAGCCGTCATTATTGACACGCTCTACGATATCAACACGCTCGGCAGACTCCGTCCAGTATTGCTTTTCCGACGCATGAACGGGTGTACTCGGCAAAGTGGTAACGACAGTTGCAAGAGCTAAGAAGCCCGTACATAATCGTTTCAATATCTTTTTCATAATTTTTAGTTCTCCTTTCATTTGGGTAAAAAAATAGACGCTCATTTCTGAACGCCATACAATCGAGTAGGGGAGATTAAATCTCCCCTCTCACACCACCGTACATGCCGTTCGGCATACGGCGGTTCAACATAACTTCAAAGCATGACGTTCCATGTAATAATCGTAGCAACTCACAAGCCCTGCCTGTTTCAGCTTTTCTTTTGAGATTGCCCT
>NZ_NQOG01000078.1 GCF_002270485.1 Anaerostipes hominis (ex Lee et al. 2021) | reverse complement strand
TATAGGAGGGAGCTGCCGAAGGTGGGACCGATAACTGGGGTGAAGTCGTAACAAGGTAGCCGTATCGGAAGGTGCGGCTGGATCACCTCCTTTCTAAGGAAGAAGAAGTAGGGGTTGTCTTATTGTTCAGTTGTCAAGGAGAACTGTGCAGTTCGGAAAAGAACAACAGAATACTTCCGGTGGCGATGCGTTTTGGGGACACACCCGTACCCATCCCGAACACGATGGTTAAGACCAAAACGGCCGATGATACTTGGTTGGAGACGACCTGGGAAAGCAGGTGGCTGCCGGATATTTTTT
>NZ_NQOG01000077.1 GCF_002270485.1 Anaerostipes hominis (ex Lee et al. 2021) | reverse complement strand
CTCAATGCTTCCGGTGGCGATGCGTTTTGGGGACACACCCGTACCCATCCCGAACACGATGGTTAAGACCAAAACGGCCGATGATACTTGGTTGGAGACGACCTGGGAAAGCAGGTGGCTGCCGGATCTTATTTAAACATTCTTTGGTGATTCGATATAAGAACAAAGTTCTTGTATGGAATGGCTGAAGAAGCCAAAATAGAAAGTGTAACAGAGATTGTTGGTGGTGAAAGCATCTCAGAGACTTCGTCTCTTCGATCGCGGCAGAGCCGCTAATACAAGCAAAAAGTAATTCTGCTTAGGAATGTAAACATTCCACACAGAATTCCGTTTTCCTTGTGCTTTCAATCCTGC
>NZ_NQOG01000076.1 GCF_002270485.1 Anaerostipes hominis (ex Lee et al. 2021) | reverse complement strand
GTCAACTCTACGTTGGCCGATGAATTACCTGTCAGCTTTGAGTAGTTAATTTTTAACCGGTCTTTTGAGGGTGTTATACCGTTGTTATCGCGTCCCCCATCACTGTCAGAGTTTTCGTCCTGTCCCATCAGAACGATTGTTTCCGGAGTGATTTGTATCAGATATTCCTGTGGTTCAAAGTGTATTTTATCCGTATATTCACTGTTACCCACATAGATAATCCCGGTGGGTTTCGATGGTAATTCATTCACTATGGGTACGTGTATCCCCAATGATTGTTTTACGAAATATTGCAGTTCGTGTGCTGCAAGCAGTGCCGGTGATGAAGCATGTTTACCCGTCAGTATCACGGTTCGGCCTTCTTCTATCACAAAGGCTTTCCGCGCTGAACAAAGGATCGGCAACATCAGTAAGGCGATATACATTATTATTTTCTTCATAAGCATTTTTTGTTTTAA
>NZ_NQOG01000075.1 GCF_002270485.1 Anaerostipes hominis (ex Lee et al. 2021) | reverse complement strand
AATGATCTTTTTGGCTTTGAAAACAGAGGACGGCAGGATTACCGGGAAAATTTCATTTTATTGCCGAATGCTTGGTATCAGCCGGCAAGGCTTCTATAAATATCTTGAAACCAAAGATCGTCCCTGGAAGTACCAAGACCTGGCGGATGCCATGAAAGAAATCGCCAGCGAGGATGAATGTAACGATACTTACGGACGGATTCGGATGTATCAGGCACTGTGCCTGAAGCGGCCGGAGGGAGTGTCGATTCCCAGTGAGCGGACCGTATACCGGGTCATGGACCAAATTGGCCTGAGCCATCGCCCCAAGCGAAGACCGAACGGGATCACAAAGGCAGACCGGGAGGCTATGAAATCAGATGATCTGCTGAAACGGGATTTCCATTCAGATGCCCCATTAGAAAAATGTATTACAGATATCACGGAAATCCCGGCGTCCAATGGGAAACTGTATGTATCTGTGATTTTCGACTGCTTTGATCTTAGCGTCCTTGGTCTGGCAATGGAAACAAACATGAAAGCAGATCTGTGTGTCCATACACTGGAAAACGCCCTGACTGCTTATCCTGCACTGGAAGGCGCTATCATCCACAGTGACCGTGGAACACAGTACACCA
>NZ_NQOG01000074.1 GCF_002270485.1 Anaerostipes hominis (ex Lee et al. 2021) | reverse complement strand
ATTTCTAAAACAGTCATTTTGTGCTTGCAGTTAGGACATTCCAAAGGATCGTAACCGAAGGAAGTCAAAATGGCAGTTCTCCATTGATTAAAACTCCGATAGATACGGTGTTTGCTTTTAGAAACGGCACGGTAAAGTTTGGAATCAATTTCGCGGTGTCTGGCGTATAAGCCGCCATATCGAATCATTTTAAAATGTTTTTCAGGGATGTGGCGAATCAACCGCTTGATGAAGTCAATTGCGGGAATTGTTTCCTCTATATATTTGCCATCTTCATGGCGGTTGTAGTGGAAAGTGACATTATCGCCATCATATTTATCGATTCTGGAGGTGGCGATAACAGGGCGTCCAAGATAACGCCCAATATATTTGATAACTGTTTTGGGGTCACAGAGATTGGGCTTAGCATAAACATAAAAGCCCTGTTTATGATCGGTATAACATTTTGATTTTATCTTCTTAAAGGATGGCCCAATGATAGATTCCATTTCGTTCAGGAGAGCCGTGCGGAAAGCATTACGGAGAAAATTGTAATGAAAGTGTTTCACATGACGCCAGAAGCCGTCATCACTAAAACCGCCTTCGGAGATAAGGCAGTGGATATGAGGGTTCCATTTGAGATCCCTGCCGAAGGTATG
>NZ_NQOG01000073.1 GCF_002270485.1 Anaerostipes hominis (ex Lee et al. 2021) | reverse complement strand
GCTCCTTTTAGCAGTTCCACCTCATTTAGGACTTTATATCCTGTGTGTTTGTGAGGACGAAGGAAATTGTAGTAAGCAACCCATAGAGCAAGGTCATAGTTGGCGCCGTCGATGTTGTCAAAGCCGTTCGTAGGTCTGTAAGAGACCTTGTATGTACGATTGAGCCTTTCAATCATCTGCTTGTATGGTCGGAATTCTTTTGACACTTCATCGTCGTTGGTAAGTCCAATTACCTGAGTGATGCTGAACTTAAATTTATCACCAAACTCATGGAAGAACTGCTGGGCAGCTAATGGATAGGCACTGTATCCATCCGCAATAAATTTAAAGTTTTTCGGAAGCTCTTTTAGATTTCGGAAAGCCATTCTCATCGCAAGGATACAGGGACCAACACCGCGATTATCAGAGATCCGGTATCCAATGATGGAACGTTTTGCAGCATCCATAATGAACCAGACGTAAGCTTTAAGACCACGGATTTTGATATAGGTTTCATCAGCCGTGAAGACGGATTCGGTGCCATAATCGTAATGATCGACAAAGGGTTTGATGCAAAGAGCTGCGGATTTACAGTAGTTGGCAATGCTCTGATGAGAGATAGTGATACCGTAAAGGTCATGGAGCGCCTGCTTAGTTTTCCTGAGAGAAAGTCCAA
>NZ_NQOG01000072.1 GCF_002270485.1 Anaerostipes hominis (ex Lee et al. 2021) | reverse complement strand
CCGTTTCTAAAAGCAAACACCGTATCTATCGGAGTTTTAATCAATGGAGAACTGCCATTTTGACTTCCTTCGGTTACGATCCTTTGGAATGTCCTAACTGCAAGCACAAAATGACTGTTTTAGAAATATATTACAATCACAAATGCGTATCCCTTGAAGAATTATACGAGAAAGCAATATCCAAATCTCGTGGAAAGCGTTCTTCTGCATGATTCCTTTTTTCGCATTCTATGCTATAATCCTCTAAAAGGAGGAGATACACCCATGAAACCTAATATCGAGGAATTACGCAAAAAATATATCGATAATCCGCCAGAAGGGATGACATCTAAGGACATTCGCCATATGAGCGAAGATGAACTTCTGGATATGGATTATTTCTTAAATGAAGATGATTTGTTCGATGACGAGGCTGGTGTAGAAGGTTTTTGTATCTTCTAACCAACGTCGTCCAATTCCAATGCCCGCCTTGATGCGGGCTATTTTCATTCAAGAGTTCGACGTTTGTCGAACTTTCCTATAAAATCGAGTAGGGGAGATTAAATCTCCCCTCTCACACCACCGTACATGCCGTTCGGCATACGGCGGTTCAACATAACTTCAAAGCATGACGTTCCATGTAATAATCGTAGCAACTCACAAGCCCTGCCTGTTTCAGCTTTTCTTTTGAGATTGCCCT
>NZ_NQOG01000071.1 GCF_002270485.1 Anaerostipes hominis (ex Lee et al. 2021) | reverse complement strand
TTTCAGGCATAGCGACAGTTATGTCTATTTTCTATGTTCTTTTTTCTGTTTTAAATAATATTTACTTTTCAAAGTACGTTTCTCGGCTGTTGCCGATAATAATCACTCAGGATTCCGAGAGATTATAATACCTTGCATTCAGATAATAAAGCCCCGTTGTCTCATCATATCGTCCCCCTGTATAACAGGTTTCATTCTTAGCCGTATTCTCTCCAATGCTCTGCGTCTCTCCAAAGTCTTCATAGCGGTAAGACACATCTGCTTTTCCATCGTCTTTCAGAAGATTTGTAGTACTTCCCTGTACATCTTTGTTATACACATAATATGCAGTATCATTGCCCGTATACCTCTGGGTTCCTATGATATTTCCGTCAGTTCCCAAAAGATCCTGAGACGTCTGCTCTCCTTTTCCATCGGTCGTATAAGAGACCACGCCATCCTGATAATAATAGTTGGTCGTCTGATCTCCTTCCACTCTCTGGATTCTCTGCCCGTCTCCATTGTAACGGTTCTGCTGAACAACCGCATTCTTTCCATCTTTGTTCACAGAGACTTCGGTCAGGCGGTTCTCCGCATCATCGGTACGGTAAAGGATCTCCCCTGTTGTTCCATTGGTCTGTCCGATCTCATTTCCGTTCTTGTCATAGACATACTGCTTATTCTCTTGTACGGTACCATCTTTCCATGTGGTCGAAGTTTTCACCTGA
>NZ_NQOG01000070.1 GCF_002270485.1 Anaerostipes hominis (ex Lee et al. 2021) | reverse complement strand
CCGTTTCTAAAAGCAAACACCGTATCTATCGGAGTTTTAACCAATGGAGAACTGCCATTTTGACTTCCTTCGGTTACGATCCTTTGGAATGTCCTAACTGCAAGCACAAAATGACTGTTTTAGAAATCTATTACAATCACAAATGCGTATCCCTTGAAGAATTATACGAGAAAGCAATGTCCAAATCTCGTGGAAAGCGTTCTTCTGCATGATCTCTTTTTTCACATTCTATGCTATAATCCTCTAAAAGGAGGAGATACACCCATGAAACCTAATATCGAGGAATTACGCAAAAAATATATCGATAATCCGCCAGAAGGAATGACATCTAAGGACATTCGCCACATGAGCGAAGATGAACTTCTGGATATGGATTATTTCTTAAATGAAGACGACCTGTTTGATGACGAGGCTGGTGTAGAAGGTTTTTATATCTTCTGACCAATGTCGTCCTCTCTCTTTGCCCGCCTCTGTGCGGGCTATTTTCATTCAAGAGTTCGACAAAAGCCGATCTTTCCTATAAAGATTAGGGTGTCAAAAGGTCATTGACCTTTGATATAAATTTGTACCTTGAAAATTTAACACGATATATCAATCCATCCGAACATTTGGTAAAATATAAATATCAAATATCGAGGTGATTCGCATGGCTTTTGTATCAAATAATAGTCAACAAATGTCGTTGACTGACAGCACATTTAACCTGACAGAAAGAGAACGTAGG
>NZ_NQOG01000069.1 GCF_002270485.1 Anaerostipes hominis (ex Lee et al. 2021) | reverse complement strand
GGTACGGTAAAGGATCTCCCCTGTTGTTCCATTGGTCTGTCCGATCTCATTTCCGTTCTTGTCATAGACATACTGCTTATTCTCTTGTACGGTACCATCTTTCCATGTGGTCGAAGTTTTCACCTGATCCAGTCCATTATAATCGTAGGTGGTCTTCGTATCCCCTTTGTCTTCAGCCAGACGATTTCCAACCTTATCATACGTATAGGTCACGGTCTGTTTGCTGTCGTCTTTCCTGTGATCTGTCGTAACCGTCTTTACAAGCCTTCCCAGAGAATCATAAGTATAGTGCTTTGTCTCATTGACCTTTTCTTCATCCTTTTGAGGATAGTTGTTTACCTGCGTCTTTTCTACAATGTTGGAATTTTTATCATAGGAGTAGGCATAGGACTCCATAACTGTTTCTGGATGTTCCAAATCTGTGTAGACCATCTTTGCCACACGGTCAAAAGAATCATAGGTATAGGTCTTTTTGACTGCCTTATCACCATCCGATAAGAGATTTCGGTAATCCTTGATCTCTGTTACTTTTCCATAGCTGTCATAAGCATAAGTCCGCACAGTTGCTTCTTTTACATCACTTCCTTTATATACATCTGCTTTGATCACAGACAGCCAGCCGTCGCTGGTGTAATGATAAGAAAGGCTTCTTACCCCATCTTTTTTCGTTGGATAGGTAACTTTCGTAAGTTTGCCTTCTGCGTCGTAAGTATATTTAATCGCATGGCT
>NZ_NQOG01000007.1 GCF_002270485.1 Anaerostipes hominis (ex Lee et al. 2021) | reverse complement strand
CTTGGTCTGGCAATGGAAACAAACATGAAAGCAGATCTGTGTGTCCATACAATGGAAAACGCCCTGACTGCTTATCCTGCACTGGAAGGCGCTATCATCCACAGTGACCGTGGAACACAGTACACCAAAAGCAGATGACTGTAGAGGAATTAAAGGTACTCATTTGGAGATACTTCCTCAGCTACTGGAATAACCGGAGGATATGCTCTGCCAATGGCGGGCTTCCACCTATGATAAAACGCAGGCAGTATTATGAGGATTTGGAACTGGCCGCATAGTCAGTGATATGCTTGAGAAAAATGTGTCAACTAATATTGACAATATCAGAGATTATTCAAATATCACCATCCTCTCGTGAAAAAGCAAAAAGCTTTTTAAATTCTATCTTTGATTATGCCATTCAGCATTTCTATGCAAAACAGAATATAGCCCGCAAATTTTCTATACAACAGCTAAAAAAAGAGATGCCTTATGACATCTCTTTTTTGTAGACGACTGCAAAAAAGCAAAAATTAAAAACTATGAAACGTTTTGAATTTATAAGGAACGATTCTGTATATATAAATTTTTATTTTGATACTCTTCTTGAAATTCATGCATTGTTTCAATAAGTTCTTTATCACTAATGCCTAAAAAATTAATAAAGATTCTTACTGTCTTTTGTTTTTGTTTTTTCTTTGCCTTACGTTCAGCTATAGCATATTTTCTTGTAGACTCATATTTTTCATTTTTCGTTATAAATTCTATGACTAAAAATCTGGAATTATTTTGTAAATCTATATGAAAATTCCTGATTTCATTCCAGCCAATCATTCCTTTAAATCCGCTATTAGTTGAATAGCTATAGAAGCCATCTGAATTTAATACAAACCATGGTCTTTTCGCACAATTTTTATAATTCAATAAAAGGAATAATAAAAAAGCACCAAAAAGTATAATGCATAGCCAGCCTACAATAATTAATCCATCTGGATTTCCTGTTAAAAAACGACCTGGTCCAGTGATATGATATTCCGCCAATTCCTCTCTGCTTTGCCCCAAAATAAAAAGGCCTCCTCCGACACCACATATTGACGCAAAAACTAACCACAAAAATTTACTTTTTGAATTATATATGACGTATTTCTCCATATTTCTGTTTGATGGTATTTCTTTTTGATTTAACTGAGCCCCACACCATTCACAATATAAGGCATTCTTAATACCCTCTCTACCACACTTTGGACAGATTACTGTCTTTTTTTGATTCAACTGAGTTCCGCACCACTCACAATACAAAGCATCCTTTACGCTTTCTTTTCCACACTTCGGACAAATCATACTCTCTCCCTCCGAATCTTTCTCTTTTGTAATTAAATTATAACATAAGGTTCTGCTCCATAAAAAGACTGGACAGAAATGATTCTAGTTCTTTTTGCATTTTCTTTCATCTTAGAACAGTGCTTCGAAGAAGATTACAAGCCATTAAAAACACGCCAAATTTTCTAAACTTTTTAGGTCCCGGTGGGATACACTAAATTTGGGGTGGGATACAAACACCCTCCGGTGGGATACAAATCAAAAAGAAAGAAAACGGTGGGATACAAATTTTGTATCCCACCGAAGGCCTCTTTTTTGCTCCCCGAAACCCACTGTCAAAAAGATTTTCCGTGTAACCGTTCCGTGTAATTTGTAACCTATACGTAACCTACGCACACCAAAAAAGGACCTCTGACAGCCACTTACACCATCAGAGATCCTTATTTTAAGCCATTCCTTAGAACTTACCTTCTTTAGCAGCTTCCTCAATCGAATCTGCAAACTCCCTTTTTATGCCGTTTACACCCACCGTTGTAACCAACGTGTAACCAATCTAAAAAACTCAATTAATTCTTAAGTAACAAAAGGTAAATACATCTTCATTTTTGCTTTTCATAATTAGTATATCACTTTCCATTTTATATTAAAACCACAAGAAAAAGACCGCCTTGCTTGACGGTCTTTTTCTTGAGAATCTCATATAACAAATCCAGTATATTCCCAGAATTGATAGGCAGAGATGTAATAATTATATCGTCCGGATGCTTCGTTCTTCGCTGCAAAACCAAACGGAAGCCGACGCTCCCTCAGTCCTGCCCGGATAAACTCTTGTTGTTTCTTCATCGCATTGGCTGCCTCGTCGATTGTAATGGATGTTTTTGAAAAAACCGGCATTGTTTTTTCAAAGGTGTCCCCTTGATTCACAACGATTCCTGTGTTCTTCCAGAAGAGGTAGGGACTTATATAATAATCATTTTTGTAATCTCCGTTCACATGATAGCCAGCGCCAATTTGCAAAATATTCTTAGATATCAAATGTCGTATATATAAAGGACTTTTTTGCATAAGTTCTGCTACAGTGGTAACTGGAATATTATTTCCGCTGAAATATGGGTACATTCACGAACCTCCTTTTCTTTTTACTTTCCAAATAACTCCGCTGCCATTCTTCTATAATCTCCGTCGTTTATAATCGTCTTATCGCAAAGCTGTTCATTTCTCAATTCGTCATTTAATGATAATAAACGAAATGTCTTTTCATCTTCATCGATGTCTTTTTGGAGCAAGCTTTTAATAAGTTCATTCTTTGACCTTTTCAGATATATAAGTACAGTCCGCTTTGGATGATTCGACTGCATCGTGACGGCACCACAGATATCAAGTGGAATAACAAAATCTTTTCCTGAGAAATCTTCCTCTCTCAACAATGTTGTTCCGTACATTTCACTTGCATAGACAGTGGTTTCTGCAAAAAGGCCCTCATCTTCCATTTGATGAAAACAGTCTTTCGTAATGTAGATATAATCTGTTTTGTCATAATCACTTCTAAATGGTTTTCTGGTCGTATAAGATTGCATCCTTTGCATATTTAAATTCTTCGTTAAGTATCGCACAAATCCCGTCTTTCCGCTTCCAGATGGTCCTACAATGCAATAAATCTTTTCTTTCTTATACTCTAAATCATATAAAGGTGTCTGAACATTCAGGATATTTTTGATCAAAGTCAAAAACTGCTGATAACTTGTTACAGATAGAAGCCCTGTCATGGTATGGTTCCAAGGTTTTCTGAAAAGTACCGGATAAGCGGCTCCAGAATTTAAAACATTATGCTGCCCATCATCCAATATAATATCTGCTTCCACTACGTCTTTCCGACTTGTTATAATGATATTCTCCCGAGGGAAGAATGGAAATTCTTCGATAATCCGCTCTATGCGGATACCCATACAGTTTGCAGGTACTGCTGTTGTAATGATGACATCCGCGATCTTAAGTAATTCTAATAAGAATTCCCTGGCCCCATCCATAACAGGCTGATTTCTGCAAAATTCCTCATCTTTGTAAAACTCATGTATGATATCAATCCTTGATCCATTGCTCCCCCACTGCTGGATCTCTCGGATACTAAGCGGCGGATCATAATCATACTTCTTATTTGCAAGTTCCACAGCATAATCATTGCAGCGGAACAAAACATCGTCTGCATCCAAAGATATCAGTGGTCTCATCTTTTTTCTTCCCATTTCCTTATCTCCTTTCATCAATGAACTTTTTCTATTCATAGTATGGAGAAACTGTTTTAAATCAAAAAATCTCCCTTTGATTTGTCATACTATAATTGAGCGGGAGTGAAATCACAAAGGAGGTTGATTATGAAAATATTGGTTATGGGAAAGGAATATAAATTAAATGGAAAAGATGTGGATGCCTCAAAAAAGATGGCCTTAGATTATTTTGATAAGGTGAGAAAATTATCTGTACAGCATATAGCTCCGAAACTCTACTGGACGTCTATCGTCGTCATGCATGTAGTAACAAATGAATTGTTAAACTCAATCGACTCAGAGTCTCTTGCAATGCTTTTAAATGGAGATGATTCTTTAGAGCGCGCTGAATTAATCAAGCGAAAAAAACGGATCTTTCGAAACAAAACAAATCCGAAACCCCCATTAAAACACTCAAATTTGACCTAGGCATGAAAACAGGGCGCCAAATGCGCCCTGTTTTTACGGTTTATTAGGATAAAATATTGCAATACCGCTTGCATTATCAGGATATTGCTCACTGATCGCTGCCTTAATTAAAATTTCGATTCCCTCTTGGCAATTAGATGCATTGATAAATAATTCCGCCATGGCCTCTGGACGAATAGCATAGTGAATTCCATCTGTCGTAAGTAAGATGATATCATCTCTTTCAAGAGTGAGCCAACCAGTCTCAATTTCCGGTTCTAATGCCACCCCAATGCCGCCATAGACCTTTAGTCGTTCAGGAATAGCATAATAAGTTTCTTCATCAATTTTTCCTTCATCCAAGAGCTTTCTTGCTCCTGTTTGGTCTTTTGTAAGCTGTGTCAGCCGCATGATACTCGCCTGATCAGGACACATTAGATAGATTCTCGTATTTCCCGTATGAGCGTATGTCAGATATCCATCTTCATCTGCCAAAACCATAGAAACACTTGCAGCAAAGCCTCCAAAGCGCTCCTCATTTCCCATTTTAAAGCCTCCAAGAACCCGGTTTGCCATCAGAATACTTTCTTTCATAATCAACTCTACATTGTTTAAAAAGACGCGTTTATCCTGCTCAAAGAGACGACGTATCATCAACTCAATCTCATTACATACAATTTGCCCTGGCTGCAGTTCGCCTTCGTGAGAACCCGCTCCATCTGCGATGATACAAAGTACATTCTCTTCATCCAGTTCAACTCCCTGTATGAAGTCTTCATTTTTTGTTCTGGAAAACCCCTTGTCACTTTTTCCTCCATAAATATATTTCAAGTTTCATTATCCTCCTTTGCTTTTTGATATGCTTTCATAAAAATCTCTAATTCTTCCGTTATTTTTTTTGAATAGGCCAAGTGCTGATACAAAAGCTCTGTCCTTGGAATAGGGATACTATCCTTCACGCTGGCATTTAATAATAGACGAAAGTCATAAAAAATGGTATTGATCGCCTCTGCTCCTTCCCTACTTGTTTTCGTATGTTTCTCAGGGGCGACTACATTCTTCTCACTGTCTTGGGTCCGTTGGAACTCCATAACTCCGAAGGCATCTGAGAGCCGTTGCCACTCTGCCAGGAAAGAGTCCTTATCCATGGCTCCGGAAATGTATAGTGCATAGACATCATCTAAATTTTGTGAAAAATCTGCCAACATATAGATCTGCTCTTTTTGCTTCAGTATCCATTCGTTTCCGGTAATGCCATTGACCTTTTGCGTAATATAAAATAGAGTGGAGGTTAGAAAAAAGACAATTGTAACGACAATCAATAGCTTTTTCTTTTTCTGCATTTTTTCTCCTCCTTATAAAGCATTTGAAATTTGCAAAGATGGTATAATAGATCGTCTCTTTGACTATCAGGCAAAATCGCATGAAGCGCATCCACTGGGTAGGGAAATGTATCTTTACATGGTCCTAAAAGACGATATTTTTTTAAAGTTTGATAAATTTGGGGCGTATCTGAAAATGCCTCATATGCACTAAATATATTTGGAAACTGCATATATCGACTGATCATATAATGAAGACAGATTCCGAATCGAAGCATTCCTTGTGTCCCAACAAAATAGTCCTTCGGAAATTTCCCTGCATCTTCTGCTAAAATCTTCTCATATGTGTGTATCGTAATCTGACGATCTGACATAACCCTTGTTTCAGGATACATTTTCCACTTTAGGAACCAAAGATCCTTTTTGATATTAATTTCAGGTGGACATTGGATGTACTTTAGTAAGTTGCTAAGTTTCATCTTTTCTATGATTTCTTGGTTCAAGTAATGATCAATATTTGAAACATTACATTTGAGATGATCACAAAAAGCTATCTTTAAAATAGTAAGTGCATTTTTTTCATTTTGCACTTTAGAATAGTGAAATAATGAAACTGAGAAATTCTTTCGAATCCCTAGTAAGATCTCCTCGTACTCAATCCGTAATATTTTCTCCATAAGTATCAGCTCCCCTCTGATTTTTATATTGTTCCTTTATCTATAGTATGAGAACACTTAATTTTTCCTCATAGAGTAAAAAAGGGAAACCCGCAGGTTCCCCTCTGTAATATCAAGCATCTGAGCATTTCTTTTTTAAATACCCTAATAAATCCTTTACACTTTCTCTCTGTATTTCAATTTCTGCCTGATCAACGAATAAATGATAATCCATATATCCATAGTTTTGCAGCCCATATCGGATGCCTTCTCCAATAACAGGATTGAATGTTTCAAAAAACTCAAGAACATCTTCTTTTTGATAAGAAGAAACATCCCTATTTGAAATAGTAATCCAATATTCCCTGCATTTATCTTTCAGTTCTTTCTTTAAACTTTCCTTTGAAATCTTATTCGCATAAGAAAACAGCCAAACGGAAGCCTGGTCACTCTCTTTTTGTTGCAATGTAAGAATTTCTTCGGATGTCTTCCCAACATAAGGACCAAAACAAAATGGTACATCACGTTTTTCTTTCAAAACAGAAGACGCATTTTTTGGAATTTTAGGTGGTTCTTCTGGCTTATGGTTTGCGGCAGGAATCAATCCTTCTATTTTTTTGATTTCGATCGTACCGGACAAAACGCTGGAGACGAAATCCGCAATCAATTTTTTTTGATCTTTGTCTATTCCTTCAAAGGCCACAATGACTCTTCCACCGTCTTCCCAAATTTTTATATCCTGCATGACTTCCTCCTTTTAATATGTATCCCATGTTTTTACTTTGTCTTTGATGATTTTCCCAAGTTGGCCAAAAAGGTCGTCTATTTGTGCTACATGAAGAAATACGGTTCCGTAAATCTTTCTTAGATTTTCCGGACTGCAGTCTCCGATTCCAATGGCAACAACATCACAACTTTTCTCTGCTTTCTTGACAGCGATTCTACAATCTAAAACGCCATCTACTGTTCCTACAGTATGGCTTGGCATTCCATCGCTGATCATAATAAGGAGCTTATGTTCCTCCGTTCGCTTTTTTAGACGCTCTGTCAAATAGCGAATGGTATAGGCATCATTATTGCAGCCCCCGGCATACATCGTAAGAATCGACATTCTCTCTGCTTTAGTGTTATTCCATTTCACAAAATGCTTCTGGTCGGCATCTACAGATCCTGCATCATATCCAAGTAAATAGACCGGTATATCAAGCTGATAAAAGGCCTCACAAAGGGCAATTCCAACCTGCCTGGCAATTTGAATTTTTTCACCTGACATAGAACCAGAATTGTCGACACCAATTGCAATGGAAACATCAGAATTATTTGGAACCCTTCTTCTTGTAAACACTCTCGGTGTAATTCTTTCATTCTGTACTCTCTTAAGACTTAGTCTCCCACTTCCTTTAAACATTTTTTCTTCTGCCGCTTGAATAAAGAGCCTGCGAAGCTGCCTTGTTAAATTTCGAATTTTTCCATCCATGGACGATAAAACAGCATGGTATGTATCTTCATACTTCAACTTATCCGCAGTACTCAACTGCATGTTTTCATTACGAACTATCATTTTTCCGTATCCCGGACAATTTATATTAAGATCAAGTTCAACTTCATCGGATAGGAGTTCATCATGTTCCTCCTGTAGCATGACAGTCTTTTCTCTTTCTATTTCATCAACGGTCATTTGAATATCCTCGGCCGTCAATTCGTAATCTTCTTCCGTAACATCCTCTTCCGTAAAGGTTTCGTATCCTCCATCAGAATAATAAGTACTATCCCCATGCAAAGATGTAGAATTCTTTTGGTGAACAGGATTAGGTTCGCCTACTTTTCTGCTATTTGATGCATCTTGGGGTGATTCTTGCCCCTCTCCTTTCTCTCCAGAAGTAGTGTTATGGCCATCACACGATGCATCTCCATCTTTAGCACTGTTTTCCTCTTTTTCCCTTGACTCAGAGTCTTCCCTCAATGTTTCCTCATCATTAGCTTCCTCATAATGAATCTCATAATTCTCCTCTTGATTCAATAAATCAGTTTCCTTTTCTGATAAAGCCGAGGCAGACGAGCCAATAGAAGAGCTATTATTCCCAGAACCTCCATCTGTTACTAGGACAGTGGCTCCATCTGGAATAGGCGATGAGCCATCCTGAGATGAAATATTGCTGCTATTCTCTGCAAACTTTCTAAGTTCCTCCTCCGTGACTTTTCGGACGGTGATTCTTCGCTTCTTTTGTGTAGAAGATCCAGAATCTCCATCTGTCGGTGTAAACTCACCAAAGCTCCCTTGTCCAGAAGCCTCGCTTTTTCCGGCATCCTCAAAGAGTTGGTTAAGCATATCAGTAAGTGCCTGTTCATCTTTTGCATGTTCCTCCCATAAGGGCCGGCTTATTTCAAAAACATTTACCATATACCCAAGAGCATCTTGAAACTTCGGTGTTTCAATAGCCTTCAAAACATACGATACCGTCTCTTCGAAGTACTTCTTCGCTTCTGGAAATGTAAATTCACCTTTTAAAAATCCACCATCTCCAAATTGAATCAGAGCGTTGAAATACTGAGATAAAGCGTTTTCTGATTCCTCAAGAGGTGACGCTATCTGGTAGATATAGTGAATTGTATACCTTAAACATTTGATTAAGACTCCTCCGACATATTGTGATGCAAAAAACTCGATTCTTGGGTCTTCTATTACATTTACAATAAAATGAAATATTTTTGCTTCGCTTTGAGACAATGAATTATTCTTCACCCAATATTCCTCATATTGAGAATCCGTTATAAGCTGATGCATTAACTCATGACAAAATATCCCCTTTAAAAAAGAAGGACGTTTTTTCGCCTCAAGTCCCATGACGATTGAATGATGGCTGTTTAAATAAATCAGGGCTTTTTTTCTCTTACAAATTGTATAGGCAAGATCATCATTATAGTTTGCGTTAGGAACCTCCACAACTGGTATGGCACGTCCTGTGATTCCCCTGGCAATTCGAGACAGAGATTGATATAGCGCCCTCATTTCTTTTGCATAATCCATAATCTCCTCCTTTTAATCAATACAAGTAGCAACGACACTTTCATTAATCTCATTTGCGATTTCTAAATCATTTTCTGCAATTTTACCAATCATCGTGTCATACAAGGCCTCTTTTAGAGTTGAGCCTTCGCTCATATCATCCAAAGCCCCAATGCATTGTCTCAAAGACAAGGACAACGCAATCTCTGGAACGTTATACTGTTCGATAAGTATTTCAATAATTCTCTTGTAGTAATGATATACATTTTCACAATCTTGTTGATCTTGATGCTGCCTAGTTAAGACATGAATGAAATCTTCCCTGCTCGGATCATCAATAATATAGGTATTTTTGAACCGGCTGCTAAAAGCCTGAGAAAGTGGTCTGGAACCCGCAGTTCCCGTATTCATCGTTGCAAATACAACACACAAAGGATGCCGATGTACTTCTTCATATCCATTTTTATTAAGTAAAAATGGAGCTTCGATCGCTTGTCCCAAGCATCCCATAACAATGCCAGGATCAGCAAGGTTTACTTCTTCTAAAACGACCATTCCACCATTTTGAAAACACTTTAAAAATCTCGTTTCCACAAATGTCAGATTCCCATCAACGACTTTTGTCATTCCCTCAAACGTGTCCTCTTCTATATTCTTAGAAAGAGGAACTGTATAAAGGGGAATGCCAAGTGTTGCACAGATAGCTTTTACCATCGTTGTCTTTCCGGTTCCCGGACGTCCAACAAGCAATGAATTTACATAGTCTTTCCCGATTGCATCCAGCCCAGATAATCCCGCGTCCATTCGTTCAATGATTGAGGTGCATTTTCTATGTACCTTTCTTACCGCCTTATAAAAAGCCTGGTTCGGAACAAATCCATCCAAAAAGGAAAGATCCGGAATCATGCACTGCGCATCTTTCCAATCCAGATTTAATCGGTATTCTCCTGCGCGGCATTTTTCATAAGTCACCCGGATTCCAGCTTTCTTTTGTGATGCAGCTGACTGCTTTGGTGTAATGTTATCCATTTCCGCCAGATGACTTTTTAGATGTGGTGCAATTTCATCAAGAGCTGTGTAATTTCCGGTATGCATGGCTTGAAGAAATTCGGCTGCGTCATGTGTTTTTAAATAATCCTTCTGTGGATCTTCTACATAAACAATGCCCTTTCCTAGCATCTGGTTTGCCCATCCAAAATAATTCAAGTCACAAAACAACAATACTTTTTCTGTAAACTGTTCTCCATTGTCAATGTTTTCATCATAAAGTCTGACGATTTCGTCTAACACTGCAACCTCAGAGTTCCCAGCACCATATAGCTTAAATAGACCCTTTAACATGCATGGTAGCATTCTGCGAAAAAAAGATGGTATTTCATTATCATCCTTATTATCAAGCCAAATGATCTGATCATCCGTAAAGAAACACTCCAAATCTGAACTGCCACTTTTTCGATACATCAAATAGAGAATGTCATTCTCATAATTGTAAACAGCATTGATGCCATCCTTAGACTTTTGTTGAAGAATCCATTCCAGCACATAGGCCGTCGCATTAATCTTTGCCTGAGTAGATGCAGTTTTTGTGTTCCTCCTTTCCTGTGATAAGGCGATCCCTGATGGACCGGTCATACCAAGCGTGTAACCTGTTTCAAAAACCCCTACATTCGCCCATAGTCCTGTCTTTTGAAATAATTCCTTTGCAATCTCCACTTTCTTTTTCATGAAATATTCCTCCATAAATCTTCTTAGGCAGTTCCTTCATTTTCAATAAATTATCTTGAAAATCCCCCTTCCTATTGATGAAGAAAAGTGTATGAATTTATTATCTTCTCCTTTTCTTCAATGATCATCGTTCATCTATAGTATGAAGAACAATATAGGGGTATAAAAAACAGACCCCTGTTACAGGAGCCTGCCTTCTTTACTGAATAGAATTTTGTTTGTCTCGATCAGCATCTAACACTTCTTTTCGTACTTCATCCTTTCGTATATAGTTCGGATCCACCGGTTTCATACGATGTTTCCGTTTCTTTTTAGGAAACTTAGGAAATAATATCAGACAGATGATAGCTGTGATCATAGTTACAATAACAAATAGCTGCATTATTTAATCCTTTCTGTATCAAAACTTTGGGTAGCACCACCACGTCCAGTAATCCAAGTATCCACCATGTCCTCAGTAACCTTCTGACGAAAGGAATTAACTTTTTCCTGTTTAATAACAGGATCCTTCTCATTCAAATATTTATCTTTCCTAACATGCTTCTGCCATAATATTTGCTGTGTATCTTGGAGATACCAGTATTCATTTATATCGTAGGTCATGTTGTCGGCATATGTATAGGCAATATCCTGATAAACATCGATATAATAGGTACCCACGGAATCATAGGCAAGTGAGAGATATGGGACCGTGGTCGTTGTAGAGTAAATGCATTTGCTCCGGTTCTTATCCGTATAAATCATCCAGGACCATTTTCTTGTCCCGATCTTTGATTTGGTCGCTTTCTTATCTTCCTTCGTGACTTTAAATTCTTTTACTACTGCAGTGTCTACGGAATCCTCTCCAGCCGTCACCCGCTCGTTCAAGTATTTCTTAACGATCTCTTCCCGTTGTGGCAGCGTTGATTGGTCGGCCAGCCCGGATCCAATCAGATCTTCTCTCTTCTTATTAAAATCATTTCTCCATTGTTCTTCCCATTTTTTCATTTGCTCGTCCCATTTTTTCTTTTCAGCAGGCCAGCTGTAATATCCTTCTGGAGCTTTAAACGCCGGCAAATACGCTTGACCAGGATGTGAACTGAACCCTCCGTCTAAAGGGAGTCCTCCGTTCTTTCCAATACCAGACTTTTCTCCTATGGTCCCGGATTTATAGGCTTTCTTGGATGCCGTACCAGACTTGATCCCGTAATCTTTTTTTAGTCCGCTTATGATCTTTTGGACATTGGCATCCGTTTGAATGGGAGAAGCATTATGATCTGTGTAATTTGTTTTTAAGTTTTTTCCCTGCAGTCCAGACATCTGTCCAATAAAGCTTTGAAGATCCACGGTAGAGACAGGGACTTCTTTATAAGTAACAATCTGACTTCCGTTATTTACGACGGCTTTATTCGGGTTTCCTATAATATCCGTATATGTTTTTGACATGGAAGAAAAGACAGAACTATTGTTAACCTGTGCAGAAGCATCTTGATTAGATCCCTCATTCCTGCTTTCGCTCCCCGTAGTCGATCCGGCGGCAGAATCTGCATTATATGTGATTGTCTCTCCAACTCCTACATCGGCTGCAAACACGGGGGAAACTGCTCCAGTTATGTAGAACAAAGCCCCTAAAAACACCAGAAAAATCCGTCTTATTTGTTTCGACATGCTGTTTCTCCTTTCTTTTTCTTTCTCATTTATAGTATGGCAAAAAGAGAAAAAGAAAAAGACCTGCATCGCAAGCCTTTTCTGTCATTCGCTCTTATTTTTCCCACATTCCAATCTTTCGAGACTTTGCTTTTGAACACTCAAAAGATAAATCAAAGGAATATTTTGTATTAGGCTCTATCTCCATTGTTTCTGCATATCCTTTGGATACCAAGGTCTTATTAAATAGTTCACCATCTATAAAGACATAGGCCAGAGTACGTCCATACTTATCTGTATGGTCTATATCGTATTCCATTTTTATTGTCTTTCCAAGTAGGCGATGTTTGGTATAAGCTGTTGCCTTATCCCCAAAGTATTCTTTCTTTGTTGTATCTTCCGGACAGTCAACACCGATAAAACGGACTTTTTCTTCAGAACCGTCATCCAATTTTATGATGATCGTATCGCCGTCAATAACATAGATCACAGAGGCAGAAACTGCAGCATCAGAAGCATTTAAAGTTTCTTGTTCACTTTTGCGCGCATTGATCGTATCCTCTACCTCTTGTTCCTGCTGATTGATCTCCTTTAAGTTTGCATCATATGCTTTTTGAGCAACCGTCTGCTTTTGTTTTACATCATCTTTTCCAAAGAAAGCCTGCAGCATTCCAGACTTAAAGATAACCGAAAAAATAATAGAGATAAAAAGGAAACCCAAAACAAAAGAAACAAACGTCTTGATTGCCTTAAGTCCTAAATATCCTAATATCGTTTTAACATTGATGTTGAATTCAAATTTTTCTTTGTTCATGTAATCTTTCTCCTTTAATCGTGAAGGAAGGTGGCCACAGGGATATTTTCCCTTCTCCATACAAACCTTCTATTTTCCTAGTGTATTCAACGAAAATTAATGGAGATGACATTTCGCCATCTCCAAAAACAAACTCTTGCCCTAATAGGTATAAGCAAAATCACGATGGATCAACAGCTCCTCAACATGTACCATATGACCTTCAAAATCATAAGGTCTCAGGTTTTTATGGGATATCCATCCGGCATGGGTATCTGTTACTTCAACACAGGTGCCGATCGTTCCTTTTACCTGATAGACCGCGCTATTTTCGTTGTTTTCCAATACAATAAATTTCTCACTCATTTTTTTCACCATTTCTGTACTTCTGTACAGCCTTTCGTAATATAAATGTAAAAGTTATCCTTAGAACGAAAAAAGCACCCACAACATAAGAGCTTTTGTTACTGCTCCAAGTCATGGGTGAAAATTTCTTCATATATAGTATGGCGAAAAAGTAGTTAGGAAAGATTGAGATTATGTGTAATTGATATTCTGGTCACTGTCTGAAAACAAGATTGACTTTTCCTGGCCAACTAGTTTCCGGGTCTGCACTTTAGATTAAAGACCGCCTTTGGTATCATATAGTCTTGCTATTTTTGATACCACAGAAAATCTCAAAATTAAAAACCCAGGATAATATTTATCTTGGGAATGCGTTATTCCATTATTTTTAATCCAGCAAGTTTCGCTAAATTGACAATGGAAGCCTTTGATACTTTCTTGCCTTTGTACTCAATGAGGTTATCCATCTCGCCAGTAAAAACGTCCGCTGGATTGTACTTTCGTAAAATAATTGTGTCATCATCCACAAAGATCTCAAGTGCCTCTCGATCTTCAATATCTAAGTTTCTCCTTAACTCAATTGGTAAAGTAATACGTCCCAACTCATCAAGCTTTCTTACAACACCCGTGCTTTTCATTTCGTTTTCCCCTTTCGTGTTTGTGTGTTTTTTGATATAATTTTATGTGTTAAATATAACGCTTTTCCTAATTTTTGTCAAATCAATTCTAAATGATTGTCATCTTATCACTTCACTACAAAAAATAAGTTGTAATTATATACGAAAGGAAAATCAAATGAAAAAATGTATATTTTGCGGAAAAACAGAGACCGATTTTGACAAAAATAATATCTTCACCGAGGAACATATCATTCCACAATCGCTTGGAAATGAGACTCTAAAGCTATTTAATGTCTGTAAAAGATGTAACAGTGGATTAGGAACTTACGTTGATAATTACTTTGTAAATAACATGTTTGTAAAAATGATTCGGCAAAACCTCGGGCTAAAGGGACAGAGCGGTGTTATCCCCAATGCATTCACAGAAGGGAAGAATAAAGATGGTCATCGAATCAGAGTCGATGAAAACTTTCACCCGACACTCGTCCCACATATTGAACAATCTGGCAATACTATTAAGATAAATGCCCCATCCAAAAAAACTGCCAAGAAAATGATACAAAAGAAATTTTCCAGATTAAATATACCAGAAAAGTAAGCGCCAAATATTCCTGCGGATTTCCTGATCCTCAAGCTTTACCTATAATTGTAGTCGATAGATATTTAGACTATTTCACTACAATTATGGAGGATAGGTTATGGCAGGTACTCGCAAAGCCCGTGTTCCGATGGCGGAACAGATTCGGCTTATCAATGAATGCCGCCAGAGCGGCATGACAGATGCTGACTGGTGCCGTGAAAACGGCATTGCAGTAAGCACCTTTTACAACTGGGTCAGCCGCTGCCGGAAAGCGGCAGCGGATCAGATCCCGGCAGCGAATTATGGTCATCTTGAGGTTCCCCGCCCAAAACAGGACGTGGTCCCCATTGACATTGTTCCAGATCACATTCCGGAGCAGCATACAGCATCACAGATGCAGAACCCGTACCTTGACAATTCGCATACGATTGAAGTTGCTATGAAGAACATCACGGTCCGCATCAGCAATGATGCAGATCCTGTCCTGCTCACCAGGACATTCCGCCTGCTTCAGGAGCTCTCATGTTAGGTGACATCTCCGGACTTGAGAAGATCTACATTGTCTGCGGCTATACGGATATGCGGAAATCCATTGACGGACTCTGCGCCGTTATCGAAGACCAGCTTAAGATGGATCCGTCGTCCAGTGCTCTCTTCCTTTTCTGCGGAAGAAGACGGGACAGGATCAAAGCTTTGTTCCGTGAACCGGACGGCTTTGTTCTGATCTATAAGCGGTTGTCTGTCCACGGCGGCTATCAATGGCCCAGGAAGCAGTCGGAGGTCCGGAATCTTTCCTGGCGGGAGTTTGACTGGCTGATGTCGGGGATCGATATCGACCAGCCCAAGGCCCTCAAAGCAGAGTGAAAAACATCTGGATTTCTCAAAAAATCCTGCACAGAAAAATCCGGAAATTCCTTGTAGATTCGGCATTTTTCAGGAGCCATTTTCCTTTAGTAACAGCTCCGTTTCTGGTATAATAAAGGTATCAAATCCGAGGAGAGAAACGATGGCTTCCAACACAAAAGATATCCAGCTTCGAGAGCTGAAAGATACAGTATCACAACTGAAAACAATGATATCTGAACAGACCGAGCTGATCAAATCTCTCCGTCTTATTATTGACGAAAAATCCAGTCACGAGAAAGCGCTTCAGGAACAGGTAGATTATCTGACCAAAAAGCTTTTCGGCTCATCCAGCGAAAGAAGATCCGATGATATTCCGGGACAACAGAACCTTTTCGATGAAGCGGAAGTAGAACAGGATCCATCCCTGCTGGAAGTAGAAACTGTGATCAAGGAGCATACCCGTAAAAAGAAGGCAACCCACGAGGATCTCTTCAAAGGCCTGAAGGTTGAAAAAGTAGTGATCCCTCTTCCCGAAGAAGAACAGATCTGTCCGGTATGCGGCACACAGATGATCCTGATCGGTGAGGAGTATGTCCGCCGGGAACTGGAATTCATTCCTGCCACCTGTAAAGTGATCGAATACTACAGCCAGAGTTACGGATGTCCATCCTGCAAGGAAGGGCTCGGCGATACGGAAAAGCCTGTGATCATAAAGTCTCAGGTTCCGGCGGCTCTGGTTGGGAAAGGTCCTGCCTCAGCATCCACTGTTGCATGGACCATGTATCAGAAGTATGCCAACGGGCTTCCCCTTTACCGGCAGGAAAAAGACTGGAAGCAGTATGGGGCTCAGATCAGCCGGACCACCCTTGCCAACTGGATCATCTACTGTTCGCAGAACTATTTCCAGCCGATGTATGATTACTTTCATCGTGAGCTGCTGAAGCGCAGTTTTGCAATGGCAGATGAGACACGGGTCCAGGTGTTAAAAGAGGAAGGGCGCCAGGCCCAGACCCAGTCGTTCATGTGGCTGTTCCGAAGCGGCGAGGATGGACTTCCGGCGATTATCCTGTATGGCTATTCCCCTACCAGGAGCGGCAGCCATGCAAGGGAGTTTCTGGAAGGCTACAGCGGATACCTGGAAACGGATGGATATCAGGGATACAACAATCTTCCGGGGATCAGACGCTGCTCTTGTTGGGCGCATATCCGTCGATACTTTATCGACGCCGTTCCCAAAGGAAAACAGTATGACTACAGCCAGCCGGCAGTGCAGGGCGTACAGTACTGCAACCGGTTGTTCGCCATTGAGGACTCCATTAACAAAAAGTATCCCGGTGATTATGAAAAGCGGAAGCAGCTACGTCTCGAGAAGGAAAAACCTGTTCTGGAGGCTTTCTGGTCGTGGCTCGATCAGCAGAAGCCCGTCCGGAATACCCGGATGGATAAAGCCGTGAATTACGTTCTTAACCGACGTGATACAGCGGAGACTTATCTGGAAGACGGACGGTGCAGCTTTACCAATAATCTCAGTGAGAATGCAATTCGTCCATTCGCAGTAGGCCGGAAGAACTGGCTCTTCAGCAGTTCCGTAGAGGGAGCGAATGCCAGCGCAGTAGTCTACACAATAGTTGAGATGGCAAAAGCATACGATCTGAATATTTATGGGTATCTTAAATTTTTACTGGAGCATCGGCCAAGTAAAGATATGACCGATGAACAGCTGGCAGAGCTAGCACCTTGGAGTGAAAAACTCCAATCTATCAAAAATCGCATGTGAATTATAGTGAATTACTCCAACTCGCAAAGGGCTGGGGTAATTTTGTATCTGACCGCATTAATATTGGGCGCTTACCCAGAAAACATAAGAAAGGATACTCTGGATAAGTTAGAAAAACTGGAAAGTTATTTTTATCAGCCCGAAATTCAATTTGATATAACAATAGACTTTAGACGCTTTTTTCTGGAAGCATTAAAAATCGCTTTTGAGTATGCTGTATATAAGATTGGAGAAGGTTACTTAGAAGATCCACGTGCAAAAGATATTCAAAATTATTTGAAAAGCGCAATTGATGGAAAATTCAAAAAAGAATGTGCAGAGTTTTCCGGAGTAGAATTACTCCCCAAAGAATTCAGGGGCATATTAAAAAATGCAAAAAAGGTAAACGCTCATTTGCTTATGATTAATTCTGATGCCGAGAATAAATTGGTTGCAGAAGTACTTTTGTTCATGGAACCTGCTCTTTCTTTCATGGTCGTGCTTTCAGATGATGCGAGCAAATACTACAATCCCAAGAGCCATATGGATGAGATAATAGAAATAAAGACTTACGCAAAATCAGTTTAAATGACCAAGACACTGTTCTCAATAAGTTGGCAGATGATTTCTTATAAAACTTTCTGGACCTGACGTAACCGCCAGGTCATATTTTATTCTACATCTATTATATCGATGTCGGTCCGAATCCCCTTAAAAACCGCTTCTCGAAGTACTTTCTTTGTATTTGGCATATATTCAATCGTACATACCAATGGTTTGGTCCAAACAGCTTCATCATTCCCAACTGGCAGTAATGTAAATGGTGCCTTTTTTATCGTAGGCATATTGCGGATTGTTTCTATTGTAACTCCTGCTGTAACATGTCCTTTGTAAATAAAATTTCCACTTTTATACTTGGCCAGAATTAAGCTGTATCGATTATCTTGTTTTCTGATATAACCAACCACAATATAATCATCATCCAATAAACGTTTAAATTTAATCCAATCACTTGATCTTTTTCCCTGAAAATACAAGCTATCTTTCCGTTTTGCGACAACCCCCTCCAGCTGTCTCTCTTCCGCCAGCTGGTAGAGACCAATTCCATTTTTCTCGATATATCGTGAAATTGCAATCCTGCTGTCTTCTAATCTTAAAGCTGAGTTAAGACACTCTTTTCTTTCCATAAGCGGTAATTTTGTAATGTCGCGATCATCTATAAACAAACAATCATAAGCAACAAAGCTCGCCGGCAGTTGTGCTGCAGCCAATCGAATCTTGAAGGGATCTGCTAAAAGCGTTCGTCGTTGTAATTCATAAAAATCTGGAACTCCATTCCTTAAGATAATTAACTCACCATCTAAAATACATCGCTTGCTAATTAATTTATTGATATCTACCAGCTCCGGAAATTTTTGAATAAGAGACAGATCTCTTTTATTCCTTAGATCTGTTTCATTGATGTCTAAATAAGCAATGCATCTGCATCCATCCAATTTAAGTTCATAAATCCAATTTTCATCGTTGAATGCAGGCTGCTTATTTTTAATTAACATTGGCTTCACATTCTTATTCTGAAATAGACTCATGCTCCAGCCTGATCCTCATGTTTATTTCCCTTTTCGGACTGTTCAAGACTCTTTTGCAGGGCTTCCATAAGATCAATGATATTTGATTGTTCTCCCTGGTCAACCGCGATCACATTATTCCCTTTGATTTTTTGCCAGATTGCTTCTTTAAGTCTTTCTTGATATTCATCTTTAAAATCTGAAGCCATGAACTTTTTCTCCATATTTTTCAGAATTAATTTTGTCATTTCTAGTTCTTTTTCATCCAGCTTCATCTTAGAGATCTTCCTTGGTATTTCAACAATTTCATCATAATAATATAGAGTTTTTGCAATCATACCATCTTTAAGAGGATATAATGCAATCGTCTTTTCTGATTGCCCGATTACTGTTTTTGCGATTCCTATCATCTTCAAGGATAACAGTGATTGCCGTAACAATTCAAATGGTTTTTCAGCGCCCTTATCCGGCACCACATAGTAGTTTTTATCATAATAAAGCATATCAATATCATTTAGTTTTGAACATTGAACTAGATGAATTGTTCTGTCTTTATTTGTCTTTAAAAGTTCCAGCTCATCCTCCGTCATCGTAACATATCGCCCTTTTTCGTATTCATAGCCTTTCACAATATCCTCTGACGAAACCTCTTTACCACAATGACTACAATATTTTTTGTAACGGATCCGAGCTTTGCTTTCTTTATCTAACTGATTAAAATGGATTGTATTATCAGTTGTTGTTTTATATAAACTCGTTGGAATCAATACCATATACATGGAAATACTTCCCTTATGTGCTACTGCCATAATTTACACCTCTTTTTTAGTTTAGTATTGCAATTAGGAAGCTTTTTCATGCAACAAAAAAAGGAGCTCTCGCTCCTTAATAAAGATTCACTTGTCAACTCTTAAGGGCATTATAATAACATTCATATCTTTTTCTGTTTATTTCTTCTCGTTGTTTCTCATCCATAAAAAAGTATTCTGTTGGATATGTTTGAGTCGTATCAAGCATAGATGATATATGTGTCGTGAACTCCGATCTGCCTAAATCAAGTTCGATAGCCGCTGCATCACTCTCTGATAATTCTAATTTTCCAACCTGGGATAAGCACTTTTCAAGTACATCTTCCACGCGTCTTGCAATATCCATTGCCCGCTTATAATCAACCTTATGAATCTCCTTACAATGTGTCACTCGATTTCGATATTCGGTTAATTGATCCCAGTCATCCTCCAAATCCTTTTTTAAATCCACATCTTTAACCTGATCACGAAAGTATCTTTCCCAATTTGATTTTCTTTCAAAATCAGAAATTAATTCGGATAACTTATCCTCCTCTTTATTTTGAACTAATTTCTTCAGTTTATCAATGATATTCCCCAGTTCCATTTTAGGGAACGTCGAAAAGAAAAATTTACCTAACTGGCTAAACGATACTTTATATAAATAGTTTTCTTCTTCTGTTGCTGCTATTTGATCTTTGATTTCTTTAGGGATCCCTTTTTTAATCCAGTTTTTCCCTAACGCATTGACCATGAAGAAATATAGTAATTTTCTCATCTGATTCTCTATATGATTGATTGTGGGATATAATTTTTTCCCATAGTAGATCGAAATGTCATCCCATATTGTAGTTATACTAAAGCGTTCATAGTGTCTTATCGTTCTATGTATCATTCCATCGGCCTTTTCTAAAGAGTCTAAGGCTTTGGATGTTTCCAAACTTATATAAAAAATATGATCTTCTGTGCGAACCTGTTGCTTGGCCAAATGAAAATTCAAAGCATGTGAATCAATAATCAACTGATCACCCTCTAGCTTAATCGCTTCATTTGACATTAGAAGTCCTCTAAACCCTTCTTCTGTACAACAGAACTTTTCCTTATCTTCATTGGTTATTAAATATTCAATCTTCATGATTTCCCCATTTTCCTACATTTAATCTCAAATAATCTCAAAATATTTCTCTATTATTTAATGATAGCAGAGTCATCCTCTTTTTCAATGCTTTTTTGAGAATTCATGAATCTTAAGATATTCCTATTCAAGAGAACAGTTTCATTTTTTAGCGCCACAGTCACCAGTCACACTTGTTAATTTAAAGAATTACCGCAATTGCTGCAAAAAGCATGCTCTTCTTCTACAGGTTGACCACAATGGGGGCAAAAATTCTTTTTCTTCTCTTTCAAAACGTCACTTTTACGAAGATTCCGTTTCGTTAGGTCTTTTCCTTCTTCAAATTTCTTACCAGTGTATCGAATCACATCCCCTGCTAAGCACACTTTAGCCAGGCTACCACTAATGCCAACCAAGATAAAGACAATGATAGTAATTGGACGAAATCCGCTTGCGTTAAAAGCAGATCCGGTAAAAAGAATTAAAATCCAAAGTATAAAACAAATTCCACAAATAACTGAAGCTATGATACCCACAGTTCTTTTCATGCTATCTTTCATAATAAATAACTTCCTTCCCTTCTTGCTTCATTTCTTATTAACCAGTTCCTAACTTATAAAGGATTTACAGTTTTTGCAAACGTTTTCATTATAGATAGGTGCCCGACATTTTAGACACACCTTCATCATATATAAATAATATAAATTTTTTGCATTACCGTAATCCGTACGGAACTTAGAATCATCGGATGTCTACCTCTCGCAGAATCTACAAAACATATATCCACAGAAATCCCCTGCAATCTCTTCTTTAGACAATAAATAACCTCAAATTCTATTTTATGACCAAATCATTCCATTGTCAATTATTCACTTATATTGAAAATAGTATTTGAATTACAAAATAAAGAGAAGCTAAAGCATGCTCCTCTCTATTTCTTAATTATATAATGTTAAAGCTGGTTCCTTTTCGCAAAAACAATTTTATTTTTTCGCTCCGCAGTCACATCTGTATCCAACTATCACTTTTTCATCGTAGGCTTTTTTGTCTATAACCCACTGTTTTTTGGTCGTAGCATCGTGGTGAATTGTTACATCAACTAATTCGTCATGCCAGGATGAGGTACAACCATTATTTAATATATATCGGTGTAATGTACAAAACGATGATAATGTATCACAGTAGTCTTCATCCGGATATAATTTTTTTCTTTCCTCCCAGTTAGCCTTATATTTCTCATATTCCACATTTAAATCAAGTTTGCATCCGTAGCAAATCCAATGTTCTTCTTGCTTCTTCTCATCCCACGCCGGTACAACCACCGTCTCGTAGTGGCCAGCTTCCGGATGATGAACTGTTTTATACTGTTTCTCCCATGCATGGCTATGTTTTTGAGTTTGAGATACAGTCTTTTTCCCTTTTGTATCATAAACCTTAACTACAGCATTTCCAGTGCCAGCCTTCTTTTTCAGCTTCACCTTAAAGTATCCTGAATTCTTATTGGCCTTCACAGCATAGGTGGTTTTATTGATCGTCACTTTAACCTTGTAACTCGGCCTGGTGTAGCCGGAGATCGTCTTGCTGTTTGCTGTAAATTTATTTAGTCTAAGCTTTTTAGCAATGACATAGATCGTTTTCTTTGTGTAATACTTTTTCCCTTTGTATGCTTTAACGGTATATTTCTTTCCTGCCTTGACCTTAGGGACTTTGATGGAAAACTTTCCTTTTTTGCTGGCCTTGGCTTTGTAAGTCCTTTTTCCTATCCTTACCTTAACCACGTATTTCCCTTTGGTCTTGCCTTTGATTCTAGTGCTCTGCTCGTATACCCGGTTTACTGACAGCTTTTTCTTTGCTGCCTGGACATCCGCCGGCATTGTCCCTATCATACCCGCTGACATCATAACCCCTAATACTACTGCTAAAGCTCTTACTTTCATCTTTTTCATAGATACTCCTCCTAAATCCAATGAGAGATTTCAATGCTTCCTTTTCATTCATAGTATGTATCTTTTCTTTTTCTCTCATAAGCTCTTTTGTATATTATATCATGTTATTTCCATTTTTGTATAATAAGATTAGATTCTTGGTTAAAAATAGATTCCTTCCCTAAAACTCCAATTTTTCAGATTAGACTACAATAAAAGCCCCGGAAGACTTCCAGGGCATTCTATCTCATTTTTCTATGTACACAGCGTTTTCCAAAAAAAATGATCTTTGCTACTTGTTCCAACAGATGATTTTTATCGGCCCTCCTACTGATGCTGCTTGTGACATATTTTGGTTATTCCACGGCACTTGAACAGGTTCGTAGGCAAGAAATCCCTGATTATTACTATACACAGTAATGCCTCCTTTTGAATCTTTACTTGTTACAACCAATACATATGGCGAAGGAGAAGGCTTTTCCTTCTCCCCTATACAGAAAGAAGCTACTTATCTTTCTTCCTACTTTTTGTATTTTTCTATCGCAGACTCACCTTTAGTGGTTGTCCTCTACAGTATATGAAACTACCTGGATGTCCCCTCCAACAGGGTTATACGGCAAAAATGCATCCCCGATCTCAATGATACTCTGAAGAAGCAATGTCCCCTTTTCCTCTAATTGAAACACATCCCAGTTTGGATTTATGGAAAGATTTCTGGGCATTAATTCAACTACCCCCGCATAACGACAATTAGAGATTGCTTGTTGTGAGTTTAAACAATCGATTCCTTCCGAGCTGACCTTGTATTCCTTTATAAAATATCCATCATTTCCAGGAAACTCTTTACATTTGTAATGTCCACCAATGAAAAAATTATAAATATCATTCATTGAATGATTATTTTCATATAATAACTCTTGAAAACTATCAAGCACTTTGCGAAAATCATCTGGAAATCTCTCGATTAATAAATTCAGAACGTCTTCTACTTTTATCGGTATTTTACTTTTAATGATTCGATTATTTCCCCACGTTGCCAAGAGATAATTTGATGCCTTAAAAACTTTTTGTGTCCTTCGATTTTTCTCCTCTACTGAATTCTGTACTGTACTTTTAGAGTCTGCCACTGCAACAATTCCGTGAAGACTATTCATCATCATAATGAAACTCATATCATTACTCCTTTGCGTACTCTGTCTCATGATTTCACTATGATTTTTCCATGTTTTTTCATTACTGTCAACATTGTTTTTATAAGGGAATCCCATTGAATAATTTCTGTAGTTTTCTTCTGTTCCCTCTACTATCCCATTGTACATATATCCGGAAGATCCATAATATTTCATCGTTTTACTTCCTCCATTTTCTTTTTGAAAAGATGCTCTCTAGTAAAGAAGAGGGAATACTCCCCCTTCTTATACCTTTATCTACTGCTTTTTCTTCTTTTTCTTTAATGTGAAAGCGCTTCCCGCCACTCCAAAAGCAGCAACAATTCCAACGATAACAATAGGAACAGCGGAAGATTGTCCAGTCTTAGCTACGTCATTTCCCGATCCGTGAGAAGGCGTTGTCTTTTTTGGTGTCACAGGCTTCTTGACATTCACTGTCTGTCCTTTATCATTAATATCTTCGTGCCGCCCAATTTCCATATTGGATTCGACATCAATAAGCTTTTCAAATACTACCAGATCTTTTCCTGCAAGATCTGAAGCATCAAAGGTGAAAGCAAGGTTGGTCGTCCCGCTCTCTGCTTCCGCTGTAAAAATCTGCTCTGCAGTTACTTCTTCTCCATTGACCTTTAAAGCCTTACCAGTACTCTTATCCATGAGTTTTCCAGAAATCTTGATTTTCTGTCCGACTTTTACATTTTTCCATTCGACCTGATCAACGATGGTCACCTTGCCATTTGCAGAGATTGAATGATCTCCATCAGCTTTATCCGTTGCCGTGGTTTTTACGCTTGGAAAATGGATCGTCTGCTCTTCATCCTTAATATCCGCATGAGTAGCAACGCTGATTCCATCCTTTGCGATATCTTCAAAGACAACGGTCGTCTTTCCAGCCAGTGCACTCGCATCTAAGGTAAATTCAAGTTCCACAGTCCCATCTGCTGCTTCTGGAGTAAATGTTTTTTCAGCAGTTACAGGCTTCCCGTTGATCAAAAGTTCTTCTCCTGTGGATTGATCCATAAGAGTTCCTTTTACAGTGTATTCCTTGCCGGCTGTAAGATTTGAGTAAGCAACTTCATCAATAATGGTTACCCGCTCTCCTGCAAGAGAAGTATGAGACCCATTTGCCTTGTCCGTTGCAGTCGTCTTTACGTTTGGAACATAGATGGTTTGAGCTTCATCATTGATATCTGTGTGGACCGCAAATGTTTTCTTCTGATAGATCAATTCTTCAAATGCTACGAGAGTCTTTCCAGCGGTGTTGACTCCGCTAAATTTAAAGGTCACATCAACAGTTCCATCCGCTTTTTCCGCTGTAAATTTGGCCGAAGCAGTAATCACATCCCCGCTATCATCCTTAGCCGCTTTTCCTGTTTCCTTATCCATCAAGGTTCCAATAACCGTATAAGTCTTTCCAACAATCAAATTCTTATAGGATACCGTATCGATGATCGTAACATTTTCATCAGCCCTGGTTTCATTAGTCCCTGTTTCAGCATCAACGGCTTTTGTTTTGATTGCAGGGAACTTGATCGTCTGCCCTTCATCTTCGATATCTTTATGCGTTGTTACAACGAGGCTGCTGTCAGTTCCTCCCTTATATAAGGTTTCGAAAACAACGACATCCTTTCCAGCAAGATCTGTAGCATCGAAAGAGAATGACATCTCTACTGTATTGTTTGCTCCTTTAGCCTTAAATGTCTTTTGTGCAGTAATCTCTTTTCCATCCTTTGTAAGAACTGCAGTCCCTGTTGCTTTATCCATGAGGATACCTTTTAAGGTGTATTCTTCTCCGTCATCAAGATTCTCATGTGTCACGGTGTCCGTGATGGATGCGTCCTCACTCGCTGCACAGACATGAGTTCCGGTTGCATCATCCTTTGCCGTGGTGTGAATTTTAGGTGTGGTCGTTTCATTGTCGATGATAGTTCCAAGATCAACTGATTTCTGATCTTTCTGAATCCAAAAATCAACCGTTACCAGATCTAAGTTCTTATTCGTTTCGCAGCGTAATTCTTCTAAGGTATATTTTCCATAAGGAAGAGCTCCTTTAGCATCATCGGTCTTGGCCATGGACTGATCTTCTCCAAGGCCAAACCACACGCCGGAGTTGTAGTTAAAGTCAGAAGTTTTTAAAACTGCGTCTTCGTTGTATCCGTTTAAAAGTTTGTCATTTGCATTGGTCTCTGCACTGTGTTTTGGATCATCAGAAGTGAAATTACCATTCTTATCTGTTACCACAACATGGGATTCGCCCGTTGTAGAATTCGTGATCTTAAAGGCTGCACTGATATTCTGCTGTTTTCTGCCTTCTCTTTTGATGAATTCCACATCACCCCGGATAACCTCATTTTTAATATTCAAATCGCCAGAATCATTCGGGGTATACAGATGTCCATCTTCACCGTGACAGACCACAGTCTTTTCAGATCCGTCTGACATCTTATATCCAGTGCTGCTCGCAATTTCCTTTACGCCGTATGTACCATAAGGCAGATCTTTGTTCCCGGTCTGCGCAGTGTACTTTTTAAGAGTTTTATCCCAAGAAGCTTTGATCTTTGTTACTTCCTCTCCGGGCTTGATCTCTTTATCCTTATAGTGAATAGAGTTTGTACTCCGGTTGATGATAGAAAAGGTCGTTCCCTCCAAAGTGGCACCCTCTGGCGACGCTGTGTGATTCTTTCCTCCAATGGCTTCACTCTTATTGAGTTCCTCATCGAATTTGTACACCTGAATACCGTATTTTTTGACAGGATCGCTCACAGTGAAGCCTGCTGCAACTGTACCCAGATCTTTCCCCTCTTCCACTTTTGTGAAATAGGTCCTGTCAGATAATGTTGCCCCATTCACAGATACTGTAGAATCTTCAATCTTATAGCCCTCAGGGGCCTTTGTTTCTGAAATAGTAATGGTGCCCAATGGAATAGTTACACTACCGTCTGCTTTTTTATAAAATTCATCACCAGAAACTTTATATTGATCTTCAAATCCAATAACTGTAAATTTCTTTCCTCCGATTGACTTTTCTTTTGTCTCCAACACCCAGCTTCTTGTTGGATTATTCGGAAGTTTACTTATATCACTATAATAGTCGCTATAATAATTTACAGTAAACTGGGCCCCTGCAAGCGAAGCATTTCCTTGTTGACCTAGAGTTCCAGTTTCTTTATCAACTTTCTTTACTTCCAGAGTTGCCGGGTCAGTCCCTGGGGTATCAGCGATCTCAACTATTGCTGGATTTTCTTCATCATTATTCGTATCAATTGTGACTGATTTTACACTGGTGTTTAACTTATACCCTTTCGGCGCCTTCGTTTCTTTCACATAATATTTCCCTGCATCAATCTCTTTTGCATCGGTTGTTCCATCTGCCTTCGTTGTAAGGGTCATTACCTTCTTCATGCAGGAAGAATCGGAATAAACGCCAAATTCTGCTCCCTTTAAGCTATAGCAGTTATTTCCGTTCGTAATCGTCGTATTTGCAGAAGACTTCTTGATCTGCAATGCCCCCTTGGATTCGATTGCTAACTTATAGATTCCGAATCCGGATTGCGTGTTCACTTCCTGCGTATTTAATCCAATGATGACATATCCATCGTCTGTATTGACATGAAGGACTGACAGACGAATCTTTGCGGTATCTCCTGACTGCGTTCCCATCGGATTCGTGATATGGCAGCATTCGCCTGCATACATATGTTTGCTGGAATAGGAAGCATCATCCCCATCATAGGTCTTAGTAAAAGTACCTTTTTGATGGAAGTTAAGAGTCGCTTTATTTTTGTTAATTGCTGTAGCCTTATAGTTGCTCTGGTTCTTACTTGGCAGTGTCATTCCGAAGGTGACATCCTCAAAATTTGTCTTTTGATTAACTCCATCTGTGTCGTCAAAGTCACTTCCTTTATCATAGACGTCGAACCATCCGCTTTCTGCAGAGCCTGTTGGAATATATAAATACTTGATTGAATGTTTAATTGACTCTTTTCTGGCTTTTGTGCTATAGTCGCCAGTCACATCATCAATATCGCTAAAATATTGAATATTCGCATTGTATTCAAACACCTGGCCATCTTGCAGTTTGCTGGTATCAATCTTATCAAGAACAATTGGATCTCCTGTTTTTTTGTCTGCAGCAAATTTCAGCTTATCTGGATCCGTGATCTTTGCGCTGACATCTGTCGTAAAAAGCTTTAAAATCCTTTCAGAAAGCTTATCTTTCTTTATTTCCACCCGAACTGATTTTAATGTTGCTGGCGATACGCCCAGTTCTAGTTCTCCAGTATCTTTGTTATAAACAGCTGCTTCTTTTTCCTTAAGATCGTATTCTGTTTCGGAATCATTTAAGTAGACCTTGAGATCCTCCAAACTAAGCCCTCTTGCGATCTTTAAAGAATCTGTGATTGGCACAGAAGTTGTTACATCATAAGTATTTCCAGTTAAGATTTTATGATCTTCTTTGGAGTCTGTATTTGGATTTTTAACCGTTACATCGATCTTCGTATCCTGATTGCTCACACTTCCTGCATACATGACCTGCCCGGTTAATAGCGTATCCTTCTGTTCTGTAAAATAAGACTTTGGAATATACGCAAGTCCGGATTCTTTGTCAAATTTAATGTCCCTGCGTATGTCCGGATTCTTATTATCAGTCCCTCTTACAAAAGCCGCATCATAGATGTCCCCAATTCCGTTCTGAGCTGAGAAATCGGCAATATAATATTCCGAATTATCGCTTGTTGTATACAGTGGTACAACTTCAGTATACTGAGATACGAATGCATTCGCATATTTACTCCAAAGTGTATCAATAGTACATTCTTTTGGTAGCTTTGATTTTTCGGCGATCAAGCGTTTCAACCGGATCGAATATTTCGTCTGCTCCAATTCCTTTTTAATCTTCTTTTCTGATTTTCCTTTTACATCTTTCGCTAGTTTTTGATCTAAGTTTCCTGCTACATAAGATTGGGTTTCTTCATATTTTGGCTTTGAAACAGTCACCGCATTGGAATGTTCCAAAGGCACATCGGCCGCTGCCACATTGGTCAACCCACAAAATGAGCTGAATATCATGGCCGTCGCAGTCAGGGAACAAAGAACCCTTAAGAAGATCTGCTTTAAAGTTTGCTTCTTTTCCATATTTCGTTCTCCTTTTCTATGTTCATTTATAATGTCTTAAGCAGGAACATCTCTTTTGTTTCCTTTGTTTTATGACACCCCTTTCGTTTCAAAGTAATCCGTAGATTATGTCCCACTCTATTCTTAGTATGTAAAATAAGCCTTCCTTTTTCTGTGATTTAGAGGGTCCAGGAGGAAAAAATATAAAGATTCAATTGTTTTAGGGCAAAAAAAAGAACATGCATTTCTGCACATTCTTTTTACATCTCAATATTTTAGTGAAAAACCTTTATCTAAATTGGGCCTCCTACTGGATTATATATTAATGTATTCCTTTTCACTTGTAGTGTAATTTGTTACTTTTCCTATCACAGGACTTGTAACTATATTGTTTAAAGCCGAATTTAGGCTATTAAGTCTAGTGTTCGTCTGCTGTATTGCTTCTGTGTGAGCCTGATATGCTTCAATATTAACTAATCCAGCGGAATTCAATACCACTTCAAAAGGCACTGTATTAGAAATATCAAAGTAGAAGTCCCATGTAATAGAAAAGCCTGGACTTTCCTTTTCAGAAGGAATATTTTTAGCCTGTGCTGCCTGCGCAAGACAGAACAAAATCTCTCCTTCATCTGGATCTTCTGCATAAAATCCCACCTGCCATAATTCATAGCTTTCTTTTAAGCCCTTATTTTCCAGAAAAACAGGAATGATCATTTTCTCTCCATCTGTTCTGGTTGGCTGAAGCGTGATATCATATCCACCTTCCGTCACATCGAGCTGCTGCCTCAAATCTACAACCGGAACTTTTTTCGCACCTGTCGTCACTCGCTTAATCTTCAATGTCTGCCCACTTAATAACTTTGCCTGTAAGGCCTTTCCTTTGTCTGTTAAAACTGTGTTTTCCCAAATATTCATAATTAATTTTCTCCTTTGTAATATCTATAATTTTTGTGCAAGAGAGAATATATCACGGTAATTAGGGGCAATGTGGGCAAATTTAATAAAAAAAAGAACACGCGACAAACGTGTCCCAAATTGTTTCAACTGTCTAACAGTGCAAAAATAATAGGTTTTCTCAAATAATTTCCGTCTTAATGTTCCCACCAACAGGGTTGTAAAACAACCATTCATCGTAAAATTTAACTGCGTCTTGAAGACAGCGAACCAATCTTCTTTCAATATTTCTTATATTGTCATTATCACGAAGAATGCGTTTTCCATCAATATTCTGAAATAAGACCTGATAGCATTGTGCTCCACCAAAATACATTGCTCCTACTTCAGGATAACAGAAAGTACTCCATTGTATTTTCATGTTATCGATCTGAAAACACTCGATTGCATAAGAATCGTCCTTTTTCATAGCATTTATAAAAAAGCAAACACCATGTTCCGGAATTAGAAGTTGCTTTCCCTTTATGAAATCATACAGGTTTCTGCCTAAAGAATTAAAGTGGTCTCCCTCATAGATATCAAAAAATTGGCTCAATACTTCTTCCATATAAACCGGCTTATGATCCCTATAATGATGAAGCAGATTGATGCCATGCGACAGCAGCACTCCTTCTGAATAGCGAAACATCTTTTTTGTCTCTCGGTTTTCTTCTTCCCGCTTCTCCCCATTTGACATAACAACCGTCGACTTCGTGTCAGCAAAAGCAATCATTCCGCTTCGCGTACGCAGTAACCCAACAAATGACATGTCTTTCTCCTTTTCAAAGAATTTGTTTGTATTCTCGTTTATTATACCATATTCCTTATATAACATGTCATGCTTTGTATTGTTTGGTATGTTCGTTCCAATATTTCCATCTTCATAGAACTTTTGCTGAAGCTGAACACCTGAATTGTAATTAGAACAGCCCACAGCAGTATCAAGCCTGTATCCCTGCATCATTTGATCTCCCTCCTCTTAATATTTGTTCTTTTAAGTATCAAGACGCTTGAAATGTTTGAATCACTTTATGACCACCAACTGGATTATATGGAAGGTACTTATCTCCCATCCGGATCACGAAATCCAATGCGTCATTAGCTTCTTCCTTCATTCTTTCAAGGCTCCAATCACTTCCGCAAAAGAGTGGAGGGATAAAGGACGGTCCTGTATTCGTTACACAAAAATGATTCGGGTGGATATGTACATCGATCAGACCCTCGGCTGTTCTATGAAATACAATGAACTGGTATTTATGCCGTTCTCGGAATGCATAATCCGGAAGACTTTTGCATCCAAACATAAGATAGTAATCTGACTGATTATTTTCCCAATTTTGCTTGAGTTCTTCATTTAACAAACGAACGAAATCGTATGGTGTCCCCTTAAAACCCTCTAATTTTTCTCCGATCAGTTCTTCAATTGGACGAATGCTCCAATCGGTTCGATAGGTATTGCTTCCGGCAACAACCATAATAAAATTCTTATGCATAAATAATTTTTTTACCTCACGCGTTTCTGAGTATAAGCCGGCAGCCCCATTGATTGTCCCTTTACTGTCTGCAAGAGCAACAATACCTTCATCACTTCTCATTAATCCTACAAAACTCATACCACAATCCTCCATATTATTTTTTCTTTGATTGTAACATGAATAAACCGTTTTTTCTGTCCCGTATTCAGCGTTATCAAAAGGCCCAAAACAAATTCCGCTTGCCTTTTGATGAATCAATTCTCCCGTTGAAATACCAATTTGCATAATGATTCTCCTTCCAAATTCCCACAGTCTTTCTGATTCATAGTTTCTTAATCATAGTATGAAAAAGATTTTTACGACGTTGAATCTCCCCTATGAGAGAAACCATAAAAATTCAATTTTTATCATACTAATTATGAAGGAAGAAAAGATCCGACAGCGTGTTTTATCTTTTACAATCAATAACGCTGCCGGATGCCTGGATGTGATTTGGTTATGTGTTGTGGTGACAAGTTTGGCTGGGAGTCTCCCATCCAATGATTAATCAGAAGCTACGTTTCCTTACGGTACGCATTCTATGGATTCGAAATGTACCGTTTTGGTCAAAGATTTCTTCGGTCTCCTCCTGAATGAGTTCTTCTTTCTGGAGAGATTTTTCACTCTCAGGCTCTTTCTTCTTATCAAGTTCTGAGTACAGACGAAACAGTTCTATGATTTCCTGGATTGCATTGCAGATCGCAGGGACATGGTCAAATAAAAATGAAACAACTAAAATAATGTAATCCATTTTGGATACCTCCTTTGTGGCGGCATCCGAACATATAAAATTGTCGGGAAAATTTATTGGGCTAGCAATAAAAATCCCCTCATTATTATTATGCTGTTTCTTTCTGTATTTTCAGACACAGCAAAAGCCCAGAGCAGATTCTGGGCTTTTGTTTCTGTGTTTCATTCTTAACTGCTTTTCTACCTAAAAATATCAAACTTACATTTCCAGAAACAAAATCATAGTTGTCGTATGATGATCTTATCACACTTTTCATAATTTTTAATAAGCTGTCTTATATCCCTTTGTTGATCTTTCTGACTATACGAATCACCGCAAGCTTCCTTTTTCACACGGTTCCATTCGAACTTCAAGCATATTTGCGTATTCTTAATTAATTCCCTTATATAACCAGACTGCTTCTGAGTCAACATATGCTTTTTTCGGTGTCTTAGGAGATCTGATCTTGCTCAAAGCTGAATTCCTTGGAGAAACGATCATAATAAAGTCTGCAACAGTCTCTCTTAATTCCTGCATCCAATCTACTCTTCTATCTGTAATATACCTCGCTGAAAGCTCTTTCTTTTGCTTTTCCTCTTCTTTTTGGAAATGTTTTTCCATCTGCTTTAACTGAGACAGATGGCTATAAATATTAAATGAAAGATTTAAGATACCAAGAAAAAGCGCGGCAGATGCAGTCACGATTGCGGCCATAACAGTAGTATTCATACCTTCCCCTCCTGCTTTCTTTAATCTCCATTTCTTGATGAAAGATAACAATTAATAGCACTCCCAAAGTTATCTGCCGACTCAAAACAACTTAAGACAAAAGTAAAAATGGCAACGATGCCGGAAGCGTCTTTTATGGATAGTTCATCTCTTGTTGTAAAATAGATTATAATTGCCAACATCAAATAAGCAAAACCTTTGAAGATAAAGAAATACACATCGGCCAATCTATTATCTCTCGCAAAATAATAAAAGGCTACTTTTACACTTAGTAACAAAAAACTAAAAAATATGGCCCATCTGAATACACCATGAATATTGCTTAACATCTTTGTGCTCCTTCCACTTTCTAAATTTACCTGTAGTATTATTCTTTGACTCATCCACTCTGCAAGAAAGGATATATATTTCAAACTTAATAAAAGACATTATAATCGAACGGGTCCTTTTTCTTCCTTTATCGGTGGGTGATTGATATTGGCAATCTCATTTAACCGTTTCGGGAGCATTTTAGGATGGCTAATGTTATCATCAAATAATAAAACACAGTTGTTTCCAAAAGAATCAGAATATGAAATTGCAAAGCACCTTTCTCTTTTTTTCTTTTTTCCCTGGCCAGACATAATTCCTAGAATCGTGCCGGTATCTCCAAAGAAGAGACTCCCCAAAAAAGCACGCCCTATGACGCTCTTTTTGACCAGTTTATTCCGAGTGATAAAACCAGCACCCAAAATCTGTTCAAAGGCTAAAAGGATATCCTGGTCTTTTTCTTCTTTCCGAAACAGACGTTTTCGAAAGATCACCATCCGTTCTATTTCATCCACAATTATCTTAACTAAACTATTTTCTTCTATATTTGGGAGGCCATCATAGTGTGCAGCGTTCACTTCAAGATTTCCATCTTCATTAATTCCATTAAACCAGCTCATAAAACTTTCCCACCTTTCCTTAATGCCTTTTGGAATATTCTTTCTTTATCATACCATATGAAATTGATTTTGATCGAAAAAAGAACTCAAATTGTCATAAACCCCTGAAGAATATATCACGCCCTTTACAAACGTATGTTCTTTTGATATACTTGGCAATAAAGATAAGGAGGGAGAAAACATGAAACAGATCAACCTGAATGCCAACAAAACAAGCTTTCAAATCTGTACTCGAGAAGGAATAAAAACATACAACATAAATGAAATTTTATTTATTCGACACGGGAGTTCGAGTGATCACTCAGGAAGAGAACGGGAATTTGATGAATACAAGATCCGCATTCCAATCAATCGTCTGGGACAATTCCGTACCTATGCCGTTCGGTTTTATTACGGAAAGAATTCCTGGTTTATCAGCGAGAATGTCTGTGAATTATTTTCAATGCATATTCCTATCTTACCTTAAACGAGGGTGCCGAGAACTTAGATAAATAGCTACCCAAAGATTGAACATCCTCTAACACAAAAACCCCAAAAAAGAGTCTCTCTTTTTTGGGGCATCCTTACCATTCTAGTTCTTCAATTTTTAATTTCGACTCCGAACCTGCATAAAATTTCTTGCAGTTCTTCCATATCAACGATTCCCTCTTTCCAGCGTTCATAGCTTTCCTCTTTAATTGAAAAGCTGTCCAAGTTAAGTCCGTCCATACATGCAGTTTCTTCCTGTAACTGCTGCAAAAATTCATATAACATTTCTCCAAAATGGAGCATACAGGCTTTATGGTCGTCTTTCTCTGCACACTGCTCTTCATTCTCAAAAAGTTCCCATTCCATTGATTCTGATAAAATTTCTTCTCCAACTCTTTCGTCAATACGAACTACACTATAAAAACATTCTTTTTTATTTGAGGCATGTAATACAATTGGCGATTTTTCAAATGGAATGGGGACTCTGATTCCTTCTTGTCTAAGCTGATACATATGCATAGATAAGACATCCCCTGCTCTTTTCATTGCATCCTCTATGGAATCCGTGAACGTCTGCGTATCATACGAAAAATCTGTAAATGAAACGCGGTAACCATCCCCATCATCCATCAATTCAAATATCGCTGGATAATAAACCATTCGTATTTCCCTTCTCTTTGCAGGTGGATTTAAAACACACTTTTATCTTATCACACTTTCGTGTCGAATAACGTCACATTTTCGATTTTGCTTTTTTTAAGGAAGCTGAAGAATTGACTCCCTTTTTTACTTTTTTATAAGTACTGCTCTTTTTTTGTTCTTTATATGCTTTATCCCGCGCTTTTTTTGCTTTTTTTAAATAAGAGGATGAATTTATACTCTTTGGAATCTTTGGGGTAGAAAGTTTCAATTGATTTGCAAGCTTACCATATGTATTTGTAAATACAGCCTCTGCGTCCTGCGTATATTCACTCAGCTTTGCCTCTTCAAGTTTTGAAGTGTTCCCCAGGCCCTCCTGTGTAAATTCTTCCAATAAAGTTTCATATTTTTGATTTACGGAGCCTAGTCCATCCGGTTTTGATGCAAGCGTAAATAAACTGGTATCTAACCCAAGATTTTGATAGTTATTATCCTTCAAATTCTTTGACAGCCAATCAGATGCTTCACTCGATAAACTTCCATTGTCAACTTCCCCTCCTTCCGCCTGCATTTCTGTTGATTGGGAAGTTTCCATATCCTCTTCTGTGGTTGCCTGAGTCTCCTCTGATAATGTAGCTGCATTTATCTGGTGAAATGGCAGTATCATTATACTTCCAATGATAATAGATACTATAGTTTTTGAATATTTCATGTAGCTTCTCCTTTCTCCATCATATTCTTTTCAATACGCTTTTTTAGCGTATCTGGAGTTACGTCACTGCATAACACTCGTCCACTTTTCAAAAAAATGTAAGACTTTACGGCTCTTCCATTGCAAAACTTATAAAGAGCTTCATCTCTCTCTCGTCCTTCAATGACCCGCTTAAGCGGCCTTGATTCAGTTGCCGCACATATAAAGTCAACATTATTAAGACTCACGTAAACTCCTTTACATACATTTAACTGCATTTTGTTTTTCCTTTCCTAAATTCTTCTTTCATTCTTAGTATGATAATTTTAATGAAAACAGAATTTAACCTCATATCGTCCATTCTCCTGTTTAAGGACCAACTTTGCTGAATAATTTTTCTTTGTTTTCGTGGAGTAGAATCCATTAAGTTTTTTCGTCTCCCCACGCTTTAATAAATCCTCTATTTCGGACGGACGCAGGACTCTTCCACCAATATTTTTACTAATTGAAAACCTGCATCCATCCTTATACCCATCACATCCATAACCCCATTTGAACTCTTTAAGTGACCTCCCGCAGGATGGACAAATGAATTTTGTTGTCTTTACCGAAGCGTTTGTTGAAGGTTTTAAAAAGTTGATTGCCTGGATTTGCTTTGACCAGATTGTGATTTGTTCCTCCACCTCTTTCATAAACTGATCAAAATTATAAGTACCCTTTGCGATTCCATTAAGCTTCGCTTCCATTTTTGCTGTCATATCAACAGATTTGATATCATCCACTGGAAGAATATCGATGATGTGCATTCCAAGTGCTGTAGGTTTTAAAATTCCTTTTGTACGTTCTACATATCCAACTTGAATGATCCGTTCTATGACGCTTGCTCTGGAAGAAGACCTGCCAATTCCCTGGACCTCAAGATCCTTCATAACTTTTTTGAGCTGGATGTCCTTTATGAATCGGCTGCCGGCATTTTGCATAGCAACCAACATCGTTTTTTCTGTATACCTCTTCGGAGGCTTGGTCTGCTTTACATCGATTCGATAAGTTCCATCTACAGCTTCTCCTTTTGTGATATATGGGATTAATTTTTCTTTCATAACAACTTTTCCTACAGCCAGCCATCCCTTAGATTTAACCGATTGTCCTTTCGTATAAAAATTTTCTCCACATACGCTTGTACAAATTTCGGTTTTTGAAATGACGGCTGGATTATAAACCATACGGATAATGGAATACGCAATTAACTCAAAGATTTTTTCTTCATCTGCGCTCATTCCTTTCCCTTTTAAAATATCAGCTCCCGTTGGCACGATCGCATAATGACTTGTGACTTTACCAGAATCAAAGAAACGGCTCCCTCCAACTTTTCTTGTTGCTCCTGAGACGAGCCCTGCATACTTAGGCACTCTTCCCAACATTCTAAGAGCAGCCTCTATCGACTTTTCCATCCCATTGTTCAAATATCTTGAATCTGTACGTGGATAGGAAGAATACCCCTTATCATAAAGGGACTGTACGATCTGCTGTGTTTTGGAAGCAGAAAAGCCATAAAGGCTGTTAGCATCCCCCTGCAGGGTCAATAAATCATAAAGAAGAGGGACGTCTTTGTAGGAATCTTTTGTTACGACAGAAGCTACAGACCCTTTATTCCCGTTTACTTTTTGAAAGATCAGCCAAGCTTCACTTTTTGTGTCAAACTTTTTGGATTCATGGGTTCCGTCATAGGATTCTCCCTGCTTTGTTGTAAAGCATCCATTCAGTACAAAATAATCTTGCGGTTTAAAGTTTAGGATCTCCCGTTCCTTTTCTACCAAAATATTAAGGGCTGCAGTCTGCACTCTTCCAACAGGGTACACAGTCTTATAAGGAGCAAATTTCAGCGTAAAATCTTTTGTTAGATTCCAGCCATAAAGTGCGTCAACATTTGCCCTTGCACATCCAGCCATGGCAATGTTTCTTACATCTTTTGCATCAATCAAATTCTGAGGCAGGAATGCCTTTTGAAATCCCTTTTCTGTCTGCTCATCTAAAATAACTCGTTTAAAAGGAGTTTTCGTTTCACTCAACTGATAAACATAATGAAAAATCAACTCCCCTTCCCGGTCATCATCCGTCGCATTAATGATGAGATCTGCCCTTTGAAAAAAATCCTTTGCATTCAAGTATAATTTCAAGGAACTCTTTTCGGCCTTGATCTCATAACCTTTCGGAATGAATGGGACCGGAATCTTACTCCAATTTTTATAAGCCGGATCATACTCCGCTGCCTGCTTTAAGCTGCATAAATGTCCAACACCCCAGATTACATAACATTCCTCATTTTGATAGGTGATCTTATGGTATAGATCCCTGCTCCTTTGTGCAACTGCTTTTCGCTGCAAGGTATTGTTAGTCTCCAGTTGTGAAAATGTGATATCTACCCCTTGATTTAAATGGATTGCATCTAGTGCGGCCGCAATCTTGCTGCCCATATCTGGTTTTTCTGCAAATATTACTATCATATATATTCCCTTTCTTTTAAATACACTCGCTTCTATCTTTAGTATGAGAACGCGCCTTTTTCCCTCATAACAAAAGCGCACCATAGCAGGTGCGCCCTTTTATTCGATCTTTAAATTTTTATATAAAAAATGTCTGATCAACCGAATCACTTCTCTTCCTTCCTTTTCATAGGAGTCCTCTGAAGTATCCGAAACCCATAACAAAAAATTCACACGATCTGGCGTCAGACGATTTATCATCTTTTTTGTTCGTTCCATGTTTGGATACCATGTCCCGCACCGGTACTCCATTTGCGAAATATCATTACAGATCTGGTCAAATTCTTCCTGTGACATTCTCACTTTACTGCCTTCTATTCTCATATTTTTCCCCTTATGATCCCCTTAAGTTTTCTATGGTGTCAAGCTTTTAAATAGGCATCTTTGACGTTATCAACCAGGTTATTGAACAATCGATAAGCCTGTAGTTTATACGATGTGATAGGATTGATTTGTCCAAGCCCCTGAAACGCTGCATTTTGCTTAAGCTCCTCTAAGGCTTTTAAATGCTCTTTCCAAAGATGATCAATCATTTGAAGAAAAAGAATTCTCTGATCAGTAAATTTTAGTTCAAATTTTTTTGTTTCTCCGTTTAATATACGGTCTCTTTCTTTATATAGAATTTCCATCTGCTGATCGTTCACTTTGTCATACTCGTAAACATTCTTTCTAAGACCGAAGTTCTCTGTCTCCTTTCTCTTTTGTGCATTCCTGACAATCCTTGTTCCTGTAACATTTACAATCTCACCAAATTCATTTGCTGTCTTTTTGCAAAGCACGACTTTCTGCGGAGAAAAATAAGGGCTTAAGACCTTGTCTTCCAAGGAAATGAAAAATCTGCTTTTTCCGGCATCTCCCTGCCTTCCGGAGCGCCCTCTAAGCTGATTGTCGATCCGTCTTGCTTCATGAAGTTCGCTTCCGATGACATAGAGACCTCCGCATTCCAAGGCTTTTTTATCAAGCCTGATATCCGTCCCCCTGCCAGCCATGTTCGTTGCAATGGTCACTGCGCCGGCCCGTCCTGCCTTAGCAATGATTCTTGCTTCATCTTTGTCATGCTTAGCATTCAGCACACGATGTAAAACACCCGCTTCCTGAAATATATGACTGAGTTCTTCCGATGTTTCAATGGATGCAGTCCCGACTAAAACTGGCTGACCTTTCTGGTTGGCATGAAGGACCTCTCTTACGATGGCACGGTATTTATCTTCTTTTGTAGCGTATAAACGATCTTTTAGGTCTTCTCTTTTGACCGGAAGATTCGTAGGAATCACACAGACCTTCAATCCATAAATTTCTTTTATCTCTTTCCTCTCAGTAGCAATTGTCCCGGTCATTCCGCTCAATTTTTTATATTTTGAAAAAAGATTCTGGAACGTAATAGACGCTGCCGTTTCGGTATCCTTTTTGATCGGGACCCGTTCTTTTGCTTCAATGGCCTGATGAAGCCCGTCGGAATATCGCCGGTTTGGAAGTACCCTGCCAGTGAATTCATCGACGATATGCACTTCTCCCTTTTTTACGATATAATCGATATCCCTTTGCATTATATAGTTGGCCTTTAATGCGAGATTGATATGATGGAGATAGATCTTATGTTTGCTCTCCCCAATATTTGATATTCCAAAGAACGTCTCTGCCTTTGATAAGCCATTCTCAGTAATGACTGCTTCTCTATTCTTTCGATCAATGAGATAGTCTCCGTCAACCTTTGGGATCTCGCCAAGGAGTAGATCTTTTGATTGAATCTCTTTTTCCTCCTTGCTTTTCTTAAGGGTCTTTACAAAACGATCACTAAGTGATTGGAGTTTTACGGAATCTTGCTTTTCTATTGCAAGAATCAGCGGCGTCCTCGCTTCATCAATAAATACAGAATCCGCCTCATCAACGATAGCGTAATGGAATCCCCGTTGGACCTTTTGCTCTATATAGACCGCCTGATGATCCCTCAGGTAATCAAATCCAAGTTCATTGTTCGTAACATAAGTAACGTCACAGGCATAAGCTTTTTTACGCATACGCGGGCTCGCATCTGAAGTAATGGAGCCAACGGAAAGACCTAAAAGTCCATATACAGGAGACATCCATCCCGCATCTCTTTGGGCTAAATAGTCATTGACAGTAACAACATGAACTCCCTTTCCTTCCAATGCATATAAGTAGGCCGGGAGCAGAGCAACGATGGTCTTTCCTTCCCCAGTCTTTAATTCTGCAACCGTTCCTTCAAACAAACGAATCCCTCCAAGAATCTGTACTGGATAATGCTTCAATTTAAGAGTACGCCAAGTGGCTTCCCGGACCAGCGCAAAGGCTTCCGGAAGGATCTTTTTCAGCCGCTCCCCCTCTTTTAGACGTCTCTTGAATTCTTCCGTTTTTTCTAAAAATTCACTCGTCTCAAGGGCGGACATCTCTTTTTCATAAGACAGAACTTTTTGGACCATTGTATGTTTCTTTCTCATCATCTTCCTCCTTAAAACAACATCTTTACCAGCTTTTCGATGGCAAGATCGATCCCATATAATACGCCAATTGCCGTTGCAAGACTCAAAACAGTTGTCACATAACATAACATGTAATGAAGTGGATGCGGTACGTAAAAGGTTACGTTTCCTGGTTTCTTTTTCATGATATAACTCTCCTCTCTAATCAAACCATTTTTTCGTATCATAGCGCATGCCCAGAAATTCTGCCCATACACACCTTTTTGTCTCTATCACAACACTCACCGCGATGATGATGGTCGTCCCGCTCAGTCGAAGCATCGGCAGAGAGTATACGTTTGCTAAAAAAATCGGGGTAAGTGAAATGATTGCCAATAAGAGAACATCAAAGAATACCATGGACCTTCGTTCCTTTCTCAAGAACCTTACCGTATCATTCCCAGGGCGTACATTTGGAATGAGGTTCCCTCTTCCTTTCAGTATGCTAGCCACATTGACTGGATTAAAAATAAGGTTTGCATAAAGAAATGCAAAACCGGTCAGCATCGCGAGGTACAATACGATTCCTCCGGTAGAATATGGGCTTTTGCTCATAAACCAAGATTCCGAGGAGAACAGCTTACAAATGAAATTTAAGACTCCCTGATCCAAATGAAGCATTTTTAAAAAACCTCCGATCTGCTGAAATGTAGATACAAAAAGGATTGGCATGACACCACATATTGCAACCTTGATTGGGATATGTGACAGCTCTTTATCTTGTGATACTTGCAGTGATCTACTTCCAAGAATACGGATCTCCTTTTTGGATAGTTCCATAAACAGGACAATACCCAAGATAATCGTCGTAATAATAATTAAGAGGACGGCCCCATTTTCCTTTGCTTCCATCACTGACCTCACATCTTGAGGGAGAGTGCTGGCGATATTAATGAAGAGGATCAGTGATATCCCATTACCGATACCTTTCTTATCAATGAGTTTTCCAATGCCTATTAAGAAGACGGCCCCAAGGCATAAGCTTGCTGCCACGAGCAAGGTTGAAAAAACACTTGGCTTTTGAAGATATCCAAGTCTAAGTAATCCAAAGCTGGCGATCAGGGCAATCATGACGCTCGAAGCAATCCCGAATAAAATATTTAGTTTTTCTATCTTCTTCTGTCCATAATATCCCTCTCTGCTTAAATTCCCTAAATATTCTGATGCAGCACACAAAAGCTGTACGATAATGCTTGCACTAATATACGGGGAAATACCAAGTCCAAGGATCGTCATATTAGACAGTGCTCCGCCACTTAATTGGTTCATGAGAGAGAATGAAGGATTGGTATATTGCGTGACTGCCATTTGATACAGATCAGCCTTCACTCCAGGGACCGGGACATGAGCGATGACCTTTACGAAGAGCAGCGCACCGATCGTGATTCCAATCTTTTTCCAAAAATCATTTTTTTTCATAGATTCCTCCTTTTGACTTAAAAAATTCCTTCATTTATAGTATGAGGATTCTTAAAATCCCCTCATAGGGTCAATGTCATAAAAGCCGCCTGGTTTCCCAAGCGGCTCATTCTTTATGATGGATCTATCTGATGAACTTCATCTTCCTGCTTTTTTCTTCGCATCCAGTATGCGCATAAGAAGCCGGCACTACAAAGACCGATCGCTAAAAGAACGAAAGGAGTATTATTTACTGGCTTTTTCTTGGCCGCTTTCTCAGGGACATCTTCAATTTCCTGAACCTTTTGCTTCTTGTTGTTATCAACGACCATATCTTTTTTCTTTGCTAAAAGCCTGACATTATAAATATCACTCTGTTTAGAGACTTTCAGCCCATCTCCAAATTCAGCTTTCAGAGAGGCACTGCTTAAAAATGCTCTCTTAACCTTGCTTTCATTCTTGATGGCTACAGTCACACCCTTATCCATCTTAATGCCTCCCGGCGCTTTTTCTTGAACAAAATGGATTTCTCGAATATACTTCTTCATCGATTTATTTGGAATATAACTGCCTTGTGCTTTTATCGTTTTCGACATCTGATTATCGAAGACGAAGACAAGACTTGATGCCTTTTTAATCCCTCGAAAGCTTGGAAGCAGGATCTTTTCTACCGAAACTTTTTCAGGGATCAGGATTGATGCATCAAGTTTCTTTGCACTACAGTTTCCCATAGTTGCAACATTTGAAAGAGTGATGATGGTCTTATCTCCATAATATAGCCCATCTTTCTTAAGCTTCATGATCGGAACGGTGATCGCATAGTAGTATACTTTAGATTCCAAAGATTTTTCGTCATGAATCTTCTGTTTATAACGGCCATAAACCGCATCAAAGTCTGCTTTTGCAAGGATCTTTTGAGTTTTTGGTTGTTTCTGCGTCCTTCCTGTGATCTTAATACCTTCTGCATAAGATTCACTTCCAAGGCCCTCCTGAGTTTTAATCTGGATTTCTTTCAGATCCTCGTTAATTCTTTTCAGTGAGACCACTGCCCCCTTTTGGTAGGTGCCAATTTCCTTTAAAGAACCATCCTTTGTGCGGCATGTGACACGAAGTGATCCATCATAATCAGACCATGTTCCGAGGTTCAAAGTTTCTGCAAGAAACTTCTCATCCAAAGAGATTCGAATACCTATTTGTGAAAATCCCGAAGGATTATCATCTTTATGAAAAGCCATACGGTATACCTGTTTCGTCTCGCCAGATACTAAGGTGCCTTTTTCTTGAGAAAACGAAAAAGTCCCTTTCATGTCGTAAAATCGAATTTCGGAATCTGCATATTCTTCCATGTAGGTCTTTTTTCCATCATACACTCTGGATCTTACACTTGCCTTGACTACCTTCGTATCTTGTTCAGCCTGTCGCAAGTTAATCTTCGGCTGTACTGCAAATCCTCTGGATGGATTTGTGACAGTGATCCGGATTCCCGTTGTGCTGTTTACTTTGCCTTCATCATAAGGTCTCCATACCCCGCCATCCATATATTCATAGGCTGTACCGTCAGACTCGCCGCCGCTCTCTCCTTTTTCGAACGATTTGATAATGACTGGAGCACTGAAATTCATTGTTGACTGCATACCGTCCACATGTGCTGTACTTAAATTTTCAAAGCCTTTCATTTTAAGAACAAAGTCCTCACCCCTTAGAATCCGGTTTGGCATGGAAATCGTTGTACCCGAAATTTTAGCACTTGATACTCTGACACCAGCATTCAAGGTATTCGATGACCGATAATAAGCATTCCCATCATTCCCCTCTTTTGTTGTATAAGCTCTTGTTGATGCCCGAAGGGTTGCTCTCTCTCCATCTTTCATGGAATCATATGAGGGGGTTAAGATGATAGATCCCTTTTTTGATGTCTTTAAGGACTTTATATGATAAAATTCTATGATGATTTCCTCGACCTGCTCTCCCGGTGACAAGAACTTTTTAAAATTCAGAGTTCCTCCACTTTTTACATTCTCATAAGAATGCGTCCTTTGGTTGGTCCTAATCATCGCATTGATATTTTTGGCCCCTTCTACATCCGGAAGCAACATGGATGAAACATCTCCATTTTTGACAGATACTCTTGCCTGGAATACAGGGATGAAAGGTCCATGATACGTGATACCATCGATATCCATATGTGTATTATCATAACGATGTGTATACTCTGGAGCCGATATCTCCAAGGCGGCAGCTTCAGGAGCAAATATCTGGAAAGAATCTGCTTTTTCCTCCTTTTTTTCTTCAATCCCATCTTTCTTTACAGATACAGTTGCCTTTGCTGACACTTCATGCGATTCTTTCTTCCCTTCATAAATAGCCTGTCCCAGAACCTCTATCTTGCCCACTGAAAAAGCGTTGCTTTGGTGCTCTCTGTAAAATCCTGCGTTTTTAATTTTCCCATGATATGTAAGGATCAACTCTACAGCCTTTGATGGAATTTTTACTTCCAGAGGCTTCGCAGCATCGCTCTCTTTCTCTAACACCATCTGCTCATGCTCGTTTTCTATAAGACATGAGATCTTTAACTTTACCTCATCCCCGGCTTTTGCTGCTGGAATCTTTATACTCCTCGCCTTCATGACTTTTGGGATAGAGATTTTCATAGTAATAGAGTCAGCATCCGTATTCCCAAGATACTTCATTGCTCCTATCAATGTAACATCACAGCCGTTTCCAATATTGGATTTTGAAAAATTCAAGCTGTTCGTAGCCGATGTATCTAATTTTATATATTCATGGGTGATAACCTGATGCTCTCCTTTGATAAAAATGCTGTTGCAAGTATCTTCATCCCAAATGGGATTCCCTTCCTCATCTGTTGCGATTTTGTCCGGTTTCAAAGTCTGATAATAAATATACCCCGGAATCGAAACCTTTCCCATAAATCCGTCGTGATTTCTTCCCTTATAGGCCTCTCCTCCTTTCCCAGTTTCCTGATAAGATGCCCACGGATCATTATCTTCTGCCAAAATCTCCTTCTTCGTATCCGCATCAACGAACCGAAGCTTGACGCTTCCTTCATTACTTTCATAATAATGTGTAATGATCTGTGTTTTCCCGTTCAGAAATGTGCTGTTGCAAGAGTCTTCATCCCAAATTGGATTTTTTTCAGAATCTTCTGCCAATTCCTCAGGCTTTATAGTCTTTACAAAATCATATCCGTCAATAGAGATATGGCTAAGATCTCCATCCCCGTTGGGTCCCTTGTATGCCGCTCCGCCAACACCTGTTTCTTCATATTCTTTTGAAAGGACCTTATTTGTTCCTTCCTCCAGGTATCGGACGATGACCACCCCATTTGTGTCTTCTCCTTCTCCCTCCTCTGCTGCAACTAGACACCCTCCCGCAAGACATGACTGGAGTGTAAGGGAAAGCGCAAGCAAAAATGTCATGATGCGTTTCATTCTTTTCATAAAACTCTCCTTTCTAAATATTCCTTCATACTTAGTATGCAGAAAGTCTATTAAAAACATAGATGTCGCATAAAGGCTTGCCAAGTAGGACTTTTCTGACTATGATAAAGAAGGTGAAAGGAGAAATTTATGGAAAAAGATCACTTCAAAGACCGGACAGCAGATTGCAGGAGAAGGAGCATGATCCATCCTGGAGATTGTGTCTTTATCTGCACAAAGAATCGACAAAGAGATGCGAAAGATATTCAGGATTTAAACCTCATAAAGGTATCAAGAAACCTTACAAGACAGGAGGATCATCCAAGAGGACAAAAAGTCCAGGGGACCGACGTTGTAACTGGACAGAAGCTTGTTGGAAGGGTCGTATATCTGACAACAGATGGAAGTTACATTCGGACTGCTCACGGAGATTTAACAATCCAAGAATGGCGTAACTATCATCATAAAAAGAAATAAGCTGACCTATGAATTTGCCAGCACAACAAACGTGTGAAAATACAAGAACCTTAAGATAAAATTTGTCATATAAATAACTTAATTCATAAGGAGATTTTTATGGAGAAAACTATCATTTGTCCTGCATGCAGGTCACAGATCACTGCTGAAAGATACCCACATAAATCAAGTACATTTTATTTATGTCCCGTTTGTGGTCGATTCGAGCTTTTCGATCTCAATGAAATATTACATAAATCAGGAAATCAACTTGCTCCATATTTACTTTATCATCGTTTTTCGATCGATACTACGCCACAAGAATATCGATATCATACACCTTTAGAAAAAGAAACTTGCGATGAGTACAAAAAAGATTTTAACTCAGGAAACAATACCAATGGATGGCCAGTACATATGGATGCAGAGCTGATTAACGCATGGTATCCTAAAACTTTTTCAGAAAAAATTGATTTAATTCTTTTACATATCTATGAATCAACTGCTCACATGGGACAGTTTGTTACTTTTAAGATGCAGGAATTATTCGGGATGTTATTTATAGATCGTAAAGAACGAATAGGGCAAAACTGGGAGTGGAGAGACGAAGCAGATTACGAAGATGAAGCGAATTATATGTTGGATTATCTTCGTGATATTTCTTTTATTGAATATTGGGAGGGAATAAATGAAGATAATTATACAGGAATACGAATACGTTTAACTCCAAAGGGTTATGAAAGAGTGGATGAACTTCAGAAAAACACATCAAATGGACGAAATGTTTTAGTTGCAATGAAGTTCGGCGAAGAAACAAAGATTTTACGCGAAGCAATTCGGCAGGGAATTACAAATGCCGGATATTTTGCTGTTTTTATTGATGAAGTTCAGCATAATGATTTTATTACCCCGGAGCTATTAAAATATATTAGAGATAGTAAGTTTGTTGTCGTTGATCTGACGCATCAAAATAATGGCGCTTATTTTGAAGAAGGTTATGCAATGGGCATCGGAAAACCAGTCATCCAACTTTGTAAAAAAGACACATATCTGCATTTTGATATTGCTCAAAAAAATACGATCATCTGGGACACGGAGACATCAATCCCTCTTATGCTTAAAAATCGCATTAATGCAACAATAGATTAAGAAACTATGATAATTGATAAAACCCCCTATTAAGTAGGCAAGGTAATTGCTTCTGCTTATAGGGGATTTTTATAGGGCTACGATTTCTTTGAAATGGAAATAATCTGCATGGCGGCACTCCCTTCCAGATACTTATATCGAAAGGAAACCTTCGTACCTACTTTGTACTTCTCTACTATTTTTTTAACCTTGCCCCTGATCACGAATGTTTGATATGCTCCTTCTGACATCTCAATCTTCACTTCGTCCTCTGAAATAGAGCCTATGGTCCCAATACCATTTAACGGACTTTGGGAAGCATCTTCTTTGGTAGCGATATAGGCTGTGGTTGGCTCTTCTGTCTGCTGTATGGCAGTATCGTTTGTAATAGAAGTTTCCTCTATAACATTTCTTGTGGATTTCACCCCATTATCAGCATTCTCTTTTCCTGCAGACACTTCTATGTCAGAATCTAACGTATGTTCTTCTTTTGTTTTTGTACATCCGGAAGCGAGTACTACAAGTATGAACGACAAAATCAGGACCTTGCTATAATTTCTCACCTGAATCCCCCTTTATTTTTTCAATGGTATCCTTTTGCATGTTATAATAAAAAACTTCATTCCATGTTCTAAGAGCTGTTGTTCCTTGTTCCGTTGGATAAGCGCCACGCTCTGCTTCATAAACCATCTCCAGCATTTCTATAGTTTCATAAAGAAGCTCCTTCTCTGTTGAAAAAGCAACACAAGACTGGTCATGAATACTAAAATAGACTTCTCCAATTTCTGCTTCTTTACATATTTTTTTCAAAATACCCTGACCTGGATCTAGGATTGCGCCGGCAATCTCAAAACTTGAAAGTCGAAAACATTTTGTATCCTGATTCAAAACAGTCGAAATTGGATGAAGCTGTAAAGCGACACGCACCCCCTCCTCCACTTTAAAGTTCAATAGATTCTGTGTCAGCTCAAACTCGCTGGCCATTACTTTTGTTAAAAGACTAGCACTTCCGCTTTTATCATATGGCATGGATATAAAATAGATAGCATATCCACTATCCAGCTTCCGGTAAAACAAGTCGTTCCTTGGCTTTTCATTTACGATATACTGGGAAACCTCTACAACATATCGAAAAGAAAAATTTGTTGGCTCCTCACAGATTTTTTGTCGTATTTGTGAAAAATGTTCTTTTATATCTTTTTGTTCCGGATTTTTGACTCCCAGCCTGTCCACAAGGATATTTTTTAGGATCCCTTCCAGTATAGATGGAATAGATTCACCACTTTTTATAATGTTTTGGCTAACGTCCGGATCCAGCTTGATTGTAGCGAATTCTCCGCTTTTTCTATCATGAATCGTGATTCCTGCAAAAAGAGCCCCCTCTTTGACCGCTTCAAAATGAAAAGGAATATTTCTTTTCATTAATTCTTCGGCAACCTTTTGACAAACTCCTATTTGCTCTCTGGTAAGATGCAATCCTTTGCATTTGGGGCGATCTTCTTGATTTAAAACGCCCCCGATTGTTATTTCCATAAAATCTCCTTTCATTACTCTTGTCGTCTATAAGCTTTTCATAAATAGTATGAAGAAAACATTTTCCACTCTTTACAGAAATACTTCACATATATAATAATATCCGCCTTTTTTAACAACTGCGATTCCGACGCCGGATGCATGCTTTGACATCCTTGTCTTTCTGGATCCACTGACTGCCTGAAATCTTGCATTAATTCCATCGACATCCCGATTGGTTGTCTTCCAGATGTTCATCCCTGAAGTCTCATAGCGAATGCCATACTTTTTCAACATGGCATTGAGACTTCCGTAAAGATAGCTGTCATAATCCACATAATCATAAAGCGCCATATCTGCTGCTCTGCATTTTGCAATTTTATATGCATTTGCTGTTTTTGATAAAGCTTTTATACCTTCGCTTTGGCGTTCTGCATTTAGGGCAGTTAAAAGTTTGGTTTCCATGGAAGTTTGGTATGAAACCTTCGCACCCATTCGAGCTGCTTCCTCATCCAGCCTGTTTTTTACAGAGCTTTTATCCGGAGCGTTTAAACTACTGCTGCCCGATACCTTTGTCTTGCTGATCTCATTAGGCCCCACTTTTTTTGTAGAGAGCAGATTCCCCCTAGAGTCATATTTTTTTGTAATTGTCGTTTTATAAGTTATTCTATAATTTCCTTTTATTTTTGTCTCTGTATAACTTTCTGTTTGTGTATAACTTCCGTCACTGTTTTTCTTTTTGGCACCAGATCCATTGGTCTGCGTAACGGAAGGGTTTGATCCCTTCTTTTGTGCAGCAGGGACGTTACTTTGAGAGGATGTTTTCTTCTTACTTAACCCTCCATTAACAATGTTGGAATCTTTTTTTGAAGATTCCTTCGGTTTTTTAGTATCCGCCCAGTAATAAGAACCATCCTTTTTGGTTTTTCGCTTCTTATAGCCAATGATAACTCCGTGCTCATTATAAACAGCATAAACATTGTTTGAGATATGGACATAATTATCAGGGATTTTGTCTCCTTTTATTTTATCTTCCAAAGGTTTTCCTTTTTTATCACATGTAATAAAAGCATAAGTATCATCTTCATTTCTAATATATTTCATATAAGAGGTACTGCCGTCTTCATTCATTACTTTATATAAATTCTTGATACCTTTGACCGGCATATAGTTATCTGGGATATCTGGATTGACATCCTGCCAGACCCAAGAACCATCTTTTTGTTTCATTCGCTGCCGATATTTTTTAATATTTCCTTTTTCATCAACGACCATATACGTCTCATCTTTTCCAGGAATGGGGATATAGTTTTCTGGTATCTCCGGATCCAAAACATACTCAGAATCTGCTTGAATCGTCCCGCTGGCATTGTACCAGTTATCTTCCTGTTCTTCAGCGTTCGAAGCCTGCGGCCGGTCTACCGGAGTCTTTGCCTTGACCGTCCAGCTTAGGATAAATGCAAGAAACAGACAGCAAAATAGGGTTCTTATTTTCTTCATAAACAATCACACCTTTCATTTCTTCTTCATTAATAGTATGAAAAAAGAGCCTAAAAGGCCCTTTTTTAATAATGAATAGGCGGTTCACCCGAAATCACGGGTGGATTCCCTGTATCCTTTTTCCTATTTAAGATTCTATTCAGAGCATCGCTGGAAATCTCCTTCTGCCTTAAATACATATTGTTTTTGAAAATCAAAACATAATCACAAACATCATTTACCAGGTTACTGAAATCTGCCAAGTCAAGGGAGAATCGAAATTCCTCCAAATCTGTAACTGTGGCGGCATCAATGATTTTTTTGCCATTTTGATCCTTTGTAAGATTTGCATAGCCATTCCGAATCAATATTTCATAAAAAGCACTGCCCGATCTTGGGTTGCATAGAATCATAATGTCATGAATCCTATGGACCCCGCCTTCTTCTTTGGATCGGTAACGGAAATTTGTAATATCACCAAAAGTTCCGTCTGCATTTTTCTTATGAGTCTTTGGATAAACTTCATAGGGATTGTATTCACCTTCACCGTACAATGGATTCATTTGGAACGCCAACGAATTCTGACAGCACTCCTTAAAATATCCGATGTTATTCCCTTTGATGTTTGAATAAAAGATCTTTGTTCTTTCCTCCTTTTTAATAATCCCAGTAATATCAATTCTTGAGGAAGAATCATGATAAGAAAGCGGTGCTTCTTTCATCGAAGTTCTCAATTTATCATCCAAAGCCAGTGTTTGTTTCCCTTCTGATTTTGGCAATGAAATCACTTTTTTGTAAATCTGTGATGGGTACTGCATTCCATCCTCCTTATTTTCAGATAAGCAGAAAGAAAGAAGTTTGTCGTAAGTCTGCCATTAAAAGTTCATAAGTTCCCTTGATAGTGCTTTTGAAAGAGAGGATCTTTCCTTTTTTTTATGTACTGCTTCAAAATCTTCCAACTCAAACCGGCCTCCATTTTCAGACGGTAAAAGCTGCCCATATGCATGAAGGACCCTGGGGCATCCTGCTTCCTGAAATTGATGAAACTTTCTAAATCCAATCATAGAGATATTTTTTCCATTACACTTTAAATGAGGGTCGTTTGAATCTCCAAAAGCTTCATAAAATTTTCCCCCGACTGGAGTCAGTGTAAAATCCTTGATCAAGAATGTAACCGCAGGATTTCCCTGCCCAAATGGCTCGAATTTTTTTAACTCTTCTAAAACAGCATCTATGTCATCTTCCGAAGTCAACTCAAGATCATAAACATAGACCTCATCTTCATCCAGATCTTTACCTTCCAGATAACGAGCACTCATCTCCTTAAATTGATTAAGACATGCCTCATCCGCGATCTTGATTCCACCGGCAGCCTTATGGCCACCATAACTGAGCAGTGATTCCTGGCAATGATCCATAAGATCCTTTAAGTCGATCGATCCATAACTCCTTCCACTTCCTTTGAATTCTCCCGTTTCGTTTTTTGTAAGGACAAAAGCCGGAGTTTTCCATTCCTCTGCCAGCCTTCCTGCAATGATACCAAGAACGCCTTCATGAAGATCGTCCATCTGAATGATCATAGGTCTTTCATAAAAAATACAGTTGTCTGTAATATATTCCTGGATCCGTTTCATTGTTTCTTGAACAAGCTCTTTTCTTTCCTGATTTATCTCTTTAAGCTCCTTCGCTTTTTCAACGAGGGAAGGAAAATCTTCCTTGCTCATAAAATATTCAAGAACCTTTCTTGCTCCGTCATCTAGCAAGCGGCCAGACGCATTGATCACTGGCCCGATCATGAATCCAATGTCCTTTGCGGTTAAAGTTTTACAATACATCTCACGCATCAGGACGCTAAGTGCCATTGGACACTTACGAAAGTCATTTAAAATTGATAGCCCCTCTATAACAATCTTTCGATTATCTTTAACAAGATCCATGACATCAGCCACTGTCGCAATAGCCGCATAGCTTAAAATGTACTCAAGTGGTTTCGATTGAATCCCCATATGCTGGGCCAGTTTATAGACGAGGCCGGCTGCACAGTATCCATTAAAATCTCCTCCTAGTCCATCTGCATTCGGATCAACAATGATATCTGCAGGTGGGTTGAGTATTGTTCCATCTTCTTTTCTGCGGTTTAAATGATGGTCAATGATTCCGACCAATAGGCCTTTCTTTTTTGCTTTCTCAATCGCTTCACAAGCAGCTATCCCATTATCCACAGTTAAGAGGATCCCTTCCTCTATTTCATCAATAATGGATTCATTAAGACCGTACCCTTCACTAAAACGCCTTGGAAGCCTAATAGTAATATCCGCGGCTCCAAGTTCTTTCAAGAGAAGATATAGTTCATATGTAGAGCAAACTCCATCCGCATCATAATCACCGATGATGGTAAACGGTCTTCCATCTGTAATTCCTTTCATGATAAATTGAGCCATATCATCTAAATTTTGAATAAAATAATAGGGCTTTACGTTGAGAAACGCATTAATAGAATCATCTTCTGGATGATTTGCCAATATGACATCTTCAATACAGTTTAAACCTCTTGATTTCCATTGCATTTATAAACTCCTTTCTGGAGAATCTTAAATTTCTCTCCAAAGCTTCTTTCAATAGTTCTATACTTAGTATGAAGATAAACCATAATACAAAAAACGCATCCTTTCGGATGCGCCAATGATTTAAATCTCTTCAATCTTCGCCAGATCGTTGCATACGATCCTAGTAATCTTCCGTTTACTGGGAGTCATAAATGTCTGTATTTCGGCCTGGACACATACACTGTCTCCTTCTTCAATCTCATCAAGCCAATTTTTCTTTTCTTTGTAAAAGACGATGCCCGGAGCCTGGAATCTAATCTTTCCTGTCTCTTCGTCTGGTTCTTCTTCAATGCGGATCCTCAAAAGGTCATATCCATCCTCTTTTCTGCCAAGGTATGTAACCTTTCCAGAAAGGATCAATCGGTTTTCATCTGGTTCAAAAACCGCTTCTGACCTGGAATGAAGACCCAGCCTTTTCAATCTACTTTCTGGCCTTCGAATATCCGTAGCAATCAGTTTCTGAAAATGGAACCCTTCTTCCCCTTCACGACGTGGAGCGGCAATATATCCAGTCTTCACATATCCATGGATTCGAACATATTCACTTACCCGAAATCCATCAACGATGTTTCTATCGTTGCTGAAAAATACCAGAAAATTTACAAAACTTCCACGGTTGACGGCGAGCACGATCAACGCATCCTTTTCTCGTTTTCTAAGCTGCACGATTCTCCCTGCAAATACACCATAGTTTTGATTAATGACTTCCTCTTTTAATACCATAAATTTTTCCTCCTGTTTGTCCTTTCATTTATAGTATGAAAAAAGAGATGTCATTTTTTCAAAAGAAAAGGACAGGAAGCCCCATCCTTTTTCATTTACATGGAAATGACATTTAACTTTTGTTTATTTTCCAGATAATCCTGAATTTCCTGGAATGGCAGCTGCGCAACAAAAATATGTTCATATTCATCTGCAACCTCTTTCCTCTGTAGTAACCGTATTAAGGATTCAAAATTAGCCTTATCCATATGATTGAAATTGTCTATAATTAAAAATTTTGTATTGGTCAGCTGGTTAATCATATCGAGAATAAGGAAGACTAAGTGGATCTGTTCTCCTTCAGAAGCTTTTCTTACGGGGATCGAATTCCCATATTTATCTTCACAATAAAATTCCAGCCCTTTCTTACAATGGAGTTGAAGGGTAAATGGAAAATTCAGCTGTCTGGCGCGATCCTGACAATGAGAAACAAAAACGGACAATGCCGACATAAGGATTTTTTCTTTGATACCACCTGCCTCTTTTGGTGACAAAAAGTTAATGGCATCTGTATAGATATCAATATCTGCCTGAAGACTGTCAGCTTTTTGTTTCTCCTTTTTCGCATATTTATAATCTTCCAAGTTTTTCTTTTCGTTTTCTAGAATTTTCTTCTTTGAAAAATCTTCATTTTTTGTTTCTTCTTCTGGCGGCTTTGCTGGTTTTATTGGAACTTGTGGGAGGTTGGATTTTAAGAGGGTGATTTTGGAACAAATATTTAACTTCTTTTGATACGCGGCTTCTCCTTTTGTGAAATCATTCAGTTTCTTCTCCTCTGCTTCCATTCTGATTTTATTTGTTGAAATGGAATCACGGACTAAATTAAGTTCTTCTTTATTTCGTTGTTTTAGTTCCTGCAGTTCTCCCTTGATCTCATTTTTATCCGTCTTGCAGACTAGTTTTTCCGACAATGGACAACAATTCGAGGATAGATTATCAAGTGTTGTTTCATACATTTCGATATTTTGAAGCAGTGTAGTTTCCATACGGGTCAAATTTGCAGCCTGCTTTTTCAGATTTTTAATTTCCTTTTCTATTTTTTCCCTTTGCGCTGGATTCGGCCTTACCACTTCCATAGCATCATATAACTCTTCTTGGACTTTAATTTCTGCAAGGATTTTATTTCTTGCCGCAAGCGCTTGCTGGTAAGAGGCATGTGCTTCTTTTACTGCATCCTTAGATGCTTCTACTTTTAAAATTTCATTCAGATCTTTCTGTATTTCCGCTTCCGTGCGCCCCGGTGTTATTCCGTGAAAGACCGCTTTTGCCTGATGTTCTTTTAATTTTCGATTTAAAATCGTGCGCTCTGTCTTGATCGTATCATGTACCTCTGTGATCTTATCAATACTAAAATTACCTTCTGGAAAGTACCTCCTCATGAGTTCAACTGTTTTGGGGTTAATCTTTCCGGCATGTTTTTCAATGCTTTCAAAAGACAGATTCATGTTAAGCTGAGATAAGATGTATTCTGCCAGGCCCTCACTATCTGGAAGGGCATTGGCGATGTCCCCAGCAGTCATAAGCTTCAATGATGCACTATCATATCCTTCCTGTGTAAGGAATTCTGTGATGGATTTTGCCGTTGTTGCCTTCCCGTTCATTCTGCATTTTGTGATCATGGCTCCTTTAGCATTGGGAGTCGCCTCTCTTGAAATGATGATACCATTTGTGAATTCGATTACTACACGACATGAGGCAACATGCATGTTAATAAAATGATCTCCATGCTCTCCTGTAAGGGCATAGCGTATGGCCCTCAGAGTACTGCTTTTTCCTGTCCCATTTTCTCCAAGTAAAAGATTGATCTTTTGAGGATAAAGGATACTCTTCGTGATTCCTTCAAATCCATAGATCTCAATTGTTTTCATTTCCATAAGTATCTCCTTTCGTCTATTAACAGTTTCCTAATGATAGTATGAAAAAACAAAAGGGTACAAAAAGCACCTCTGCTGCCCATTTGCGACAGGAGGTGCTAAAGTATCTGTTTCTCAGTTTTTATTAAGAGTTTTGCGTACCTTATCAATATAATGATACGCCTCCTCTTCTTTTTTCTTCCCCTTTTTAATTTCCCTATTATAATTAAGACCATCAAGATAGCAATTTTCTAATTTAATCGAAGTTTGACATCCAATACGGTCCTTTAAGGAAATCTCCCCATGATTTTTTGATCGTCTAGCTTTTATTCGCTTAATACTTTTTATGTTTTTCCTAATTAATTCTTTTTGACTTTCTTGTTTTTTCTTTATCCGGGCCTCCGGATGCCGCCTTCGTTTTTTTCTTCTTTTTTCTTTTAAGTTTCTCATGCCTTTCATAAGTAAAAATGCAATATAGATTCCACAAAAGATGCCGAGCAATATTGTGAAAAATTGTATGATAAAGTTGTATATCTCCATAATCTTCTCCTTTCATTCATCCCAGTCCATAAGTTCTTCATTGATCGCATCGAGATCATTCTGCGTTAAATCAAATTCTGATTCGAATGGTTCCTCATCATAAATAGAAGCATCTTCTGCGGCAGCTTCCATTATAAGTTCCCGAGCTGTTGCTTCATCTAAATCCATTTTTTCATCTTCTCCAAATTCCGGTATTGCTTCTGTAAGAGGGTACTTTTCCAATAAGTCATTGGCAATTGCGTCTAGTCCGACTTCTTCTGGCGTTTGTTCATAGCGGGATTCGAACGCCTCCTGATAGGAATCAAATTCTGAATTTCCCTGCGCAATATCCAGTACATCTTCTGAATAAGAGGAATAATCATGAAAAATTGCACCCAAGACATCGCTGATGTTATCGGCCACGAGTCTAAGTCCATCCTCCATGTCATACTCGTCCCGCCCTAGTTGATCATTTAATCCTGCGTACAGGTATTCTGCAATATAGTCGATCTTATCTGCCACTTCTTCTCCATAAAGGCGCTCGAATCCTTCATGAATGGCTGCTTCTATGGAATCTGCGACATCGGACAGATCCTGCATATCTTCCAATCGATTTGCAGCCTCCTCATTAAGAGGAGTATATGTCATCTCCAAAGTATCTTCATCTACTTGCACCATGATATCGTCAAATACATAAGAGTAATCAGGCTCATTATCATCCCAAGAATGCTGGATACGGTCAAAATCTCCCACCTCTGCCTTATATTCGATACTATCTGAAATGGCATCATAATAAGTTTCAATAAAGCTGGTCATTTCTTCCCTGGATAACTCTTGTGTACCCATTTTTTCAACGGCCACTTCCATGATTCGGTCAATAAATCCTGTAAATCCATATTCATCACTTGTGGAAGCCATATCCACCAAGAAGTCCGCAACGCCGGTTGCTGACTCATTGGTCAAACCATCCTCTGTTTTCATCAGCAGGTCAGAAAAGGCATCAATGAGCTTATCTTCGTCAATTGTTCCTTCATCATCGGATAGATCATAAAGTACATCCGCCAGATTCTTCCCTGACTCATTTATATAATCATTTAAGATATCCTTATAATCATTTTCTTCTATCGTTTTAGGATCTTCTTTATGATCTGGTTCACTTTGCAGCTCTTTACAACCATCCTCAGGATCTTCATCTTCCTTTCCAGATATATCATCATCTCCGATATCAGCTCTTTCTTTATCTTCCTCTCTTTGTACAACGATATCATGCCCAGATTCTTCGATATTTTCTTCGTTATCTTCCTCTTGTCCAAGAACATCTTTCTTGTCATCAAAATCTTCATCTGCTTCCACATCATGTTCTGACTCTGCATCTGTTTCAGGCTGCTGAACGGAATCTACATCCTCTTTGTCTTCCTGGACATCCTCTGTTTTAGTTTCGGGCTCGATCTCCGGATTCTCTTCATCTTCAGGTTTTTCGAAGCTTTCTTTTTCATCTTCGCCTACATTAATTTCCTCCTTTTCATGTTCAATTGAATCGCCATCTTCCACTTTTTTATCATCATCTGTTTCACTTTCAGATCGATCGGCTTGATCTACTTTATTTTCAGATTCCATAACATCATTGTTATCGTCTTCAAAACTATCAGTGTCTAAAGCTCCTTCTGACTGATCCGCCGGGTCCTCTGCCTCTTCGATATCGTTTGTATCTTCTTTTTTGTCATCTTCTTGATCCACATCGGCTTCTATAAGCCTTTCCTCAACTTCTGGATTATCAGCAGGATCTTTTCCGGCCTGATCTTTCTCGGTATCTTCCTTTAAAGAGACATCAACGGTTTCTTTTTCTGCCTCTGGTGTCTCGACATGCTCACTTTGATCTTCTGTTTTTTCAATATCATTCTCTGCGAGATCATTTACAAAACGCTCCGTAGGATCTTCATAAACATTTTGATTTTTCTCAACCTCTGTGGCTCGGTCCTCCCGTGCTTTTTCGACTTCACTTTCATTCATTCTCTCTTTTTCAATACGCTCTACTTCTGGCATAACAAACTTTTCTATGATCACCTTTGTTAAAAAAGATGAAATGGGATCACTGTCAAGTATGCGATAATTTGCTACGAAGATATCATATTTTGTAACGGGCCGTCCGCGGTAATCGATCCCCGCATCCTTATATGCCTTTAGCATATTTGCCTTTGCGGCAAGAATGTAGGTGTTTTGATCCCCTTTAGCAAAGATCCCAAAATAGTCAACGATCGCTTGGTACTTTTCTTCTGCTTTTTTTACATTAGCAGTCAAAGATTCCTTTGTGGATTCTATCTTTTCTTTTTGTTCAAAGATTTCTTCTTGAGAAGAAAGAACCTTATCCGTAAAGTTGATCGCTGCCTGTTCCAGGTCCCCCTTTGATTCCTTTGATGCCTCATCATAAAGTCTTACGAGTTCCTCCGGACCCTTTTCTATGTAAACTGCATCAATAGCATCTCTTAGGATATTGCCTACGATAGCTTCCTTGATCTCACCACTTACGTTTGTTTCCACTTTTTCAAACATCGCTTCTTTATCATAGGATTCTTTTTTAAAGCTTTCTAAGTCTTCAAACCCTTTGGTGGCACAGCCTTCTTTTAACTCGCTTATACCAGCCTCATCATCATCTCTTATGACTACACCATGTTCAAACTTTTCCGGGTTGGCCATATCGCTGTCATAACATCCATCGTTTGAAATGCCATACTCGTTATAAATTCTGCCATCTTCTCCGATGGACAATTTATCTTCATGCAATTCATTATATTTCTCAAGAAACTCTTTGATTTCCGGTTCCCTTTTTTCTAAGAATTTTTCAGCAACCTCTTCATAGCGTTCCGCCAGGGAATGGACAAAATATTGCTTCCCAGCTGCGTGTTTCTCTTTGTCCAAATATATTTCAAACTTTTCTTGTACAGTGAACTTCTGTCCTTTCGATTCGTTTAAATATGTATCTATCTTATCTTTTAAAAGCGTTACATCCTGACGCTCTTCTTTTAACCGATCAATGGAATAAGAATATGTCGCCTTCAGGTTTTCAATCCCGTAAGCTTCCCGCGAGAGGGCTTTTATCCTGTCTGCATCATTTTCTTTTCCCAAAGATCGATAGAGTTCTGTTGCTGCGATATCGAGTTTCTCCATTGTTGTTTCATATTTTGAGATAACATCTTCAAGATCAGAGATTTTTCCAGAAAGATATTTTGATTCTCCCCCTGACTGCCGATCAAGGCGATCCGCATAATTCTTTATACCATCATCAATGATCGTATCCTTAAATTCCTCATAAGTCATATCAGTTCTTCCAGCCTTCTCCCGAAAGAATTGATCATCTTTTTCAGACAGTGTTGATGTAATTCGGTCACCGATTTCAAATCTTGTATTCTCGTCACTGAACTTTGCGATCACATTCCCTTCAAAGTCTGTAAAATAGCGTTCTTTTCTATCTTCATTCCCAAGGCCGCCATTGGTTTCCATGATCTTAAATGGATTGGTTACAACGCTGCCGATCTTTGAAAATCCTGCGTTCCAGATTTTAGCCTCATTACCATCGATTCGTCCGATCACAGGTTCCCTTGTCATATCTGCCCCACATACACGGGCAAATCCAGGATTATAATTCCGGATGCTTTCAACCCCCTCCTGAAAAACAGTCTTATTTACCTCAAAAGAAAGATTCGATTTATCAAAAAATCCGGAGCTTTCACATCCGGCATCGATTCCATTTAAAATATCAATCCGATTCATAATGCTCTCCTTTGCTTTGTTCATATATAGTATGAAAGAATGGACGATGAGGTAAAACCTCTTTTCCATACTATAAATGTAAGATATCCATTTTGTCTGAAGGGAGTTTATTATGATCAAGAATATATGGGGAAGTGTGACATTTGTTTGTGGGATGCACCCAGATACTGAATTAGAAATCGTTGAGGGACCACACTCTCCTTTTTATGCATGTCCAAAATACCGAGAGAAAAACCGAAAGAAGGGGGAGCGTGCCTGCAATAACCGCCTGAACTTAATCGACTATGAGAAAATCATTTCAAAGCTTATGGATAAAATTTATCAGGACTTTATGTGCGGGACAGAATCAAATCTTACCAGTTATGAATTCTCCTATAAAGGGATCCAATGCCGGGTCATACGGCATGCAAATGATAAAATTATCGTCAGTATTTTAAATGTCACTGCAATGAGAAAATAAAGAAAGGAGCCGTCTGGGCTCCTAATTCTTTGCGGTAATCTTCTTCACCGTTGGAATCTTTTGTAATTGTTTTATAGATTCTCTCATCATTTCTTTTGTATCTTCATCAATCTTATCGTATGGATATTCATAGGTAATGATTGTCTGGTATTTCCCTGTCGCAATGGCCGCCTGTATCATTCCCATTTTTGTCCCATCTTGCATAAACACAGCTTCCCCATAGATGCGCTCCTTCGTTGCCTCATATCGGCTAATAACAAAGCCGATGCGGTTGCCTGCGATCCCAGAAGCATACTGAGCCTGGGTTAGGCCATGAAAATCATCCGTTGTTTGCGCAGATACCACATTTATCATAGCTCCGGAAACTTCATCCGAACCGGAAAGCGCATTCCCGGAAGTCGAATAAGTCCAGTCTGCAGGAAGTACATAACAGATGCCTGCCGATTCATTTGCCGCAATAGAGCAATTTTCTGGAATCGGATGTTCCTTTGTCCATTCCAGGGAATTCAGGCATTTTTCCATGGTCGGCCCGATCTCCTTGTAATACGCATCATCTATAATGCATTCCACCGTGATCATACGGTCCATACTCCACGAATTTAATTCTACATAATCAAAGATGGTGCTGCCGTTTTGCTTCTTATAAAGCAGCATATTGCTTGTATTACTGAGAGCCCTTAACTCAATAAAATCTCCGCCATCCGCTGTAATCTTTGTATTTTCTGCATCAGAATTCATGGTCGCTCTTGAAATATCCAAAGTAGTAGTCTTAATGTGGATGGATGACTTTGTCTTTGCATCGACATACAGTGGGAATCCGTCTTTGATAACTTTAGTAAAGCCCTCCGGAACCTTTATGGAAAAATTATTGATCTTATCCACATATTCTTCCATGGGAAGCAGCTCATCTGTCATTTCTGTTGTGGCTTCCGTAGCAACATCATCTTCCTTCACGAATGCCGGAAGCACTCTATCATTTTGGCATTTTGTCATGACTGCAGTTAGAAAGATCAATGAGAATATGATAAAGAACAGCATCTTCTTTCCGTGATCCCGGTTTGGATCAACTCTTTTTAATGGATTCATAAAATCCTCCTTAAAAATACAAATAGATTGGAAAATAGAGGATCATTGCCGCTAACACACAAGGGATATAAGCGACCTCAGTCTTCCCCTTTTTCTTTGAGATCCCGCCATAAACCAGATAACATAAGGATGAGAGAAAAATGATAGCAAAGATTCCAGTACCCATTAAAATGCCGATACATCCCATATAGATGACATCGCCTCCCCCTCCTCCAAAATATTTTGCCATGATAAAATATACGATAAATCCATAGGCCCCGCCAAAGAGCGAGGCAATAAGATACTGCATAAGAAGATCATTTGGCACATAAAAACAGCCTGTACCCCAAAGAACCGCTGTAAAAAGAATCATGGCTCGGATTGGGAGTAATCGTGTCTTAATATCATAGACAGAAGATATGACCAAGACACATATTAAAAGCAGATACACAATATTATTAAAAATCATAAAAACCTCCTTCACTTTTAGTATGACAAAAGAAAAAAGACGGCAAAAACCGTCCCTTTTCTTCATATGCTAATTCAAATCTTTCCTTACCGCTTTCACGAATGCTTCTTCATCAGAAACACAAACCGCTTGAAAAGCTGCTTTGATCAACGCCGGAACATTATAATTCTTCATACTATCAGATGCGTCTTTCACATTCCATTCTTTCTTGATGATGTCATAGTAGAATCCGCCTTTATCAGTATTAACATAGATTCTTTTGATCTTTCCCTTTTCCCAATAAGCAATTCCATTCTGATAAATCATAGGAGTTGGGAGTTTAGAATAGTCCAAAGTCTCCATATCTTGATACTGTTTTACAAAGATTTTAAATAGCCTAAAACACGCTTCAATATCATCAATGGCGCTATGAAATTTAACGCCATCTTCCAAACCCATTGCTTTGCATACGTCTTCCTGTTTATGGGACTTTGTCTCTTTTGATGAAACCAAATCTCTTGCATAGATCAGCACGTCCAGCTGCTTTTCTTCTTCAGAGAGAACGAAAGGAATCGGCATTCCCGTCCTTTCATACAATCGCATCAGCATCTTAATATCAAAATTGATATTGTAGGCGCACAAAAGATCTGCGTCTCCAAAAAAAGCTTCAATCTGAGGACTAATTTCTTCCTCAGTGAATTTATCTTCCAAAAACTCATTGGTAATCCCATGGATAGCGATAACCCCGCTATCCATTGCAAAGGGAGGTTTAATATAAGCATGAAACGTATCTGTTTCCAGAAATTCATAAATGCTATTTGCATCTTTCTCAATCCGATATTTCTTCCCCGCAAGCTCAACAATCTGGTCATCTTTCTTTAACCCGGTAGTTTCAGTATCAAACATGATCATATATTTTCCAATGTTTGCATCAAGCGTTTGAAGCAGCTTTTTTTTTCTGTCTTCTGAGTTTCTCCACATAAACATACCTCCTACGAAATTCCATGCATCCTCATGAATGTTTTAATCGCTTCCAGCTGGGCCGCCGCATCGTCCTTTCCAAAAGTAGAAGGGTTCTGACCAATTGCCCATTTTGCCCAGTCCAAATTGGAACTCAACACATCTTTTACACTCCTTGGTGCTTTAGAAAAACCGCCTATGTTGATAGAGATATCTCCATAGTCATATTCGCCTTGCAATGCATCTTGTGATGGTCCATCCTCTGGTACTGCCACAGAATCTTTTTCGGCAGTGGAAGGCAGTTCAGATGAGCTGTAAACGTTCTGTGGCAACCCTAAATAACGTCGGATCGCTTTGTCGCTCGCCCGATTGTAGGCTGTGACAAATGGACTGTCTTTCTCAATGTCTGATTTTAATGTCGCAACTGTCGATTCTCCGCATTCTTCCACGCAGCGGCCATTACTGTCTTCGATGCAGCATTTACATATACAATGAGTCACATCAGTTTTCAATGGCTCAAACGTCTTTTTTTGAGTAACACCCTGATATTCTTCGGGAAGCTGATTCAAATAGAAATCCAGCAGTGAATTTTTAAGTAAAACCTGCTGCCCTTCGCTCTCGAATGATTCAATAGAAATCTCTTTTCCCAGTAATTTGCTATACACATTCATCTTGTTTCCTCCCATGAAATGTCATTGAGACAATAAAAAGTTTACGTAATTAATTGATATTTGGTTCTCCATAAATAGCAGGCTCTCCATTAATGTTTGGTTCTTTGTGATCTGGTGTATCAATTTTCGTACCTGTATCTTTCTTTGCAACTTTGGGACACAGACGGAAACCGAATCCCAATATGTTATGATAGATACGCCCATCGTCTGTAGTGTTTATGTTAATCCGTCCTCCGCGGATCATAACGTGGGTACCCTTTGTTAAAGCTTTTTTGACCTTATCCAAAGAATCAAATTTATCATTGAAGCTGATCCCATACCATGTGGTTTCGTATTTTTTCGTCTGCGAATTATAACTATCAATTGGAATATCCACGCGGTACCAGCTCGTACCATCTGCACCGGTTCGCTCAGATACTCTTCGAATAATCCCATGTGTAACTGTTGTTTCTTTTGTTTCCCCACGATCTGTCGTCTCCGTTGCTTTATATACTGCAGATGTATGAAATGAAATCCCTTCATATGGTATCGTCATACTTGATTTTACACTTACAGAAATAAACCGCCCTTTAGCCACGTTCTTGCTTTTCATGACGTTTTTTGCCAGATTGTCTCGAAACAAGATACGATATTCTACGTCATACTCTGCACTTGCATTCCGATCCCATTCCTGGGACTTTAAAACAACCTCAGTCGTCTTATCATCAATGGATTTTACAGATTCAACAGTTCCCCCAATAACATTTGCTTTTCTAAAAATCATAATTTATCCTCCCGATTCATTAAGAAACGATTAATATATCATCATCATTATCTGTTGCCGCATAGACATCCAGCCAGGGCACTTTTGATACCAGTCTCTCTAATTTTTCCAAGGCACTCTCCTTTAATCCATAAATGCAAGATGGAAGAGATAGGAACATCATAGTGATATCATAGGCGGTATAATATAGGTTCGGATTCAAAGATGCAATCAACTGTTCTTTGATCTTTTTTGTGATTTTGATTCCAAGTTGTTTCTCATGTCCCATCCCTAATTTTTTAACGGTCTCCTCAATCGCTGCCACAGGATCTGAAACATTGATGTTTAAAAGGATACTAAGCTGTTTTGGCAGGGCTGCAAATTCAGAAAAGATTTGTTGTTCAGCCTCTATTAAGAGATCTTGAACCAGTGTTTTCTCATCATTCTTTCCCGCATGTTTTTTAGAAACTTTCTTTGTGCGATTATAAGAATTCTGTGCAACCTGCCAGTTTCCTTCGATTGTCAGCGAACTTCTTCCCGTATCTGAGATGCAAATACGCACCCCAGGAACAAACTTATCCGGAAGTTTATAAAAATCTGCAATCTCTTCTGCTTTCTCGGGAAATGTAAGGATTGCGGTAGAAAACTGATGATTGATCTGCCACCAATTCATTTTTACCTTCCCAAAGTATTCTGACAGTTTATCGCAGATCTCCAATAAGGCTGCCTGTTTAACCGGTACATACTGCCCACTATGAACGGCATAAACCTTTGAAAGGTCACCTGCTTTACGTACAACAAAGGTCACTTCCTTCGTACCATAAGTGTTTCCGTGCATATCGATCGACATAGCATAATCCCGGCTAAATCTCGGTTCGAGGAATTCTTTTCCCCTCTCTAAGATTTGAGCAAGCGTACGAAAAGCGTAATAATCAGTAAAATAGGTTTTTCCCATTAATCGAAAGATTGTATTATTGCTTCTTTTGGCTTCTGTGACCAGCTCCTCTGCGCCTTTTTCTAAAAGACTTTTCTGTGTAAAACCGCCAACGTGTACGTTGGCGCATCCTTCTTCTGTTGGAGGACCAAACCGGAAAAACCTTAATGACCCCGGATTCTCTTCATCTTGGTTATTCATAACATGCAATACATCAACTCTATTTAGCTGAGTTTTTATGTATTTCGTGCCTTCATCCATCCTTTCAATCATTTTCCTAAATCCCTCAATGGAATCATCGTATTTTGACTCCTCCCATGAATCCAATAAAAAATTCTCATTCATCCCCATCTTCCGTCTCCTTTCATGCTTCCCGGAAAAACTTGGCTTTTTCATTCTCCGGAAGGTTTAGATTTTCCACTGCTTGATTCAACAAATGAAAATCCTGTTTTTCCTTACCGAACATTGCGTAATCCGTTAGTTCTCGTCTTTCATCTTCCTGAATCAATCCTCGCTGATATAAGGATGCGATTGTTTGAAAATGATGCATTGCAATTTTTACTGAATTAGCCATATGACCTCCTTTCTCACAAAAAGAAGCAGAGGTATTTATAAACTCCTCTGCTTCGATAAAAAGTTTTTCATATATAGTATGATAAAAAAGAGTTTTGTAAGTTTTAAGTATGTTTATTCATGTGTATACAGTTTGTATCCCGCTTCTTCAAACTGATTAACCGCACGATAGCTATAACAACGGCTTCCTGCCTGCGCATAGGCCAGTTTATATTTTTTTAAATCAGCTTCCTTCCTTGGGATGATTACCCTGACATGTCCATGCCCAGATCGGCGCAAGACTGCAATCGTTGGATATCCTTCTTGAGCCCGTTTCCCAGCTTCTTTTATCGAAACTTCTCTCCATCCCTGACTCTTCCCAGATGATGCAAACCAGGTAAAATGATCATTGGCACACTGATGCACAAAAGGAACACCGACTGCCGCTAAAACATCCTGCATAAAAATATTACAAAACGTCATCCCATCTCTTGGTGTATAACGAGGATTTGTATCAATGGCAAATTGCCCTATAACAGCTAAATAAGCTCTTGCACTCCTGCTTCCTGCCTGATTTTTTATGTAAGGCTTACATGGAAGGCCAAAATTTATTGGAAATCGGATCGGATCTGGGGTTCCTGTTGTATAAGATGGGAACACCACATGAGTTGTTGCCTGTTTCACTACATGGAAGCTTTTTCCCTTATGAAACGTTGGTGCAAGAAAATGTCTTGTTGTGCGAAGTGTCAGAGCAACATTGTCTGTTCCGGCTGCCAACCCTTTTTCTGAGATCCGTACTTCATAGTTAGAAGCCGTCCTTTCTTCCTGATACATTTCTTTGAGCATCCTGTTTTCAATAAGAGAAAGTTTTTCCTTGTCGAGTTGGAACCCATCATTTGCATAGACAGCACCTGCATCTGCCAAAACATCCGCACGGGTCTGCGTATAAGCATTTGTATAATAGATATTGCTATATTCTAAAAGCATGATCATAAGCATCGTTCCTAAAAGACATAAGACCGCTCCTATGATTAAGGAACCATTTCCTTTTTTCCAAAAATCGTCTTGTTTTCCCATGGCTCCCCCTATTCAACATTTCTCTCATCCGTTGCTGGGCGCTCGACCATCATGACGATGGTGGATGTCCGCTTCCCCGAAGTAAAAGGCATAACGGCCTTTACATAGGCTTCCACTTTTACCCGGACAAACTTTCCTTTTTCCCATTTCTTATTTGAATCAAGAAGAGCGATGGATGTTTTGATAGAACTATCCCTTAATCCCCCGCCAGTTCCTTTCAACGTTTCTTTGGCGATTCGTTTTGCACGTTTGTTCGCCCGTTCTTTTGTATCGGACACGACAGCTGCCCGACCGGCGGTATACACGGTGTACTCCAGTTTCTGACGGATAAGCCCGACTTGCGCTACGGCTACCATGGCGCAAAAAATAAAAGTGATCACAGGGAGGATCATGGTAAATCCCACGATTTCTCCAGAGCCTTTTTTCCAGTTGATCTCTTCGAGTTTTCGTTTAACCAAAAATGTTTCCCCCTTTCCATATAAAGCAAGCAAAAAGCAGCTGATAGGCTACACAGACATAAGGGGCAAAGGGTCGTTTTCTTCCATAATGAAGAAAGGTAATATCCCTTTGATAAACTGCCATCGAAAAATTTAAGATAGAAGCCCAAAACTCTTTCCGGTTTCTAAGAAAGGAACTTCCCATGAACAATAGACACGAAAGAAAAACTAGGATCCAACAAGCATTGGGCCTTAGAAACAAAAACAGCACAATGAACAGTTTCGCATCCCCCATTCCGCCAATCAGATTCCAGTAACTCATAAAAAGGATTACAAGGACAGAAAAGATCATTCCTATCCCGTCTTCCCGGCCAAAGGGATGGAATATCAGGTGATATACAATTCCAGAGCCCATGGCAGGCAGTGTCAGAACATTTAAGATCTTTCCATATTTAATATCCGTATAAGTGCAGATCAACAAAAGGATTTCTATTATGATAAATCCAATCCATAATTTCATAATCTTTCTATACCTAACTCTCCTTTCTATTGCCCTGTATTGCCTGTATCGACGTTAATGCTGTCAATAGCACTATTGGAATCTCCAATCTTTTGGTTAATTGTCGGCATAATCACCTTTATCACAACCGTAACAAGTGCTGCAGCAATTGTAATTCCGATCACAATCTCTATGATCTCTGCTCCCTCTTCTTCTTGAAGGAACCGTCTTATAAATTTCTTCATTTTCAATAAACCTCCTTTCAGTAATAGTATGATAATTAAAAATTCTGTAATTGAACGATGACCGGGACTAACAAGAACCCCAGAACTGGAAAAATCTTAAAGATCACGATTGGAAAAAGGATCTTTGATTTAATCCTCATCATTTTCTCTTTTTTGTGTTGAAGATAAGTTTCCATATATTCCTTTTTCTTGCGCTTGATTGGATCAAGGATATCAATCCCCTTTTCATAGGCCACATTGATATCTAAGACAAGTTCGGAAAACATATCGACTTGGTACCGCCGTGCAACATCTTCCAGTGCCTCCCTCCAATTACTTGCCCCCAATGTAACATCTCCAAGGGCATCTAAAAGCTCTCTTGACAGTAAAGAATCGATTCTTTCTGCGCTTTGTCGGATAGCCTGTTCAATTGGCATGACTTCCAAAGCAGCCTGTAAAAGATCTAAGTACCTTGGGATGCAGGATTCAAACTCATTTTTCTTTTCTTCTGCCCCTGTATGCATCCGTGATGTCGGATATAAGATCATGATAACTGCATAAAGGATGAACAGACATGCAAAATAAACATCAACGAAAAATAGTGCTGCCCCAACGAGAAGGGCGAGAAGTCCAAAGATACGAAATACAATCACGTTCATTAAATCAGGAATTTCTCCACTGATACCACAGTCCCTGTAATACTGTGCTACATCAATCCGAAAAGATGGAGCAATTAGCTCCGGTTTTTTATCATGGAAAATCTCCCGATAGATCTTATGTTGAAAATCAGAAAATAACCATGCATCATTTCTTGTTCCTGGCTGCAGTTTCTTTTCCTTTTCAAAACGCATAACCTGGAATAATATCACCATGGCCACACTCCAAGTACAGCCGATTCCTATCATTGTTGTAACATTCATTAAAATTCTCCTTTTCTTTAAAACCGTTTGACATTGCGGACCATCTTCTTATTAATCAAAGTGCCTATAACAATAAAAGAAACTAGCAGAAAAAAGATCACGGTCATTGTCACGGAGCTGAAAAATAAGAGCATGAAATCCGGCATCATCACGAACATGCCAACCAGGAGGAGGATTGGAATGACTTCAAAAAAATTCACCATCATATCCGTTTCTGTAAGTTCTGTATGGATTTCTTTCCGAACCGAGATTCTTGTACGGATATTTTTTATGATACTATCAAGCAATAGGGATTCCTGTCCGCCAACTTGCATCTGCATGGAAATAGCCGATGCAACATCAAACGCATCCTCATTGTCTGCGTTTTCTGCAAAGGTTAGAAACGCCTGATAGATGGGGATACCCATCTTCATATCTGCGCTAATCTGGGAAAAACGCTCCCGGATATCCTCTGGTAAAAAATAGTTCGTACATAAGGAATCAATAGCCTGTTCTATCGTCAAGCCCGCACGGATTGATGCCGACAGTTGTGTCAATGCTTGTACGTACTCTTTTTCAAAGGTCTCCCTCTTTTTTGTATCCATAAGATTTTGATAGACTTTTGGAACAATCGCTCCAATAAAGCCCAGTAAGATACTTAATATACCGTTTCCAATCAATAAATAAGATAGCACGCCGATGGCTGCATAAAGGCATACGATAAAGATGAGATAACTCCTTGCGTTGAAGTAGATTCCCTCCTTTTTTAATCTCCTGTCAAGACGACACATAAGCCTTGTAATCACGTCTTCTTTTTCAATCAAGGGGCTGCTTTCCTGGTGAATCCTACGGATAGCGAGCGATGTAAGTACACACATGATCAGAATAAGAAGCACATAAAGATGTAGAATATCTCCCATTTATGTTTCCTCCTTTTTTTTAAAGATCGTTCGGTTGATGTTAATTCCTTCATACGAAAGCCTCTCGATCAGCCGTTCTGGAATATATCCAGTTGCAACGAAATCTCTGCATTTCTCATCATAGAGAAAAATAGTCTCAACAGATACTCCTTCTTGATTGGCCCCCGTTACCTCTACGACTTCACTAAGTCTTCTTCCACCATTTGGATCTCTTTTTAGTTGGACGATGAGATCACAAGCTTCTCCGAAAAGATAATTTTGTGCAGATTCTGTAAAAGAGGCATCTCCCATCTGAAATAGAATTCTCATTCTGGAATCGATCAGATTTCTTGGGCTGTTGGCATGGACCGTGGACATGGATCCTTCATGTCCTGTGGACATCGCAGATAATAAGTCAACAATAGCCCCATCACGTACCTCCCCTACAATGATACGATCTGGTCTCATGCGCAATGTGCTCTTTACCGCATCAGCAAAAGTGATCGGATTGCCATTTCTTCTGGTCAAAAGCCGCCTCACATTTTCATGCTTTAACTGAAGTTCCAGAGTATCTTCAACTGTAATGATCAATTCATTTTCTGGGATGAATCCGGAAAGCATATTTAAAAATGTGGTCTTACCAGTACCGGTCCCGCCGGAGATAAAAATGCTCACTTTCCCGCGGACACAGCTTCCAAGAAAAGAAAGGATGTCTTCATTAATAGCCCCAAGTCTTAAATAATCCTTTCGGTTCATCTTATAATTTTGAAACTTTCGTATGGTTAAGGTAGCCCCATCAGGAGTAAATGGCGGAATGGTTGCATGGATTCTCGATCCATCCGGAAGTGTTGCATCAACATCCGGAGTATTTAAGTTGATTTCCCGCCCCGCCGGAAGAATGATCCTATTAATAATGTTTTGAAGATGTAATTCATCGATGAATCTGGCATCCGTTTTTTCCGTCATACCAGCCTTTTCTATCATGATATTATCGAATTTCTGAACGATGATTTCCGTCACATCCTCATCTTCCATAAATTCATCAATGGGTCCAAGTCCGATAATACTAACGATGGTCGCTTTTTCAACGCGGACGCGGCTTTCAAAAGGAAGATCATCATACTTCTCAACCTCTATGTGAATCCTCTTTTTAATCGCTTCTTTTGTTTCTTCGCTGATAACATTTTGAGAAGAAATCTGCCGGCGGAAGGCACTTGATATATTCTGGATGACCGAATCAACAATCGTTCGTTCTTCCTTTGTCGGCCGAATATTATAAGCTTTTACCTTATCTCTGATTTCACGCCGTTGTCTTTTTTTTTGTTCGACGACATCTTTTACAAGCGGCATGCCAACTTACCCCCTCCCAAACAGCCTTTTTAGAAATCCCGGCTTCTTGTTTCTCTCTCTCTGTTTCTTTTTTCGATCATTGGCTCTCGGGATCGCATAAGATATTGAATCCTCCAGGATATATTCGACCAGCTGACCAATTTCTTTTGTAAAAGAATGATTGGCAGAGAAAACAAGAGGGTTTCCCTTATTATTTGCTTTCGTTACATCAGGATTATCGCGGATGTGTGCAGCACATTCATAATCCTTAAAGAAATCCTCGATTTCTTCTGCAGAGATCCCAGCAATCTTCTTTGAAGTCGTTTTATTAATAAGGATTTTGACTTTCGAAGTATCAAATCCAATTTCCTCCAATGCATCCAGTGCAGATACATTACACTTGGCGGTGGTGACCTCCTGAGTTGTGATCAAAAAAACGTCATCGGCCATCTGTAGTGCGATCGTAGAGCAATCTCTGGTATTATTACCTGAATCACATAAAACAAAATCGAATCCTCCGTTTTCAACAATGTTACGGAGCATGACCTTTAATTCCTTTTCATTAATGTCATACGAATCCAAATTGGATTCTGGTCCAAGAAGACAATAAAGACTTGTATCCGGCATTTGAACTAAAAAACTCCGAATATCTTCTCTGGAATACCGCATGGTTTCCGGATCTTCTCCTCTATCGATCCGTTCTTTGATATCATCAGCCCAGTAAACCATACGACTGTCATTTTCCAGACTTAGAACCGTTCCAACATCCGAAAAGTCAATATTGTAATCAACAATACAGACCTGATTTGTTCCTCTTCCCTGTTCGACTAAAGAAAGGTAAGTTGCAACTTCTGTGACCATAGTGGTCTTTCCGACGCCGCCTTTTCCTGCATAAAAGGTGTAGACCTTTGCTTTCTTCTTTGCAGGATTTTTCTTCCTTTTTTCTGCCTGAAGAACCGATTGATGCTTATCATCAGTTTCCCTTTTTTCAGAAGTCTCTCGAAGAGATTGTGCTGGATTCTGCCTTGGATGTCTGATATTTCTTCTAGCTGCTTTTTGGGAAGACCGTTGAGATTCAAATCCATCATCCCCGCCGATCTCTTCTTCTAACTTTATGGATTCATCATATTCATCAAAGACAGAATCCAACTCCTTTCTCTGTGGTCTGGTAAGTCTGGCTTCTTTTATATCCCTTCGGCGTATCTGTCTGCCCGGTAAACCACTTGCATTCTGACGTTCTGGCCTTTGTTGAATTTTTGCTGTCCTTCTTTTTGAAACTGATACATCTCTGCTTTCTGACAGATTCCCCTGTCTTTGTGACAATACGTCTTGCTTGGATACAATTCTTTCTGAATCCCCATTTTGAAAATGCTCATGGTCCTCTTCTTCATAAAGATTATAATCTGCTTTATTTTTGATATCTGCTTCGCAGACTTTCTCTCCATATTCTTCTTCCAGACTGTAAGGGGGCTCTTCCAATAGTTGATACAAGTTTCTTGCATTTTTCGCCTCTCCATAAAACAGCAGCCCAAACTCTTTGACATAATCAATCCCTTTTCCAGAAAACGTAAAAACCCCGACTGGAATATCAAAGTCAAAGAAAGACTCATCGATTCCTTCCTGCCTACATGCCTGCAGGATATTTTCGCTGACAGCCAATTCTGTTGCACCTTCTCTTGCAATATCATTATGAATATCATCAAGGTTTGAAACCACTTTAACAATTTCAAACTCTCCATTTCCGAGCATGATACCTGCAGTCTGTAAATCTGCAAGAAACCTTGCCCTCTGATCTGCTACAATGAGCTTGCGATCTTCCATTTTTATTCCTCCTTCTTTCCCTCTTAATTGCCCGGCTTATAGATATTTTCACCCTCATTAAATTGGTATCCGGAACTGTCTATAATCCCCAAATGGATCTCTCCATATTTTCCAGAGTAGATTAATTTCATGGATTGTTCCTGGTTTGTTTCCAAGGAGACACCTGTCAGATCCCCATTGGACTTATAAACTTCCAGCACACGCATCTTCTCATATAAAAGCGATGTTCCAATCTCGGTCGAAACATAAACATTCACATAGGTACCAGGCCTGATCTCTTTTGTAACTCCCGTTATATTCGTAACAGGTACTGTGACTGCAATCGAACTTTTCTTCATATTAGCTTCCACAGATGTTCCGCCGGCCGCTGTCAGCATACTGGTCGTAAGCGTCATTCCTTTTGAAACCTCTACACGCAAAGAATCTCCCTTTTTTAATATCTTCCTCATTTCGGCCGCTGTAACATACTGATTCCCGGCATCGTACCGATTTCCCGCGACGATGATCTTAGAATCTACCTGCATTGGGGAAACCATATTCTCTTTCAAGGCAGTCCCAGCATTATATCCTGATTTAAAGACATAGACCGTAGTTCTTTGAGGGACCAAAAACTGAACCAGCAGGATCCCGAACAAAAGTGTTAAGATTGCTGCGGCTGCAATGGTCATAAGGATTTTTCGATCCTTCGTTGTTTTCTTTAATTGCATTGTTTTATCTTTCATAAAAGAACTCCTTCCAAAATGTTTTCCTTCATTATTAGTATGACAAACAATAAAAAAGAGGGAGACCCCCTCTTTTTTATGACGATTATGTATTATGATCCGATCATCTTCGATGCTTCTGCACTAGTAAGGATTTCATCAATCTCTCGGTTTGTCGGCGGCTTTAAATTTAGCTGTGAAATCTTAACTAAGATTGGCTCCGCGCTAATGAAATCGTATCCTCTGGAAGATTGACAAACAAACCATCCAATAGGAGACCTAGGAAACCACTTCACGAGATCGCGGTCTTCGTACCGTTCCTCTCTTGCTATGGAGCGTATCGCAACATTGACGTCTTCTGTTCTTTCTAATCTTCCGCAGAATTTCATACCGCTATTTGCAACAATAGAACTTGGCATATCTGCAATCTTTTGCGTAATAGCGAAAATAAACAATCCATACCCAGCCGCCTGGTCAATTATCTCCTCAAACTCTGATTCTCCGGAAAGACTTACGGTATTTCCTCCGCCAGACCCTGCATTATCATTTCCTATCAAGACTTCGTTCGCTTCTTCTATAACCAGAACAGTCTCATACTGGTCTTCAGCTAAATAACCACCTTCATGACCAAGTGCATATCGATAAAATCCGCTAGTTATCATTCCAAAAATGAAATTTTTAAATGTTTTTTCGAGCCCCTTTGATTCTAAGACGACAACATCGTCGCCTCCGATCAACTCGTCGATGCCTATTCCATCTTCTCCACCATATAAAACTGATTCAATCGAATATGGGCGGTCAAAGGCCTGTAATCGATCTAAGAGCCTTGCGTAGGCATCCCGAGTATCGTTTCCAATTCTTCCTGCTGGATTCGTTGGATCTTCCGCATCAGCCTTGTGTTTTCTCATATTTTGACAGACCTTTGTAAAAGTTACTTTTGATGAAAGCTCTGGGACTTTTTCTGCCCAATCATCATGTTTGCAGGCTTCAAAAACACCGGCGTCCTCATAAAGCTCATAGAAAACTTCAGCCATCATCTGCTTGCCCCGCTCTAAGAGTCCATAGGCCCTGCAGTAGATATCAATCAATCCGTCAATCCAATGCTGGGGCTGCACATTTTTAGGAATTTTACACACATTCAAATGAATTGGACGAAAATTCATATTTCCTAAGCTATAAAATTTAAAACGCTCCGGTTCTATAAATCTTGCAAGGACTCTCCAGTCTTGCTTTGGGTCCATACAGACAATACGAAGGCGTTTTCCGGTCTTACTCCTGCGTACTTTTGACAGTTCCGCAATAAACCTGGTAGCCGCTACCGTTTTCCCGGAACGGGATGCCCCGGTAAAAAATCCATGCATAAGAGCCGCCTCATCCAGCCTATAATCAAAGTTGGTAAGATACCCATTTTTTAAGGTATAACGCTCTGGAGAGAGAACCGTCCCCATATAAATATCCCCCTTCATCATAGAAGGTACTGCAAATTTTGGAATATCCCCTGGTTCTGCGGAAACTCCACCCTCATTAATACGGGGAAGATGCGTATATGCCACAAACTCTTCCGGAAGGAGGACGGTCGTGTATTTATACTCATTCACTCCATAAAAATTCTCTCTTGTTGGGTCCGCTGAAAACGCGGAAAAATGATATAAAAGATGCTTTTGTTCTCCTTCTGACAAATTTAAGACCTGAAGTGGACTCGTTAAGGCAAAATTATTTTGCCAAGTGGACTTCGCGATGGTTTGCGCCGTTGATAGGGCATTCAGAGAGGAACATGCGATATAGACATAGGTATAAAATGCGCCGTTTCGTATTGCACGCTTCAATCTTTCATTTTGGAATTGAAGCAATTCTATGATATCTTGCACCGTTTGATCAAGCCACTGGTAAGATTTACCATAACCAATGGAAGGGCCAAACCCCATACTGGATGACATGCCAGAACTGATCGCTCCAGACGTACCATTGGACACGCTCTGACTCTCTCCAGTACTTTTCCCGTATCCAGCCCCCTGGGAACTGCTGATGTTCTGGCTATAGGATTTTCCATAGCCATTAGAAATGCTCTGGCTGTATGATTCCGACGTACTTTCTCCTACGGAACGCCCATTTGTAACTCCTAAGCTTTCACTAAAACTCTTTCCGGTATTCATAGAGGCACTCTGTCCGGCATTTTGCCCACTGGATAACCCTTGGCTCAATCCTGAAGAATAAGAGTTCCCGGTAGACATACCTATGTTCTTTCCCCATCCATCGGATGTTCCACTTCCGTTGCTAACAGATTGGGAGGTACCAGTACTTGCTCCATAACTCTGGGATAAGGATTGCCCAGTGGAAACCCCATAAGATTCACTTGTCCCATAAGATTCGTTTTGTGAAAACCCTTGGGAATACCCAAGGCTGGTTCCGACACTGTGGTTACTTCCATAGCCGACAGATGAACTACTGCCATAACTGTTGCTGAATCCATTAGACGCACTGGATCCTCCGCTTATGCCTGTAGACGAACTGTCACTTACAGAGCTTGAACTTCCATTAGACCAATTTGTTCCACTGGAATCACTATGATTAACACCGCCAGAAATAGGCCCGATTTTTAGCCCTCCATTCCAGCCTTTCGTGCTGCTTTCGCTTCCACCAACGCTTTGGGAACTTCCAGTAGAGGTCCCTTGACTTTGTCCCTGATTCCAGCCTGAATTCGTTCCGCTGTTAGAATTGGTCCCATGACTTTGATTTGTTCCATGGCTTGTATTCTGGCTTGCCCCGTAGCTTTCATTGCTTCCAATGCTGTAACTTTCGTTGGTTCCGTAACCAACGCTGTGATTTATCCCAACATTGTGACTGGAGCTTACATTTTGTCCCTGCGACAGGTTGTAGCTGGTCCCTTGATTTTGCCCCTCAGAGTAACTGGCATTGGCGCTGTCGGAATGGTTTAAACTGGCTCCCTGACTTAGACTTGCATTTTCTCCTACGTTTTGAGAAACACCCAAGTTTGCTCCAGTGCTCGTTCCAGTGGATTGCCCAAAGGTCTGTCCTAGATTTATCCCATTGCTGATACTGTGGCTTTGTGATATGGAATCCGTAACACTCGTCCCATGGCTTTTCCCATAGCTTTCACCAAAACTCTTGCTTAAGGATTCTCCTACGGATTGTCCATGTGCAACAGAAAAACTTTCATTTTGCGAATAATTTACCGAATCCGCATCTGTATAAGCCTTAGAATACCCTTGACTTTGAGCAGCATTTGCCATATACATCATCGGTATGGAAATATTCATTGAAAGATTTGTCTGGCCCTGCAGCTGTGAGTACCACCTCGTCATATCATCTTGAGTTCTGCGGTTCCAGCCTTTAAGGGTTTGTGCATAGACAGGCGTGGACAAGATTTCTAAGATGTATTCATAGTCTGACATCCCGGTGATTATCTCTTCCAAAGTTCCCTGAGAGTCCGGATTCAAGTTTTTTCCGCCAAACCCTTTGTTACCGGCATCTTCTCCCCCTTTTCCTGCCTTTGGAATGCCTCGGACCATGGTCATGTAATCCATACCGTACATCTTTTCACGCAGCCATTCGGTTTCCTGCGCATTAACGACACGAAGATGAAGTACCCGGTAGGTCCCCTGAAGACTTCCTACCATCCCATAAAAGTTATTGTGCGCGATTTCCTTTGCTGCTTTTAAGCTTTTGGAAACACCTTGTACCCCATATAAGTATAAAAGCCCCAACGCCACAGGTTTTAGGACGTTTCCTATGACCGTCACAAAGTTACAATTGCTGCTGTAAAGCGCAGATAGCACTTGGGCATGCATATCCATCAAAGCTTCAGACTGTTTCACCGATTTTGGAATCCTTGCAACACGTACAAATTTTAGAGCTTTATAGAACCGATAAACCTCTTCAGTTACCGGATCTATAGCCTCTAGTTCATAACACAAGTATTTTAGTGGCCGTTCACTTGGCGATGAAGCATCCTCATATTCAGCCCAGCTGTCAATGATTCGGAAATCATCTCCTGGCGTTGTATTGATTGTTGGGTGCAAAATATTTTTTATATCATATAGCGATAACATAGACATTACCTTTCTCCTTTCATTTCATTCATAGTATGAAAAAGAAAGAGAGATAAAAAAATAAGAGGATACCGAAACCCGGTTTTCCCCTTATCTTTTGATTTTTTATCGCATATGTGCCTTATTTTCATCCCGAACATCACGTATCTGTTCATAGAATTTATTTTTGTCTTTATTTTTACGAAACTGCATGATCCTTTTTGCCTGCATTACAAGAAAGGTGATCGGTACAATAATAGAAATCATCCATATAAAGTTGTTGATATATCCAAGCATTGTGTTTCCAAAAACTGATGTGACCGCTGTATCAAAAGATGCGGCAATCATTTGCCCGGAAACACCGGAGGTTACTCCCATAAGTTTATGCATACCAATGAGAGCCAATCCATATCCACTTAAGGTAGCCAGCGTCTCCTTGATAACATCAGCCCTATGAGATGGCATCAGAATTGCACAGATAGCTCCTGCTGCCCACATCGTTCCATAAAGCGGAGCCAATAGCTTCGTTCCAAACCCTGCAAATTTTGCAATTGTATACATTGTTATAAGAAAAACTGCCAAAGGAATACAGATTGCTTTTATATACCGCATAAGTTCCGTGGCATCCATCTTTGTTTCATACGTCAAGTTTGTTGATTCAAACTGTTCATTCATAAAGAATCTCCCTTTCTTAAATGATATTTTGTTGCTCCCTAACCGTATTATCAAGTTCCTGTTTCATTGATAATAGGATGATCACAATAACTCCAAATCCTATGAGAAAAAACCATCCATTTGATGTCATGATATAAATAAGATTATTCCATCCGTTGATATGGAATGCGAGGAAGGAATTCAATAAACTTCCCATAAAACTCCTCCTTTCCGTTTTTATTATTTTTAGTTATTGATAGTATGAAAAAACTCAGACCTTTGATATTGGAGAATCTCCTTTATTCAAATCATACACCACCTGCCAAGTCTTATCGTTACGCAGATTGATATCCTTCGTTCCATCAAGGCTCTTTAAGGCTGGTACGGTCGTTATACGAATTTTCACATTTTTTAATGTATGAATTCCCCTTGATTTGATCCATGCCTCAACTTGTTTCATAAGACGCTCCATTACCTCTTTGTTTGGTACAATAAAATTTAAGAACCGGGAAACCTTTGCCATTTTATTGCATTTACGATTAAAGTCAGTCTGTGTATGATGTCCTCTCTCATACTCAAAATAATCTTTCTGTTTCCCATATGAGCCTATGATATCTGGAATATAGACATTTCCATCAGACAGTTTGATCGGATTTTTTCGATTATAATCGAAGACTTCCTGATAAATATTAAATCCCCGGATCAAGTCAGAAAGCGTCTTGATCCCATATCCGTGAGTTAGGTTATCGTGTTCTGCGATGATCCTTTCTGCTTCTGATATGACTGGTGCTTTTTCATACTTTGTCTCAAACAGGGCATTCCCCATATCCGTTAGGTAATGAACCATCATTTTAGGCTTTAATGGGATATTAACTTTTTCATCCCGGAGCAGACCCATGGACGATAATCCACGGACGATCATCCGGAGTCGGCTCTTCGTGATGTCTCCGTTGCTTTCAATGATCATTGCTTCTTCGATTTGGGAATAGACAGAGAGTCCATCCATACCAATCAGCTCCATCACCCTCCAGGATATTGGTGTCATTTTCTTTTCATAATCTTCTAAATTTATACGGTATGATTTTCTCTTTTTCTCCTGTTTCTTCTTACGGATAGTATTGGCGATCTCCCTTTGCGGAGTAACTGGAATAGAATTCTCCATAGGTACTTGCATTCCACTGTCCTCGATCAGTTGGTTGACCAGATCAAGTTCAACTAAAGAATCTTTATCTTCGGTAATGACCGCATCAATGCTGCCATTCATAGCAGCTTCTCTAACGCCTTTATCCGTGATTCTACTGACGGCATCTTTCTGTCTCTTTTCATCTGCTATTTCTTCCTTGATCTCCTCAATAGACGTGTGTTTCTCTTTTTTTGTGATACCCTGGTTATACATGCGCTCAATCTGATTTTCCAGATTCTCAATTTCCTCCCTGCGTTCTTCTGATATATCAAGAACCTTATTTAAAAGCCTTGTTCGTTCCTCATTGTACTCGATGAACGTCTTCCTTGCTCTTTTGATCAGGTCATTGACTGGAACGTGCGACCAGCTATATTCTTCCCCTAAACGCATCTCCTCCTGATCTTTTGCAAGAATATCCTCGCAGAGTTTTCGAATGAGGTCATCTGTTTTTTTGTACTCCCTTTCTTTCTCATCCCATACCTCTTCTTTTTCTTTGATCTGTTCTCTTAGATCTTGTGTCTCAGCTACACATCGATGATACATTTCCTGCATGATTTCATGATCGTCGTTTTGCATATCCTTTTCCCTCACTTCCCATGATTGCTCTTTATATGGTTTTCGACATAACTTTCGGGAGACCACTCTTTCGTATCTTGGATTTGTGCCCCATTGATCGCTCCTCCCAAAGATACTAAATTTCCGGTAATCATAGAAAAATTTTGATACATCGTTTCCCGTCCGGATAGTGCCTGCTGCGCCTTTGATTCATCATTTTGAAGAATCGATGCGGCAATATTTTGACAATAGACCGCAATATCCGTCTTAACCCAAGAAAGAAGGGAAGCTTTCATCTGTGTATATTTTGAAGAAAATTCTGCAGCATCAATTTTGACAGAAAGAGTAGAAATATCGTCTAATAAATCCGTATATTCCGGAGCCACTGTTTTTGAGTCTTCTACTCCTTGCGCGATCCGATAATCAAGTGCCAGACATTTTTCATACAGTGTCCTTGCAGACCGATAGTATTGAAGATAAGAATTATATTCTTTCAATTCCCTGATATCTGATAACGACATCTTTGTTGCAATCACTTTACCGGTTTTATCAGAATATTGATACTCTGTTACAAAGACTCCATATATCAGAAATATCATGTAAAGACAACCCATAATCATACATCCCATTTTTGTTTTGACTGCATGGGAATGCCGGAATCTTTTTTTATTGATCTGAGCAGAATCCATTTGTATCTTTTGACATTCTTTGACTCGATGTTCCTCACTTCTTTCATAGCTTTTTGCCGCAGCCTTTCGCTTAGTACGGACAGCTCTTTCTCTCACTGTCTGTTTCAATTCTTTCGTTTCGCTTTTCAGAGGCTTCGTTTCATGACTGAGCCTTTCATTTAATAATCCCATGATGCCCCCTATTCTTCCTTTTCAGCCTTTATATAGTCTGATAGGTATTCTGTATTATACGGAACAATTTCCATCGCTACATCATTCCACTCATAATCTTCCTCACATTGGTCACAAACAGCACGTTTTGCAAAGGATCTGGTTTGAAGGCTTCCTGAGATATAAATGAGTGTATTCATTTTCAAATGATCTTTATCATCTTCAGCAAGCGGTCCAAAACTTTTGATCCAGGGATAATCCGTCTTTAGATCCTGAGGATCTTCCCGGATAAAATATTTTCGGTTCATCGCAATCTGATATGCACAGGTTTTGATGACACGGTGGCTGTCTTCTTCTCTATGTTCGTGATAATCGGGTTCCCGGCATAGCGTCCCGATCCCCATAAAAATATTGCTGATCTCACATTTCTTCTTTAAAAGTTCCAAACCAGTCTCATCTGTCTGTCCTTTTTCCTGCGGGTTAATAAAAATCGGGGTTACATGGACATTGACTCCGGCTTTCCGGTTCTTTGCTCCACAATGCGGACAGATGGAAACTTTTAAGACTTCGCTTGTCGTAAGTACACCTCGTATTTCCACCATATCCCCCTTACGGATATCCGCGATCTGCTTCGACAGCTCTGGATTTTTTGTTAGTATGACCGGAAGATCAATCCGAAGTTCAGCATCCCGGTTTCGAAGTCTCCTTAAAACTTTCAGTTGAAAGACGGCTCCATTATATTCCCCACTTTTAGGAGAAATAAAAACTTTTGGATTCTGTCGTACTTGCCCATAGAGGATGACATAATTCTCTTTTGCCATAAGTTTTTCCTCCTTTACTGATAGAACACGTTTGCCACACTGGTCAGAGCGTTTATGTCACTGAGCATCAAAACCCTCGTCTTCTTGATCTCAGATGAATTTGATCTTGCTAACGCATCTCGAAATTCTTTCATGCTCTCCCGTGCGTTTTTCAGCAACCGCAGGCAATCCTTACGATCATCCTCATAACTCTTCGCCGGCAATGTAACATCGATTTCATCAATAATAGAATCCATTCTTTTTAAAGATGACGTTACATTCTTCACTGCATCTTTTTTTGGGTAACTTCCCTTTTCTACATTCCTTGCATCGATAACTCTGCTTTCCATCTCATTCACTGCAACGTTGATTTCCTTTGCCATATATACGGCGTATTCATGCGCTGGCATTGCGGTCAATGTAGCATATTGCCCTTTTTCTGCATCCTGAGGTTTGATTTCATCCTCTCTTGAGCACCCTCCAATCAATAGTAGGAGTCCCAACGCACTCAAGAGCAATACCCCTTTGCCTTTTTTTCGTTTTAACATTGATTCTTTTCCTCCTCATGTCCTTCATAAATAGTATGACAGAAGAAAAAAATCCCCTAGAAGTCACATGACTTTTAAGGGATTTCTTGTTATTTGGTACCTGCATTTTTGAGAAAAAAGCAGCCTTCACATAAATCTTCGGCCAAGATTTCCGGAGAGACACGAAAAGCCGCTTCCCGGAATTGCCCAAAGACTCTGTCATATAAAATGAGCGGATGGCCTTTCCCATCTAAAAATTTCTGAAGCAATGGATACAATTCCATTTGCCAAATAATAACATCCGGTATAGAAATAACGATCGGCTTTTTTAGAGGAGCAATCTCTTTAAGATCAAAGATATTGATCTTTACAACTTCTTGTGTGCTATCGCCGGCCGCTTGGTCAGAAAGAATCTTTCCATTGGCAATCAGAGCTTCTCCCTCTGAAAGGAGTTCCCCATATTTTGAAAACGCCTTTGTAAAACAGCAGCATGGAATGGATCCTGTTGCATCACTTAAGTTAAAAAAGGCCATTGGAGCCCCGTCCGCCTTTCGATTACGAAAGACTAGGTTCTCAACTATCCCCATGACTCGGATCTTAGAATCAGAATGGAAAATGACGTCTTGAATCAAGACTGTCCCAAGCTTTTCATGGTCAGGATATTCATCCATCGGGTGTCCGGACAGATAGGCTCCCACGGATGCCCTTTCGTTTTTAAGCTTTATCCTTAAGCTTTCTGGAAGATGCTGCTGAAACGTATAGGCATGAAAGGAATCTTCCAAAAGATGATAAGCCTTCTGGGTGCGTTTTATAGCATCAAGAAGCGTATCGTGCTTCTTCATCATGCTCCGATCTGTCTTATAGAATCCTTCTTCTTCCATCTTGGCGAGTTCTGTTTTCTTGGCTTTTAAATTCCTTTCTTTTTCTCCCAATTTTTTTGCCAAGTTCTTCATCTCTTCAAAACCTTTTATTAGGGCCATTCGATTTTCAATAAAACAGTCAAATGCCCCGGAATAGATCAAACTTTCCACGACATCTTTTTTATCAATGCCACGTAGAAAGAAATCCTTGAAGCCTTGAAACGGCTTTTCATTCCTTGCTATAAGGATCGCCTCAGAGGCTGACTTCACATTTCGGATCATCTTAAGCCCATAGAGGATTTCATGATCGCTTACATCAAGAAAGTCAAGTCCAGAGCGATTGATGTCCGGCGGCAGAATCTTAATTCCGATCCTCCGGCATTCTTCAATGATCGCGGTCACCTTTTCTTGTTTCTCTGCAATATTAAGGACTGCAGTTAAAAATTCCGTCGGGTAATGAAACTTACTCCACGCAGTCAAATAAGATGTTTTTGCATAGGCAGCCGCATGAGATCGGTTGAAAGCATACTTCGCAAAATCAGTCATCTGGTCAAATAACTGGTCAGCAATTTCCTCGGAGATTCCCCTGGCAACACAGCCAACAATCCCTCGATTGGAGTCCCCATGGATAAAGGATGCCCTCTCTGCATTTAAAACATCCTCCTTCTTTTTTGACATGGCCCTTCGTACAAGGTCTGCCTGTCCAAAGGAATATCCGGCAAGCTGCATGAAGATCTCCATGACCTGCTCTTGATAGACGATGGCGGCATATGTATCTTTAAGGATTGGTTTAAGTTCCGGTGTTAGATAAGATGCTTTTTTGCGCCCGTGTTTCACTTCAATCATCTCTGGAATAAAGCTCATCGGTCCCGGGCGGTAACATGCAATCAGAAGGATGACATCTTCAAAATTTTCTGGCTGGAACTCTCGAAGCATCTTCTTCATTCCATCACTTTCAAATTGGAATACTCCAAAAGTATTTCCTTTTGCAAAGATTTCAGAAAAAACTTCTGGCTCAAACGGTAGTTGATCAAAATCAATGCTGATTCCATGTCGTCTAAAAACACGCCTTTGGCAGTCCGTTAGAATGTCTAGGTTCTTAAGTCCCAGCATATCGATCTTTAACAATCCCCATTCCTCTGATTCTGCCTTATCCGTCTGAGACGCCCAGGTTCCTTTGGCTGCGTTGTATTCCAATGGAACATAATCAGATACATTTTCTGTATCTGATATAATGACTCCGGCAGCATGCAGGCCATGGCTGGCAATCGTATCTTCAAGCAGCAATGCATAATGAAGGATTTCCATCGCTTTTTCATCCTCTTTGAATGCTTCTTTTAATTTCTCGCCACAGCTTTTTCCTCCAGGATTGATCGTAGTTCCAAGTTCATCTCCGATTTCTAATTTCACTTTTTCAGCTTTCGTATAATAAGAAGTGTCATCATAACGATCAACCAGCATCCTGGCAGCATCATCAACCGACTTTTTGGCCCCTCTGGTTCCTTTTGTATAAATCCCGCACACTGCATCTTTTCCATATTTGACACGAATATAGTGGATCAGGGTATCACGTACACCTTTTGCGATATCTGAGTCGATATCCGGCGGACTCACACGATCAGGATTTAAAAACCGTTCAAAGATCAGTCCATATTGGATCGGATCAAGATTCGTGATCCCAATCAGATAATTCACCAGTGATCCAGCTCCAGAACCTCGTCCGGGTCCAATGGTGTAACCCACCTGCGAGTCATGTCTGTCCAAGAATGTATGGACTTCTGTTTCTGTCATCTGATCCATATGCATATTTAATGCTTCCAGATCATCCTTGCTTAGATGTCCAAGTTTGCGGCCAACAGTCAGTAGATCTTCTACGCAGCATAAATAATCGTTATATCCCAGCTTATCAATAATGCCCAACTCATAATCTAAACGTTCTTCATACTGCTCATTCCATCCATTTCCATTTGGGAACCTTGTTTCTTTACCCTTTACAGCAAGCTTAAAAAGTTGATTCTTAGCATCCGGAAACACGGGATAATGTTTTTCCTGCGGTATCTCCACATGAACTGATCGCACGATCGTTCCTACGTTTTCCATGGCCTCTTCTACGATGTCTTTTGGTAATATCGCAGATAATGCCTCCTCAAGTTCTTCATCGGATTTCAAATAAAGTTCCCGGTCACAATCCGTTAGAGGGTTCCATTTTCCAAAACGCAGAGAAAAACTTAGTTGACGCCTTAAAAATTCATCATCCGAATCCATTGCCATATGTGCATCGTTTGCCGCAACAACTGGCACACTTTCTTCCCTTGCTGCCTTAGCAAGTGCCTGAAAGATCTCTTTTTCCTCAGGATATCCATGATTTTGTACTTCCACATAAAAGTATGGAAAGATATTCCGATAATACCTTAGTTCCTCTTTTGCTTTTTCATAAAGCTCTTCCTCCGTCTTCATTTTTTGCTGCAGTTTAAAAATCTTTTCTTCCAGCATCCGATGATTTTCGTTGGATATAGTTTCTTCCTTGATCCGTTTTTCTAAAAGACGGATCTGAGACCGTTTCTTGTTGATCCGAGACTTGATCTCTGGAAGGACCTTCTTGGCCATAGCAGTCTCATCCTTTTCCTTTTTGAGCTTTTTTTCAAAAACCTCTTTCTCTTCGCCTTCGAGCTTTTTTAAGGTCCGTTCTTTTACTGCGAATTTCCTTTTTGAGAGTTTCTCAATCTCCTTTCGATCTGTAAGAAGCCGTTCAAGCTCCTCTTTTTCATGTTTTGCTAATTCCATATTTTTAGGAACTGTGCTCATTTTAGGATCTGAATATTTCTTCTGACGCTTCTTTAAACTGTCAATCGAAGTCTCAAGCTTCTCATTTTGTTTTAAAATAGAGCCCAAAACCCCTCCGACACAGGCACTGGTGGCAATCACATTTTCATTACCCCTAAAGAATTGTTCAATGACTGCTTTCTTCATCCGGGGACTTCGGATATCTTCGATCTCACGATAAGACTCTGTAACCGCCTTGATGATAGATTTCAGCCCCTGATAATTCCTTGCCATTAAAATAAGATGGGACGCTTGACCTGTAACCTCGTTGAGAACATATGTTTCAACACCAGGAATTCCAAGGATTCCCTCTTTTTTGCATTCCTTTAGAAAACTAAATACTCCAGTTAAGGTTCCATGATCTGTCAGTGCGACAGCCGGCGCTCCAAGGTCTTTTGCCCGTCTTACCAAGGCAGTAACAGACATGGCTCCATCATTCAGGGAATGATACGTATGGTTATGTAACAGCCCATGTTTTACGCTCATATCATATATCTCCTTCCTAAAAAAGAAAGGAATCTTTCTCTGACTCCTTTCTTCGCTCAACAGTTCTATTATTAGTATGGCAAAAATCCATTCAAGGAACCTATCACTGCGGTGGTGATAAACAGACCACCTTCTTTATCGCTCCCCTTCTTTCGTAGCCGTCGTCGTAGGTTCACTTCTCGTCTTAATATCATCTCCAGTAAAATCAGAGATATCATTTGTCTTTTTTATTGGCTTTGCATAAGCGGATGACTGTGAAAGGAAGAAATTAATCTGATCTCCCTCCTTATAATGAAATCCAAATCCATCGAAATCGATCCAGGAATGCTGCACAATCTTGTCTTCTTTATTTATACATTTCCCGGCCCGTACTGTAATATAGATCTTTCCGGCACTTTTTAAAGTCGTAGGATCTGCTACAAGCAAATTCCCATACTTATCATAGCCATAAACGATACCAATGCTTTCACCTTTCCTTTGCGACAACATAGAAACCGCCACACACCCTCCTTTTTGAATCTGGGCATAGACACTCGATAAATCCACCAAGGAATTTTTTAAAGCTCCGAATCGAAGTTTTTCTGTATCTTCAACATTGATCTGCTGAATTTTAGCTTTTGTTGACTTCTTAGCATCCGGCTGGGTGTCTGATAGAAAAATCCTTCTCCCCGAAAGGAGCCCAAACTTCGGAAGGATATCTGCCAGAGTGTTCGCAACAGTACTTTCTTTCAGGTAAATACTTTTCAAGAAGAAAAAGGTGAATTTGTTAACCATGGTCTGCTTCGTATTTGTATTGAGGATCTCATGGTCATTCCGGACATAAAAAATATTTCCTTCCTTTCGTTTCTTTAATTCCACATGATCCCCATTTGGCAACACCTCATAGCAATATTTCCTTGGAAATTGCACCCATCCTTTAAACTCATGAAATCGATAGCCGGATAAGGTAGATACGGCCCCTCCATATGCTTTAAATTTATAATTATTTGCCCACATGATCACGCCATTCACCTTAAATGGCGTATCATGGGACTTTCCTTTCTTTTTGTCCTCAGTCTTCAGTTCAATGAGAAGGGTATCCTCTTTCTTCAGAGGATCTGTCCCGCGCTTTACTTCCGCTCCATCAAAGACCCCATCTTGATCAGTATCCGGATTCCACGGATCCGTCCCTTGTTCTTCTTCCTGTGCATTGCTAAGACCATCACCGTCAAAATCATCCGCCCCTGACTCTTTTGCAAATTCGTTCGCTATTGAGATCGAATCTTTGTCCACCAAAAGGGCTTGATCATCCCCTTTTGTCTTTTGTGGAAGTTTCTCATACAGGATACCGGGAACATAAAATATCAGCAGAAACAACAAAACACTTAAGATGACTTTTTCGCGCTTTCCAATTGAAACTTTTGGAAACCTTCTTATTTTCTTTCCCTGAGCATTGTAACGGGGAAGTTTTCTTCTTCCAAACAAATGAATTCCTCCTTTCCTCTTTCATTTATAGTATGGCAACAATAAAAAAGGAGCAGTTGCCCCTTTTTATTGTTTCATATAGTAGTGGATCCTTTGAATGAGTGTCGTTGACCGATTGATGCTCCCGATCTTACCAATTGCGATCTTTAATGCTTTCTTTGTTCCAAGCAGGTCGAGATGGCTCTTTGCTCTGGTAATCCCCGTATAGAGGAGGTTTCGGTTAAAATTATAAATTTCTCGATTCGAAAGTGAGATAATAATAGCCTTTGCCTCGCTGCCTTGTGCCTTATGGATTGTCAAAGCATATGCTAGTGTGAGGCTGCTAAGATAACTTATCTTAAATTCCGCGGACCTCCCATCATCAAACGATACCCGTATGGATTCGTCCTCTTTTGAATAAGATTCTATGATGCCAAGATCTCCATTAAATACTCCAAGGGATACATTGCCCTTACGATCAATACATTCTTTCTCATAATCATTATGGGTATACATCACACGGTCTCTGACCCTTAATCCGGAACCCGGAATCTTTTCTCCTTGAGAATTCATAAATTCCTGCAGCTCAAGATTCAAGTTCTCTGATGCAAGCGGGCCGCCTCTTTTCTGTCGATTTGCCACAATGCACATCGTCTCTCGTACGCCAAAGTATTTACATCTAAGTTTATAGCGGCGTAACGTCTCATTTTTAATCTCAATCGCATCCGTATGCAGAAAGGTTGAAAAATCAGCCCCATCAGCAGCTCCCGTTACAATCTTTTCTCCTCTTCCAGCTAAGACCATATCGGAATTTACAGAAATATTTCCGCCAAAACGATAACTCACTTCCAGCTTGGTTGCCGGAACGACCCCAGAATTGATGATGTCCCATAAGACCTTTCCTGGTCCTATGGAAGGGATCTGGTTGCTGTCACCGACGATAACGCAGTGTTTTAACGTTTCCCTTTTAAATAGATTGGATAACAGGAGGATATCGCACATAGAAGCTTCATCAATAATATAAAGAGTTTTTTCATTATCAAATTCCCTGGCAACTGCTGAATTTTTATTCTTAAGACTTGCCATGAAACGATGAAATGTCATGGCCGGCCTTCCGGTACTCTCATTCATACGTTGTGCTGCCCTTCCTGTTGGAGCTAATAATACAATGCTTCCATGTTCTTTTTGGTATTTCGGCTTTACCGCCAGATACTCCCAAATATCGCAGATCATCTGGATGATCGAAGTCTTTCCCTTTCCTGGACCTCCATAGATGATACTCATCCCATTCCTTAGAGAACGGAAAACTGCTTTCTTTTGAATTTCATCCAATGAATAAAATCCATGGGACAAGGTCTGATAGGCAGCTTCGATATCCTTTGACTCATAAAACCCTTTCGTTCTTTTACATAGCTCTACAATTTTCTTGGCCACATTATCTTCCGCATCATACACTGCCCTCCGATAGATCTTATCCTCACGGATGACAATGTTACGGAGCCTATGCTGTTCAGCCAAACATTTGGCAACTACCTTAGGATCAACGCAGTTTTCCTTTAGAAAATCCCGGGCCAGTGATTCAAAAGCATCAACCTCACAATAACAATTCCCCTGAAATTCATTTTGCTTTAGAATTTCAGTGATCGCCGCGTCAATCCGGATCTGGGAGTCCCTTTGGATTCCAGAGGCCAAGGCAAGTTTATCGACTTTTTTAAAACCAAAGCCATCCAGATCCGTGATCAGAAAATAAACGTTTTCTTTCAGCCGTCTGATGGAATCTTTTCCAAAAGCATGATAAATTTTTATGACCTGATTTTGTGTAACATCCCCGTGAAAAAAATCTGAGATTTCTTCATAAATCTTATTGCTTAAATATGATTCATGGATTTTTTCTGCCTTCTTTTTGCTTACACCAGCTTCCACAAGTCGTTCTGGATGGTTCTTAATCACATCCAGAGTTGCTACACCAAATGTGTTGACAGCAGCCCTTGCTGTAATATCACCAACCCCATCAATAAACTTTGTTAAAAACTTAAAAATGGATTGTTCTGTCTTAGGTTCCCTAATGCTGCTTTCCAGTACGTGAAATTGTAATCCATATTTCGGATCGATCTTTGCGTAACCCTTTGCTGTGATCTCACATTCCTCACCGGCACTCATGATATTCCCCGCCGCTTTCATAACATGATCCTTCAAATGCATCGCCTGAACTTCTTTGCTTTGAAAGCATTCTTCCTCAAGAAATATAAGAATGGATGCCCAGCTGATATTAGAAGCAAACACCTTCACGATTTTCCCCTTGATTTCTATGTAATTCATGATTTCTCCTCCTATTTTAAATGTTGAAGAATACGTTCCATGAGCATCGTTTTCCTTTGCCCGGTTTGATCCTTTGCAATCGCATATAAAAGTGCCCCATCCTCCTCAACGATAGCTACTTTAAACTTCGCTCGGGTGACCCCTGTATATAAAAGATTCCTTTGGAGGCTCATACAGTGTGGTAATGAAATGATCACAACTGGATATTCGCTGCCTTGTGCCTTATGGATCGTCTTACAATACGAAAGATCAATGTGTTTCGCAATCAGATCTCTCGTAATAATAAATTCTTCGTTGCGTATCAAAACGGTCAGTACGCCATTCTCCACAGAAACAACTTCTCCGATATCGCCGTTATAATATCCATTTCCCAGGTTATAATTGTTCTGGAGCATGATAACTTTATCATGCAAAAAGAACCTCTTCTTTCCAAACCGTAGACTTCTTCCCTCATTTGACTCATTGATCTTCCTCTGAAGCGTTCGATTTAAATTTTCAACGCCTGCCAAGGGTTTGTGAGCCGGGGCCAAGGTTTGGGCAAAATATTTATCATCTTCTTTATGATATTTTTCTTCTAGTTTAGAGATCTCTAAAATCATTTCCTGTTGATCGGAACATTTGATAATCCGAAAATCTTCATCTTCAAGCAGGTCCGTCTCTCCAAGATTGATCTTTCTGGAGTTTTTGATGATCGTTGAGTCTGCAGCTTGACGATAAACTTCCGTCAACTGACATACATCGACCTTTCCGCTGTAGATCAAGTCATGTAAAACATCTCCACAGCCAACGGAAGGAAGTTGGTTAATATCTCCAACCAAAATGATGATTCCTCCGGATTTTACAGCACTGAGAAGTTTGCTCATCAAATAGTTATCTGCCATAGAAACTTCATCAACAACGATAAAGTCTGCTTCAATTGGGTCATTCTCATTTTTCATCATTGCAGTATCATCCCTGTCTCCATAAGGACAATATTCCAACAGCCTGTGAGCAGTGACCGCTTCCATGCCGGTACTTTCAGAAGCTCTTTGCGCTGCTCTTCCAGTCGGAGCACAGATTCTAACAACCGCTTCTGGATACATATATTGATAGCCGGCGATCAATCCAAGAATCGTTGTTGTTTTTCCAGTTCCCGGTCCTCCAGTCAATATCTTAAGACCAGTCGTCCGAAGGAGATTAAAAGAGTTGCGCTGCTGCACAGCATAGGTCATACCGGTCTCTAAAGCCACATAATCAACAATTTCAGGTACGAAAGGAGTAGTTATTGCTGAGTCTCTCAATCTTAGAACCTGACGAGCAATATTCAGCTCATCCTTAAACGTATTTTTTAGGAAAACACGAGGTTTTTTTGCCAGTTCCTTAACAATTCCTTGGCACCGCTCCATATGATTTGTTATAGTTGTCGCCGGAATGATCGAAGGATAGGATGATGTTCGAAGTAGCTTCTGAGCCGCCTTTACGATATCTTCCTGCAGTCCATAAGTATGCCCTTTTGATTCATTATTTAGGAGCGCTCCCTTGACTGCGGTAATAATCCGATCATAATCTGCACAATCGATTCCGGATTTTTTGGCAATAGCGTCCATCTTATCAAAAGTTAAACCGATCATTTTCCCAACAGTATACGGATATTTTTCTAATTGATTTTTTGCATCGTCCCCATAAGTTTCATAAAGTTTGACTACGGAAGCATAGCTTACATTATATGGATGGAGCCATTCTAAAAGTTTTCGCTCCTCAACGGTCCGTTTAACGTTTGTAATAAATTCCCGGATTGCACTCTTTGCTACACCGAGTCTCTTTAAGGTATCTTTAGCATCTGCGCTGCATGCCAATGCAAAAACATCCGTTCCATACCCACTCTCTCTTATGATCTTTTGTGCCGTCGCGATCCCTATCCCACGACATATCTCAGCAATATAGTTTGCCGTCACAACTTCATCCATGGATTTTTCTGTGACAATAGGATGAATGATTGTTGGTCCATATCCATGGTCATCTAAAAGATACTCTCCTTTGATAAGCAACGGAAAGCCCAGTTGGTAATATGGAATGCTATCCGCTTTCACCGTGATATTTCCCTGCCTATCAAGCTTTAAGGCTTCTTCTTTGCAGTTATTTACACGAAGTTTAAAGATTGTAAATCCACTTTCCTCATCACGATCGATCACACGCGCATATGTCCCATCAATTTCCACTTCCATACTAGTTCTCCTCCTTTCACATACAAAAAGAGGAGCGTATATATAGCTCCTCTTCTTCTTTCAATGGTTTCTATTCATAGTATGTTAATCAGAAGCTTCCGTACTGTCAGCTGTGGACCCATTCATCTCTCTTTCGGTCTGAAAAGTAAAGGTCGTTTGTTCTATAATAAAATCCTGCACTTTCATTTTTAAGAAAAGCTTCTGAAGTTCTTTCTTTCCTACATTCATTTCAAATGCTTTTGCGGAATCATAACGATAAGTTTCATAATATGTACGAAGCATTCTCTGATACTCCTTTTCAGAAACTTTTATGTTTTTCTTTTTTGCCAGTTCAGAAACAAGAATGTCATCTAAAACGGTTTCTTTTGCATATTTTCTATTTTGAGCATCGTATTTATCTTTGGTCATTCCGATATACTGTTCGAGAAATTGATCCATAGGTAAGTTCATATATTTTGCATATTGTTCATAATATTCGTTCGTCTGTTCAATTTCTTTCTCAATTTCCTTATTAGAAAGCTTTTTGACCTTTACTCTTTTTACAATGGCTGCCCATGCAGCCTCCCTTTTATTTTGCTGAAAAACTACTTCTTCTTCCTTCTCTAGTTTTGATACAATTTGTTTTCTGAAATCAGAAGCGCTTTTGTACTTTGTATATTTTTTCAGAAAGGCATCGTCTTCATAAGAATTCTCCTTAACATCCATGACCTTTTTAATAAAATTGATCTTGACACGGAAAACAACCTCTTTTCCAGCAAGATCTGACTTATAATAATCCTTTGGAAATTTTAGATGCATCGTTAAGTTATCTCCTGGCTTTCGTCCGATCAGCTTTGTTTCAAAGCCATCAACAAAAGTTTCGGATCCGATTTCTAAGTCATATCCTTTTGCGTTTCCACCGTCAAATTTGTTTCCATCCACCGATCCATCATAGTCAATGTTAACGATATCTTTCTTTTTCACTTTTGCTCTTAATTCTTTCGTAAATGGCCTGTTCTCACTAAGCTCATACTCCATCGCATTTTTTATAGTCTCATCATTGATAGCCTCTTTTTTCTGGCAGACAGCCTCAAGCTTTCGATAACTACTAAGGTCGATCTCATCTGTATGGATTCCATACAGATAATAGGTTGTAACCTTATACGCACTAATTCCCAGAACGGCCAACAGAATAGTACTGATTATAAAAATGGTAATTTTACTCTTCTTCATGTTTTTCCTCCTCATTTTGTTCTAGTTTCTGTATTGGATCCCGGATGACATCTTCTTTTTTGATTTCCGGAAGAATTTGCATCAAACGGATGCTCTCTTCCTTTATCTTTTCTTTTACATCCTCTTCCTGAAGACAAGAAAGAACGATATCCATGTATGGCATCAACTTATAATTTGGTATATTTCCATTTGCTATGCTGCCTAAAATTGAATTCATAACCTGGTGCCTGGCCCGCATTTGAGCGCGCTCAGAAACACTGTGAAACTTCATATGCCTTACCATTGCTTTTGTATCAAATTCCAACAATTTCTCCGGCCGAAAGATTATGGCTCCTAACGGCTCATGTTCTTCAGCATACCTCATGATCCTCTGCCAGTACTGCCCCACTTCAAACTCAACATCTGCCACAGACCTGACATGATACGGACAAATACCCGGAATCTTTGAGAATGATCCATCAAACATCCATTTCCCATCTACATGGATTTGAAAGTAAGAATCCCCTTCAAAGAAAAAAAGGTGGGTCGATACCATAAAATTGTATAAAATGTGTAAATTACCAGCAAACACCTTTTGGTTCAAGGTGTCTCGTGCAGCTAAAAGGATCGGTATATTAGGTCTTTCTACCATAAGAAGAGCCGTTTCATCAAAAACCGATTCTATTTCATCCTGCAGCAATTTTTTGTAATGTTTTTTAAGTATCGTACAGGTACGCTTTCTCATTTCATCCAGCACCACCTGAATGGATCCTGGATCCTGTCCTTTCATTTTGTAACCAATCAGTTGCATAATTGCTCCTTTCAATTTTATCTTTCACTAATAGTATGATAATGAACAATATCAAAAAGGAATTCTCTCATAGGGTTTCCAAAATATTTTCAGTTCCTTAATTATTCCCAAAGTCCAAGAATTCGCATAAACACTGGGTTTCTACCCTATTTGAAAAGATAGATGAGACTCATCATCAATTCTAACTCTTGTTTTTCCATATTTTAGTTGGTATTATATTATTAGAATAAAAAGCAGGAAAAAAGGGGGAATTGCAGTGGATAAGACGAAAATCGACAAAGAACGTATGCGTATCATCCGAAGTGTCGCAAGTTACTGTCTATCGGATATCGCATCCGAAGATAATCAAAAACAATTATCGAAACTAAAGGATATTGATATCTTTAACAAGTGGGCCGCTTGGTCCGGCATCGTTATTTCAGATGGAGAACTTGCTATGTGGACGAAAGATTATCTCATCAACATGCTCAACGTTCCAATTCCATTCTTAAGCACAGCTGCGAGGATGGACGGTATTATATGAATCGAGAAAGCTGAACTTGCATACGACTTCTTAAAGAAGGGCCGCCCCTTCTTAGGTTTTCTCTCTTGAGTTATTTAAGGGGGATTTAACATGAATTATAAGGTAAGAACCACGAAAAAGCAGGAAGAGATTGCTTATATGGAGAAATTCCATTCTGGGGATGAAACATTAAAAAAGGAAGCCATTGAATATTTCGTTACAAAGCACACTCCATTCGTCGGCTCCCTGATCAAACGCAAATACCCTTCCTTTGTGGAGGGACATTACCACGATCTCTTGAACAGCGGTGTCATCGGAATCATTCTTGCCCTGGATCGCTTTGATCCAGAAAAAGGACGATTCATCACTTTCTGTACGAATTACATACTGCATGAAATCATTGAGTACGTCTCACAAAACATTTATCAAATGTCTTCTCATTATGCAAATCAGATCAAAAAGATCAATAGGGCTATAGATCTATTGGAACTTGAGGGGAATTCCGATCCATCTATTGCTGATATTTGTGAACTGACGCATCTTCGTTATGAGACGGTCCGACAGGCAATCATCACAAAAAATGCCCTGAACACAGTGTATCTCGACGAAGTAAATGAAGAAATCGCAAATACTTTGGCAGAGCCTTCGACAGTCTGTCCAGAAGAATATTTTGAGGAAGTAGAAAAACAAGATGCTTTAGAAAAAGCTCTGCATTCCTTGGATGATATATCTCGTTACGTCGTAAAAAACAGATTCGGACTAAATAAAGAAAGCCAGCCGCTGAATCTTTCAGAAATCGCCAGACATCTTGGCGTACATATTGAGGAAGTCCGAAAACTCCTTAACTCAGCGATCGTTAGACTCAGGAATCATAAGGAACTTAAAAATACTTTCCCAGACTATATTGGAAATATAGATTTTCAAATGCATAATTTTGAAATCTCATTGATCCCTTTTTCTGAAGGAGATGAGATGTTCCAAACAGCATTTGTTGATTTTGAGAACAAAGAAGAATATCAGGAAATTGCATTTTAACATCTAGCAGGATCCCCGGAGAATATTTTCCTTCGGGGACCTTTTGTATATCATTCCAAAGAACTCTCTGCCGCATTGAACGAATCTGAGACCATCTCTTCTGTAGAGGCGTTTATCTGTTGTGAATTTTCATTTACCAACTCATCTTCAGTATCCATAGAACTCTCCATGGACTTAATCTTTTTCTCGATTTCGGCCTCTGACTGTGCGGCACGCATAAGGCTTCCATAAAATTCTAACATTTTGGTTGATTCTATCTGCCCAGACGGCATTGCCTGATCAAGATTGGTATTCAGATATCCCACGCGTTTTCCAATAACGGCTTGTACCATCCGGTCCTTTTTTATAATGGATGCCATTTCCTTAAGATCCCCTGTTGAGATATAAGAAGTATCATAAAGGTGTCCTCCCACAGAATTTAATGCTTTTTGATAGGCTTTTAATGCGTTCGAATGATAGGTTTTCCCCGTCTTTTGAAGAGCATCTGCCGAAATTTCATTGATACGATTTTTCCTCGCATCAGCCACTTCTTCCTTTTCTGGCACTGTTGCTTTCTGAAACGCTTTTTCACATCCAGTAAAATTCCACATGATCAAGCATAAGGATAGACAAAGCAGTATTCTTTTTACTTTCATATGACCTTCCTTTCCTTTTCATTTATAGTATGTCAAAGAAACATATCCACAATATGTAGATCTTATGAGAGAAATGCATATTGTGGTCCAAAAATTGCATAACACAATATATTGTGATAAACTAAGAACAAAACACAAGAAATACAGACAAAGGAGGCCGCTATGATTCAAAATCAAAAAACAAAATATCAGATTGAGGAAACAAAACGATTAAAGAGAAGAAAGAAGAATATTAAAAAATATGAAAAGATCATGCGATGTCCCATTTGCGGCGCCCCAGTGAAATATCGCAGTGCAGATGGGGTTTTTCGGACCAGCGGACGATTTATTTTTGCTTGCAGCGAATATGAAAATGGATGTGACACCTATATCATTGCCAATCCAGATGGGACCCCTGCCGGGACAATGGCAGACCGCAAAACAAGAAGAATGCGACAGGAGGCCCATTATTACCTCAATCAGTTATACACTTATAAAGACATGACGAAATCAGAAACTTATGAGTGGCTCGCCGAAAAACTACAGATTCCAAAAAGCAAATGCCATATCCGTTATTTTGATACAGCCCTATGTCAAAAAGTGATCGAAGTTTCTAAAACATACCTTGGGAAAAATTATCGAAACGATTCTTTTGTACAGTGTCTGATAGCTGCGAGTTACTCTACAAGGGCACTCCTTACCGCTGCACAGTAAAACAGGAAAAACATTAAAAAAGCACCATTCAGGTGCTTTTTTGGTTCAGTAAACAGATTTATCGGGCTCGTAGAATGCAGCATCAACCATTTCTTTTGTAACGACAAGTTCACTTCCACTCTTTTCCGAAGCTTTGAACATAATATCAAGCATCGTCTTTTCCATGATAGTACGAAGCCCTCTTGCTCCTGTCCCAAGCCGGATTGCTTTCTTTGCGATTGTATCCATAGCCTCGTTTGAAAAATCTAAGGAAATCCCGTCAATAGATAGTAATTTTTTATACTGGTCCACAATAGAATTCTCTGGTTCAACCAAGATACGCCGAATATCCGTTACATCAAGCTTTTCTAATGTAACAATAACAGACAGTCTCCCCAGTAGTTCTGGCAGGAAGCCTAAATTCTTTATTTTTTCAAAAATAGAAGTTTTCTTTTCCGTAACTTCAAAATTATGAAATCCAATGGAATAATTCTTTTTTTCTTCTTTTTCATAAAGCTCTGGGAATGCTCCTCCACAAATGAATAAAATCTGGCTTGTGTCAATTTCTACATTCTTCTTAGTAGAAGAGTTCTCACTGGATATAGGAACTGCAATCCGACTACCTTCCAGCATTTTAAGCAACGCCTGCTGAACACCTTCTCTCTTGACCATTGATGTATTCTCATTGGAGCCTGAAGCAAGCTTATCGATTTCATCAATGAATATGATACCCCTCTGTGCTTCTATAATATTTCCATCTGCTACAATAAGCAGCCTTCTTAAGATATCTGATACATCTTCACCCACATAACCCGCTTCGGTCATGGATGTAGCATCAGCAACGACAAATGGTACCTGAAGGTAGGATGCAATTTCCCTTGCAAAGGCAGTCTTTCCGCATCCAGTTGGCCCCACTAAAAGAATGTTAGACTTCTCTATTCCAAGTTCCGGATGGCTGATCCTTTTAAAATGGTTACTGACTGCTACTGCTAACGTCTTCTTTGCTTCGTCCTGTGAAATGATCTTTTTTTCAAAATGTCTGTAAACATCCAATGGATGTACCGAAATGACGGTTTCTTCTTTCGCTTTTGCGTCCTGGACCATACTATAAATTCTTTCAACACAATTGGAACAAATGGAAAAGTCCTTTTGATCATCTTCATGCACACGAATGGAAACCTCATTCTCATCAATTTCTCTCTCACATATGATACATTTTTTCTTCATTCTATCCTCCGATCTGTCTTAAACGACTCCGTTTCTTCATGAAATGTCTCTGTTTATAGTATGTAAAAGGAAAGACCTCAAAAAATAAGCATATCCACTTACATAAATTTCTTTACACAAAAACCCCGATAAAATCGGGGTTAAAAATGATTTACTACAGGGATATTACGAAATGGACTTGATACTTTTTCCTGCTCACGTTCCAGAATTCCGCCGTTTTCAAGAAAAATACTACGGCATCTGTTAAAAAGCTCTTTTGCTTTTTTGTTATATGGGTTTTGGATCATTTCTTCCAAGAATTCGATCATCCGTTCTCTCGCCTTTCCTACCACAAGGAAATCATATGCTTCCCTGTCTTCATTATAAAGAGCTTTTAGAGAAAATATCTCCTTTGAAGGTTTTATGATAAGATAGCCTTTTAATTCTTCATCATCCATCGTTTGATAAACTGTTCGAAACTCTCCATTCTCTGGTTTCTCATAGGTGAAGTCTTTCGGAATCCTTGGTCGTGTCTTCCCCTTTTTAAGTCTTAAAAGTTCCTTATCCTTATTCGAAATAGATTCTGCAAGAAAACCATCTTCATCAAAAGAACCCCAGCGATGTGTAGTTGTTAGGAAGATATCAGGGCCTCCAAGGGCTTCTGTGATCATCTCTGCCGCTTGTGGAAAAGAACAATCGAATTGCTGCATAAAAAAATCAAAAATACTGCCCCCATTCTTACAGGCAAAACAATAGTACCTTCCATCCTCCTGCATCCTGCAGTTTCCAAAATGATGATCATGATGTTCCGGATCCGGACAATAGATATCATAATGATTCCCAATTTTGCGGTATGGGATGTCGTGATAATCCAGTACCGCGGAAACTTCCATCTCTTCACGGATCAATTCAGCATCAAACAAACGCTTCTACCCCCTTCGTAAGTTCTTTCACATCCGGAGTTACATGAATGGAAAGAATCGTTGCTTCAAAAATTTCATTCAAAAGATTAGAACAACTCACAATGTCTTCCTTTCTAACGAATGCCCTTAAAAAAGGACATCCGCAGGTCTTTGCCTGGTGATTAAATGCAAGCAGCAATTCTACAGCTTTTTTCACAGCCCGATTTCTCAGCATTGTAATTTCAACGGTTTCATTTTCATTATTAAGAAAACTCCACTGCATACGCATCGCCTCTGCCATTTTTTTCGTTGCAATATCGGCTTTATCCGGAAATATCTGATATGCTCTTAAGAAATTTTGATACATAAAAATCTTCATTCATTCTCCTTTCTGGATGTTCATTTTCTCCATCTCTTCATAAAAACAATGGTCTATAGATAGTATGAAAAAGCCCCTCTTGATAAAGAAAAGGATGAATCCTATGAGAGAAAACTTTTTTTACAAAAGCGTTATCATACTATAAATAGAAACAGGTGATTGAGAAAGGAGCTTTAAATGAACACAAGAGATTTCAAAACAAAAACATTATTTATCGCACGTAAAAATATAGCAGCAGAGCAGGTATGGCCAACCGCCATCGACATCGGATATTCCGCAGTTAAAGGCATGTCACCAAACAAAGTCTTTGCGTTTCCATCCTATGCCCGGGAGATCGACTTAGATTCCATCATCGGCTCTCCAAACCCGACGGACATCCTGTACCGTGGAGAAGATGGTAAGACCTGGTGCATTGGTGAAAAGGCCAATTCAATGATCAATGACATAGAGACCGGAGATTCCGAAGAAATATTATACGGAAGGAACCGCTATTTCCAGCCTATGTTCCGTGTTATTGCACAGGCAGCATTAGGAATATCCCTTATGGAAAACGAGTACGGTAAAGCAGACGGACTCCCATATCTACTACAAACTGGCCTGCCAACGGAATACCTGGAGACTGACTCCGATGATTTAAAGGATGCCTTATACGGACGACACGTTTTTTCTCTAAAAATTGGTGCTGCTTCCTGGAAAGACTTCAACTTAAACTTGGAACGTAAAAACATTGAAGTCATGGAGCAGCCAAAAGGCTCTATGTTTGGGGCGAGTATAAAAAACAATGGATCTCCGGTAGCAGACGCAAGGAACTACCTTTCAAAAAATACTCTGGTATGCGATCCCGGTTTTGATACCTTTGATGTGTTTAGTGTCCGAGCTGGAAATACAGAATTTAAACTGACTTTCGATGATTTGGGAATGAAAGAAATTTTTCTTAGGACGGTCCGTGACATCTATGATCGATATAAAATCAAGATCCAGATCCATGCATTACAAAAATACCTTGCCGAAGGAAAGTTTATCAAATTTGACAAGCGAACGATGCAGCGCACAAAGATCCCCTTTGACGAGATCCTTGCCAGGCACACAAAAGAAGTCTGCCTGGAGGCATTAGACCGGATCAAACCAATTTTTAATTACTTCATGGACGTTGACTACTTTCTCGTCACAGGAGGAACCGGCGCTGCCTGGAAAGGCTTCATTATTGATTACTTTAAGGACATGGAGGGTTTGCAGGTAATATCCGGAAATCAAAACGATTCGGATTTGTCAAACATTTTTTCGAACGTTCGCGGATACTATCTGTTTCTGGTGTCCAATTTACGCCGAAAGCAGGCGTAGATGCGACGGCATGTAACAATCCGCCTGCATTTTCCAAGAGATCTTGACCTAATCCAGCTTTACCTATATGATACCGCGAAGTTTAAGATGGATATGGCAAATGCCATCAAAGCCTTCCTGCATCGCCAGGATTTTAAAATCTATCCTCCGACAAACTTCAAGGCTTATCAAGTGACAAAAAAAAGCTATCAGATCCATCTTCTTTTTGACACAGAAGAAAAGGAAGACCTTTTAGTTTTAGATTTCTTGAAGAATTCTATCATGAGGAATCGAATCAATGACACTCTCAAGATCTTATACCGCGAATACCTGGCGTATGCGTTTATAGAACCATACATTTCGTGGAATGTAAATGCAGCGGAGATCCCTCCAATACCCAAAAGAACAAGGAGTCCATCTAAAGAGAGAAAAAGTGAAAAGAAGGATCCTAGACCTATTAGTAAAAAACGGCCAGCAAAAGAAGTCCTTATGGAGGATGAGGCCAAGCAACATCCCAAAGAAACCATAAACCAAAATCCAAAGCCCTATAACAAGGCTGAAGATGTCGCACAAAACACCCCTCAAACAATAAAAACACCGGAAACAAAACAAATAAACGCTGATAGCATGGATGCTTTTATGGAAATGTTTGACAACCTATAAATAAGGAGAAGAAAAATGGAGAACAAAGAAGTCGTTTTTAGAGAAGAGATAAAAGAAAAGATAGATGAAGTTATTGATTTATGCAGAAAGAAGAAGTTTCCAATATTCCTCGCAGTCGCAATTAAAGATCAGGGAGATACGACGGTCTATGAAAAAAGAGCAGTCACACCTACTCAACTGGAAATGACCTTAAATCGTGATGATTTTGTGAAGTATCTAAACGTGGCCAATGGTTTTAAGACCGTCGCCCCAAAAGAGTTGGATGTCATAGAATATGTAGACTTATAAAAATGGGACGCCGGCAAGACGGCAACGGTAAACCCGTTTATGCTGGTGTCTGCCCGAACTGCGCCGCTTCCCAAAACTAAAAAAGGAGAACTATGTTATGACAAGAGGTTTTATCTACGAGATCAACACAAAAAGCTGGCCCTTTGATGATGGATTACAATATATGAAAGAATCCGATCTGTACGAATACTGCGGCCAGGAATTTGAATATATAAACGCCGTCGCAAAAGAGGAAGGCAAAGAAGCAAGAAATGACCTGCTGCAGGTATTGAAAAACTTTGGATTTACTATACAGGACACGCCGGATGGAACCTGCATCATTGCCTCCAAAGAAAGCAAAAAGGCTTATTTTTCAGAATGCTTCAGCCAATTCAAACAGAAAGCGGCAGACATATCATTAGAAGATTTTGCATCCAACAGTAAACCGTATGACATCCAACATCTGATCGACGACCGTTACAGCGACGCTGTCTACCTTGATGGGGGCTGCTTTTATACTATGGACCAGTTCATACGCAACATGGAGGAAGGAAAAGAATACTATCTTGGCAACATCTGTCTAATGCATTGACAAGGGCAAAACCAATGGGCCGTCCTGATATGTTATCGAGTTACCCCTGCTGTCGTGAAAAAAAGAGGGACTGCATTTGCAGTCCGCTCTCTTGTCCTTTATTTACGCATCCCGTTGACAAAAACTCGTCCATTGACGGCGTATCCAGGAATAGGGATATCATTATCGATAAGCATTTCTCGAAGTTCAGGAAGCTTCTTATGAGAACGCTTTCTGGCCGAAAAATAATCTTTCGTAAGATACTGGATTGCTGTATTTTCACAGGATTTTTTTCGATATTGTATGTAATCATCTTCCTTTTCTTGTGGGATATGGAATGCCTTTGCTGCGAAGAAAATAGGTTCATCTCCATCAAATGCTTCATTAAACAATACAAATACTTTTTGTGAGATAATACTGGACACTTTTTGAGAATTTAGTCGTTTTTGTCGTGTCCCTACCGGTGCAATAGGAAAAATCAGATTAATTTCATCCGCCCCGCATGATGCAGTACAACGGTATTCTTCGGACAATTTTTCAGCTGTCTGAATAAGCGCATCCATAAAATTATCTTGATGCCGATCGCACGGAACCAAATGATACTTATGCGTCCTTGTCGCTCCAACGGCATCCAATCTCACAACAACCGGACGGTTTAATGATAAATATTTATAGTACTTTTCTTCTATTTTTTTAAAATACATAAGAATCCTCCTAAAATATAGAAGGAGAACGCACCTGAATTGAATCAGGTTATAAATTTAGAAAAAGGTCTGGCAAAACAAATTAATTTTATAATTGTTGTTTATAGCAACGAAGGTAGGCTTGGATTGTTTTGCCGTCCGTTCTCCTTCATTAATAGTATGATAAAGATGTTTTCATTTTTCTATGAAAAAGGGGGTCTTTGATGAAAAAATTTATTTTGGCTCTATTTTTTGGAGGAATTCTGGCATTTTTCTTAATTTATGCTGACGGATACGTACCAAAATCATCATTTCAAAAATCAAATGACAGGATGACGGACCTGCGCAGACAAATCGAATTCCAAAGCGAAAGGAAGTGATGCCATTATGAAAAGGGAAAGAAGCCCCCCGTGTATAAACTAAGAACAAGCAACTCATTATTACGCACGAAAAGCTTTGCGTGGATTTAAACACACAAAAGAACTGCAGTACAATAAATTGTGCGCAGTTCTTTTTTATTCCTAATATATTACCTTCAGATATTTGACACCCCATCGGTTTCCTGTAGTATGAGAATTAAAATACATGTCGATACGGTAATTTTTAATAGCTGATCCTGTATCGTCTGCCCGAAAATTATGTCCTTTAATCTTGACGTGATCACCTAAATTAATGATATTCGGGTCTACTGCCAGAGTTTTTCCTGCAATTGCCTTTCTTCCGGATTTAGTGGGCTGTCCATACCATCTTCCGTTACAAAGCCGGCATCCGCAATACGCTGTAATTCGAAATGTCTTTCTCTTTGCAGAAGAGAATCTTTTGATACGAACATTTCCAGCAGTATCTTTTGCATAAATAGAATAGATGCTGTTCTTTTTTAAAGTGTAACGTCTTCCACTCTTGATCTTTCTTGCTTTCTTCCATTTTGGAGAGTTCTTTGACGTAACTCTTCCACGATATAGCTTCAAAACAGCAACTCCGCTTTTGTCCTTTGCGTAAATCCGAACCCGCCTTTTCTTATTCGTATAATATTTTTTTACTACAATCTTTGGTGCAGCTTTATCCTTCTTTTTCTTCTCCTTTTTCAAGCTGATTTCTGAGTCTATTCTTGAGTCTCCATCTGTGTACCCGACCGTAAACTCTTCATCTGTAATCTCTACGCTTGTCTTATCCTCTGCCCATACAGGATTTTTAGCAGATACCAGTATCATGGTAACAAGAACAACAGATAATTTTTTAATCCTTTTCATAAATATTCTCCTTTCATTTTCATATATAGTATGAGAAAAGGAGTATATCTTAGATTCTCAATGGTTCTTTTACCTCATCCTTGCCAAGTGGAATCAATAGACATAAAATAATAAAAAATACTGCAATAAAAAGCAGGATACTTGATTTTAACACCAAGATACGCAATCTTTCATCTCTGCTCCCTTTTTCTTCTTCATATACTGAATTTATAGGCATACTTACTTTTGATATAATTGTTTCCCCACTGCGCAATGTTAGCTTATATTCCACTTCTTCTTCCAGTGTTTCTTCATTTAAGGCTGGCTGCCCATTTTCACTTATCTTTAGTTGTTCTTTGCAGCTAACAATGATATTTGCGTCCTCTTGACTATGAAATTTTAAGAATAAGAAAGCAATCCCCACAAGGCCGGACATTGCTATTAACAAAAATATAATAAAACACCCGATCCGTATTTTTCTCATAACCTCCTCCTTTTCATCCTCTCAATCATAGTATGAAAAATAAAAAAGGACCATAAAAGGCCCTTTTCTACTTAAATATTCAGACTCATATAAACTTACTAGTCATTTTGATATCTCCGTACCCATTTTTTGAAGCACTTCAAAACTTCACTCATATTGATGTTTTGATGTCTTCGATGCCATTTATAAAGATATTGATAACCAGCTTCAATATTGCCAGCTTTAATGCTTCGCTTCGCTGCCACTTTTACGGCAGCTGTTTCGTCTGTTCGCATGGTATGCCCTCCTTAGCTTGCACTACAAAATTGCATTATATTTGGTTCAATCAACAAAATCCATCCACTTTCATTGCTATCCAGCTAAAGAGTAAAAATATGAGTGTGCCAACAGGTGAAGCAAAAACACATTTTAAAAGTGTAATTCCAAGGATTGTTGCAGTCAAAGTCCCTGTATCAAAAGCTTTACAGACGCTTATGATTGGTTCAATCAGCAAAAGCCATCCACCTACGAATATTCCAAAAAAGATTCCAAAAACCATTAACAGCATTCCGATAATTTTCCTAATTTTCATTTTTCTTCTCCTATAAATAATTGTATCACTCTGCTTAAAGATCAATTTCATTCTTATCATCGCCTATCAAAGATTGAAACGACTGAAGAAAATCCTCAACCTTCCCCACGCGTTTCATCATTTTCTCATTTTCGTCTTTTAGCAGCTGATTTTCCTTACATTGATGCTCACATTTCTTCTTATATTCCATACACTGTTTGGAAGTCTGATCAAGCTTTTGTTCGATCGTTGATAATAGCTTAATGATCTCATTAACCTCAGAAAGATTCTCTTTCTTCTTACATTCCTTACAAACAATGGCTTCTTTCCCTGTCTGTTTAATAGGATCCATAGTGTCTCCAGAAACAGCACAAATCAAAGCATCTTTTGCAATGAGCAGCCTTCGTGAGTCAACGGGAATCACCCGTACCTTTTCACCGATACGGATTCCGGCCCGATCGCGGAATAGACGGGGGATCCTAAAGCTTTTAGCCTTAGCTTGTAAGTAAATAAATTCTTCACCAACAAAGTGTTGAAGATTTTTCCCAAATTCACTTTTCAGATCTTTAATCTTTTCATAGCGATTTGAATCCTTTTCTGTTGCTTTTTCTATTAAGATGAATTCTCTGTTTTCTTCCATACACAAGGTTATCTTACTTAAAGTATCTACCTGAAAATCTTTAGGAAGCTTAATATCATAATTGTTGGAAACAGATTCTTTATAAACCACCTCAAAATAATTTTGAAAATCTTCCACCTTATGATCTCCCTGAAACTTAAAGCCCGGGTATGGCTTAGGAACTTCGCTCTGTTCCAGCGGTCTGCGTCCTATAATAAAAACCTCATTATTGGATAGCTGCTGTACCATCATAGTATCTTTGATCAAATCATATCCATAAGCTTTTAATATCCGTTCTGGAAATGTGACCCGTGAAAAGCTTACTTTTCGAATGAAACCTTCTTCTTTCGCTTCCAAATTCTTGATATAGAATCCCTCTTGTGTGCATATGATCTTCACATGACCCTCAAATTTCTTTTTTAAATAAAGGCCATCATTTCCTGAAAATGCTACAGCTTCATTTGTTCTGGATTTCATAATCTTCCTCCTTAAATCAAAGTTCTTAGTTCATCATAAAGGTCCCCGATCAACTGATCACAGGATTGGATATCATGCATCTTAACAAAATATGGGATCATTTCTTCCTCATATTTCTTATGTGCGATGCTATTTAACCGAAGTAACTCTTTGACGATCCGCATGCGGAAGTTGTGTTTTTCTAACAATGCATCTTCTGTTCTGTCAGTCTGAAGCTTTAAAGATGCCTGCAGATATCTTTTTAAATTATTTAACACACTTTCACAGGCTTCTTGTTCGATTTGATACATTTTCATGAATAATTCACCGTTCATAGGGAATGCTCCTCCTGTTTTTCTGTAAAAAAATAAAGCCTATGATAAGGCCTCTTCCAATGTCGCTTCTATATTTTTAAGCCTTTTTAAGATTTCTTTCTGTGTCTCCTTCGCAATCAAAAAGCGTTCTTTGTGTAAAAGATCCTGATGCTTTTTCATAGACTCCCTTATATCAGGGAGTTTATCATGAACATTTTTGGTTATTTTAATGGATGACGATTCATCCCAATATGAATCAATGGGTTCACCACAAATATCACAATTGATCTTTGGGGTCAGAACCAGAGACCCATCTTCCAAGAACTCAAGGTGCACAGGATTCCCTTCTTGAAATCCCATAGCCCGATAAAAAGCAATCGGGATACGGTACCGATGATTCTTAATGCTGTGCTTTTGTTTGGAACGATATTGAAACGTCACAGGTTCCTCTGCCTGATAAAAATAAGTTCTTCCCTTAAATAGCCTCGCTACTTCATTCTCTGAAGGAATGCCTTCCAACGTTTCCATTGGAGTCAATTTCATATACCGTTTTCCTTGGAAAGATAAAGTGCAAGCAAGAAAACGCTTCTTTTTATCACCGCGAAGCTTTTCATCCATCCACGCCGGGATCAAAGCCTCTCTTATTGCTCTGGTATATCCAATATGTCCATCTGCATTCGATGTTTTAGGAACAATCCTTCTTGATTGCTCCATTTCTTTTTCATTACTTTTCCGAACAAAATATCCATCTTCAGATAAGAAAATGCTATAATAGCACGGCTCATCAACTAGGATATTCTTCATATTCAGATATGTATTGTAACCTGATTGATTTCTAATTCTTCCGACTTTTCGATTCTCCAAGGACTCCATTTCTTTAATCCTGTCTTTTGTGATGAGGATTCCATCTTCTTTTTGATAAAAAAATAAAGACGTTTTATAATCCTCATATGGAAATGCCATACGACAGATCCTTGACGTCTGACTGCATACAAGTTTCTTGACTCCTAATAATTCAGCATTACACATAATTGCCTCCTATACATACATTTCACAAAGATTCTCATACCGTCTGAATATTTTATTTATACCTCCTGTCTATTCTATCAGACACATCTATGAATCAGTTTCTAATCATAGTATGCAAAAACAGGAGGGGCGTAAATACCTCCTGTTTCACAAGAATTCTATTATTATACTATTCACAATTCAAATAATAAAAATGAATATACAAACAGTACCATATGTTTTCCTACGGGCTTTGAGTTTCAATTCAGCTTTTATCTACATTAAGAAAATCTGTCCCATCCGACTTAAAATAACTTCCAATTACCGCAAGTGTAGCACAGGTTAAAGGGATTAATTCTCGTGTAAACCTCGTCGTATTAAACATTAGATTTATCCCTTCTATCAGCCCTGCTCCAACAATCCAATTTAAGAGCATTCCACCAAGGTAGGCAAGTCCAAATGTTATCACCGGAAATAATATCGTTGCAATAATAGTTGCAATAATAGTTTCAATAAAATCCGTATCTAACTTTTTCATATTTTCCTCCATATTCTTACTTTATAATTAATTATGTTATTTTTGAATATTTTCCCTTAACCTCCCTCCTGTCTTTTGTCAGACACATCAATGAACTTTTTCTAGTATGCAAATATAGATATCTAAACGTTTACCGCGGATCTATGATTGCATGTACAAAAGTTCGATTATTGCGCTGTTCGTAGCTGCAGGTAATAAGAGTAAAGATATCAGATGGTTGATGCCTTGTCATATCATTCTTATTTTCATCCTGCGTCAAGTTCCATTTTTTAATTGGAACATAGACATTGCTCAATGAAAGAATCTGGTCCAGAAAAGCATCCTTTTCCTTTTTGTCGTTAAACTCAATCGGAATATTTGCATGATATCCTGATTTAGCATATGCACTTAACAACTTTAACCGAATGGTTCGATTCGGAGTATAGATATAGGCATAAGGATGTTTTTTGACATAAGATTGATTTCGAAACTTTGTAAGGCCTGCAAACATACTTCCATTTCTCATATGATGACCATACAAAACGTTATTGCCCGAAGTAAAATTTTTCTTACATTTGTAATCTAAGAAAATGGCCCCAGACGCATTATAATTTCCTTGGAAGGTTTTATGTAAATATTCCTCATTATCCCCTCCCTGAACTATAGGATAATCAATTTCCGTATTCGGGATATAGATCCATCCAACTACATCTGAATTCATCTTTTTAAGTTTCTTCCAGTTAATCTGTTTCCCTTTTTTCTTAGAATATTTCACGGCTTCTCTAATAGAATCATATTCTTCTTTTGCTTCTTTATCTGATGCACACCGCTGATACAAACAATATCCACTGATACAAACAGCAATCATGCATAAAAACATAAACACTTTTATCATATTTTTCTTCATAACACATTTTCTCCTTCCATTCATAGTATGACAAATAAAAAAAGAAAAAACGCCGTAGAAGATCCACGACGTATTTCCTTATCAAATTGCTTTCTCATCTTATATTTTTTAATTAATTATCTCATTCTCCACGTGCAATAACACTTCCATTATCATCAAAAATTTCATACAAGAATTCTTCAGTCAATTCTTTCCCGTCAAACATTTCCCTCATTTTGACTTCTCCCTTCAGCTAGATTCTTATATTATGTTCAGCTTCATATTCACACCAACAGGTAATGAGTTTATTCGGATCTTTGCTATCAAGATATTGCTGATATTTTTCAATTAACGGCAGCATTTCATTATAATAAATTTTCTGATTAATACATGTCCAAATATCCATATAGATTGTATTAAACCTAACCTGTTCTGATGGCTCCCATTTGAAAACATCCGCTTGAATTATTTTTGTTTTTTTATTCAACGGAAGCTGGCTTTCAATCATCTTAATCACCTTTTTTGATTTTTCCAAAACTGTGATCGTTCTGATATCTTCCTTTTCTTGTATCGCCATAAGAATGAGACCAATTCCAAGGCCTCCAATCAATACATCTCCATATGCATTCATTACGAATTCCCGATTCGTCCTTTTCTCCATATCGGTATCAGACATGATTACCTCTCCACCACGCATTAGTCGCGTATACTTTCCTGGACTAATTCCCTGAAGCATTGCTCCAAAATTCTTTTTATCTATATCAAAATATTCTAATTTATACGGAGGGCATTCACATGGTTTTAAAATTTTATGCATTTCTGTATACAATTTATTCATTATAGCATCTCCTTTACTGCTTCCTCATTTTTCTAACCCGTAGTCTGCTGATAGTTCAACTCTATTATACCTTACCTGCATCGGATATCACAGAATTTTCCTCTTTCATCTCATACCTCCACAAAACCCTTAATTATCTGTATCGTTTTTAAGTTTTCCATTCAGCTCTATTGCTTTATTGCAAATCATAACAAACATCTGCGTTTCCTCTAAAGTGAGTGACATAAGCAGCCGAAATAATTTTATTTGTTTAAAAAGTAACTTCATAACTACCTCCTTACCTAAAGTTTTATCATGTTAAGAAATTATCTTTTCAACTAAAAAATTCATCTTATTTGCTATTGCAATGAATCGATCTACTCTGGTACTTTTCCCATCCCAGAATGCAACAAGAATTTGACGATCACCATTTTCCTTCGCATAGTCCACCATTTGTTTGCTGCGTATACTCTCCGCCGTTGCTCCATATCGATTTCTTTTTATAGTAAAAGGAGTGAATTTAAAATTCCTTTCTTTGCAGTATTTCTCCGTCAATGTATCTACTCCAGATGCTCGGCCTGAAACAAATTCAAATGACATAATGTTTCTCTTTATAAGTAGCTGATCAAGTCCCCGCCGCAACAATTCTTCATTTTTAAAATCACGGCCACCTGATACAATAATTACATAATGATTCATAATTTTTTCCTTTCCAATGAAACCAGTGCCTCTACGTCATATTCATAGGATATAAACGTTCTTTGACATATTTTCATACAGACTCCTCCCTAAATCGACTGTGATTTTTTTTACTAATTCGGTTGCTTCCTTTATGCTGCAGGTGATAATCTTATCAGACCATTTATAAATATCTGCATCAATTAAATCTTTTACGAACTCCTTGCTGATCTTTTTGTCGTCATAGATAAGGATATCATTTTCTATTCTCTGTAATTGAATCATAATCTTTCCTCCTATAAGATAGAAAAACACGCTGGACAAATACCTGTAATAAGTAACTCTCTTGTGGCAGGATCAACATCAGGAAGTGCTGTCTGAATATACATACCCTTTATCCTCGAATCAAGAAATCTCTGATACTGGTCCAAAGTCAGAATAACGAGATGATCTGTGCCGCACATAGGACAAGACATTAACATCCTCACTTGCTCTCCCTCCAGACTTACATGTTCATTTTCCATTCACAGTCTCCTTTCTAAGATTCAAATGCAATTTTGATTCTTCCTCCATTGCATCAATAAAAACTTCTATCCATAGTATGGAGAAACAAGTGGATCGCAAAAAGGACGGATCACGCGGACCCATCCTTTCTCATTATTTCTTCATTGGAATCATGACATGGTAAAGCTTCCCTTTTTTGAAATCTATATAACCCTTTCTCGCCGCTTCTTTCACCAAACAATGCGCATCTGCATCACTACTCGGCTTTGGACAGCCTGCTTTAATTTTTGTTTCTTTTATGAGAAGCAGCATGTGTTGCTTTGCCATAGTGAGGGCATCTTCCAAATTAGTTCCCTTTGTATATTCCCGGAAGTCAGGGATATATACAAGGAAATCCTCCTTGTCTTTCATAATAAATATCGGAAAAATCTTTAACACTTAAAACTCCTCTCCTATTTTAAGTTTATTCGATCAATGCCACGAAGAGTGATGGATCCGTCATACTCTCGAAACTCAATGTATTCTGATACTAAATTGGAAGGAACCTTGATTTCCACTCCCAGATCGGTCGTTACTGTATAGAACAAGAAAGGCTTTAAACTTGTTTCGTCCTTTGGCATAAACTTGTCGTATGACAGATCATATCTCTCCATTTGTTTATCAAAATATTCCTTAGCTTGTGGTGTATTCCCAAAGAGTTCTTGACTAATCTTTGGGATATCAAAGAATCCATCATTTTCCATTAACTCTAATGTTATCTTTTTGCATTGTATCTGATCTTGTACATTCATCTCATGGTGGACGCATGCCTCGTTTATAGATTTTGCCAGGATAGAGATTTTTCGCTTGATCGGCATCTGTGCGATAGACTCTAAAAATCGCTCTGATAAATAAAAAATCTTTTCGCCATTCTGCATCTCAAATCTCTTTTCGTATAATCGAGCGGACCCCTTCACCGGATGTATGATGATCGCCTCCTGAAGCTTTCCTCTTCTGTTTAATGCTGTGCTCTTTGACATTCCGACATCTATGCAATCACCCGAGCCTCTGAAATCTGCCTTTAAAACTTCCTCCAGAGGGAGTTTTAGCAATCCATAATAAACTTCTTCCTGATAGCTAAAGCTAAGCATAACAAAACATGCTGCCGGAATCAGAAAGCTATCGCACATGATATCGAAAAGGCCCTCCGCTATGAGTCGACTTGTTTCTATGAATTCTACCTCTTTAGACTCATCCATGGAAAACAAAAGGTTTGGCACCCTGCTTTCCTGATTAAGTTTCGTTTCTTTTGCATCATCACTTGATAAAAGTTTTACTATCTGGCCTTTTAAATAATCTTCCATATCTGCAGAGATATCGAAAAGATCTTTGGAAAGTTTCATGTCTCCATTTTGATTATTTAATAGGTGAAGAATCATTTTCCTTATGAAAAGTTCTTCTTTATTGATTCCCATATTTATCTCCTTTTTCTATTAGAATAAATGGTTCCTGATTATTTTTCTTTTAGTTTTCTTCCTCATAATTCTTCAATCTATAGTTACAATCATTCTTTTGGGTATAACTGCATTTTCCTTCGCAAAGCTCCCTTTCGTCGCATGATCCACAGCAAAGATTCCCTTTCTTTCCACATGATTTCCTACCGCATATATAACTTTCTTTTATCTTAGGGACGATTACACCCTCCAAAAAGAGCAGAATCCCATTTCTCTCCTGAATGGAAAATGCCTCTAAATCTTTAGCTGTCATATATTTTCTTCCGTAAATAGCTTTCATGGTTTTCCATATCTTCCATGGAATCCGAAAGAAGTGCGTCCCTTTTATAGACACAATCACATAACACATTGCATGATAGGCTGCATGTTCATCCAAAATTTCAGTCTGTACTTTGGTAACGACGTTTTGGCAGATCCGGTCTTTGACGGTTGATTTTGCTTCGAAAATAATACATTGCCCGTTATATAAAATCCCTTTGTAATCTGGTTGCGCCTTCTTTTCGTAGAAACCAATAACCTTTCCTCCCTTCACTCTCTGAATCGCCCGGAAAGGTTCTGGCGTCTTTAGAATGCAGCCAATGTTCTGTTTCCGGTAGTAATCGCATCCTCGATCAATAAGGCCCTCAAAGGCGTTTCCAAGGTTCTTATTCTCATTGTAAATCATCATTTTCTACCTGAATACGATAGGCCGCAATCTCATATGCTATTCTTTCCATCATAGTGCCCTCTGCTGTACGCTTTGTATAGGCTCTGCTTTGTATCCGTCCCCGAATGGTCAATTCACTCCCCATTGGTTGATCTCCCATATAAACCGCAAGGTCACCAAAGCAGATACACGGAATATACGATGCGATAGATTTCCCGTGTGATCTACGATTGATTGCTATCATAAGGTCGCAAATTTTGACTCCTCTTGGGGTCTCTCTTACTATCGGAGTCTTACAAAGATATCCTTCTAAAACAAGCTCGTTTTTTGCAGGCGTAGACACTTCTACCTCCATGATATTTTGAACGGATACAAATAATTTCAGATGACTTCCTTCCGTTCCCTCGATCCGCTCATTGTGGGATAAATACTGACCTCTTATTTGAACGCGCTTTCCTTCATAATCGAAGCCAATCTCCTTCAGTACATTTTCTTCTATTATGAAAGGGATTTCATCTGATGTTCCGCTTAATCTTTCACAAGATAATCGCCCATGATAAAATCTTTTGTCATTACTTTGCTGGGAAAATTCCAGTTCTTTGATTGTTCCAATTACAATTGCAATGTTTACTCCATACTTCATTTATTACTTTTCTCCTTCCAGGTTCTGTTATATGTTCGGGAAAATTTGTCCCTTCATATATAGTATGATAAACGGAAAAATCACCCTCATAGACCTTGTGTGCATCTTTCTTAGATGGATACATCAAAAAGGGAGCCTGCCTTGGCCCCCTTTTTCTCACTCCTATGCACAGCTATATCTCCGGTTTACAAAATGAATTTCTGTATTTGGGAAATCGTACAAATCTCGAATCATCTCTTCATCATCGTAAGTTAAAACGATGCTGGCACATCCTGGAACTTCTTTTATAAGGTCCGTAAGCAGCCAAGAAAGCTCTTTATGCCTTGCAAACTTCTCAGGATATAACATATCCCCCTTTTTTACATATGGAGGATCAATAAAAAGACAGACGTCTGAACCCCAATAGTATTCCTCAATAATTGTAAGTGCATCTTGATGGAAAACGCTGATTGCATCAGCCATCTCATGGATGTGACAGATTCTTTTAGTTAAAGCTTCTGCATTCCACCGGTCCATGACATCTGCTTTGGGATTTGACATTTTAATACCTGAAAAGCTGCACCTGTTGATGACAAAAAAATAAAATGCACGCAGGACATCCTGTAAATATGGATTCTTTAACTCTTCTCGATACTTAAAATAATCTTCTCTTGTTGGCTGATAATTCCGAATTCGTTCGATAAGCTCATGACATTGACCTCCACAAACTACCTTCCAAAAAGTATAGAGATCCTGGTCCATATCATTTAGGATTAATTTGTTGATCCGTCCTGCATCCAGCATGGACAATCCTACCGATGCCCCTCCACAAAATGGCTCCACAAACACTTTTCTCTCAGAAAGGAAAGGATAAATCATGTCAATTGCTTTGCTTTTCCCTCCGGGATATCGCAAAGGAGAGATCCTCTTTTTCAGGCTTGTCTTCTTATGTACACCTTCAACTCCTGAGTTTTTCCTTTCTAACAGCACATGGAATGCTGCATGGTTTTCTTTTCCTAAATAATATTGGAAACCTTCACAAGCAGGACACCATGCTCCTTTTTGATGGCAAAAATCCTCTTCAAAATCATTTCCTTCGTAACCACAATATTCACACCTCATAATAATACCCTTCTTACTATTCTGCTTCATAAATAACCTTCCTTCTCTAAAAAGCACAAACCTATGTCCTCCATACTTCAAAAACAGATCATTTATAGTATGATAAAAAGGTATACAATTAGATGGAAATATTAAGAGATTGTGGTATAATAATGAATACAAAATTAATTAAACCAATCAACAGAGGAATCCTACTATGATACGATATGAATTTATTTATATACTGCTCATCTTCTTTTGCAGTTTCTACATTACCGGAACTCTATTTCATGAGCCTGGACATTATCTGGCTACTATATTATGTGGTAGGATAGAACGGATTGAATACAAGCCAATTTATTTTTCGATGCATTTCACTTATTCGCCCGCTTATCGGGTATTTAGCAGGCGCTCTCTAAAAATCATCTCTATTTCAGGTTTAATTTCACAAATAATTTTTCATATTATCACAATCAAAATTATCTTTACATATTACTTTGTGACAGCAACTTTTACTCAAGTGATTATGATGATCTGCAGTTTGGGAGTATCCATCTACTTATTTATCAGGACAAAAGAAAAAGAGCAGCAGGACTGCTATAATTTTTTCTATCCGGAAACTTTCCAAAAAAATTTATCTTTTCAGCTGGTTGAGAAAAAAATAACTTATATAGATATCACAATATATATCATCTTTCTTTGTTGTCTCATAAAATAAAAAATACCAGTGATGCATTCACTGGTATTTGTATACTATTCATATTTAATTGTTTAAGTATCATCTTCGTCTATTTGCAGCATCTTTTCCTTTTCTTTTAATCTTTCTAAATCCTTCTGATATCTGTTTATACTTTGCTCCATTAGAAATTTGCGATTATCCGCATTCCATAAAGTAAGATTCTTTCTATCAAAAAACAAAGCAAAATCCTGAATGGTCGCACCAATATCAATTTGAAAAGTCGCCCACTCATATAATTCAATAGGTGCTGCTGGCAGATCATTTTGCTGCATATATAAATCTGTTATTTTGATTCCGAGTCCTTCGTTTAACAGAACAAGTTCTTCCTCTGAAATAACTTCATTCTTATACTCTCTAAAATTGTAAATCATTTCTTCCCCAAGAGTGATCATTTCTGTTAAAATTTCATGCATTCGTTGCATCAGCTCATCCTTTTCGACCTCCCCTGTGTAATTCATTATACTTCTTAAGATTTCATAGTTAGGATCTTCCTCGACATAAACCCCGCGGATAATTTTAGAGTCTTTCTTAGAACCATACCAGCTGTCTTTGTCCTGTGAATCATCCACCCAAGTACTAAGCCATAGGTAATGTGGATGCACCATATCCTCTTGATCGAATCCAAAATAACACCAAACAATGTTCGTAGGCTTTCCTTTGAATCTTCTCTCTTCATTCGCGCTTTGATAAACTTCCGCATATAAGAGTTTATCCTTTATTTCTAACGTAAGATCCGCTATTTCTTCCATAAGGAAGTTATTTTTTAGAATGACTTTTACCGCTAATCTCTTGACATCCGAATGATGAACAGGCTTGACGGCGTAAATTATGTACCTCTCTGTTTCCTCATAAATATTCGTAATTTGATAAGGATGATATTCTGCAACGGAAAAAAAGATCGTACCCCCTATATTTGATCGAAAAATGGGATGCTGCTGAATACCATCTGGATGATTACTCTCCCAAGCACTAGAATATTGTTCGATTGCTTTACCGATCATTTCAAGAGATTTTTTACCTTCTCTTATTAAGGCCGGATTTCTCAGTGCATCACACACAAAGCTGGTATAAAGGCTAATTTTTCTTGGCTCATTAAAGCCTGACTCCTGATCCGGCCCACATGAAGCAAGCACCGCATATCCATGCCCAGCAAACTCCTCGATTGTTTTTTCAATATCAAACTTTGCCTTACCACTGATTTCAAAATCTCCGGAATGGCAGCTGTCTATAATAATGATTTTACTTTTAGTTGATATCTTATTTTCAATGAGATCAATTAGTCCCTGCAGATTAATGCGCCCATAGCTCAACCGCAGACAGGAATTACCTCCATGGCCTGTAAAATAAAAAATAAACGTATCATCTTCTGTTAGTTTTGTCTCCATCTCTTCAAACTTTTGTATCAAATCTCCTATCAAAACCAGTCCGCTTTCACCACAAATGAAAATATCCCTTGGATCCACATTTAGACCCGTTTTTAAGGTATCTCTCACTTCATATAAATCATTTTTGCACATTGGAAGTTGATTAATTCCGAAACCTGCATACGTACTGACTCCCACTAATATTGCTCGTGTATTCCCCATATTTTCTCCCTTTTATAAGGTGTCCAGAAAATTTATCCCGGAACAGTTTAAATTTATTTTCTGATATCTATTATTTTTATAATTATATCATACACATCCTATCTTTTATCTAACTTTAACTTTACATGTGAATTTCTTTTTTCCGACCTTAACTATGATCTTTACACTACCCTTCTTTCCTCCGGTTATTTTACCCTTAGAGTTCACTTTAACAATCTTTTTCTTAGAAGATATATAGCTAACTTTTTTTGTACAGGTTATGGGAAAAATCTGTGGCCGCAATTGATAACTTCTCTTTCTTATAAGTGTGATAGCCTTTGGTACTCCCTTAATGGATGTGCAGGTAATGTCACGCTTCTGCACAGTAACAGAAATTGTTTTCTTTAATCCGCTGGCAAGGACAACCGTAACCTTTGCTCTTCCGGCTTTTTTGGCTGTAATCCTGCATTTTCCATTTGCTTTTTTACTGACTGTAACAATCTTTTTATTGCTGGTGCTCCATGATCTCACATAATCGCCACTGGCAAGGCCACCAGCTGTTAATTTTATAGTGGATTGTTTAACCTTCAATTTAAGACTCGATGCATTTAGTTTGATGGTCGGCCTTATTTTCCTGCCATAAGATAAAGTTTCAGATGTCCCGCATTTACTGCATATATGCCGATGCTGTGCAGATGTAAAGACTGTAGCAGGAAGCAGATTTACCCATGAACCATAATGGTGTCCTGTTGCAGGAAGGACTTCTTTCTTCCTTTCACCGCAAGTTAAGCAAGTATATACCCTCTCTCCATTTTTTGTACAAGTGGCTGCCTTTATGATATTTCCATGATTCCAGTTGTGATCTGTCTTTCTGGTGATTACTTCTGCTTTTTTGGTTTCGCAGATAGTACAAGTGTAAGTTTTCTCTCCTGCTTCCTTACAGGTTGCATCCTTTATGATCTTCCCGCGGTCCCATGTATGGTCTGCTGTTTTTGGAATCGTCTCCGTTTTAGTCTCTCGGCATTCCTTACAGGTATAAGTTTTTATACCATTTTGCTTACAGGTAGCCTGCTTTGTCACTTTCCCCTGATCAAACGAATGTCCGGTAGCTACAATTTCTTTCCCGGCCAAAATCAGTGTTTTACAATCCATACAATACATATCCCCGGTATAGCCCTTCCCGATGCAGGTTGCCGCCTTTTTATTTTTTACCTCTGTATGTTGATGCCCAGCAGCAGGGATCAATTCCGTATACACGTTCCCACAGTCAAGGCAAACATATTGCTTTTCACCATCTTCCGTACAGGTTGCTTCTTTTGTTACAATTCCGATATCGTAATTATGTTTCTTCATCGGAATTTCCTCTATCTTTGTTTTACTGCAGTTTTTACTTCTATAAGTTTTTCCCCTGTTTTTGAAAATGTAGGCTCTATTGTCACTTCACCGTCATCCCATACATGCCCCGTTTTTGAAATCACTGTCCCTTCTTTCAATAAACAGTTGCAGTCCATGCAGTATGTGTCGCCAGTGTAACCATTTTCTGTACAGCCTGCATCTTTTTGATCCCGAAGTTCTGTATGTTGATGCCCCGTTTTAGGGATCGTCTCATATTTTGGAACCTCACATCTGCTGCATCGATAATATTTATTTCCATCCTTTGTACAAGTAGCATCCGTCGTAGAGATCAGCTGATAGTCATGACCTACAGGCACGGCATCTTCATCAATGTCCGAATCTTCCTTACCACACTCAGAACATTTATAAAAAATTACCCCATATCCCATACAAGACGCTGGCTTTCTACTTATTTCTTCAAATTTATGGGACAGCTTTGGGATTTCTTTTATATAAGTGTCCCCGCAGTTTCTGCAGGTAAAACTTTGTTCTCCGGTTTCTGTGCAGGTTGCTTTTTTCGTGGAAATTTCCTCGTAATTGTGCCCTTTTGCTTTTATGGTTGTTCCGGAAGAAACTTTCTGATCACAGTCGATACAATAGCTATCGCCAGTATAACCATTTTCTGTACAGCCTGCATCTTTTTGATTACGGAGTTCCGTATGCTGATGTCCTGTCTTTGGAATCGTTTCTGTCTTTACATCCTGACAATGGGAACAGGTATAGACTTTCTCTCCATCTTTTGTACAAGTGGCATCTGCAGTTGATATTAATTGATAATCATGACCTAATGCTGGTTTGGTTTCCTCTGTCTTTTTTTCAGTGCAGGCAGGCCACACGTCTTCTCTGGTGCATCGATATGTTGTGATTTCCGGGTGTGTGCAATCGGCCTCCTGGGTCACAGTTCCAGAATCCCACTGATGTCCCAAAGCATTTATCTTCTCTCTTCTCGTAAAAACACCCTTCTCTGGTGCATTCGTAACTGTAATATCCGTTTTTTCACAAGTTGCTCCCTTATACCCTTGGGATTGACTTAGTGTGTGATTGCCATTACACACAGAGTGATCCTTAGAATAATCATCTTTTTTATCCTTCCACTTATAGTATGAGGAAAACAAAAGTGCTTCGTACTGGCCATACTTATTATTCATAAAAAAAGACCCCTATCTTGATAGGAGTCTCCCCTTTTAATACGTTCTTTCTAAGTATTTATTTAAATTAAAACCAGATGGGCTGCTTAGAAGTCCTTTTTCATCTCCAATCGGCATAGATTCAAAAGAATAAGTATTTGCAATACTCTTGATCTTCCCGTCCCCGAGTTTTGCTGCCAAGCTTAAAACCTGATTTTTAAGAAACTTTCCGGATCCTGTTAACTTTTCCCCAGCCATCCTTTTATGTCCTATGAGGATTTTTCCTTCCTCGATCCCGGCATAAAACTCTTGAATAATTTTTTCGAATCCATCCTGCACTTCTTTTTGTTTCTTTCCTTTTTTATGTTTCGTTACTCTCACCGATTTTTTTAGATAAACAGACCAAAATGGACCTCCTGCATCTGCCTTTTTTGATTGTCCTATAACATCCCTTAGAGGGTATTTATAATGACTGCGCCTTCTGCTTCCAACATCTGCGATGGTTACATTATCATTTTGATCAATGTCAATCAGAACCATAAAATGTCCTCCGGACGTAAAATATCCAGGACCCATTAAGGCAATGACAGGACGTCCTTTCTTTAATGATTTTTTGATTGCCTGTTCTGTCGTACCAAGTCCTTCGCATCCAAGGTCCCAGTGGGCCGCCATGGCCGGAATCGCAGAATGAACACTTCCCTCGCTGGAATAATAACCATTTTCATAAGCCCATTTTGTTGTGTCCACAGGTGTTACCCATTTCTTTGTCAAATTTGTAACGCATACAGCCATGGAAGTAGGACCGCATCCTGCTGCATGAATCCCATATCCATTTTGATTCCATGCTGCATCGCCCTGGTTAAAATAAATATAATGTCCGATGTATTCTTTATTTCTCTTCATTTTCAAAGATTCTTCTGTATAGGATTTTGAAATCTGCGGCCGGATCTTTACCTGGATCTTCTGTTCCTTCTTTTTTGTCTTCTTAAGCTTTTTTAATTTAGAAGGTTGAGTCCTCTTTTTCGTTTTTGGTTCCTTTGATTTCTTTTTGGAATTCTCTTTCTTTTTCGACTGTTCTTTTTTCTGATGCACGTTTACTTTCGTTTGCTCTGTCAATGTTGCTTCTGTCGATATAGAAGCCTGTGTTGAGACTTCCGTCTGTGCTGGAGCTTGAATTTCTGTAGTTTTCGGCTCGTTTGCCGATACAGATATGGTTCCAGTTGAAATCAGCAGCATCAGTAAACACGCAGAAATTCTTTTGTGAATCGTTCTCACTGCCCTTTTCCTTTTCTCTTTGTTCTGATATTCATTAGTAATGATGGACTGACCCTGCTCTAAGAGATCGGCTCTTTGTTCTTTATCTTTCGTAATATCAATCACTAGGACAAGGTCCCGACCGTCCAATACAATGGGGACCTCGCGTATAGTTCTGAACCGTTTGAATCTCCGCCCATCTTTTCGTCCTATTTGGATTTCTTGTCCATCTAGGAAAAAATAATGTCTCTTCCTCCCAATACCAAGTTCGTGAAATCTGCCATGGAAGTAGAAGGGACGCTTATATTTAACCTTCTGCATAGCACCCACCTATTCCTTTCGATAGCCTCTTAGATCACCAATACGCTCTATTAGCTCATAGCCGGCCTTTGTCACTGATGACGCCCAGGTATCTCCGACGCAATATTTTACGTTAATCGCAGAAACTGACGTCCCATGATAGAACTTTGATCCTTTTGTCAGATAACTTTCCTTCAAACATTTTGCTGTTCGAAGGAGGCCGGACCTTCTGGTATTTTCATTGATTCCTTTGGCTTCATCAGAAGTAACGCCATATCCAGTTAGGTTATTATCCTCTCTTGCCCTGCGGCTGGTTCCCCATCCACTTTCATGAATGGCAATCCCCGCGATAAAAATAGCATTTACTCCATAGGTTTCTTCGCATTCAACAAAGTAGGCAGCACAATCAGAAAGCTCTGTGCCGGATAGGATCTTCTGCATCTCATCTTTCGTAACATGACTTTTTATGAGCAGATTCTTAGGATCGAACTTCCGCAGTTCATGAAGAGAATTAGCTTCCTTCTGTAGTTTTACAATGCTTCTTGTATCATTTTTTGATGCTTTACGATACTTATCAAGATAGGACTTGAGATCGAGCAGTTCTACGTTTTCTACAATCTTTTTAGCATGCAGTTCCAGATCAAAAGTGTAAGTATTTGCTACTTCTGCGACATATGAATCCTCTATCTCCTTTGACAGAGCGAGAAGCAATTCTTTTTTGTTTTTATCTTCAACTGTGGCATCCAATTCTTTACCTGTTTTCTTTTTGGCGGACAGGGCTGCGGCAACTTCTTCTTCGGTCGTTCCGATTTTTTGATAAAAGGCTTCAACAGTCTCTTTAAGCTTCTTGCTTTCTTTATAACGCCTCCTTGCTTTCCTTATTTCAGCAATCTCTTTTTGGATATCAGCTTTTCTTTTCATCACGTTTTCATTTATCACTACTTTTTCTTTCGATGGTGCCTTGATTCTCTTTGCTAGACCGGTCTCTTCCGCTTTCTGTTCGTTTTTCTTATTCGTACCGTTTGCAATAGCATCTTTGTTAATATGGATCACTTTACACCGTGCTTCTGCAGTGTTTTCCTCAGAAGAAAATAGGTCATCGCTATCTCCGCTGGCATAGGTAATAGTGGATGGCATCAAAAGGCTCCCTATTAAAATGGCGGCGATCATTTTACTGATGTTTTTCCCTTTCTTCAAATATAAAACCTCCTTTCAATCTTAGTATGATAAATACACATAAAAAAAGGACGACAAAGATTATGTTCCTCGTCGTCCTTTTATATACATGATCTTACTCGTCTTTTAGACTTCTTTTTAACATCGTTCTCTTGCTACTAACTCTTTTATCTGTTCCTCCGTCCAAAAATCAGATGCCCAGACAAACTCTCTTCCCTTTCGGTTTTTATAGATTCGAAAAGGTCTTTGAGAGTTATCATAAATGTGTATAATATCACAAGTTTTTATCAGATCAGGGATCAGTTTCATCGCTCTTTCATATCTGCAAAGGATTTTTTCTTTTGGAACATCGTGTCCGCCAGATAAGACCCTTGATGCAACACGTTCTACATTAATATCAGAATTACTTGTTAATACATAAATGCATTTGATAAAGTATCCTTCAGCTTTAGCTTTTTGCAATAACTTTATATTGCGTTCGGTTGAAAGAACGGTCTCAAACGTAAAATCCCTTTTTTGCTGCAATAAATCATTTCGTCGTTTTTCGGCCAGTAAAGCTGCCTCCATATTTGTGCAGCCTGTCGTTCGCTGAATATCATCGGCATTCACATATTCGCCAATAACCTCAATCAACTCTGTAATCGTACTTTTACCAGAGCCATTTGGGCCGGCAAATACTAAAATCTCAGGCTTTCGTTCCATATTCTCTCCTGCCATCCGGATACTCTAAATATGCTTTTTTAAGTTTCTCATCATATTTGGCAATCGGCTTTCCCATAACTTTAGCTTTTTGTATCGCTCGGTCTACCGCAAGATTAAAACGGGCATCCATTTCTTCATCCGAAATATCAAATCCATTTTCACTTTTTCCCTGCATCATTTTTCCTCCAATCATGGCTTTCTCCTTTCTTTTATTATAGTCTGGCTAATAAAAAATCACAACTTATTTTCTCTTCAATCATTCTTACCTAGATATCCTTCCTTCCAAAATACAGTTCCTTTCGATAGTAGATATCTGTTATGATACCTTCGCTACCTATAAGTCGTCTTTTCATTGACAACGTATAAATCAATCGTTTCTAACATCAAAAATTCTATGCATGGATAAAATATAATATTGTTTTCCGCATTCGGCACCCCATTCTTCTCTTGTGCATTCGGCTGTAAACTGCCTAGCATCACTATGATATCCATTTCTAAAAATGACACTTTTCTTTTGATTGCTCCAAACAATGGATGGAGGATTTATAGAACAGTCATAATATTGGCCGAAATAATTTTGAAACCGCTTTTTCCAGTATGGTTTGATTTCTCTATATTCCTCAGTTTTTACACCACTTAGAATCATATCGAACCATTGCTTTTTTAGTATTAGGACTAAATGACTGCTATGATAATATTTATATCTGCAGCTTGGAGTGCAAAAGATCTGATCCGATCTTCCACATAAAATAGTGCCACATTTTATACAGTTTCGACTCATGTAATTCCTCCTGGTAAATCTAACCTCTAAAACAGCTGTAAAAACCTTTATACTGTTATTTCGTTAATTAGTGGCATGATAATGGCACTAGTTCCGATTCGATAAACACGATCTTCCCCAAAGATTTGGTAAAGAGACACAAGATCAGCATAATGCCGAACCTCGCACGCTTCCAGTTTCTCAAAGAGATAAAACGCAACTGCTTCCTCATTCTTGTCTCTGCATCTTTTGGAAAGCTCCTTTATAAAGACCTTCAACTCCTGTTTATCAGCATATATGTAGCTTGCAATCATTCTGTGGTCAGAATCCAATACCCATACTTCTCCGAAGTCATTGATACACTCTATAATAGAACAATAGTTACTTTGATACAGCGTTCGTTTCTCTCTATGCCTCATAGTTCCCCCTCTCTTATTGTTCCAACATAGAAAAACAGCCAACCATAAAGTTGTAGCATTCCATTCTCGTAGCAATGCAGTTCTTTATGTGGCAGCCACCATGGATCTTTGGTTGATATTTGGATGACAACTCCATACCCATTTCTCATTAGACATAATGTCCCACGCTTTCTCTTCAATTTACAATTCTTTAGATTAAATAACATCATATGCTGACTCTATTCTCTGGATTAACACCTGATTCTCTTCTTCCAAAGCTGCATTTTTCTCTTCATATATAGAGATTTCCTGGGCACAAGCATCAAGTTCCAAATGAAGTTCTTTTGTTTCCTGGCAGATTTTTTTCACCTCCAATTCTATCAGCTTGGCAAGCTCTTGAGATAGCTCTTCTCCAACAATTTGGACCGCATCCGATAGGCCGCCCGGGCAAATCATCGTACCATCGTTCAACATTAAAACATGCATCTTTTTTCTCCTTTCTTCTTTCTTAGTTCTTCTATTTATAGTATGAGAACAAACTATTCCCTTCATAAACAAAAAGCACTGTCTGAAAATTTAATTTCACACCAGTGCTTTTGTAATATTATAGAATTTAAATTAACTCTACTTTAGTACAGGAATCCAGTTTTCCTGAATTGGTTTCAACTTCCCTCTTGGAATACATTCTTTTAAAGCAGAATTCGCGGCCAAAGCCATATCAATCAGCCAGAACTTTTTTCCATTTTGCATAATGTCAATAGACCACTGACCAGACAATCCTTCCATGTCATTTACTAACAATTCTACTTGTTTTAATATTTGTGACTCATTCTCATGATATCGATTCATAAGAGTTTCTTCATGCATAGAATATATAATAAAATCATGCATGTTATGTGGACTGTCTTTATCTTCTTCATGCCCAAAACGCTGTTTCATGATCTTCGAATCCCAATACGGGTTTATTCCCAGTACTTCTTTTGAATCCAGATCTACAAATGCACGATATTCTGTATGCAGTGGAAGGCCTTTATAGATGCAAGGGTTATTTTCTTTGTCCCGGATGAATTCTCTTACAACCCATTCGTTCGTTGTAGATACACCATAAATACTTATGTTATTTAATGGTGAAGCCATCTGGCAGGCCTGATGATGAATGAACAATAAGTATTCTCCTAGTTCTCTTACTTCTTTCGTGCCATGTACATAAGCGTTCCGGAAATCAAATTTCGAAGAATATGTTCCTGTTTTAATGAAATACTCTTTATCTTCCTCCAGATTAAAAATCTCCCTGCAGAACATATCAACGATATCCAATGTCGTTCTGGTTAACGACATATAATCCAAACGTGTCAATTGCAGCATGGGTAAAGGCACACGGAGAATTGTCGTCTTTGGAATTTTGAAAAATCCTCTTTGTGAAGCTGCATGAACAAGCTGCGGCAACCAATGGCCCATAGAATTAGGATTTGTGGCTATCATTTCATAAGTGATGGGATCTAAATCCAAAATATCCAATCCCTGACGAAAATGATGATAAAACATATTCTTCTTTGTAAAATTCTTTTCCATTAAATATTTTTGATAATCATTTGCTAAGACCACATAGGATGGTTCCTTAATGTCGACCTTGGCCAAACTTCCCGTTAATGCAGGGCGTAGCTGCTCGGGTAACTGCATAATTTCTTCATTCGTAACTTTTTCTGCAGCGTCAAAATTTGTGCCCCTCTTCGTAAAGACATGTTTTCCATCATATGACCATACAGACGTTGCAGATATTAATTCTTTAACAATACGATTGATCATATCATTTAGATCTACTGTGGTGTCCTCAATTGTGATACCTTCCTGCATTTCAGCTGCCTGTTTGGCATTTAACTGAAAAAAGTTATCTGTAGAGGAATCACGTAATGCTAAATCTCTATATGCTTTTTCAAATTGTATCAGCCTATCCGGACTTGTTCTTAGAAGCGTTGCTATATCTTCTTTCTCTATTTTTTTCTTAAATATATCAGCTAAACAAAACATAACCAGCCCTTCTTCCCTTTTTTCTTTTACTTTGCATAACTCCCTTGTCATATCTCCTTTTCTGATATCCGTTTCCTGAAGTGTATTTGCTCAAGTTCTCAATATTTTAAAGTTCGGATGGCTGCCCGCAGCAGCTGACTTTCTGGCACATCGTATCGCCCACAATTCTGTACCTTCCGGCATTTTTCATGATGAACGATACACATCCTCTTTTCCCGGAAAGAACAAAAGGCACAAAGTCCTGACGTTTTTGGAAAATCAAATATCGGCTTCATAATTCTCCTCTCCCCACTCTCCATACTCCTTTCGTTTAAACCTAAAGAATCCTTCAATTCCATAAATTAATCTCCTTTCTGTCTTCTATAAATATTTTCTATAAATAGTATGACAATGTAGTATGAACACAAAAAAGGAAAATCCCTTCTTTTTTATCTGAAAACTGTTAAGAATATGAGTATCTTTTTTATCTACTACTATTCCAAAGATCAAACCTTCTTCCTTCATTACTTCCTTAAAAAGACTAAAAAATAATTCAACACAATCTTTCTGTTTTTTCTTCATATTTTCCTTTCCTCTGTCTCTATTCTCCTGAACCTCGAATGATTTCATTTCTTTATTTATCCACTGCTCCATTTGTTTTCTCCTTTCGATCTATCTATGTTCTTAGTATGAAGAAATGAGCGTTTCTCTCATAGCACTAAAAACTGTTTGTAAACAATGATATAGATAGACGGCATTTTCTTTGCGGTATATAATAATCAAAAAGAACCTTGTTAGGAAATTGAGAAATATGCAGAAGTTTGGAGAAAATGGAGATGAATTTTGGTAGAACGGCGATGTGGAGAATCTCGTATATAACTTTCTTGGAGTTCTTTCAGAGATAGGAATCCTATATCTCATTAAAAATACACGCCTTAGCACCTTAGGGCTGTCTTTTGCCTGATCGGGAAGAATTGCATGAATTGATGGATGACATTGAGGCATATTGGAATTATTACAGGAAACAATAACGCTGGAAAAGATCTAATCTCTAATCATGAATTTCATTTCTTATGAATAAAATAACTACCTGCTTGATCAAATCCAGCCCTGCAGCATATCCCTTAAGAAATCCTTTTTTCTTGCAGGATTCCCCATAAACCGATCTGAGATTTGAAAGCTTTCTCTTTTCATTATCCGGAAGGTCCAGAGACTCCAAATAAACTTCAAATTGTTCAGCAGCCACTGCGACTTCTGCGGTATCTGATTTTTCTATAAACTTTTCAAAAGAAATTCTTTCTAAATTTGTCATGGTATTCCCTCCTTTTAGCTATGAAGTACTATTCTCATACATAGTATGTGTAGACTTCGCTTTCTCTCATAAGATAAAGAGGCCTAGAGATCGGCTCCAAGCCCCTTTAAAATTACGGATCAACGAATTGTCTCGGAAGAAAATTCTTTATCTAATATTTGAATTGCTTTCTTTATATCCTCTTTTCTCAAACCTCCCGCCGGACCATAATACTGAGTCTGTAGAAAATACGATTCTAAATGATAATCCTCCAACTTCAAGGGAGCATCATCCTAAATTAATATCCCTTTTACATAGGGATGGCTGAACAGCCATTGAGAAATTTCCTTTTCTTTTCCAATAAATTCTGGAACTTTATCCATAATCTCGAGTCCTTCGTTGGATAGAGCTTCTACGAGAGGAACACAAAATGGATCAACTTCCTCCTTAGACCACCCACACTTCCACGAAGATGATAATACTAAGGCAGCATTTGTCCGATCAACGATTTCTTTTAAGATTTTTACATAATCTATACTAATGATCTCTTGCGTATGTCTCTTTAAAAATTCATCACTATTTAAAACACCATCCACATCAAGGAAGATCACCTTTTCATGGAATTGATCTGTCTTTTCTCGCATATATTAATCATCCTTCTTCTGTTTCAATAAACACTTCTCTTCTTAGTATGGAAAAGTCTCTTTCCTAAAAACAAAAAAAGAACCCATAGATCTCCTTTATCAAAGATTCCGAAACATTGTAAGTGCATCACTCCATCCCGCAAGATAGGAATCACTTGCATACTCCATCCATCTGGCATCAAGACTTCTTAGCAAAGAATCACAGATCCTCCGCTCATGATCCGTAAGGTCTAAAGAAATATATTTTTGCTCTGCTTTTCTTTCGGCTTCACATTCTGTTTGGTATACGTCATCTTTTGATAACAATTTTTGTATGGCCGGTTCCCGCATTCTATCTGCATATGCTTTCAGTTTTTCTAATTCCATCTTTATCCTCCGTTTTTAGTATCTATATACGGACACTGTTTCTATTTCTATTTTAATCAGATAATAAGACTAGTACAAGAATATTCATCCTGAAATTTTCGATAAGAAAGGAAGAAAAATGATAAAATTCGATAGATTATGGGCCACCATGTCTAAGCAGGGGATATCTGTTTATGACTTATATACCCACTATAATGTCAGCCGCAGTCAGATCAATCGCCTCAAGCATAATCAAAATGTCCATACAAATACTCTCGATCGGCTTTGTAATATTCTGCAGTGCGATCTTAATGATATAGCAGAACATATCCATGATGACAATCGATTCTAAGCAATAGATACCTATTTTCGAATAGATAAAGGCGACCACAGGGGCCGCCTATTTTTCTTTGTTTCTATCTGTTTTTTGTAAACTCATCCTTCCAATTCGCTCTGCCCCTTGAAAGATTTTTTGAAACTCTTCTCGATTTGTAGCCTTTCTGATATCTTGTCCATCTTCACAGAGTTCTTCCCAATCACAAAGGTTACAAGTATTATTAAGAATTTCCTCTGGAATTCCCTCACGCTCAAATGCTTCTTCCGACTTCATCGCGTGAGCGTATTCCTGCTCACTGACAATGGCGGTCTGTTCACCGCGGGGACAATCCCACCGATAAAGAAGCTCTATAATTCCCGCCTCTTTAAGATCAGTGAGAAGTTTTTGATAGGAAGCATATGATAAATGCGTATGTATGCACAGTGGCCCATAATATAAATATCCTCTATTTCCCATACAAGAAAGATGTCTGTCGATTGCCCACATCTGTTCTGTTGATAAGTAAGTGATCTTTCGAAGTTCTGGAAAGCATAACTTTTCTTTTCCCGGCGCTTCTTTTCGCAGCCGCTTCTCATAGATTGCAGTCCATTTCTTATGCTGTTCTTCACTGACACCATAGCGGATGTCTTTGATAAAGGACTCTGCTGCCTCCAAAGAAACTTCCGAGAGATCTTCTTTGGTAATAAGACTTGCCCGCTTCTGAAACTGCTTTATCTTCGCATTTAATTCTGTTTGTTCTTTCTGGATTTCCATCCACTGCTCCCTAAGATATTGTATCTTTTTCATATAACCTCCGCTCTTTATCTGAGAATTTCATATACTTCTTGAAATTCTCCTAAAAACCCCTCTAAAGTCTCATTTTTATATTCTTCTTTATGTAAACACCCATCGCTCCACGGACAATCTGTTTCATTACAATCAATTAGACGGTGCTCTATTAGAAGTCTATTCTGTGACGTTTTAGGCCCTGTCGCCAAAGCAATCTTTAACGTTAAATAATCCTCCTTTGAGATGGATAATCTTTTCGTTCCAGTTATATTACAATACCGGATAAACTGAGATGTAATGATTCCTTTCTTTTTAAGGAAAATAATCAGTTTCATAAATGATGTTTTTGGTAGATCATAAAAACCTACACGCGTAAATTGATATCCCCTTCCTCCTCTTGTCAGAAAGAGGTCTGCTGCCTTCAACTCCTCTCTCGGCAAAAAGTCTGCGGTGGCAAGTTCCTGGTAATAGTACTTATATGATTGATTTTCAGTCTTATTTTCCATCTCTACTCCTTTATATTTTAATATTTCACTTTAGTTCCTCAATAAATTCAAACGGTATTCTATAGAATGAATTTTTGTGCATAATTTCAATCCCCATATTATCTGTTAGTCCTGGCATTTCTGCATACACTTTTCCATCAATTTCATTCCATAACGTCTGAGATATTCCCACATAAATATCTCTCATATATCCGTCGTTTGAGTGAAATTTATTAAATGGTGGCTTATGTATCACATATCTTTTATTCATGCTCGACCTCCTAAATCCTAAATATCCATCCACTTCCTCCTCTATGAAATGCTAATTTAATAAACCAACATCCCCTTATCATCTTGAAATTCATCGCGCATATAATCAATATTATTCTCTGTTCTCTTAATATCATCTTTAATATTTCGCATTGAAAGCCTTAGAGCATGTAATTCTAGTAGGAAAGCATATACTTGTTCATCTTCCTTGTTCCACTCAGATTTATCTCTAAGTGTTTCCATCTCTGTAATTCTTTTAAGTAATGCTTCTGTGGTTGTATAAGATTTCATCTTCATACCTCCTTAAATTATAATTTCATGGTTATGTTGTCTTTGGACACAGAACGTTCTCCCGAAACCATGTCCTCCTATTTATAGTATGATGAAAACTATTTATTTTTTTGCATGATAAAGGCGCCCTCCCATCACATATCTGTGACAAAAAGGCGCCAGCCATTGTAAATTCTTAAAACACATTCTTTTCTATTTTGCTCTGACTTTGTTACCATGTGTTTTTTTAGAAATTAATTAATAGTAATCATATAAAAAACCATGCACAACAAAAACCGGCCTAAGATAATGACCAGGTGACTGATTTCCTGTGTATAAAAAATATATTGAAGAAATGCAATCTTTCCTTCTATATATCTATGACAGAAAATCACATAGACGACAACAAGACCGCCTATGATAATAAGGGCAGCAACTATTACCGAAATTACTGCTATTAATGAAATTATTATCATTTTATTACCTCCTGACTATAGAAAGGTAACAAAGTAGATAATCTTTCTGGAGTAAACTCTATATAAGTTTCTCTATTATTTTCATTCTAAATTCAAACATCTTTTTAGTTTTAATCTCTTTAAATTCCCTGAAATATTTCCAGGTATAGTCTAATTATCTATCTCAACAATTTTTGAAATAGCAAAATATCCCGACGCACGGATGATCTAATAATAAAACAAAGGATACGTCAATTCCTTCTGCTAATATCATATAATATTTTGTTTCACTTTTCAAGAATCAATTCAGTCTCATTTACGTCTCATTTTGGTTTCAAACCTTACTTCCATAAAAAGGTATCCAGAAAATACCAGCATCTTTTATCGAACATATGTTTCCTTCTCTTCGCATCTTATGTTATACTTTAACAAGAAAGGAGTGACCTATGTATGAGATGGAGGGTGCCTATGAAAACAGATCGTGCAAGACAATTTCTTCCGTTCGCCGCTTTAAAAGGATACGAAGAAATGCTCCGTGAAATGGAACGGACAACGGAACCGAAACGTGAATTGATGGAAGAGGATGCAAGACGATTAAATGAAATTATAAAATGTATAAAGAAGGGATCTTATGTGTATATCCTCCATTATGAAAATGGAACATATACAACGACAGAAGGTTCAGTAGCTTTTATCGATGAGGTCTACCATAAAATTTTCATTGGGGAAGATAAGATTGATTTTAACGATATCTGGGATATTGTAATAAAGAGTTGAATTCTCCACGATTTCTGTATAACAAAAGCCCTATACAATACTGTAATGTATAGGGCCTTAATTTAAGATATATTTAGTTATCGATTACACTCAACGCACAGAGGATATCCTCTGAAATTTCTTCATGATCCTTTAAGATTGATAATGCTTGTTCTTTTTCCATGGCCTGCCGATATACTCGATCTGATCTTAATGCGTCATACATATCTGCCGCTAATAAAATTGGATACAATTCATATATAAGCGAATGGATTTGGATGTTGTCTGGCCGATATCTCTTTTTCCCGTGGTGCATTAACACCAACTGACAAATGATATCCGGGTACCCAAACTCCAAAAGCTGCATATACCCATAATAGGAATGCATATCAACGACCATACGTTCCATAAGACTTAATGGTCTCTTTGCATTCAGGACATACTCTGGAATATAAAACTTTCCGATGTCATGTATTTTCCCGGCTTCAGATAAGATCTCCACATAATCTTTATCGAGAATCAGAAACAATGCTATTTTTTTGCAAAGCTCCGATACCTTCAAACCATGCAACCGCCATTCTTTTGTAAGAAAATGATCCGTTTTATGCCTCATAAGCCTTTCTCCTTTTCAGGCTATCATTGATTTTAGTGTCTTTTACTCATAAGAAATGAATATTTCTTGGATTTGCTTCGAACCATCCTTGATACACGCTATCCTCTTCTCTTGTAATATCTTGCAATATAACAGAGAATTGTGGAAGCATACTATCAGAGAATCCATAATAACGAATGCCAGAGAAACGACAAATACATTGCGTTTTCCCTGTATCCAGATGAACTAGCTCTCTCCTCTTTAAAGATTCAAAGGTATCCTTTTTTCGAAGGCAGAAAAGAAATGATTTGATATCTTCGACAAACCACTGAAATGCTTTGCGAATACCAGAATTTTTAATGTGCTGCATTTGCTCTTTTAAATAAATTCCCATTGTTTTCCTCCTATCATCTATGCATAACCGTTTGTAGAGCCGCATTCTGCCCAAAAGGGACCATAATTCCCATACAGATAGACTCTTCCGTTCAAAGGACTTTCTGCGATTAATGTGATAACGCCGTTTTTGTATCCGTTTGTTTTGGCAATCTTTAAAACATCCGCAAACGTAACCTTTAATAAACGTTCGTTATCTACGAAGTGAATAACGTAATTCTGATCAAATATGATCTTTAAAATATCCGCATACCCTATGGAGTCAGTTTCTCCTATTTTTGTATGAGAAGATTCCCGTTTATTCTGCACACCCACCTTGTCATCAACCTCAGGAAATTCCATCTGAAAATCCTCACAAATGTCTTGGATATGATCCATCAGGTTAAGGATTCCTTCTGGCTCTGCAGATGATCTTCCCGGCGGCAGCTCTTTGATCTGCCGATACAGCCAGCTTTTCTGCTTCATAAATTCAGCAGTGTCAATTCGTTTTAATGCCTCAAATGTCCCTTCTAGCAATTCCACTGATTTCTGTATAGCAACTATTGCCTGTTCTATCAACTCCGGCGTGCCCTGAACCTCTCTTCCATACGGAGTTTCTTGATATGCGACTGCATAGCTTCTAAGAGTCTTCATCAATTCTTCCATCACTTTCTTCATGCTCTCCTCCAAATCTTTATACGTTCTTCCCAATCTCCTCTAATAGCTTAGGTAATCCCTTTCTGACAATTTCTTTTGTGGCACGCTCGATTACTCTTTCAATTATTTTATCTTTTTCGGAGTAGATGTAACTTTTCACAGCCTTGTCCACTCCGTCACGAACACCACACTTTGATTCCCTATATTCTGCTCCTCGTTCTTCCATAAACTGTCTTGCAATTTTTTCCTCCACAAGCCTAGAAATGTTTTCTTCTCTTAATTCTACCTCTATTTTCATGCCATGTTCCTCCTAAAATTTTGATGTAAATTTATGATTACCCCTTTTATATACCCAATCGAGAAATAATTTGTGGTGAATTGATTATTTCATGAACTGTTCAGCTTTAAATCTATCTCCCATATCAGTAAAATAACTATACAAAAAGTTTTTTTGCTTTTTCGTAAGTGGCTTTTGATGGGATACGATATATCCTTTATCACCTGTAGGATTATGGATTAAAGCATATCCTTTTTCATAGATCAAGAAATCACGGTATAAGATCATTTTTATGGGGTTACGCTTCTCATCTATTACCCATTCATCATATTGAAACCTTTTTTCTTTGCAAATCTTCCGTGCTGATTCCTCATGAGTTCCAAAGTTAGATTCACAAAAAGTTCCAGACGGTGAAAGCCATCCGAATGGTTTTGTTTCAGACTTTTTGACATCCGATTGTTTTGTATTGGAGCCCTTCGGCATTATTCCATTTATAAAGTTTTGATAGTATAATTCAAGCTTTTCTTCATTAATTTTTCGGCTTACAAAATCTTTGTATTTCAGCCCTTTATTATCATCATCACAGAGGAGAAACATGCGGCAAGTGCCGAACTCTTGAATGCTAAAATTTACCCCATAGCATTCCATGACATAAAACATTCCAATCTTTAGATCTGAGTTCAGCTCCAATGCATCAATATAGTTCTTTTTTCTTAAAGCGTCCCAGACGATATGGAAATAGTAACTAAATCCCTTTTCAAAAGTTTCGCATTTACCATCTTCATCTAAAGAGACAAATTCACTGCATTCATCTTTGTTCTGATAAAATTTGCAGGATGTGTTTCTGCAGGTAATCTTCCTTTTTCCCATACTTCTTTTCCTCCAAAAGATTCTCTAAACTTTTAGCGTAAATTCATGTGTTAATGCTTTTTTGATTTCCCTATTTGAAATGGTATGCCTCCTTAAATCTTAATTGATTTGCATTTTTGCCCCACATTGAGGACAATATTTGGCTTCATTATATTCCGGCGTATCCCATTCATAACCACAATCTGAACAAGCATTATACCCATATCTATCCTCTACCCAATTTGCATGCTTCATCGGTGGCTCCGTGTATGTCGTGCTATTTTTAATGATTTTCATACACCTTTTAGTAGCAGGTTCCCTTGAAAGCAATTTGTTTTTATTTATTTCTTTCATTACCTCATCTGCATCTATTAATCTCATATTATCTTCCTCCAATAAATCTTAATTTCCATACCTGTTTTCACACCACAAAAGCGCATCTTTTTTTACCTTATATATCCTGATTCTTTTAAAGCAATCTCCTTTACCACAAATTTTGCAGTCCTTTATTTAATATCTCTTTCTTGCTTCACTGAAGCTTGCCATATTTCTTTCGGCCAGATCCTTCATAAATTTTTCATCAGCATCTGTTACCTTATAACAGGGCTTGTGTCCGAAAAATACCAGCCACGTATCTGTCATTGTCTCATGCATGACTGTCGTATATTCCTTCGTCATAGCACATCCGCTGATGACAGGGTTTCCATCTTTTGTGATATCAAAGCCCGTACAAGTACTCCCCCATAACTGAGGAAACACAATCGCTTCAAACTGCATAGCAGCATGTTTCTCCAAAAGCAACTGCTGGGACTTATATTCTATCAACTCCAAATTTGGGTACCTCGGGTTCATCAAACTCATCTCTTCTCCTCCTCATAATATTTCATTTCTTCATCTTCATGAAACGACATGATAAGTCCAGGAATAACATATCCCAGATCAATTACAATAAATTCGTCGAATTCCTGCAGTTCTCTCCACTCTTCCTCATTCGGAATCTTAGCTCCAAGAATTTCATAGATATCCTCCTTACTTCCACCGGCATCCAATATCCGATGCAGTGTATCTTCCAGCGCACTGGCGATATCCGTCGATCCTCTTTCAATGATGCAGTGATAGGGTATATAAGAACCTGAGATGGCATATTCCGCGAGAACTTCTCCATCAGACACCAGATCGTTTAGTACACATTGCATAGACATACACATCCTCCTTTTTTGTGCGTCATTTACATCTTAAATTTTTCTTCTCCTTTCCTTCTAAAAAATGCTTCATAGATAGTATGACAATAAAGAAGGAGACAAAGGGTTTCCTCGTCTCCTGTTTGTTACATAACAAATACCCCATTATTTCTTTCAATACCTCGGATGTCAACACGCCATCCAGCATCTGTGAGGGGCTTTAGTTCTTGATAAAGTTTTTTGATCATACCTTTTGCATATGCCTGCTCTTCATCATAGCGCCGTTTCTTGTCTGGATATTCCAGACTCTGTTTTTCTTTCTCTTCAATTTCACTAGTTAGTCGTTCCACCATCCCGCTGCTTAAAACACGAGAGATCTTTTTAAACCGTATGAAAAATCTAAATGGATTTTTCGTTGACTTCACATAGTAAAGCTTCATAAATTCAAGTAAAGTACTTATCCTCTTTTGATTTTTATACTTTATGGCGATATCCACTCCTCTTATCAGATCCGGATGAGCTGGGTTTGGCTTCATGGGCGGCGGTGATCCTTTAAACCTTATGAGTATCTCTTTTTCTGACGCGGGAAGTAGCGACGGAAATCTGACAGGAAATAAAATATAAAACCTTTTTGTCTCATATCGGATATACTGAGAAGTATCCTTGGTTTCTTTCCTTTCCATCAATGTAAAAAACTCCTCCGGCAGATACTCCTCAAGAATCATTTCCATAAACACTTTCTCATCAAAACAAGAAAAGTTATGATCCCTTTTGAATTTTCCAATCTGCTTCAAAAAATCTGATCCGGGAGTGCTTTCTTCTATCTGCTTTTTCATTGCCTCAAGTTTTTTCTTTTCTTCTTGTATTTCTCTAAGGATAATGTCTTTTGTATTCATCATAATATTTCTACACCTTTCTCTATGTATAACTGAATTTCTTCTAATATCTTTTGAAACTTTAGGGTACTTTTCTTTATCTGAATTCCTTTTTCATAAAGTGCATCCAATTGATAGGCTCCATCCTTTTTGATAAAAGAATAGAGGAATGGAGGTTTCCAGAAGAGTGCCTCTTTATCTTGATTAATTTTTCCATCATGCCCATCCTTTGCAATCCCCCGATAAAGAAGACAGATTTCTCTAAGTGCCTTTCTGGTCCGGATCCTCATAAAGTTTTCTGGAAGAAATTTTTCAAGCTTTTGAAATACAGAATCTCTTGGAATCTTGATAACGCCCATCCTCCTACATTGGATCTGGTTTTCCAAATAATCAGCTTCGTCAAATAAGGATTTTCTTCCTGGATAGAAGATTCGAATTTTTTTATGGACAATTTTCGCCCTCTGACAAATTTCAAAAAAAGTTGCACTCATTCCACCAACTCTCTTTGTCCATGGATTTGCTCCAAGAAAGATGGAACACAACATCTCCTCGACCGTATTCTGTTGAAGGCAGAGTTTATACTCCGTTACAATCTGCTCTTCAATCCTCTTCTCTTTGAAAGAAAGAAGTTTTATAAGTTCCTTATCTTGGATTTTGTTCCTCACCTTAAGCAGCATATAGAAATATTCCGGATGATGACGATTAATAGAATCTCCTTCTGGTAACTTTTCTTGCAATACAGGGGCCCCTTTATAGTTTTCTATAAAGTAATGTTCAAAAGAGCGATACCTGACAGCATCGGAAAGTTCCATTTTAAGTATCCAAGGTTCAGCATCAGATATCATGTTTGCTACACACCGGCCAAACCCTCCACTGCGACATAATGCAGAGAAAATGCCAACAAATACCTCTTTTAGTTCCCCATAGACCTTTTGAATGGTACATAGGTTTTGAATACTAAATGGATAAAGTTTTCCATTGATGGCTTCATAATAAACACCAGCATTGCTAAAGAAGAAAAGAATCTTGAATTTACTTTTCATAAAATATCCAACAATCTTTTCTTCTCTTTGCAGTGTTTTTCCAGCACGGACACAGATTCCTTTATAGGCGTAAAAATTCACTTCCGCACTTTGCCGCCGCACTAAAAACGATGCCTGTATATTATTTTTCATAATGACATATTGATCTTTCGCTTCCATGGGATAGTCTTGGCGGATCTCTTTTTCGGGAATTGTAGATAGCCTTGTCCTATCATGAAACAGTTCATCTAATTCCTTTAAAAATGGGTTCTCTTTTTGAAGAAAATCATAAAACTTTTTAGAACTTTCCCATAGATGCCACTTATCAGTTTTATGCGCCTTCATAAACTCAAGAATATCTCTTTTTGAAATGCGTTCATCTGCAGGCTTCCCAGTTCGCGCCACATATATCAGATACTTCTTCACATGTTCCACCTCAGAATCTACAATTTTTTCATCACATGGATCGTAAAGAAAGGAAACGATAGACGTAAGAATCCGTTCCGCATCCTCTCCATGGTAAGGTAGTCTTTCTAGGATTTGGAGTGTTCCCTGCATATCATCTTCCCTTTGGAAAAAACAGAGAACCTCATATAAGCAAGATAAGGGAAGGTACAAAGGGCCCTCGAATAGTTTCCACAGTCGCTTTTTCACCTCTTTTTTATCCTTTACCGTCATAAGGCAAGAAATAACCGTTTTTCTTTGGTTTACAGAATGGTAGGAAAGTTTGTTCACACGTTCAAAAAACTTTATAGAATCATCGATCGAAAGATCACAGTTTACAAAGATATGAGCCATGCATTCCAATTCATCAATTGAATTTTTAAGATCTTTGAAATATAACAGTTTATCTTCTGAAATTCCCTTCTTTCTAAGGCGTAAGTATAGCTTTTCGTGCATCTTTCTCACAGTATCAGCTCCCTTCACATAACAATATCGGCTTCATTGATTTTGGCAAACACAAGTAACAGTCACATAGGATGCTCACGCTGCTCCCATCCATATATGGTGCCATATAGGGTCAGAAGCTTTTTTCCCACTATCACCAATAAAAAATTTTCGGACGCCAGATCTTTTTTCGCCTTTTTTTGTGCCTTTTAAGACTGCTTGGTAAAAGTACCTCCCCACTCGATTCATGGAAACGATGTTCTAACATTTCTAATCGCTGCTTCCATACTTCATATTTTTTTGCAGCCGAATTAAGCCGGGTAATAACCTCGGGCCGGCCAACTTTTTTCTCTCCTTTTAGGGCTGCCCGAAGGCGCCTTATCATTTCTTCCTGCTTTCTTAGTTCCTCCTTCTTCATGCGCAAATAGTTATAGACTGTCTTCCGGCTGATTCCAAGTTTTTCTCCTATAGCAGTTTGTGTAAATCCTTGATTGTAAAGGGTATAGATCTTCTCCTTTTGATTTTTCATCTTCTGGCATTTGTATTCCCCTTTTTTGAATTTTTTCCTGCGTTTCTTTTGATCGTATCTTTTTTGGCATTCCTTTTTTCGCACATTTTCACCGATCTTTATCCCAGCTTCTTTTTTAATTACATCGTCTATCCCTAGCTGATCTAAGATAGTCTGATTCCTTAAGGGCATAGGATCTGTTGTGCGGATATCAAATCGGAGCTGTCTTTCAATGAGTGGGCACAAAAATCCCTTATTAAATTTCACCGCTTTTTCAACAGCGTCTTCTTGGTCGCCGGAGATCAAGTAACAATATTTGCAATAGATCCAACACATGACCTCGCGGTGCCCTGTCATGATACGCTTTTTATTAAGAAATGTCTGATATGCTTTTAAATCCTCTAAGACTTGTCTGTTATGCATTTCCAGATTTTTTAAAGCTTTTTCTCTCCTTTTTGTGTTTCTTTTTCTCTTTTTCCATCCCCCGTACCAAATTGGCAATGCAGGAAGGATTTCTTCAACATAATAATCAAGGGTATATTTCTTTGTGTTTGTTCTTTCAACACGAACCATTTCCATCCCTTTGGTATTGATGCTTCCCGGCAAGCGCAGAAAAGACGTAAGCTTCTGTGGTTCAGCATAAAGATCCAATTCTTCATTGATCTTTTGACACATGACCTTCATAATTCTTTCAATCAGGACAAAAAGGTTCTTTGTTCGTTTGCGATTAAAGACCGGTTTATACAGGACATAGATCAGACGCAGCTGATGCCCTGTTTCAATCCAGTTTGGCCATGGGAGTCCAAGGAAATTCTCACTCATAAGCCATTGTTTGATCGTCTGTGGATCCTTATCTTTTAAAGCTTCATTCTGCCGGTAATCAATGTCGATCGCAAATGATTTGATCGCATGGATATTCATCTTTGAGAAACGATCGGAATCTTTTTGGTATGTATTCATTGTGATGGAAAGGTTAGCGAGATTCCTTTTTTGAAGGATCTCTTTTAATATTCCGGCTTGAAAGATTCGTCCGCTGCTGATCACACATGCACCTTCCTGGCTTCCAATATTCCAGAGTTTTAATAAGCTTTTCCCGGATTCTCCATGGAGAATATCCATCAAGTAGATTCGTAAAAGGGAAAAATCTTCATCTGATAAAGAATATTTCAGATCTCTGACATCACCGTGGTATCCCGCTTTTTGATCCTCTTTGAATGGAATTTTCATCACCATGTTTCCTCCCTATCTTCCAACATTGACCCCTTCACAGATAGTATGATGAAACGTTTTTTAGAGATGGCGCATCGCTTTTCTCATGAAAAACCACCTAAACATGCGGTATTCAAGGTTTATTAAACCAAAAAGTCTATGAGAGAATTGCATGGATTCAAAAAAGAGCTCCCCAAAACGGGAAGCCCTTACTTTAATTCTTCGTTCGTCCACAAACAAAAATATCTCTTTTTTACGATCTTTATTATCCACTTGGCAAGAATAAGCTCATAAAGTTATTTTCTCAATGAAACACCATGCTTTTCTCTCCAAATCTTTGAGTGACCCATTGTTTATAATACGGAGATCATACTCAAAGCACTCTACATTTGCATCGCCCATATTGCTTTGTTGTGTTTTTTTCCTACGTTTTTCCGGATCTATATAGATAGTTCTTGCGCCAACTGCATCCTTTAATCTTTGGATTTCTTTTGGTTCCCTTACCTGAAGAAACAAAACGTATTGATTTGAATCATGAGCCTCGTCCTCCAATGTATGGACGATATTCACACATTCCTTGAATGGGAGGTCAAATTTTTCTGTCAGATACTGTTTACAGTCGGATAACTGTTTTCTGGTAACTTCCGTCTTTTCCCCGTTCCATCCAAAGATTCGAAAAATCTCCTTAATGGTATCTACCGTAGAATGAGACTTGATGAAGATGGAACCTTTCCCCTTTTTATTGTGCTCCATCGCTGCCTTTTTACATAAATCAATAAACGTATCCTTTCCACTCCTCGGATATCCGTTAATGATAAACACATGTACATTTTCTTTCATAATTGAGATTCCTCCTTTGATATTGGACGGAATAAGAATATTTTCATTCATACTCCTTTCCATCAATGACCTGTTCAGAAATAGTATGCAGATATTCATAAGAGGAAAAGAAAAAGTGGTCTTGACTAGGTAAAAACCCCTTTTCTCTATGACACATTCTACTTATCCCATGACAGGATAATTTATAAAAAGTCAGGAGATTCCTTGAAAAAGACTATGTGTACTTTCTTAATAGAAAAAGTGGAGATAGGGATTACCCTCATGAGAAAGAAAGTCCTATTTAAAATAGGAAAGTGACTTTTATATAGGATAAAAAGTAACTTTTATCAGTTTAGTGGTAAATGAAAATCAATAGAACATGGATCAGTTCTGCTCCTTTTTTGTTTATCAGCTTTATGATAAATAAAATCCTTTATGAGTGGATGACGTTCTCCCCTACTTGTTATCAGCTTGGTGATTCATCATAATGGGATTCTTCCTGCTTATCAACTTATTGATAAATTCATAGAAGAAAATCGTTATCAACTTACTGGTAAATGGGATTTGGGCGGAAGATTCTGTTGATGGGGAGGAGGCGAAAAGATATTTAGGACGAATTTCTGCGTATTTGAGATGGGTTTCCGCAAAATATTATAGAAAAGGCAGTTTTGTATGCATAAATGGGGCAGGAAAAGGGCAAGAAGTATAATATTTATCGGGGTGTTTCACTTATGTTTCTAAAGAAGCGCAATTTTTAAAAACTGCGATTTTACTATTTAAGACTAAACTCCCGTTGGCTTTTTATTAAAGAATTCTAGCTTTTATATTATCACCAAGCTGATAAACTAAATAATTATCACTAAATTGATAAATAAAAACGCCTCATAAAACAAAAAAAGGAGCATACGCTCCCTTTTTAAGGCAATAAGGCATTCATTACTTCTTTCGGATCTGCTCCAAGTTGGATAAGCTGCACACTAATTTGGCAGCTTTTATCAAATAAATCCAGACTCTTATATTTGCTTCTTTGCACTACAGTTTCTTCTAAAAATTTCATTCCTTCTTCAATTGTTGTAAACATGTCCGACTCCTTCATTAGTGTTTCGAAAATGCCAGCGCTAAGATAACAACACCAATAATACAAAGTGTTGACAAATTTAGCAGGCCTTCATTCATACGAATCATAAGATAAACGAACAACATAATACACATAGAAAGTCGAAATACCAATGAGATAGCGCCATCTACTCTTTTTTCAAACGCCTCATTATTCGTATACTCTTTTATGTATCTCATCAATATTTTTTTCATAAATTCCTCCTTTTTTACATAAAAAATGAACCGGAAGTATCTTGATGCCCACTCCGATTCATCCATAAAAATAAGTTCTATTAGTAGTATGCAAAAAAAAGATAAGATACAAATTTTGAAATATGCTTGTACAAAAATTATGTTGAATTAATTTAGAAATATGATATACTCTGTATGTATAATAGAGTAAAAATGCAATTATTTGCCATCCTGGTGGCGAAATTTGACAAACTATTTAGAAAACATATCATTACCCGTGCAATAGCACTTTCTTTTATCTTTGAGAAAACCTGTAAAGTTCTTTAAAATCAGAGGTTTTTTATCTTAGCCAGGAAACTCACCATGCTTCTTATATTTCACTATGTAATTTCAGATATTTCAGATGTATTATGGATAGTTGTAATTGCGTAATTATTGGCATTGCATCTTCTGTCATACGATATCATCGTAAGTTAGGAGCGTGAACCAAATTGAAAAGAGCAAACGGACAAGGAAGCATCACTACTCTAAAAGGGAAAAGACGAAAAAAGAAATGGGCTCGGGTCGTCTCTGGTTACCACTATGATCAGGTAAAAGACGTCGTTATTCCAGAAAGAAAAAGTCTAGGCGTCTTTAAGACAGAATCTGAAGCTCAAAGAGCCATTGATAATTATGAACGAAATCCTTATGAATTTTTAAATAAAGATATGACACTAAATGAAGTGTTTTTAAAACTTTATGAGATTATTTTTGAAACAAATCCTGATTATGCAGATGATTTAAAATATCAGTGGAGATACTGCAGTAAGATTGCTCATGAGAAAATAACAGGACTACAAACTGTTCATCTGATGAGATTTTTAAACAGTACTCCTTACTACATAAATGATTGCGGCAAAAAAATCGTGGCATCTCCAAATACGATTATGAGGATTAAATCAATTTTAAATCAAATGTATGATTTAGTGACTGCCGAAAGTATTCTCCCGGTTAATCTTGCTAGAAACTTCAAAATAAGCAAGGAAGTCAAGCGGGCATATAAGCGCCAGCATAAGCGTCACATTCCTTTTTCAAATGAAGAAAGAAAAGTTCTTAAGTCCAGGCTAGATTATCCGTTTGCTGACTTTATTTATGTAAATATTTTTATGGGATGGAGGCCAGGAGAACTCATAGAAATTCTTGTTGAAAATACATTCCCTGATAAAGGATACATTATAGCTGGAAAAAAGACTGAAAATGGATATTTAAGATCAGTCCCCATTCATCCAGATATACAAGACATTATTAATAATTATTATAACCTTGCTATAAAATTAAAAAGTCCATATTTGTTTAATGATCCATATATTTCAAGACATAGCACAGGACGAAAAAACCTGAGTTATGACAATTATAGGTATCGATTCAACAGAGTTATAGAGCATTTAGAATTAGGGCCCCATACTCCCCATGATTCTAGAACTACGTTTGCTACTATAGCAAAAACATCCGGAATGGATGCTTTCGCTATAAAGAAGTTTATGGGGCACTCTACTGCGAATGATGTAACGGAAGATTGCTATATATCTCCCGAATTCCCGTGGTACATCAACCAAATGAAAAAATTTAAATACGATGGTGATGTGTTATGAAAAGACGGAATGGAGATGGTACAATTCGAAAAATCAAAAAGAAAAATGGACAAATATATTATCAAGCTTTATCTCCTTCTACGGAAGGCCATCGGACTTCTCTTGGTCTTTATCCAACGAAAAGCTCCGCCAATAAAGCACTTGATGGCTTCAAAAGAAATTCGACTTCTTTTTGTAATATAACGTTTGAAATGCTATATCATACCTGTTTGAACATGGGTCTACTTTCAAACAATGATCGCTATGTATACCCTTATTGTCATAAGCTATATAAGAAAAGAGTTGTCTGTATAGTAAGAGAAGATATTGTGCAGTGCATCACTTCTTCGTATAGGATAGACCCTGCCAGAGGAAAGATCAAAGCTTCTCCAAATACAAAGCAAAAGATAAAATCTTTTTTAAATAGGATCTTTGATTATGCTATTTCTGAAGGGATTTTACTAGAAAGAAACATTCCAAGAAGCATTGAATTTAACCCGGCTCCAAAATCAAGTAAAAATCAAAGACTTTTCTCTAAAGAAGAAATAAATATACTTTGGGATAACGCAAACAATCCTTATATTTCATATATCATAAGACCGGTCTTGATTTGTTTGTATCATGGAATATCGGCAGGCCAGGTTGTGCGGATCAAAAGAAAGGACCTTCTATCCAATGGAATACTTAGGGTTCCAATCGATAAAATTGGGGAATATATGCATCCAATTCCACTCAATCCAAAACTTCTCGATGTGGTTGCTGAATTTTCTTCAAAATCCAATTCTGAATTCCTCTTTGCTGATGAAACGGGCGGATCGATGACATATGATGTTTTTCGTGGAAGATATCAAAAAATTTTAAGAATGCTCTCGTGTACTCATACCATCGGAGACATGAGAAACACATTCCTATCTACCGCAGAGAAAGTCAAACTGGATCCATATATTCTAAAACATTTATTAGAAGTACATGATCGGAGACGAGAACCCTTAGTTTATGATGAAGAAATAATGAAAAAAATGAAGCAGGCAATCATCAGCATAGGAGAAGCGTATGATGAATAGGAGAAAAAAAGGTACAGGATGTATCCGATGCATTGGAAAAAATAGAAAAAAGCCATGGCAAGTCGTTATCTCTAAAAAGAAACTTGATGGTACCAGAATTCGGATACACCTTGGTTGTTTTGAAAAGGAAGAACAAGCTGTATCTTATTTGGATAAATATCTCCGAAATCAGAAGCCTCGTGAGATTTCCCTAAAGGATCTTTTTCAAGTATTTAAGAGATATTTTAAGCATCGTTTTCCAAAGAAAAATTATCGGATATATGATTCCGGATATGCATTTAGCAAACCTTATTGGAACAAAAATGTTGCTTCTATAACATTACATGACATAAGGGAACTTTTATTATCAGGTACACGTATAAGTGAGAAAGGTGATTTAATCCATATTACCAACGCCGCAAGAGAAAAGGTAAAATCATGTTTTAATAACTTATTTGATTTTGCTTATGATCACTTTTATGTAAGAGAAAATTTAATCCGGGACATTTCTTTAAGTAAGTTAATCCACCTCTAAAGGAAGAATGGCTCTTACTTTATTTTTCATACAATTAAATCATAGCTTTAATAAAAAAGACGCTGGTAAATCACTCCAGGGTCTCTTTTATTACGCCTTTTGGGGCTACCCTTTTCATAATTTTTTACTTAGGGATACATAAAGAAAGCAGAAATACAAGATAGGGATACAAAAAATTTCATTATATCCTTTTTAGGGATACAAAAGTTGGATGTCAACTACTTAGGGATACATAGCCTTTTTTTCATCTGTATCCCTAAATTCCAATAAAAATCGACGCTAAATTTATCAATTATTTTTCGTAGGTAACCAAAGCAGGTAACCAATTTGTAACCAACGTGTAACCAACGCATGTATTTTTATTGAATCTGAGGACTTCTTTCCACATATTTACACCAAAAAGAAAAGGCCTAAAACCCACGGTTTTAAGCCATTTCTTGATACTTTTTTAATCTATTATTTAGAATTTACCTTCTTTGGCGCTCTCCTCAATCGCAACTGCAACTGCAACAGTTGCACCTACCATTGGGTTATTGCCCATTCCGATCAGACCCATCATTTCAACGTGAGCCGGTACGGAAGATGATCCTGCGAACTGTGCATCAGAATGCATACGTCCCATAGTATCTGTCATACCATAAGAAGCCGGTCCTGCAGCCATGTTGTCCGGATGAAGTGTACGGCCTGTACCTCCGCCGGATGCAACAGAGAAGTATTTTTTACCCTGTTCGATACATTCTTTTTTGTATGTACCTGCAACCGGATGCTGGAAACGTGTTGGGTTTGTTGAGTTTCCTGTGATAGAAACGTCAACGCCTTCTTTGTGCATGATTGCAACACCTTCTGTTACATCATTTGCACCATAGCAGTTAACCTTTGCTCTCAGACCTTCAGAGTAAGATTTTCTGAATACTTCTTCTACTTTTCCTGTGGAATAGTCCATCTTAGTTTCAACAAATGTAAATCCATTGATTCTGGAAATGATCTGTGCAGCATCTTTTCCAAGACCATTTAAAATAACACGAAGTGGGTTCTGACGTACTTTGTTTGCTTTCTCGGCAATACCGATCGCACCTTCTGCAGCAGCAAAAGACTCGTGTCCTGCTAAGAATGCGAAACACTCGGTTTCTTCTTCCAGGAGCATTTTTCCTAAGTTACCGTGTCCAAGACCTACTTTACGCTGGTCTGCTACTGATCCAGGGATACAGAATGCCTGAAGGCCTTCACCAATAGCAGCCGCAGCGTCTGCAGCTCTCTTGCAGCCCTTCTTGATTGCAATGGCAGCACCCACGGTGTAAGCCCATTTTGCATTTTCAAAACAGATTGGCTGGATGCCTTCTACCTGAGCATATACATCTAATCCTGCAGCCTTTGTAACTTCAGCAGCTTCTTCGATAGAATTAATACCATATTCTTTTAATACAGCAAGAATTTGTTTCTCTCTTCTCTCATATGATTCAAATAAAGCCATGTTCGTTACCTCCTATTGATTTCTTGGGTCAATGATTTTAGCAGCATCATCTACTCTGCCGTACTGACCTTTTGCTTTGTCTAAAGCTGTCTGAGCGTCATCGCCTGCTTTGATGAAATCCATCATCTTACCGAAGTTTACGAACTGGTAACCGATGATCTGTTCTTCATCGTCAAGAGCGATTCCTGTAACATATCCTTCAGCCATTTCAAGGTAACGAGGTCCTTTTTTCAGTGTACCGTACATAGTACCAACCTGAGATCTTAAACCTTTTCCTAAATCTTCAAGACCTGCTCCGATCGGAAGCCCGTCCTCAGAGAAAGCACTCTGGGTTCTTCCGTATACGATCTGTAAGAACAGTTCTCTCATTGCTGTATTGATAGCATCACATACTAAGTCTGTATTTAATGCTTCTAAAATTGTTCTTCCCGGTAAAATTTCAGATGCCATAGCAGCTGAGTGAGTCATACCAGAGCATCCGATAGTCTCTACCAATGCTTCCTGAATGATTCCCTCTTTAACGTTCAGAGTTAACTTACATCCCCCCTGCTGAGGTGCACACCAGCCAATACCGTGAGTCAGCCCGGAAATATCAGTTACGTCTTTTGCACTGATCCATTTTGCTTCTTCAGGGATTGGAGCAGCTCCGTGGTTTACACCCTGAGCTACGGTACACATTTGTTCTACTTCATGTGAATAAATCATGTTGAAACTCCTTTCAGTGAATAAATAATAAACATCCCACACTCATATGTAAGTAATGTTTTTAAGCTCATTTGCTCTAGCTTATTTTATCATATTGTTAAAATTAAAACAAGAAATTATCTCAATAACTTTGTAATGTTTTGTATTTTTTCGCGGACTGGAACAGTGTGTTTGAAAAAGAAATCACTCATCAGGAGAACGCATCAGAAAAGGCCGGTTCCCATGGACAGGACCCCGGCCTTTTTCTGTTATTTTACTCTGAACCTATAATGCATTTTCATAAATATGAATGATATCTTCTTTCGTGAGCTCTACAAAGGAGCCTCTACAACCTGCCGCCGCTTTTTCTGCCATGATGTCAAAATAGGTTTCGTCGATCCCTACTTCTCTCAATGTAGTAGGAAGACCCATGTCCCTAAAGAACTTTCTCGTACAGTTTATGGCCTTTCTCGCTGTCTCCATATTTTCTTCTGCCATCGGCAGATTCCAGACATTTCTTCCATAGTCTGCAAATTTCTTCGCGGTAGCTTCATTTAGTGCAAACTCCATCCAGTGAGGTGTGAGGATTGCAAGTCCCTCCCCGTGGGTAATATCATAAAATGCACTTAATTCATGCTCCATGGGATGCACACACCATGCAACCTCGGCTCCATCTGAAAGAATGCCGTTGATTGCCATGCTGGATGTCCACATGAGATTGGCCCTGGCGTCATAATCATCCGGGTGTTCCAGTGCAATAGGTCCATAGTAAAAACAGTTCTTTAAAAGGCCTTCCGCAAACCGTGCCTGTACATCAGCATTGGACACATTGGTAAAATAATTTTCAAAAATATGGCTGATTATATCTGCTGTACCTGCTGCCGTCTGCTTTTTGGAAACAGAATAAGTATACTCCGGATCCATGATGGACATCTTTGGTTTCATGTGCTCACTGGCTGTTCCCCATTTTTCATTTTTCTTCAGATCGGAGATGACTGCAAATTTATCCATTTCAGATCCGGTGGCTGCCAATGTAAGCACAGAGTAAATCGGCAACGCGGCAGTGATCTTTTCCGGGTGTAAAACAAGTTCCCATGGATCTTCTTCACTGCAGGCTCCGGCCGCAATGACTTTTCCGCAGTCGATGACACTTCCTCCTCCGATTGCAAGGACCATGTCGATTTTTTCTTCCTTGCAGATTTTAACTCCTTTTACCACAGACTCTATCCGCGGATTAGGCTCCACACCGGAAAGTTCGGACACACAAAGTCCTGCATCTTTCAAAATCTTCATTGCGGTATCATAGATTCCTGCTTTTTTAATGCTGCCGCCTCCATAGACGAGCAGGACCTTTTCTCCGCTCTCCCTCAGTTCGGATAAATGTGTGATCTGTCCCTTTCCAAAATGAATCTTTGTTGGAATAGAGTATGTGAAATTGTTCATTTGGACCTCCTTAAATTATGTTTATATGTGTTTTATTGTTCTACATCCATCAAATATTCTGCTGCCTGCATGTCGGTGATCAGGACATTTACAATGCCTGCCCTCAGCGCGCCCAGAATTGCCTGCCGCTTTTCTTTGCCGTAGGCAACCCCTACTCTGATTGGTATCTTTTTTAAATTCTCAAATGAAATACTGACCAGACGCTTGTTGAAGGAATCTTCAATCAAGTTTCCCTCTATGTCAAAAACATGGCAAAGAATCTCGCCGACCCCTCCCTTTTCTTTTAGACGATCATATTCCCCCGGAGGAATGATATCTGTATTCATGATGGTTGAATTGTAATCCAATGCACCGATCCCAAACACTGCTACATCCGCGTCTTCCGCTATCTCGATGACATTGCGGACACTCTCTTCTTCCATAAACTTCTGTTTAGCCTGCTCGTCTGCAACGACCAGCGGCGCCATGATCTGATATGCACTTACTTTTAAAATCTTGGCGACCACATCGATCAGATAATTGGAATATGCCAGACGGTATTCTTCATCTGCAGAAGCCGGCGGATTATTGGAGCCGGACAGGGGAACTACTTTTACATCCTTATACTTTTTCAGCCTCAGCCTCATGTCTTTTTCCAGATACTGAATGGCTTTTTGAAGAGTGATCCCCTTTGTAAGTGCCAGAGTCATATGGTTTTTCATTATCCTGATCATGTAGTCTGCTGTGAGAAACCCGATTTCTTCGATGACCTCCCCCTCTCTGGGATAAGCTATGATCGCTTCTTTGAGGTCAAATTTTTCTTCAAGGAATTCTTCTTCGTTGGCAGCGCTGTTTTCAGGAAAGTTGATTTTGATCTGTACATATCCCTGTTTTCTGGCCTGCTCCAATGCTCTTGCGACAGTCATTCTAGACACGTTTAATTTCTTACCGATATCCACCTGCGACATGCCGTTTTTGTAATACATCTTTACAACTTTCATCATGAACCGTTCGTCTTTCAACTTCCTGCGTCTCCCTGTCTTCTGCAAATTTGTTTGTCTTACTACTAGTATATAGAAATGATACGTGATCCGTCAATCTAAACCATTCATCCTTTTATATAATTATCCCGAGACAGCCCAAAATGAGTGAAACAATGGTCAGCTCCAGCAATAATATGGCCTGCATTAAAGAAATCGTTTTTCCTGTCGGTTGACTGCATCTGAAAATACAGCTTCACCCCACTCTTTTCAATATCCATAAGGGTCTGTATTTCTGCTCTGCTTAGAATCCTTCTCCTTTCCTTTTTACTGGTCCAGCAGGACACTTACCCTGTACATTCCCGGCCGGCTTGCTGCTTCAAATGCCTCCTGTATCTGATCCAGACTGAATGTTTTTTCCTCAATTAATTTTGAGACGTCTACAACCCCTGTGCTGAGCGCCCTTGCGGCTTCCTGAAAATCCTCATTGTCGGCGCCGAACGTTCCGATCAGTTCCATCCTTCGGTAATGCATTTCGTTGGAATCAATATGTAATCCCGGTGCCGGATAGCCTGCCGCAAACAGTAAAAGCTTACCATCCTTTTCCTTGAGCATTTCAAGACCCTGATCGTTTGCTGCCGTGACTCCCACAGCTGCAATGACCGCATCTGCACCGTCTTCCTTTGTCAGCTTTCTTACTTCCTCTGTCGGGTCTGACTGACTGCAGTCGATTACCTCGAATCCCATGGCTCTGGCAGTCTCAATTTTCTTCGGAATCATTTCTGATACAATCACACGGCATCCATAAGCCTTTGCCACCTGTGCGTTGATCAGCCCCATTGTTCCTGCCCCGATGACAACCACGGTATCAAATGGCTTGAGCCTTAACTTTTTTGCCCCGTGGAGTACTGTAGCCAGCGGCTCTAAAAAGCCTGCTTCAGCCGGATGAACAGAAGCTGCTATTTTATAAATGCCCCTCACACTTTTTACACAGTAGTCTGAAAAACCGAAGAAGCCCCAGCGGTATCCATCTTCCGTGTCTTTTCTTATGTCTTCACACTGGTCCACCTGCCCGTTCCGGCAGGCAGAACAGTTTCCGCAGCCCTCATATCCTGTTGCCACCAGATCACCAATCTTGAAATCAGTCACTTTGGACCCGACTTTTTCTACGATGCCGGCAGCCTCATGTCCTCCTGCCATCGGATATCCCTGGTGTTCTCTCAGACCAAGCCACTGTCCGTAGTCGGTAGTGCAGATGTTGCAGGCTTTCATTTTCAGGAGAACATCATACTCACCGATTTCCGGCAAATCTCTTTCCCTGACTACTGCCACTCCTTTTTTTACTAAGCATCCAAATCTCATTTTCTCTTTGCTCATAATCTACTCCTTTTTTACTGTCCTAAAAGTCTCTATGCTCTGTTTTCTCCGCCAAATAATTTCATATAATGTTTCAGTAAGTTCTTATAGCCTTCTCCCATAGCATTTGACAAGTCATACATGTTGGCACTCTGGTTTCCGAACTCTCCGAGACTTCCGTCTTTTACAATACTGTCATAGTCAATTCCAAGATACTCTTTTAACCTTGCAAGCCCTGCATTACTCAAGTCTGTACACAAGTTCACTTTTTGTATTCCTGTTTTCACCGCTCTCTGCAAGTTCTCATCTCCCGTTCCAGATCCCCCGTGAAGAACCAGCGGAATATCAAGCATCCGGTGAAGCTCGGCCAGCAATTTAAATTCCAGCTTTGGAGTTCCTTTATAAGCGCCGTGGGAAGTTCCCACAGATACTGCCAGACAGTCAACCCCGGTCTGCTTCACGAACTCGGCTGCCTCTTCTTTCCTCGTAAGTCCCGAATCTCTGGTCTGCTCGTACTCAAACCCCTGTCCCACATGTCCCAGCTCTGCCTCCACAGAAACTCCGACAGCATGGGCGATCTTTACGATCTGCGCAACCTCTTTTACATTTTCTTCAAACGGCAGGGTAGAGCGGTCTACCATAACAGATGTGCATCCGCACCGGATAGCTGTAATAATTTCTTCAAAATCTCCGCCGTGGTCTAAGTTGATTGCTCCGGATACATTTGGAAACTTATGCTTATAGTAATTCACTGTGTCTATCGTTTCCTCCAGGCTGTGGATTCCTGCGCAGTCAAAGATTACCGGTGCCTTCAGCTCCTCAGCGGCTTCAAAAACACTCTTTACTGTAACGCTGTTCCATACATTCGGCGCCGCAACACCATATCCTTCTGCTTTTGCCTTTCGTAAAATTGTCCCCATATCTGTGATCATGCCAATACCTCCATTTGTGCATTTGCTATATTTATCGTGCATATGTTTTATATTTAAAATTATAGCAGGTTCTATTTGTTTGTCAATCATATTCACATTAGTTTGTGAATATGCTCATTCGCATCCCCTCACTCTTTGAGGGGCTTGACAACTTTGCGTGCCAGATGCAATTTGCCGCAGGCAAATAATTTCCTTACGCATCTGTGCACAACTCGCGGAGCGTTTTTATTTCATAGGGAAGGTCGTAGAACTTTCCTATGAAGATTAGGGTGTCAAAAGACACATTAATAAATATCTGATTTTGTTTGTACCTTGAAAATTTAACACGAATTGGTTTGAGAATATTAAATTTAGAACAATCAACAGAAGGTGAGCTTGATGTTTTGAGT
>NZ_NQOG01000068.1 GCF_002270485.1 Anaerostipes hominis (ex Lee et al. 2021) | reverse complement strand
ATTATGGGTCGTGACCCTGTTGAGCACGCAAAGCGTGCGAAATAGAAACCACCCGCTATGCGGGTGCGCGGTGATAGTTATACAAAAAAATCACCTTTCCGTTATAATGAGGTTGTTCAAGCCAATATATAACGAAAGGAAAGGTGATTTTAATGGCCAATAAGGCAAACAGTTTATCACATACCAAATGGATGTGTAAGTACCACATAGTATTTACACCAAAGTACCGGAGAAAAATCATATACAACCAGTACAAAGAGAGTATCAGAGATATTCTGAAACAGCTATGCTCGTACAAAGGCGTAGAAATATTGGAAGGGCATCTGATGCCAGACCATGTGCATATGCTCGTAAGTATTCCGCCCAAGCTGAGTGTATCACAATTTATGGGATATCTCAAAGGGAAAAGCGCGCTAATGATTTTTGATAAGCATGCAAATTTAAAATATAAATTTGGGAATCGACATTTCTGGGCAGAAGGATATTATGTAAGCACGGTAGGATTAAATGAGGCAACCATAAAAAAATATATTCAAGAGCAAGAAAGTCATGATATAGCAAAAGATAAGTTAAGTGTAAAGGAATATGAGGACCCTTTTAAGGGTGGCAGGTAATACAAAAGCCCTTTCAAGGGCAGCGACGAGTCAAGGGCGTTAAGGCTTGAACAAAGTGAAAGCCAGCGTCTTTAGGCGCTGGCCGGTAACAGAGGCTTATAGCCTCAGAACAAGCCGCCCGTTTTACGGGCGGTCATGACT
>NZ_NQOG01000067.1 GCF_002270485.1 Anaerostipes hominis (ex Lee et al. 2021) | reverse complement strand
TACCCTGCTGGATTACCCTGTCCATGACTGTCGGTATTCCAAGTTTTCTTTTGCTTCCGTTAGGCTTCGGGATTTCTACACGCCTCACGGGTTGAGGTTTGTAACTCCTTCCTCTGATTTGCTCCCTGATACTGTTCCAGTTCTTACGGATAAATCCATCAAGTTCTTCCAGTTCCATGCCGTCAACGCCGCCTGCACCCTTATTGGCACAGACTTTCTTATATGCTTCGTTCATGTTCTTTTTCTCCAGTATCTTTTCCAACAATTCCGACATACTTTGTGTGCTTCGCTCCTTTCCGCTCCCTGTGATTTGTCCTATGTTTATGCGTTTACAGCTCATATACGTTTCGCCTACATCCGCTTGTCGAATACTCACAGGTACATACATTCGTCTGCACGGTTACATTGTTCAGCCCTTCAGATTTCTCCTACTATGGCTTCTGCTGACTTCTCACAGTTCGTTGTTACTACGGCTGATGAAACCGCCTGTGAGACCTCACGGGATAAGTCCGTGTTCTTTCCTCGTCTACCCTCCCGATTTACGCACATGGGTTACGGCTACCTTTAGGGCTTCGTTGCTTTAAGTCAACTTACCCACCATGTACGCCTTAATATCGGGTTTCTGTCCGTAGGGCTACGATTTCGCTATCCCTTCTTCTCGCCCACACCTCACGATGCAAACCTTGGGAGTCGCTTACAAGTTCGTCGGTAGCTACGCCTATGTGGACTTGCACCACAGAACACGGACATGCCCGTCATAC
>NZ_NQOG01000066.1 GCF_002270485.1 Anaerostipes hominis (ex Lee et al. 2021) | reverse complement strand
GTCTTTCCGCCGGCTACATTGATGGTCACACCGTGTACATAAGAAGATCTTTTGCTTGCCAGATATACACACATGTCTGCCACTTCGGAAAGCTTTCCGGATCTTCCGAGCGGTGTTGTTGACGTCTTGCTGTAGCCCGCTCTTAAGTCATCCACTGTGATCCCTCTTGTGTACGCCAGCGCTGATTCATACGCCAGTGTCCTTAATCCCGTCGCTTCCATGATGCCCGGTGCCACGCCTACTACGCGCACTCCCTGTTTCCCTAATTCTTTTGCCCAGCTCCTCGTCAGGGAATTCACTGCGTTCTTTGTCGCCGCGTACACGCTCTGTCCCTCGGACCCTTCCAGTCCGCTCTCTGAAGACATGTTGATGATAACTCCCTCTCCCTTTTCCACAAGAAGTCTTCCGACCGCCTGTGCACAGAAGAACACTCCCTTTAAATTGACGCTGCATACTTTATCCCATACTGCTTCGTCCAGTTCATACTGTCCTTTCGGCTCTTTCGGGTCTACCAGGAGTCTCGGGATATTGATCCCCGCGTTGTTTACCAGTACATCCACGGTTCCGAATGTATCCACCACTTCTTTTACCATGGCATCCACATCTTTTGCACTGGTCACGTCTGTCTTCACGTAATGGAACCTGCCGGCTGCAGTGTCAAACTCCGGCGCTTCCGGCGCCATGTCAGAAACAACCACATTGCATCCCACGTTTAAAAATTCCTGGGCAACTGCTTTCCCGATTCCGGATGCTCCGCCGGT
>NZ_NQOG01000065.1 GCF_002270485.1 Anaerostipes hominis (ex Lee et al. 2021) | reverse complement strand
TATAGGAGGGAGCTGCCGAAGGTGGGACCGATAACTGGGGTGAAGTCGTAACAAGGTAGCCGTATCGGAAGGTGCGGCTGGATCACCTCCTTTCTAAGGAAGAAGAAGTAGGGGTTGTCTTATTGTTTAGTTATCAATGATAACAAAAAGTATCAAGCAAGGAAGTTCTATTGCACTAAATTCGCTGCGCCATAACTGGCTGGCTCATTAAGTTGCAAAGAACAACTTTCGTACTAAGCTCGAAAGTACCTCGCTAAGTACTCAATGCTTCCGGTGGCGATGCGTTTTGGGGACACACCCGTACCCATCCCGAACACGATGGTTAAGACCAAAACGGCCGATGATACTTGGTTGGAGACGACCTGGGAAAGCAGGTGGCTGCCGGATATTTTTTACTCAACGAATCGAAGATGAGTTTAGTAAAAAAATCGTTCGCGATACTCAGCGAAAGCAACGCTTGAGCGCTAGTAGAGTCGAACAAACCCGAGGGGGATTAGCTCAGTTGGGAGAGCGCCTGCCTTGCAAGCAGGAGGTCACGAGTTCGAATCTCGTATTCTCCACGCAGACAATGAAGATTGTCTACAATTAAATGGTGGGCCGGAAGGAACGGCCATATCCAAATGGGCTTGTAGCTCAGGTGGTTAGAGCGCACGCCTGATAAGCGTGAGGTCGGTGGTTCGAGTCCACTCAAGCCCAGCAGCGTAACATTGGATTGACAGTGGTACTGAAAGCATCTCAGAGACTTCGTCTCTTCGATCGCGGCAGAGCCGCTAATACAAGCAAAAAGTAATTCTGCTTAGGAATGTAAACATTCCACACAGAATTCCGTTTTCCTTGTGCTTTCAATCCTGC
>NZ_NQOG01000064.1 GCF_002270485.1 Anaerostipes hominis (ex Lee et al. 2021) | reverse complement strand
GTTGTGTATATCACCTTCCTGACGGTTGCTGAAAACTTGAAGATGGGAGAAACAGCATCCCAGTTGTCCTTCCAGCGTTTCATCGAATTCGGATATTTGGGTGTCCATTTCTCTGTCACACGTTCAAGGGCTGCAAGGGCCTTCTTTTCATCCGATGCCTGGTAGATCGTCTTTAAATCTGCTGCAAACGCCTTCCTGTCTTTATCTGGAACATATTTTAAGGTATTCCTCACCTGGTGGACAATGCATCTCTGATATTCTGTTTTGGGGAATGCAGCAGCAATGGCCTCCTTTATGCCTGTAAGACCATCCGCACAGATGATAAGGATGTCCTTTACGCCCCGGTTTTTCAGCTCATTCAAAACAGACAGCCAGTATTTTGAGCTTTCATTCTCTCCAACATGAATCGTAAGTACCTCTTTCTTCCCTTCCGCATTGATCCCAAGAATGACATAGGCGGCAAGTTTACGGATCATTCCATTGTCACGGACAGAATAGTGGATGGCATCAATATATAGGATTGGATAGACCTCATCCAGTGGCCGGTTTTGCCAGTCTTCGATCTGGGGCAGGATCTTGTCTGTGACATCAGAGATAAATCCTTCCGAGGTTTCAAAGCCATAGATCTCCTCCATGGTTTCTGATATCTGCCGGGTCGTCATCCCTTTTGCATACATGGAAATGATCTTTTGGTCAATATCAGAAATATCTTTCTGCCGTTTTTTCACCACTTGTGGTTCGAAAGTAGATTTCCGATCTTGTGGCACAGGGATCTGCATAGAACCATAACTGCTATTTACCTGTTTTGGTTTGTATCCATTCCGGTAATTCTCATTGTCGGAGCGTTCTGATTTTGCATATCCCA
>NZ_NQOG01000063.1 GCF_002270485.1 Anaerostipes hominis (ex Lee et al. 2021) | reverse complement strand
ATATCCTTGTGTGTCTTTACAAATCCTTTCAGCATATCCTCAACAGCGTAATCAGGATTGTTTACAATTCGATTCATCTGTTCTCCCTCCTATATCTCAGCCGCGATGGCTTTCAGATTCTTAAGTCCTTCAATGGCAAGTTCTTCTCCTGTATCAGCAAACTTTCTCCAGATCGCACAGTTGCCGGACAGTTCTTCAAAGCTTGGGTCAAAGGATTCAATGACTAACGGTCCATCATAACCGATTTCCTTTAACGCCGTGAAGAATTCCTTAAACGGCACCAATCCGGTTCCCGGGATTCCCCTGTCGTTTTCATTGACATGCACATATCCGAGATATTCCTTTCCGCAGGTCTTTACAGCTCCGGCAAAGCTCTTCTCCTCGCGGATCATATGGAAGCAGTCAAGATGAACTTTGACATTTCCTGTTCCCACATCCTTGCAGAACTGAACAGCGTCCTCCGCAATGTTGAGGAAATGTGTCTCGAAACGGTTGACACACTCTACACAGATGGTCACATCGCCTGTTTCTTTAGCATATTCAGCCACTTCACGCATACATGCCACACCGTAGTCCCACTCTTCCTGTGTTCTTGGTTTCTTTGTGAGATAACCCCAGCCTGCATAGTTTACTCCGCCCAGGATCGGTGCTCCCAGTTCGTTGCAGATATCCACGCATTTTTTCATGGCCTTGACGCCCGCTGCCCTAATCTCTGGATCCGGGGAGATCGGGTTCGTCTCCGGTGTCAGTGTTGTCGTGCAGACACAGTCAATACCCACCCGTTCCAGTTCAGCCTTTACCTGTTTTACTGGAAATGTAAATGGATTGGAAATCGCAAAGTCAATGACTTCAAATCCCAGTTCTTTTGCCTTTGGGATGATCCA
>NZ_NQOG01000062.1 GCF_002270485.1 Anaerostipes hominis (ex Lee et al. 2021) | reverse complement strand
CAGGGTAATCCAGCAGGGTATAGCACAGATAATCAGCCCTATGTGCGAGCCGCTGTTTTCAGACCACAGTTACGGATTCCGTCCAAACAGGAGCTGTGAAATGGCTATCAAAGATATGCTCATGTTCCTCAATGAGGGATATGAGTGGATAGTGGACATAGACCTAGAGAAATTCTTCGATAACGTACCGCAGGATAAGTTGATGAGCCTTGTCCACAACATCATAAATGACGGAGATACGGAATCGCTGATACGGAAATATCTGAAAGCAGGAGTCATGGTGCAGGGCAGGTATGAGAAAACAGAACAGGGAACGCCGCAGGGTGGCAATCTGACGCCGCTATTGTCTAATATCATGCTGAATGAACTGGATAAAGAGATGGAAAGACGTGGATTGGGCTTCGTGAGGTACGCTGACGACTGTGTAATAGCAGTCAGAAGCGAAGCAAGTGCCAAACGTGTTATGTATTCGATAACGGACTGGATAGAGAGGAAGCTTGGTCTGAAAGTAAATGCAGATAAAACACACATAACAAGACCAATGAACCTCAAATATCTCGGCTTTGGATTCTGGAAAGATTCCAAGACGAAAGAATGGAAGTGCAGACCACACAAGGATTCTGTGCAGAAATTTAAGAGGACGTTAAAGAAGCTGACAGAAAGAAGAAAATCAATGGCGTTTGCGGAAAGGGTAAAACAGCTCAACAGGGTAATCCGAGGTTGGATAAACTACTTTGCAATAGGTAGGATGAAAACAGCAATGACCGACATAGACGCACATTTGCGTACAAGACTGCGAGTAATAATCTGGAAACAATGGAAAGTACCGAAGAAACGGCAGTGGGGATTGCAGAAGCTGGGTATAGGAAAAGACCTTGCAAGACAGACATCATACATGGGAGACCACTATCAATGGATAGTAACGAAAACCTGTGTAGTCAGGGCAATCTCAAAAGAAAAGCTGAAACAGGCAGGGCTTGTGAGTTGCTACGATTATTACATGGAACGTCATGCTTTGAAGTTATGTTGAACCGCCGTATGCCGAACGGCATGTACGGTGGTGTGAG
>NZ_NQOG01000061.1 GCF_002270485.1 Anaerostipes hominis (ex Lee et al. 2021) | reverse complement strand
TTTTTGTAATTTATTAAGTGTTAGCATACTAATATTTTACACCAACTGCCGGATTCTTTCGAGGTCTGGCAGTTATTTTTTGCATAGAAAAGGAGCTGCGCACTAATCACTTAGTGCGACAGCCCCAACAAAAAATTATGTAGGTAATTTCATTGTTAAGACTTAGCTAAAATCAAAAAATTTATTTCCAATCATCTTCATATTCTGACAAACGAATATCCCCAATCTTTATTTCAGACCCCATAGTTTGTCTTTTATTACCTTCTATTGACTGGTGAAAGATAACATTTTTGTACTCCTCCCCACTTTCAAAACATAAATTTATAACATCATTCTTTTATTTAATCAGCAAGAATGATCAGATCGTTCCCTCTAAAAAGGCATTAGAGCCGAATGGGACCCTCTTTTCTTTCCACTGCCGGATGATTTATTTTGGCAATCTCATTTAACCGTTTCGGAAGTGCTTTCGGATGACTGATCGTATCGTCAAATAACAGAAGACGATTTTCCCCAAAAGAATCCGAATATGAAATTGCAAAGCACAGCTCTTTCTTTTTCTTCTTTCCCTGTCCAGACATGATTCCTAGAATCGTACCCGTATCCCCAAAGAATAGACTTCCTACAAAAGCACGCCCTACAACGCTTTTTTTCACCAGTTTGCTTCGGGTAATAAAACCGGCACCTAAAATCTGATCAAACGACAGAAGGATATCCTGATCCTTCTCTTCTTTCCGAAACAGACGTTTTCGAAAGATCACCATCCGTTCTTTTTCATCCACAATAATTCTCATCAAGGTATTCTCTTCGATGTTTGGAAGACCATCAAAATGTGCGGCATTGACTTCCAAGTTTCCATCCTCATTGATCCCATTGATCCAGCTCATGCACAGTTCCCCTTCTTTCCTTCCATTTGGAATAATCTTCTATCTCTATCATACCATATCCCATCGATTTTGGGCGAAAAAAAAGAGGGCACATTGCCCTCTAACGTACTAAGTGTACTTCATTCACGCTTTCATGTGCGCCTTAAAATATAAGGATTACCCTTATCTGGTGTGGTATAAAAAAAGTTGACAGTTTATTCTCAAGGATTTCATAATAAAACCAAGAGAATAAGGAGGTATTCAAAGTGGCACGTAAATATGACCATGAATACAAAGTACAGGCAGTAAAACTTG
>NZ_NQOG01000060.1 GCF_002270485.1 Anaerostipes hominis (ex Lee et al. 2021) | reverse complement strand
GGTACGGTAAAGGATCTCCCCTGTTGTTCCATTGGTCTGTCCGATCTCATTTCCGTTCTTGTCATAGACATACTGCTTATTCTCTTGTACGGTACCATCTTTCCATGTGGTCGAAGTTTTCACCTGATCCAGTCCATTATAATCGTAGGTCGTCTTTGTATCCCCTTTGTCTTCAGCCAGACGATTTCCAACCTTATCATACGTATAGGTCACGGTCTGTTTGCTATCGTCTTTCCTGTGATCTGTCGTAACCGCCTTTACAAGCCTTCCCAGAGAATCATAAGTATAGTGCTTTGTCTCATTGACCTTTTCTTCATCCTTTTGAGGATAGTTGTTTACCTGCGTCTTTTCTACAATGTTGGAATTTTTATCATAGGAGTAGGCATAGGACTCCATAACTGTTTCTGGATGTTCCAAATCTGTGTAGACCATCTTTGCCACACGGTCAAAAGAATCATAGGTATAGGTCTTTTTGACTGCCTTATCACCATCCGATAAGAGATTTCGGTAATCCTTGATCTCTATTACTTTTCCATAGCTGTCATAAGCATAAGTCCGCACAGTTGCTTCTTTTACATCACTTCCTTTATACACATCCGCTTTGATCAAAGACAGCCAGCCGTCACTGGTGTAATGATAAGAAAGGCTCCTCACCCCATCCTTTTTCGTTGGATAGGTAACTTTCGTAAGTTTGCCTTCTGCGTCGTAAGTATATTTAATCGCATGGCTTTTGATCTCGTCAGCTGTTGGCCTCTCTGACTGACTCAGTTCCGCATAAGTTGTCTTCCTCTGAAGCCCGTCATACTCACACTCTGTATAGCGGTAGGCCGTTTCTGTGTTTCCGCTGACCTGATAATCCACCATTTCGATGAGCTGGTTGTTGCCATCGTAGCTATATGTAACAAATGATATTATCTTTATAATAACTTTTGTCAAAAGCAGTCAATTTATTCCCCTAATCTTTAGGCATCACCTCTATATGTGGCTAAATAAAATATTAAATATTTTTTTACACTCCAGTTTGTTAGAGTTCCTTCTGTATCTTTCTCAACTGGTGGATTGTATAGAACATATACTTTCTCATTTTCCTCTTCCTCAAGAGATCTTTCACGCTTTCCTATTGGATACACCATTGCTTTTAATGGGTATCCATTACAGGCAATGCTAAGCCTTAAAGCACCTAGTGGTGTCATAAAAAAATAAATAACAATTATCAATAACAAAATTTTTACTATCAAACTTTTTTTTACATTCCATACTTTTTTACTCAACTTATTTCATCCTCCTAAATATTTTAATAATCTCTCGGAATCTTCAGCCCAGTAAAATCAAGGCTTGTAGATTCCATTTTATTAAAATCCCCCACTTTTTTGTCAAAAAAGACTTGACAAATCGCTCAAAATTTGCGGCGAAGCCGATTAAA
>NZ_NQOG01000059.1 GCF_002270485.1 Anaerostipes hominis (ex Lee et al. 2021) | reverse complement strand
ATAGTCCAGCGGTGATATGTCAAGTATAAATTGAAACTTTTTTGCAGACTTTTTCATATCATATGCTGAAAAAAGGGTAACTTTAACAAGCCCTGCGATATCTGCTTTTGGAAGCAGGGCATTCATCAGCAGGAATAGAATTCTATTCCGCTGCTCGATATAGACGATTGTCTTTCAGCAGTCGAAAGACCAACCGCACAAATTTACGGGCAGTTAATGCGAGTGCACGTTTGTGTTGATGCCTGTTCACTTCCTTGTACTTGGAGTGATAGAAGCTGCTGTACTCCGTGTCGCATCTCACGAGAGACAAAGCACCTTCACACAGGTAATACTTTAAAAAGCGGTTGCCGGAGCGGATGAGTTTTGTATTCTCCGCCTCGAAGTCACCGGATTGATTCTGAGTCCAGGCAAGTCCTGCATATTTGCCAAGCTGCGCTTGACCTGGGAAACGGTTGATATCTCCGATTTCAGCCATGATGCCGGCTGAGATGACCGGCCCAATGCCGGGGATGGATATCAATACATTTGGCAGGAGTTCCATTTGTGCTTCGATAGCTTTATTGAACTCTTTGATCTGAGCATCCAGCGCCTTTATCGAGGTTATGGATATAGAAAGCACCTGATTTATGGAGTCATTCACCGTCTTGGGTAAACGGTAGGAACTTCTGGCAGCTTTCTGGATGGCTTTGGCTACGGCATCGGGATTGGGAAAGCGGTTCTTTCCTTTTTCCATAATGAAGTCCGTAAGTTCTTGTAAGTCCATCGCCGCCAATGCTTCTGCGGATTCAAACTCTTCGTAGACAGCTAAGGCAGTAGTGCTGAAGGTATCGGAAAATACCTTCTCCTGCGTCATAGTAGAATACTTCTTGAACAGGACATTGATGAATCGCTGTTTTTCTTTTACGAGGTTCTGTACGGCGAAGAAACGAGCCCTTGTAAGGTTCTGAAGGGCTTTATAGCGGTAATCTCCCAGATAGACCTCTTTGTTGATTCTACCAAAGCGCAGGCAGTCAGCAATGACAAAGGAGTCCATATAATCATTCTTTGGCAGGTCGTTATAGGCTTCCTTGAAGTTCTTTACCTGCTTGGGATTGAGGACATGGATCTTCCTGTTAAACGGAGCCAGAGAGGCATCTTCCCTCAGGAAAAATACGAGATTGTCTCCATAGACAGATGTAGCTTCAAGACCTATGACGACTGTATCGAGGGAACGGGAAGTGACTGCGGAAAGAATCCGTTTTACCATCTGGGAATAGCCATCCTGAGAGTTTGCAACAGAGAAACAGCTATGTTTCGCACCATCAGGGAGCATTAGATAAATGACATTGGATTTGCTGCTGACATCAATACCGACGTAAAGTGGGTTCATGATATCACCTTCTTTCTATGTTGTATTTGAGTGTTCAATCGGCTTGGTAAAACCCATGATCACGGAGCATCAACACCCTCGCATATAAGAATCCGGTCTGAGATGGGCTGATGCGAACCACACTGCTAAATGGCAGTCCATGTACTCAGACAAACAGCCA
>NZ_NQOG01000006.1 GCF_002270485.1 Anaerostipes hominis (ex Lee et al. 2021) | reverse complement strand
AAGCATTACGGAGAAAATTGTAATGAAAGTGTTTCACATGACGCCAGAAGCCGTCATCACTAAAACCGCCTTCGGAGATAAGGCAGTGGATATGAGGGTTCCATTTGAGATCCCTGCCGAAGGTATGTAAAACCATAATGAAACCAGGGGTAAAGTTTTTTGATTTGTTTATCTGATGAAACATACGGGAAACAACCCTGTTAACGGAATGGAAAAGGCAGTTAAGCAGAGAACGGTCCCTGAGGAAGAAGTTACGAAGATTTTCATCAATGGTAAAAACACAATGACGGTGAGAGACATTTACTAGTTTAAAAGCCATAGTGGTAGTGCGTTCCATGGAGTATTTATTACCACAAGTAGGGCAAAAACGGCTATGGAAGCGGAAAGGAACAAATTTAAAATTTCCGCAATGAGTGCAGGCGTACATGGAGCCGCCGAAAGAAGGATCCCCACAGCCTAACATCTTATCGATATTTTCCATCTCAGTATCTCTGGGATGAAGAGTATATATAATTTCTTCATAATAGTCGGTAAAGATTGTCTGTAAGATATTCATAAGACTATAGAAGATTATCTTTCGGGATTACTAATTCATATATTTCCATGTATGGACTTAACACCAATCTCTGCTGTTGTTCGATCATAAAAACACCGCCTATATTTGATATATGCATTATAGCAAACACAGGCGGTATTATCTACTTTTTCAGTGCCCTCGATTGAGGGGCAGGGGAGTTGAATAGGCAAAGCCTATTTTTTATGGATATATACTAAAAAATCAATAATATATTGTATAAATTACCCAAAATCGAAAAGTATGTTGAATGATTGAAAAAGATATGTTAAATTATAAATAAGATATAACATTTCAACAAACAAAGCACCCAAGGAGGATTTTATGGGAGGAAACAAGTTTATTGACAAGTTTTCCAACGTGGCGATGCGTGTTGGGGGACAGATTCATCTGAAAGCATTAAGAGATACTTTTGCAACGCTTATGCCGCTATATATCTTAGCAGGTGTTGCAGTATTAATTAACAATGTGTTATTTCCATTTTTGTTAAAAGGTGATGCATTGGTAAATGCACAGTATTGGGGAACTGTAATTACAAACGGTACACTGAATATTTCAGGATTGTTAGTAGCACCAATCGTGGCATTTATGTTATCATCAAGTAAACGATTTGAAAATCCGCTGGCAGCAGCGATAATCGCATTGGCAAGTTTGGTTGTTATGATGCCAAACGTTATGGAAGTAACACCATTAAATGCAGATAAAGCAGTTGCAGCAACGGGAATTCTCGGATTCAGCAATATTGGAACAACAGGGTTATTTGCAGGAATCATCATTGGATTGATTACAACTGAATTATTCATATCAATTTCACACATTGATAAACTGCAGATTAAGCTTGGTGATAATATTCCACCGGCAGTATCAAAATCTTTCAATGTATTAATTCCTGTAATTATTGTTTTATCATTCTGGGGAATCATTTCAACCGTTTTATATGTCGTATTTGACACGAACTTGGTAGCACTGATTTCTATGTTCATCCAGGAACCATTAAGAAAAGTGAATACAAGCCTTGCAGGTGTCATTATTCTTTATAGCCTTGGAAATTTATTATTTACACTCGGAATTCATCAGACGGTTATTTACGGAACTTTACTTGAACCGCTTTTAATTGCAAATATCAACGAAAATATGCTTGCATTTGCAAATCATCAGGCAGTTCCACATATCATGAATGTAGCATTTGTTCCAACATTTGGAATGATCGGTGGTTCAGGAAGTACAATCGTATTAATCCTTGTAACATTTTTATTCAGTAGAAACAAAGCATCTAAGAGTATTGCAAAATTAGGACTTGCACCTGGAATCTTTAACATTAATGAGCCGGTTATCTTCGGATACCCAATCGTTTACAACCTGGCATTGATGATTCCATTCGTACTGCTTCCGGCAATCGGGTTAATCATAGGATATGTTGCAACATCCATCGGATTTATCGATCCTTGCGTTGTGTACATCCCTTGGACAACTCCACCATTGATCAATGCTTATCTTGCAACAGCAGGTGACTGGAAAGCCGTACTTGTACAGTTGATTGTTATCGCAATCGGTGTATTATTATACCTTCCATTTGTTAAAATCAATGATAGTATCATGGAAAAACAGATGGATGAAGGAACAGAAAATTAATATTGTATTATAGGAGAAATTTAACATGAAAAATATTTTATTAGTGTGTAACGCAGGAATGTCAACTAGTATGTTAGTACAGAAGATGAGTGCAGCTGCAAAAGAGATGGGTATTGAAGCAAACATTAATGCAAAATCTGTAACGGAAGCAATCAATGAAATCGATCATGTAGACGTTCTGTTATTAGGACCTCAGGTTGGTTACCAGAAAGCAGAAATGGAAAAACTTGCAGCGGGGAAAATTCCGGTAGAAGTTATCAATATGAGAGATTATGGAACAATGAACGGACAGAAAGTACTTCAGTTTGCATTAGATTTAATAGGGGAATAGAAAGATGGAAGGTATTGAATTAATTTGTTTTGAAATCATTTCAAACGTAGGAGCAGCAAAATCATGCTACATTAATGCGATTCAGAAAGCAAAAGAAGGTGCCTATGAAGAAGCACAAAATTGCATCAAAGAAGGTGACACTTATTATTCAGAAGGTCATAAAGCCCATGTAGAAATGATTCAGAAGGAAGCAAGCGGACAGCCAACAGAAGTTTGTTTGTTGTTAGTGCATGCAGAAGACCAGATGATGTCTGCTGAGACATTTAAAGTACTTGCAGGAGAATTTATCGACATCTGTAAAATGATCAATAAATAAAAATTACATGAAAAAAAACATATCTTTTGATTTAAGGTATGTTTTTTTCTTAGAATATTGAAAAGGAGAAATTGATGTCAAAAGTAGGAATTGATTTAGGTGGAACAAATATCAAGGCAGGAATTGTGAATGAAGAGAATGAAATCATTGCAAAAGGTCAGAAGAAGACCTTTGCACAACGTTCTGCAGAAGAAATTATGAAAGATATGGAAAAACTGGTAGAAGAGTTGCTTGAAGAACATCATATTTCCAAAGAGCAGGTAGAAAAAGTTGGGATTGGCTGTCCGGGAACCATTGATTCGAAAACCGGGACTGTCATCTATTCCAATAATATCGTATGGGAAAATATTGAACTTGGAGCAATAATGGAAAATAGTCTGCAGCTTCCGGTAAAAGTATATAATGATGCGGATTGTGCAGCTCTTGGGGAAACAGTTGCCGGAGCAGCAAAGGATTGTAACAATATGATTTTATTGACTCTTGGAACCGGAGTAGGAGGCGGAATCATTTTGGATGGAAAAGTGTTTGACGGATATTATGCCGGTGGGGCAGAACTTGGACATACCACATTGATTGCAGGAGGAGAACCTTGTACTTGTGGTAGAAAAGGCTGTTTGGAAGCGTATGCGTCTGCAACGGCAATCATACGAATTGCAAAGAAGAAAATGGAACAAGAAAAAGAATCTCTGCTTCATGAATACAATGAAATTGATGGAGTTGCAATTTTTGAGGCAGCGAAAAATAATGATCGGGCAGCCAATGAGGCAATTGATGAATATGTAATGTATTTGGCAGAGGGAATTGTAAATTTTGTAAATATCTTTCGCCCGGAAAAGGTGCTTCTCGGCGGCGGCATAAGTCATGCAGGAGATCGTTTGATTCAGCCGGTCAATGAATATGTGAAAAAATATTGTTTTGGAGGCAACAGGACATATATTCCGGAAGTTATGCAGATGAAGCTGGGGAATGATGCAGGAATCATTGGTGCTGCTAACTTGTAACTAAAAGATTACAAAAAGATTACAAAAATACTTTATATAATGCTGTAAATATGATAATATTCAATATGACGTAACAAAAATGTAACAAATAAAAACGAAGGAATAAGAGTGAAAAATAAATTAAAGAGTGTGTGAAACTTTTTCTGTAAAATAGAACTCATAAGGTTTTTCTATGATAAAATAAAAATCATAGGAGGGCCTTTTATTATGGCAAGAGAAAAGAAACCCGTACACAGAGTACAAATGACGGAAGGGAAACGCAGCATAATCCATCAGCTCCTGGAGGAATACGATATCCAAACTGCTGAAGACATTCAAGATGCCCTAAAAGCTCTCCTTGGCGGAACCATCACTGTGTCCAGGCCAGATACAGCATTTTCAGAAGGCTGTCATCCGTCGGAAAGACCGTCTTGGATTTTGTCACTTTCCGAAGCTGCCGGTTGAAGCCTTCAATGGCATTGGTTGTTATATCAGCCGTCTGACTGCTTCCGGGTATTTGAAATAAGTCAAAAGCGCTGCCCAGTTATCGTGCCAGGATTTATAGATTTTAGGGTATTTAGCGTCCCATTTGTCCTTGAACAGCTCCAGTTCGTTTTAGGCAATTTCTTCGGTTGGTGCAGCATATACACCTTTCAGATCTGCTATCAGTTTCTTGATATCCTTGTATGATACAAATTTTGTGGAATTCCGAATCTCATGAATAATATACTGTTGTATCTCTGTCTTTGATTAAACAGCTTCTATCGCCTGCGGAAAGCCGGTAAGTCCATCAACGCCCCGGTTCTTAAGACTAATCCTAAAAGATAACCAAAGTTTTGCACTTTCATTTTCACCTACATGAATATCACCATAGCTGGTATGCTCGGTCTTTTGTGAATGTCCGTTATGGCTGTTGTCAGTATCCTTATTCCGGTGATCATATTTTGAATAACCGAATTCTTTGTTAAGTTCCTTATCCAGTGCACCTTCCAGAAGCACTGACATCATGTCACGCATGACGGAGTTAACATCCGTGCCGGTTTCGATGCTGATATCATTTAATTTCATATAATCATGCATCATTTCCCTCATTGCTGCTTTTTGTGGGCTGTCATTCTCCCCTGCCATAAACAAAACCTCCAAACTGACTAATCTTATCTTACATCAGTTTGGAGGTTTACAAAAACTATGTGATACTCCCGTTTGTTGATTATAAAAGCAATTATAGTGGCGTTAATGAGTGAAATCGTTCTTCATAAACTTTGATCAAATCATCTCTAAAGTCAGGATGTGCAATCTCAATCAATGCTTTTGCTCTTGCTCGAAGTGTTTTTCCCTTCAAGTGAGCGATACCATATTCTGTGACTACGTAGTCAACATCATTTCTTGAAGTTGTCACAGCAGCTCCTTCATCTAGTAGCGGAACAATCTTTGAGATTGTTCCTTTTCTTGCAGTAGAAGGCATAGCAAGGATCGATATGCCGTGTTTTGCCATAGAAGCACCTCGAACGAAGTCTACTTGTCCACCAACTCCACTGATCTGAGTCAATCCAACGGATTCTGAACAAGCCTGTCCCATTAAATCAACTTGAACGCTAGAATTGATACAGATAATATGGTCATTTTTTGCAACGATTACTGGGTCATTGGTAAAGTCCGCAGGGTACATAGCAACATTTTCATTGTGATCTACAAAATCATAAAGACGTTTTGTTCCCATAAGAAAGTTTGCTACCATTTTTCCAGGAAGTAGTTCTTTTTTTGCGTTTGTAATAACTCCGGCTTCTGCTAATTCAACCACACCATCTGAAAACATCTCAGAGTGAATTCCAAGATCCTTTTTGTCTTTTAGGCAAAGAAGTACCGCATCTGGGATTGCTCCGATTCCTAATTGAAGTGTGTCTCCATCCTGGATCAAAGATGCACAGTTAGCTCCGATGGCTTTTTCCACATCAGATAGCACTGCTGGCTTTAATTCTGGAAGAGGTGTTGAATGTTCTACAAAGTAGTCGATTTCAGAAACGTCCATTAAACTGTCACCATAAGTAAAAGGCATTTGGTCGTTTACTTGAGCTATAACGATTTTAGCATTTTGGGCAGCGCCTTTTGTATAGTCTATAGAAACGCCAAGACTGACTCTTCCGTTTTCATCTGGAGGTGTGACAGAAATCAGTGCCACATCTACTGGAAGTTCTTCTTCAAACAATCTTGGGATTTCATGGAAGAAACAAGGAGTATAATCTCCACGTCCCTCAGCAACTGTCTTTTTGGTATTTGCACCAATAAACAGAGCATTGTGACGGAAATGTTTTTCCATTCCTTCCTGTGCATATTCACTTTTTCCAAGTGAAACCATATGGCAGATCTCTACGTTGTGAAACCATTCTTTATTTTCCGCCATTACGGTAAGAAGATAAGAAGGTTCCCCTGCAGCGTGTCCCGTTACGACACGTCCGCCATCAGGAATATTTTTTAAAGCAACTTCAGCTGAAGTTGATCTTTCTTCATAAATCTTTTTCCAGTCCATCGTTTCCTCCTAAAGAATCTTATTCTTCGATTTTTGCAATTGTCTTAGCAAGTTTTTTCTTCATAGGAAGGTTACCTTGACGAGCAATCATGATTCTTTGTGCCTGAGGTGATCCGGCTCCGTGCATAGACTCTGTACGATATCCAACAGCAGCACTTCCAAGGGTTAAGTTTTCAATCAAACGTAAGATACGTAGACGATTTTCAGTAGAAACATCCTCCACGCCACGAAGGTATTTGTCTATGTATCCTCCTAATTTAGGATTTTTTAAGTCCTTTTCAGATGGTGCAGTTACCATTAATCCACCAGCAATATCTTCTGCAAGACGAGCGATTTCATAAGGGAAACGAGTGACATTTTGCTTGCATACATTTGCCAATAGTAAGTCGATCATGTAGTTTCCTGATTTTGTCTTTGTACCTTCTGCTGAACAGGCAATACCACAGCAGTATAAAGTTTCATTTAAGTGAGTCATTTCGATTAATTTGTCTTTGACATGAGAGGCTCTTTGAGCTCCGTTGTATTCTGCAGCAACAGCAGTAGCACCAATCAAGACGTCACCAACACCTACTTTACATCCACCGTAAGATTGTCTGTGGTATCCGGCAAAACGTTCTACTAATACTCCAGCAAATTCATATTCTCCATTTAAGAAGATTCTATCATTTGGTACGAATACGTTATCAAATACGACCAAAGCTTCCATTCCACCAAATTGAGAGTTACCAACGTCGATTTGGCTTCCTTCTAGTTTTCTTGTGTCACAAGATTGACGTCCAACGATCATGAAGATTCCTTCAGAGTCAGTTGGTACTGCAAATGAAACTGCATAATCTTTGTCATCTTCCCCCATGGCGATGGTAGGCATTACGATCACTTCGTGGGAGTTGATGATACCAGTTTGATGAGCTTTTGCTCCGCGAACAACGATTCCATCTGGACGTCTTTCGACTACATGAAGATACAGATCTGGATCAGCTTGTGCATGAGGTGCTAAAGAACGATCTCCCTTTGGATCTGTCATGGCTCCATCGACTGTTAAATCCTTTTCTTGTACATACTTTAAGAAGCTTAAGAAGTTTTCGTGGTAGTTCGTTCCGTGAGCTTCATCTGTTTCAAACGTCGTACTATAAACTGCGTTAAATGCATCCATTCCTACACATCTTTGGAAACAAGCAGCTGTCTTTTGTCCGCATAAACGTTGCATCTTAACTTTCTTTACTAAGTCGGCAGTGCTTTCATGAATGTGAGTAAAACGGTTTACGATTTCTCCTGTATATGGAGATTTTGTTGTCATTAACTCTTCGTATTCTGGATTTCCTGCTAAGTCATAAGTTGCTTTGACTGAATTTAATGATGGACGTAAGATTGGGTCATCGACTGGGTTTTCGATTTTCTCTCCAAACATATAAACTTGAAGATTTAACTTCCTCATACTTTCCACATATTCATTTCCTGTCATTAAAGCCATAATTGTATCCTTCCTTTCTTGAATCATGAATAGTTCAAATGTTCCAAGTACATATAGCGTACTGAAATTATGATTGACTAAAAAGCAAAAGCCGTGCCAACTTAAAAAATGTTAAGATTCTGAAAAATGAATGCAATAAATGCAGAAATGCAACAAATCTACGATTCAAAAATGCAACAAGAAAATATTTGTTGCAAAAATGCAACAAGAAAGAAGGATAGAATTTAAAAGGTATCTGAATCCACACGAAATGAGGATGGCATAAGTTTTGCTATAATAAATAAAATGAAAAGAATTATAGTAGGAGGAAACAGAAATGTTACATGAAATAGAAAAGGTATTAGAAGAGGACGTAAGACCACAATTATTATCTCATGAAGGAAATGTAGAAGTTGTAGATGTTACAGATGGAGTCTTAAAAGTCAGATTGCTAGGACAATGTTCTGGATGTCCATCTGCTACACTAACGACAGAAGAATTAATTGCAGAAGCAATGAAAAGTCGGATTCCAGAGATCAAGGATGTTGTCTTAGTCAATCAGGTGAGTCAAGATTTGATCGATATGGCAAAGAAGATCCTAAGTCACGGAAGATAAGGAGCTTATTATGGAAATTGGGGTCAAGTTTTGTGGTGGCTGTAATCCAAGATATGATCGTGGACGAGAATTAACTGCACTCAAAGGAAAGTTTCCAGATGTGACTTGGGTTTGTGGAAGTTCAGATCAAGTATGTGATTATTGGTTGGTCATTTGCGGGTGTTCAAGAAGATGTATAGCCACGCAAGAATTGTTAGTGCGAAAGAAAATCTTATTACTAGAAAGTCCTATAGATTTTCAAAAGGCAGTGAAACAGATTAAAAAGGATCAAAGATCCAGAGGAAAGCAGGAACGAAAGGCTCTTACCGTTGGAGATGAAGCAGCCATGGAAAAGAAAGTGACCAAAGAGGTGGTAGAAGCATTTGCAAGTTTAACAGGTGACTATAATAAGATGCATATGGATACAGAATTTGCGTCTAGACAGTGGTTTCAAAAACCAGTTGCTCATGGGATGTTTTCATCAAGTCTTCTTTCGTCTGTTATGGGAATGAAGCTTCCTGGAGATGGAACGATCTTGATGGAGGAATCTAGCCAATTTCAAAAACCAGTGTACCTTGGAGATAACATTACAGCAAAGATCACATTTCATTCCTATCAGGAGGAACGTGTATTTTATATTGGAACATTCCATGGAGTATGCACCAATCAAAATGGTGAGATTATCACCGAAATGAAAGCAAAACAAATGATGATGAAACATTTATTTCAGGTAAAAGAAAAAGGAGAATGAAAATGACAAACTTAGAAAAATACAACAAAGTATTTCAAGTAATTTTAAAAAAAGAAGGAGAAGAATTAAAGGAACTTCGTTATCGAGGAGTTCCGGAATGGGACTCCATGGGACATATGAATTTGGTAGGAGAACTGGAGGAGAAGTTTGATATTATGCTAGATACACCAGATATGTTAGCCTTTAGTTCTTACGAAAAAGGAAAAGAAATTTTAAAAAAGTATGGGGTTGAAATTGAGAAAGAGGATGCCTAGACTATTTGTCTTAGAAGATCGTTTGACACAGAGTAATTGTTATCTGATGGAAGATAATGGAAGTGTTCTGATCATTGATCCAAATGACCATGAACGAATCCTAAAAATCATAAGAGAACATCAATGGAACATAGATTATATTTTATTGACTCATGAACATTGTGACCATATACAAGGATTAAATGGGGTGCGTAGAGGATACCCGGAAGCATTGGTCATCGCAACCGCTGTATGTAGTGAGAATCTTGGAAACCGGATCAAAAATATGAGTGGTATGATGGGTACTTATTTACACTTCAAGTATGGAGGTGACAAAAAGTATGTTTATTCATCGATTTTATGTAATCCTGCAAATCTTACGTTTGATCAAGAATATGAGTTTCATTGGAAAGGGCATATGATTCAAATGGAACTTGTACCAGGACATACCATGGGAAGCTGTTGTATAAGAATGGATGAAACGATTTTATTTTCAGGAGATTATTTGATTATGGGGGAAGAAGACATAACCAGATTGGCAGGAGGAAATGAAGAGGCATATGAAACTTATGCAAAGCCTTGGATCGAGGCGTTAGAAGATGGAATTCATATTTATCCCGGACACGGAACAGATTATATCTTAAAAAAAGAAAAGAGGTGAAAATGTGGAATATGAAGAGCTATTAAAACAGGAACCATTTGGTGTTTCACAAAAAGAAAAAGAGGTGTGGTTTTATAACTATTTTACAGAATTGACTGCATACCATAAAGAACATTGTCCAGCCTATGCAAAGTTGTTAAGCGCCCTTCAGGTTCCAGAGGCATTTTCATCGATGAGTCAAATCCCTATGATGCCAGTATCTGCATTTAAGGATATGAAACTTCGAAGTGTGGAGGAAGAGGATGTTTTTAAGGTAATTACATCTTCAGGAACAACAGGTAAGAAGGTGTCGGAAATCTATTTAGATGAGGAAACAGCAGCGAACCAACAAAAAACGTTAGTCCGAATTATGGAAGAAGTGATTGGAAAGAGGCGAATTCCAATGCTGATCGCAGACTCTCCAGAGGTGCTGCAAGATCGGAATATGTTTTCTGCAAGAGGAGCTGGAATCTTAGGATTTTCCATTGTATCTTCCAGACACCAGTATGCCTTTAACAAGGATATGAATCTAGATGTCAAAGGAATCGAAGCATTTTTAGAAAAATATAAGAATGGTCCCATTTTAGTCTTTGGCTTTACCTATATGATCTGGAAGTATTTTTATGGTGCGTTAAAAGAAAGTGAAAAAAAACTTTCGATTCCCAATGGGATCATGATCCATGGAGGCGGTTGGAAGAAGTTGCAGGCACAAGCGGTATCAATGGAGGATTTTAAAAAAGGTATTCAGGAAGTCAGTGAGATCAAACAGGTATATGACTATTATGGAATGGCAGAGCAGACGGGATGTATTTACTTAGAATGTGAATATGGTCATCTCCATGCAAGCACATATTCAGATATTTTGATTCGAAACATGCAGGATTTTTCGGTTTGTGAAATTGGAACGGAAGGAACGATCCAGGTACTGTCACCGATGGCTAGATCATATCCAGGGCATTCGATCTTAACAGAAGATCAGGGAATCTTACTTGGAATCGATGATTGTCCCTGTGGGAAAAAGGGAAAATATTTTAAAGTGACTGGAAGAATGCAGCACGCAGAGGTCAGGGGGTGCAGCGATACATATGAAGGATGAAACAATCATTAGATTAGCAGGAGGCTGGAAAGGATCTGAAATCGTTGGGAGAACCCTTTTAGAAGAAAGTGTGTTATGCTTTTTGGAGGATTTATCCAGGGAAATTCGCAGCAATCCCATGACAAGAAATCGAGAAGACTGCGCGGCTTTTGCATTCTGGTGTCGAAGAAAACATTTAGAGTCATGGAAAGAAGCACTGAATGATAGAGAAAGCAGACTTGGATGGGGAATGATATTTCACATTGCACCGTCAAATATACCAACGCTGTTTGCGTATAGCATGGTGTTTGGTATGTTGGCTGGAAATGGAAATGTCATTCGGATTTCGAGTCGAGTCATGGAAGATAGTCTTCCATTGTGCCAGATGATCGAGCAGGTAATGCAGCAGAAAAGGTATCAGGATATTTATGAAAATACGTTACTGTTTACTTGTGAACGAGGAGATGGCTGTATTGAAACCTATACAAATCTTTGTGATGGAAGGATTATTTGGGGTGGAGATAAAGCCATTGAAGAACTTCGCAAGATTCCAGTGAGGCCTGGTGTGACAGAACTTGAATTTGCAGACCGATATTCCATTGCAGTTATTGACACAGAATGGATGAAACAACGATCAGAAGAAGAGCTTCAGCAGCTTTCTTATCAGTTTTATAATGATACCTTTGCTATGGATCAAAATGCATGCTCTAGTCCAAGGTTGATCGTTTGGAAAGGGGAAGACAGAAAGTGTTTTGAAACGTGGTGGGAGCAATGTATGGAAACCGCAAAACGATATGAATTAAGTCCATGGAAAGTTAGTCGTAAATATGAAGAAGTCTGTCTAAACATCATGGAAACCGATCAAATAGAGAAGGTTCGTTTTTATGATAATCGAATCTATGTGGCAGATTTGCAAGAATGTCCTAGAAATCCAGAACAGTATGATGGGAGATTTGGTTGCTTTTATCAATGTATCATTCAAAATCTAGAGGAATTGATGCCAAGCTTAAATCGAAAGATTCAAACTATAGAGTATGCTGGTGTTTCGCCAAAGGAATTGCAAGATAGGATTGTAGAATTTGGAGCTAAAGGTGGAGACCGTATCGTTCCATTGGGACAAGCACTTTCTTTAGACTATATGTGGGATGGAATAAATTTGATAGAGCATCTGTCACGCGTGATTTGTACAGTAGAAAGAAGGGGAGACTAAATGTATTTTTTTGAAGAACAAGTATTAGATAAGGATCGGATCTATTTAAGATCAGAGAAGGAAGGATCAGTGACATATGGAGAGTTGGATTGCTTTTGCAAGGAGATGGGAACACATATGGAGAAAAGAACGCTGGTGTTTCTTCTATGTCAAAATACCGCAGGTTCTGTTCTTGGATACATAGCATGTCTTCGAAATCGAGTGGTCCCTCTTTTGTTAGATTGCAAAATGGATTATAATATGTTAAAAGATTTAATCTGCCATTATGAACCAGACTATGTGTTTGCACCAAAAGGACATCAGGGGTATTCTCCAGATGAAAGGACACAATTGGTATATGAGGCATATGGATATAACCTGTACGATATTTCAAAGGAAACGGAGACGAAGTTAAATGAGGATTTAGCTCTTTTACTGACGACGTCAGGAAGTACTGGAAGTCCCAAATTAGTCCGTCAAAGCTATGAAAATATTCAGTCCAATGCAGAATCCATCGTGGAATACTTAGAGTTAAATGAAAAAGAGCGTCCAATCTCGACACTTCCTATGAATTACACTTATGGCTTGTCGATTATAAATAGTCATACTCTTTGTGGGGCAACGATCTTATTAACCGAACATACCATGTTTGAACATGAATTTTGGGAGTATTTTAAGGCAGAAGAGGCAACTTCCTTCGGAGGAGTTCCGTTTACTTATGAGATGTTAAAGCGAATTCAATTTTTTCATATGGATTTACCGTCTCTTAGAACAATGACACAGGCTGGAGGAAAACTTTCGAGGGCTTTGCAAAAGGAATTTGCGTTATATGCGATAAAAGCAGGCGTTAAATTCGTGATTATGTATGGTCAGACAGAAGCTACGGCTAGAATGTCCTGGCTTCCGCCAGAATGTGTTCTGGAAAAAGCAGGAAGCATTGGAATATCGATTCCAGGTGGAGCATTCTCTATTGTGGATGGTGAACTTGTTTATGAAGGGAAAAATGTAACTTTAGGTTATGCAAAGTGTAAGGAGGATCTGGCAAAAAAAGATGAGCGTCATGGCGTTCTATACACAGGGGATCTGGCAAGAAAAGATGAGGATGGATTTTACTATATAACCGGGCGGAAAAAACGATTTTTAAAGATCCTTGGCAGCAGGGTCAATCTTGATGAAATTGAGCAGATTTTAAAAGGAAGATATAAGGATGTTTGTTTTGCTTGTACTGGTGTGGATGATCGATTAGATATCTTCGTAGAAAAAGGAGCTGGTCTTTGTTCAGAAGAAATCGTTGACTTTATTAGTAAAAAAATAAAGATGAATGATGGAGTGCTTCAAGTGAGGCAGATCGACAGTATCCCGTTGAATCATTCTGGAAAGATACATTATAGAGAATTGGAGGAAATGTAGATGGCATATGGGTTGGAACTCCAACAGGGGTTATCACAACAACTGAATCAATTTCAATTACAATCATTGAATATATTGTCGTTGGATAATTATGAGTTGGATGAATTTTTGCAAAATGAATTTGCAGAAAACCCATTGCTAGAGTATAAACCACAAAGTGAAAGTCCACAGATGTTAAGTGGAAATGCAGGCGGCTACCGAGAGACTGAGAGACCAGAGATCAAAGACGAATCTCCCAGAGACAAAAAAACATTTTTTATGGAGCAATTGCATCTTGTACAATTTACAAGAAAGGAACTGGATATTATGACATATCTGATAGACTGTCTTGAAGATTCAGGGTTATTGCATGTTTCTTTAGAAGAAATCAGTGATAATCTTGGTGTCCCTTTAGAAGAGATCAAAGCGTGTCATGATGCATTGATCAATCTAGAGCCAGCTGGTGTTTTTGCAAGAAACCTAGAAGAATGTTTGATGCTGCAGTTGGAACGAAAAGGATTGTTAGATGATGATCTTGAGAAAATTATCCTAGAACATTTAAGCGATGTGGCGACGGGGCATATTGCTTCGATCACAAGAACTTTGGGTCTTTCAACGGTGCAGGCAAGAAAGTATATTCAACAGATCCAGCAACTCAATCCAAGACCTTTTAGTGGATATTCATATGAAAAGGCAGAGTACATTGTTCCTGATATCATCATCCAGAGAAATGGAGATGAGTGGAAGATTGAACTTAACGATAACTGGATAGGAAATTATTCTTTGAATGACTATTATCTAAAGATGATGAAGGAAATCGAAGATCCGGAATTGAAAGAATATTTTCAGAAAAAGTATGAGAGAAGCCGCTTTATCATCGCAAGTATCGAACAGAGAAGACAGACTATTACAAAGATTGTATGGGCTGTTTTTAAGAAGCAAAAAGAGTACTTTACTAAGGGCGGAAAGCTAAAACCCATGTGTATGCAGGATGTTGCAGATGAGACACAGATGCATGTCTCTACTGTCAGCCGTGCTTCCAAAGGGAAATATATTCAATCCCCATTTGGAACCGTCTCGATCAAGGACTTATTTGCATCTTCCTATTCGTTCGGGAATCAGTGGAATACAGCAGATGATATCAAGGAGGCAATTTGGAAGTTGATCCAGTCGGAAGATCCCAAAAAGCCATATAGTGATCTTAAGATATCTCAGTTGTTGTTGGAAAAAGAGATGAAGATCTCGAGAAGAACGGTGGCGAAGTATCGAAAAGAGATGGGGATCTTGGGGACGTATTCGAGGAAAGATAGTGAAAGTTTCGGATGGTAGAGCTTTTTAGCTCATCGATTAAGACTTGGGACCATAAAAGGAAAAATCGTCAAGGTCATGAATTGATTATAACCTTGGCGATTCTACCTTATCTTGAATTTGAAAATGAAGATTATCTAGTCTGTTTCTTCGATTGCGTCTGGTGAATTTTCTTCAAGAACAGGGTTCTTGAAGTTTCCATTGACTAAGATGTAAACAATGATACCAATGCAAAGTCCCCAGCTAGCACCCTTGATGGCAAGGATAGCAGCCATAACTCCTGCGATACCACGTTCCATATCAGTGCCGATCATACTAAGGCCAATCTTACAACATACATAACCTTGAACAATTAATGTAAGTGACAATGCAGCCGGGAGGATTGGCTGTACAAAAGATGCAACAGGAACCAATGCGACACAGATAAATGTCATCCAACGGAAGGTACCGACTCCACTGTAGATGGAATCCATAGATTCACGGCCTTCTTTGTAGCGTTCAGAAATGGCTGCGGTAACAGCTGCCCACAATGGGCCGCTTAATACAACATAAGGACAGAAGAATCCTTCCACTAAGTTACGTAATGCACTGATGACATTTGAACGGTTTGAATTGAAGTCAATCTTCTCATCGGTACGAATTTCATCTGCCTCACGAATCAACTGTTCACTCGAAACGAAATCACCGAATGCAATGATGTAAACAGCAATTGCTGTTGGAATCACAGAGATAAAGGTTTGGATGGAAGGGAATCCAATTCCAAATGGACTCAAAGTTTGGAAAATCGTTCCGATATCCGGAATTTTGATGATAGATCCAAGCACAAAGTTTGGTGCTGGTAATTCTCCAGATAAAGGTCCAATGATAACAGCGATGATGATCGCTGGTAACATCCCAAAGTTTCCAATTGTGTGCCAAAACTTACTTTTTTCCTTCGTTCGTCGGAATAGCAAGGAAAAGAGCAAGAAATAAGCAATCAAAGAGCCAATACCAACAGTGATAGGGTATAATCCAAATCTTCCTCCTGTTTGGAATTCACCCATTATCGCAGAAAATCCAGCACCCAATAAGATACCAGCTTTAATCGCATTTGGAATCAATCCAATGATCTTTCCTGCCATTCCACTCAGACCCATACTTAAGAATATAAGTCCAACTACAATTTGAAGTGCAATCAATGTTTTGATTCGCTCAGGCCCTTGTTGAGATTGGGTCAAAAATGCAGTAATCAAGGGAAGTGCCGGTGTAATCCAACCTGGAACCACCGGGTCACCAAGCAGAGTGTGTAGATTGTATAAAAAACCGTTAAGAATAACCATGCTCCATGCGATTTCATATGGAACGCCTAAGACTTGCTCCAGGATTGGGATCGCCCCAAGACAGGTTGCACACATTAAAATAGCTTGAAGACATTCAGAAAGTTCCCAACGATAGTGAATGAATGGAAGTCTGATCTTAAAAATACCAGCGGGTATGTATGGCTGTTCCATACCCTCTTTACGTTTTAATGCCATATTATATTCCTCCTCTTCGTATAATAAAATTTATTTGCTAATGATATAAGAAGCAAAAAAGGTGCCAACCTTAGAACCTTGGTTTTGTGTTAAAAATAAAACAAAATACGAATCATTTTTGAAACGTGTTGCAAAAATGGATCAATACGTAGATAATAGGGTTGAAAAAATTAGACAGAAGAGAAAAATAGGAAGGAGATGCTATAATGAAAAAAATTAATTTATTTCGGACAAAAGAAGAAACTTTGGAACGCTTAGAAGCGATCATTGAACATTCTTTTGATGGAATTTATATTACAGATGGACATGCGAATACCGTGATGATTAATCGTGCCTACGGACAGATTTCTGGATTAAAAAAGGAAGAGGTTATGGGTCGCAATATGAAGGATCTTGAGAAAGAAGGGCTCATATCGATCTCAGGTTCCTTAAGGGCTATTCGAGAGAATCGAGTGGTAACGTTGCCACAGGAATTTAAGACTGGGAAAAAAGCAATTATTACAAGCTCCCCAATCTATGATGAACATGGAAATATTGTTATGGTAGTGACCAATGTACGTGATTTGACGGAAATACACTATTTAAAAGAACAGGTAGAAGAACAGCAGCAGCAAGAGGAGCGTTTGCGTCGAAATCTGGAGCATATGCAGGATAGACTTTTGAAAAAGGATATCATCGCACAAGATGAGAATACATTGAATGCCATTTTTAAGGCGGATAAAGTAGCACCACTTGATGTGACCGTGATGCTGCAAGGAGAAACCGGAGTTGGAAAAGAAGTATTTGCGACCTATATCTTTCAAAATAGTTCCAGAAAAGATGAGAACTTTATCAAAGTTAATTGCGGAGCCATTCCAGAAAATTTATTAGAAAGTGAATTGTTTGGATATGAAAAAGGTGCATTTACAGGTGCCAACCGAATGGGAAAGATTGGATTATTTGAATTGGCAGATAAAGGAACTATTTTCTTAGATGAGATTGGAGAACTTCCTTTGGCGATGCAGGTGAAGCTGCTTCGTGCCATTCAAGAACAAGAGATTACAAGAATTGGTGGAAGTAAGCCGATAAAGATCAATGTAAGAATCATTGCTGCAACGAACAGAAATCTTGAAGAGATGATGCGGCAAGAAACATTCCGAGCGGATCTATATTATCGATTGATGGTATTTCCAATTTATATTCCTCCGCTTAGGGAACGAAAAAATGATATTATGGCACTGGCAGAATCTTTTTTGGATAAATTAAATAAAAAGTATAACTTTCAAAAAAAGTTTTCAGATAGCAGTAAATATATTTTAAATGAGTATGCTTGGCCTGGGAATATTCGAGAATTAAAGAATATCGTTGAGCGAGCCATTATAATTAGTAATGGAGATGAAATCGAGCCGGATGCCATTCCGATCGTAAGCCAAAGAGAAGCTGCACAGCCGGAAGGAAAGATGTTAAAGCCAGTGAATAATCTTGCTCAAACTTTGCTTGAAATTGAAGCCGAATATATGAATCAAGCTTATGAAAAGTGCGGAAATGTAAGAGACGCAGCTAAGAGTTTAGGGATGAATCCATCAACCTTTGTACGAAAACGAAAAAAATATGAAGCATATTTAAAAGAAGGAGAAGGCCAAGGATGGACACAACAAAATTAGTGATGTTAGGCACAGGAAATGCCATGTAACCACGCGAAGCTATATATTGCCTGTGGACTTTCCGGCGCTAGCAGAACCCAAAATGAACCCTTATGACCTTTATGTATAGACCAGCACATGCAATCTGGAATAGAGATGATGATGGAAATATTCACTGATGATTCAGCAAAAATATCCAGCAGGGGCCTCCTGCTGGATAAATTTTTTTATTGTTTAACTTTCTGCATAACAGGCCGCGGTGATCTTACAGCTCATTAATCGTCTCCGTAACAGATATATTCCGAATCCTTTTTGCCGGCCCATAAACTGCGGCAGCGGCTGAAAACGAAACGAGCAGAAGTATAAGGATCAGAGATTTGACAGGCAGGCTCCAGACAGCATAACCGAAATGTGAAGTGATGAGCATATCGTACATTGTTTTGCTGAGAAGCAGGCCGAACGCACATCCGGCAATACAGCCGGATAAAGCATAAGTAAACGATTCGGCAGCGATCATTTTCGTCAGCTGTCGTTCATCCATGCCAACTGCCCGCATTGCTCCGTATTGTTTGATTCTTGCAGAGACACTCATAGAAATGCTGTTTACAATATTCAATACTGTCACTAAAGTAATGATTGCCAAAAATGCGTAGATGCACAGCACGAACGCAGTATAAGTGCCGGAAGTGCTCTGGCTGCGCTGATCACTGAATTTATATTTGCTGCCTGCTATATTGCGGATGGCTTTGATATTGTCATCGGTTGCGTCTTTTGTGGTCTGTATCATTACAAGAGAATAATCTGAAACACCGGTTAGCCGCTGAAAGGTTTTTCCGGAAGTAATTAGCGTTATTTTTTTATTTGTACTGCCTCCACTGTTGAACGGATCATATTTTAACAAGCCTGCGATCTCTAATTTTGATGCCCCTACCTGTATTTTATCACCGATTTTTAAAGGACTTTTTTTATCCCAGGTTGCCAAAACATAATGGCTGTCTCCGTATACTTTTGAAATATCGCTGCCCTTTTTTAATACATCATCTTTTGTAAGGCAGTCTAAATCAAAGTTATCATAAGAAATTATATCAGTTTTGTCTGAAAGTTTTGTTTCCCTGTCTAATTCTGCGGGAATATCAAAAATGCTTCTGCGTCCATAAACGTGCTTTACTCCTTCCATACCGCTGATTCTGTCAAGCAATTTTTCGTCTATTGAATTAGAACTGCTGCTTGAAATCTGGAGATCAGGGGTGCTGGATAACTGAGGCATAAGACAGCCGACAAAATCAATAAGAACCGAAAAACTTAAAAAGAGAATGATGCTGAGGGCAAAGGACCCTGTCATGAGTATAAGATTTTTCTTGGCTGATACTGCGTGATGGATGCCCAAGGCAGTTTCGATTTTAAAAAAACGTGTATTTACTGCACGGTGTATGTTTTTTGTACTTTCAGAATTTCCGGAAACAGCAGTAACAGGGGATACCTTCGCTGCCCGTTTCGCAGGGGATCTTGCAGCAAGAAGTACTGTGACGATTCCTACAATAATCCCGCTGATAATTCCAATGATGCTGATACCAAACAGAGGGATATCAGAAAATTCCTCTCCGACAATAAAACGCAGAGCGGCACACAAACCCCAAGTAGACACGGTTCCAAGTATAAGTCCTGCCGGAACTGCAGTTTTACACCAGTTCAGTGCTTCCAGCCGGACAAAACGGATGATCTGACGTTTGCTCATTCCGATGCAGCGCATCATTCCGAAAAATTTTGTTCTTTGAGCTACGTTGCTGTTGATGCTGCTTGAGATCATCAGCACTCCGGCTATCAGAATCAGGACAAATAATACTGCAGCTGCCAGATAGATCGTTTGTCCCATGGCACTGCCGCTTAAATCTTGAAGTGACAGTCCGCCATGTTTCTTCATCAGTCTTGTCTGTTCCATCCTGACACCCATGTCTGCCATGCTGAAAACAGCTGTTACTAAAAATACGGCAAAGATGATGCAGAGCAGCGTCATGCGGTTTTGCCGTCTGTGTACTTTTGCGGAAATTGGGATCAGGCTAAGATAGCTTTTCATTCGCGGCACCTCCCAAAATCGGTCAGGACACCGTCAGATACCTGCAATATCCGGTCTGCAGACTGTGCGATGCTGCGGCTGTGGGTAATCATAACAATGGTCTGTTCATATACTTTTGCGGCTTCTTTTAGCAGAGCAATGACTTCACTGCTGTTTTGTGAGTCCAAATTACCTGTTGGTTCATCTGCAAGGATAAGAGAAGGACGAGTAATCAGAGCACGGCCTATCGCCACGCGCTGCTGCTGGCCGCCGGATAATTGGCTGGGCAAGTGGTGGCGGCGTTCTTTCAGATTGAGGACAGTAAGAATTTCTTCCAGATAATTTTGATCGGGTTTCTGGTAATCAAGCAATACAGGGAATATGATGTTTTGTTCAACACTCAATTCCGGAATTAAATTAAAACTTTGGAAAATAAATCCGATATTTCTGCGGCGAAAAATTGTCAGGCTGCGTTCTTTCATTGCAAAAATATCTTTACCGTCAATCAATACTTTCCCGGAGGTTGGTGTGTCAAGTGCTCCTATCATATTCAAAAGTGTACTTTTTCCGGAGCCGGACTCGCCGACGACTGCGACAAATTCGCCTTTCGGAACGGAAAAAGCAGCGTTTTTTAGTGCGTGTACGGCAGCTTCGCCACTGCCGTAAGTTTTAGAAATTGATTTAACTTCCAATAAGTCCATTGGATAAACACTCCTTTCTGTTAAGAAATGACGTTTGTCAAGTAGAATTTATCATATTCTTTGATTTTCGTCTTTATTAATAAAAATCAAGGATATTTCTTTTTTTAATCTTTTTTCCTATAGATAGAATATCACTCCAATACTACCGGAAGATGACACACAGCCTACAATTTTGTAGGAATTAAGAAATTGATCGTAAAGGTTGTTCCAACCCCTAATTCACTGCCAGCCTCGATGGTTCCACTGTGTGCCTCAACAATCGCTTTCGCAAGCGGAAGGCCCAGCCCGATGCCCTGTGTATCTTTAGAAAAGCGGCTGCGGTAAAATCTTTTAAAAATGTGGTGCAGATCTTCCGGGTGGATACCGCTGCCATTATCTTTTATGGAAATTTGAACAACCGACGGGAACTGTTTCCATTCTATACAGATCCTATCGCCTTTTTTTGTATGGTCAAAAGCATTCTTAACAAGATTGCCGATGCCCTCAATCAGCCAGTTACGGTCGCATAATAATGAAATGCTGTCATCCCCGGACAGATGTATTTCTTTTTCCTCCTGCCGGGCGCGGTACAGGTAGTGATCTTTTATATTGTTCATCATCTCAGACACATTTTCCATGTTTTTATCTACTACAATCGTTCCTGCGTCAAGTTTTGTGATTTTCAGAAGATTTTGTACAAGGATTTCGATTCTGTCCAGCTCCCGTTCCGAAAGATCTGCAAACTCTTTGATCGCAGGCATGTCTTTTGTTTCTTCCTGAAGGATGCCGTTATAGATATTGAGGGCAGCGAGAGGGGTTTTTAACTGATGAGAAATATCAGAAATAGTGTCTTTTAAGAACCTTTTTTCTTTTCCGGCATTTTCAGCATGGGCATTTAAAATAGACACTAAAGAATTTACTTCATGGAAGAGCCTGTATAATTCTCCCTCGTCGTTACATTCGATGCGTGCATTCTGGTTTCCGGAAATATATGCTCTGATCTGTGTGACGGCATCCTCCATTATTTTATTTTGTTCCCTGAAGTACAAATAGGCGGTTACTAATAATGAGATACTCATACACAAAGAAGCAGCCAATATATAAGATGCCGCATTTCCGGTTTTCAAACCTATAAAAGCAGTGGAGAGAAGAGTATATACTGTGATAAACAGCAATTCCCAACAAAAAAATAATTTAATCTTTCTATTTATTAATATTTTCATACTGCACCTCAATCCATTGTGTTCCATTTGTACCCCATACGCCGGACGGTCACTATTTTTTGGGGCTCTCTGGGGTTATCTTCGATTTTTGTGCGGAGTCTGCGAATATACACAGTTAGAGTGCTGCTTTCTATAAACTTGTCATCATAATCCCAGAGTTTGCTCAGAATCTGTTCCGGTGAGAGAACAATATTCGGATTTTCCATAAAGAGACAGAGCAATTTATATTCGCCTGCGGTTAAATCAATCTGTGTTCCGTTTTTATAGACTTCCATTTTCAGAAGCTGTACTCTTATTCCGTTTGAGATTAATTCAGTATTTGCCTGAGTAAAATTACTGCTTCTGCGGAGCAGGGCATTGATCCTTGACAAAAATACTGCAAGCTTGAATGGCTTTGTAATATAATCATCGCCTCCTAAATCAAGGCCCATGATAATATCCGTTTCCTCATCGGCCGCAGTCAAAAACATAATGGGCACTTTGGATGATTCACGTATTTTTTTACACAGTTCGTAGCCGGAACCATCGGGGAGTGAAACGTCCAGAATAACTAAATCAAATGTACCGTTTGCCCATAAAATTTGTGCTTCATTGCTTGTGCGGGCAACCTCTATTTCATATCCCTGTTTTTTCATGGCATAGGATAAACCGCTGATTAAACTTAAATCGTCTTCAACAAAGAATATACGTTTCATTTTTTACACTGTCCTTTCCGACACCTTCTCTCAGAATCTATACGATACATTATATAAGTTTGACCGAATAAAAACAATAAAGGATGAAAGCAGTAATATAAAATCAGTTTTTGAAACTTGCCCGCATTGTCCTCAACCGCCAGTACCGATTGTGGATCTGAGACAGCAGGTCGACGTGACGGAGGGCGGATATGACACCACACTTCAGCCATCAAAAACAGACGGAGGAAAAATGATCATACCGGTTCTGTTGGAGAATAGAGGATTAAAAGAAAGCTATGAGTTATGGCAGGTGGGATTTTATGCGGAAGATCCGGACGAGGGGGAGTTTTATTCTGTCTTGCACAGGCGGCACAGGCTAAAAATATTCCCGCGGAGACGAAAAGCCCGGGCTTTTCTGTTACATGGGATTTTTGTTTTGATATTTCTAATACTGCACCATTTGATGTAGTGATGAACTTTGTTGGATTAGTAAACATTGAGGCATAATTTGTTTTTATAATACTATTTGAACAACCCGACAAATTATGAATATAATACAGTAAAACAGTAGTTGGAAACTTTTATGGATAACAATACTCGTGGGAGATTGATTCAACAAGGAAATCTGATGCGGATCAACAACGCTTTCGTGGAAGAGACTTCTTGTGTTAATAATTCAGTTGGAAGTATTTTGATATCTTATTCTGTCCCGGAAAGAAATCGGTCTGATTCGATTCATTATATACGTTTAAATTTAAATAGGAATACGGTGATCTTAAATTCTTTTGGACAGAGCATGTGTATATGCTGTATTCAGAGGGGAATGTGGGTGAATGTCATATTTTCATCACGCATGACAAGAAGCATACCGCCTCAGTCCAATGCGGTCTCTGTGATTGTACAAAGGACCTCTTTGCCGCCGCGGCCGCCATTGCCGCCTCAGCGCCCTTCCTCGGTGACAACAGGAAGGATTGTTTTAATTGATTTTGACAATAATTATATCGTTACGGAAAATCCAAGGAATATCAACAGTCAAAACAGATTTTTGATCACAAATTCAACTACATTTACTAACCAATTCGGTTTGCCGATCAGACTGCGTGATCTGCAGCCCGGAAATATGGTGAAAGTGACTCATGCAAATTTTCAGACGCCTTCTGTGATACCTCAGACGACTGCATTCCATATACAACGGATATAATTTGAGAAATCGATGAATTTAAGGAGAAGGTTTTATGAAATAGGCGGCATTATTTGTTTTATTGGATCAATATGCTGACTGGGAGTCTGCCTATCTGTCCTCTGCTCTCTATATACTGGGAGACAGCAGGTATGAGGTTAAAACAGTATCCCTGATAAAAGACAAGGTTTCATCTATCGGAGGTTTTCATGTTCTGCCTGATTATGATATTTGTTCCGTCCGGGATGAATATGAGGCTTTGATCCTGATCGGCGGGATGGCGTGGAGAGATGAAAATGCAGGCCCTCTTTTTATTTTTTAAGAAAGATCTTGTCACGCTGATGTGTGAAAGCTTTTCCTGAAAAATAAAAAACTCTCCGCGGGCTGTGCACAGATGCGTAATGAAAAACAGCAGAAATTTTATTATAAAATTTCTGCTGTTTCCGAACTTAAAGGAATAAAGAAAATGAGTTGGTGGATGTTATCATCTTAGCATCCTGATTTGTTTGCGAAAGATTCACAGTCAGTGCATTCTTTTGTTGTTGGATTAGGCTCATGAGTTCCGATTTTGATTGTCTCTAAAGTACAGTAGTCAACGTCGCCTGCATGGTAGGCACAGTTATTTATTGTACACTCGATACAATCGTTTTTTTCATTTGATTTCATAACAAAGCTCCTTTCAATTTATGATACAACCTTAGTATCTCCTTAATCTAAAAAAGGATACATAACATGTTGACACTAAATAAAATGTTCGTTATCCTTATACGTGGCAAGCAAAAACAGGCCATAAAAGGTAAATGCAGCTTAAAGACAGGAGAAAAATATGGCAAAAATGAAACAAAAATATTTATATATAATGGGTGCAGCGGCGGTGGTCGTCATTGCAGCACTCACAGCAGTACATATTTATTATAAAGACCGGTGGTATCCAGGAAGCAGAATCGACGGCCTCAAAGTATCCGGAATGACCTATGAAGAGTCGCTGGATGAGCTCAAACAGACTGCAGACCGTTACAGACTTACTGTAAAAGGCAGGGAAAAAGGAACCTTAACGATCACAGGCAGGGATATTGACTTAAAGGTAAAGTCTCTGGAGTCGGTGGAAAAACTGTATCAAAAGCAGCATAAACAGAGTGTCATTTTTTCTTTTATGAAGAAGGAACAGAGAAATTTAAAGGACACGATTGATTTTTCAGAGAAGAAGCTCTCGGCTCTTGTAAAAAAATCGGTTTTGGTGACCGGGGATGACGGCTATAAGCTGATGAAGCCCGAAGATGCAGCGATCGAATACTCCAAAGAGAAAAAGTATGGTGTGCTGAAAAAAGAATTAGAAGGAAATATTTTGGATCAGAAGGCCTTTCTGGGACAGTTATCGGAGGCCATAAAGGGGCTGAAACCTTCTATGGACCTGATGGACCAAAAGACATATCCCGGTGTGTATCAAGAACCCGGACTCAGAATCGATGACGCCGAACTTACCAGGATGCAGGAGAAATATAATCAGTATTTGCTGCACTGGATCCAATGGGACATGGGAGACAATACAAAAGAGACGATGACACCTGAGGTTTTGAAAGACTGTATCAAGGTCAACACGAAAAAACATACGGTGAAGCTTAACAAAACTGCCGTGGAAGACTGGGTGGAAAAATTCTGTCTTAAGTATAAAACGGTAGGTATTGCCAGAAAATTTACGACTCATTCAGGCAAGAAAATAAAAGTAGAAGGCGGAGATTACGGATGGAGGATCGATTACGACAAGGAGATCGCCAGAGTCCTGAAATTGCTGAAGAAAGTGCCGTCAAAGGAATTGATTGAGGCTTACCAAAAAGATCCGTCGGATAAAAATCAGGAAGCTATGACTGCAAAATTAAAACCTGTTTATTTTAATAAGGCCTATCGGAAAGATTATCAAAATCCCCAGAATGACTGGGATCATAAAAATTACAGTGAGGTGGATCTGTCCGCCCAGGAAGTATTTGTATATAAAAACGGCAAGAGAGTATTTTCTGCAAACTGTATTACGGGGAAACCGACTCCTGACCGCATAACAAGGACCGGAACTTACTACGTGAAGGAAAAACGGCTGACCAAAACTCTGGTTGGTGCAGATTACAGTGTAGACACGAAGTATTGGGTCAGAATCATGTGGACCGGAACCGGATACCACTGGAGCAAGAGGAGCGACTGGGGTCTCTGGTCTCCGAGCAGATATAAAGTGACCGGTTCCCACGGGTGTGTAAACCTTCAGCTCTCAGACGCCGCGGCCATATATAAACTTGTGGAGAGCGGAGATCCGGTGTTTATCCACTATTAAGTGTTCTTAATACTCAACATTCATCAGGAACAGACCCTGGGGCGGGGCGGTGATACCTGCATCTTTCCGGTCTTTTGACTGAAAGACATGAAGGATAGATTCAGGATCTCTGGTTCCTGCACCGACCTCAGCCAGTGTTCCGGTCAGAATCCGGACCATATTATAAAGGAAGCCGTCGCCTGTGAAACTGATCCGGACTTCCCGGTGACCTTCTTCAATCACAATAGAAGAGATCGTTCTCACAGTTGATTTCTTTGTCTTTTTTACAGAAGAGAATCCTAAAAAGTCGTGGGTGCCTAGACAGAAGGAGGCTGCCTTGTTCATTTTTTCTATGTCGAGTGTTTTTGGATACTTCCACAGATATTTTCTTTCAAAAACATTCACGGTGCCGGGGACAGCGATGCGGTACTGATATGTCTTTTGTTTTGAATTCAGCCGGCTGTGGAAGCGCTCTGCGACTTCATCTGCCGTCAGAAGTCCGATATCGGAAGGCAGATATTTCGTGAGGTACTCTTTGATCTCCTGGCAGGAGAAGCCGCAGTCTGTATGGAAATTGGCGACTTGTCCGCAGGCGTGTACGCCGGCATCTGTGCGGCCGGAACCGATAACCTGGATGGATTCCCCGGTCATTTTCGAGAGGACCGACTCCAATTTTCCCTGGATCGTGTTGGCGTTTACATTTTTGCCAAGCTTCTGCCAGCCTTGATAGCGGGTGCCGTCATATTCTATTTTCAGGCGGATATTGCGTTTCATCATTTCCTGTACTCCTTTTTGTGCGGGATTTTTTAATCTGCTGGACTTCATTATAGGGGAAGATGCCAAAAAATACAAATCATAGTTTCTGCTGCAGGCTGTGTACAGATGCGCAGGGAATTTATGATATAATAGAGGACAGAAAATATCAGGAGGAGAGATGAAGTTTCGGATACCGGATTATTATGACAAATTTAAATGTATAGGTTCTGACTGCACAGACAGCTGCTGCGCGGGATGGGATATCACTGTGAACGATGAGACCTATGAAAAGTACACCCTCGTGAAAGGATCATTCGGAGACCGTCTCATGAGATCTGTCAGCTCTTCCTGTCCTCATCATTTTCTCATGGAGGAGAGAAGATGTCCTTTTTTAAATCAAAAGAATTTATGCGATATTTACATTCATCTGGGAGAAGATTTCCTCTGCCAGATCTGTACAGACCATCCACGGTTCTATGAAGTTTATGGCAGCCGGCAGGAAGCGGGACTGGGACTCGTGTGTGAAGAGGCGGCAAGACTGATTTTGACCAACAAGAAAAAGGTCCGGTTTCTTGATAAAAATTTGGATGAAAAAAAGGAAGAAGAGGAGCCCTGGCTGGAGCCGCTTACGCTGGCAAGAGACTTGATCATCCGTCTGCTTCAGGACAGGGAGCAGACGCTGGAGAGACGTTTGCGACAGACGCTGTCGGCGGCAGCTGTCTTTCAGGAAGATTACATTCGCGATGATATGGAGGCCATGTATCTGCATATACATAAATGGAAGACGAAAGAAAGAGTACAAAAGCCGCGGATCGGTCTGAGAGAATGGTTCACGGAATGTCTGGAATTTCTTCTGGATCTGGAGATTCTGACCCCCGAGTGGAAGCAGGCTTTAAGCCAGGCATCTTTCATGTTTCGGGAGGGAGACATTTGTTTTTCTGATTTTGACGGAATCTTTTATGAACATTTGATGGTGTATTTTATATACCGGTATTTTTTAAGATCCGTTTATGATTTTCAGCTGTTGGATAAGGTTAAATTTGCGGTTTTCAGTTGTTTGGCTGTCCGGGGGACAGAGGCTGCGGCTTCGGGAGAGGGGAGCCTGACGTCTTTGGAAATTGCCCGTCTGTACTCAAAAGAAATAGAATACTCGGAAGAAAATATGGAAGCAGTCAATGAACAAATTTTGTTTTCAGACATGTTTGACACACAGAGACTGTCAGAGATGGTATCTGCAGTGTTCAGAAGTTCATATTTATCTGAAGAGACAGGGAGAACTTATGAATAAGATAAAAAAATATCTGGTGTTTCCGGCAGATTCTGCTTACCGGATTCAAATTGAACAGAACCTGACCGCCAATATTTTTAAAACTCATACGATTTTTCAGCTGCTTATTTTGGGCTGTCAGATTTTGATGCTCTATTCGATATCGACACTTCCGGGAGGCGTTTTTTTGAAACCGAGAAGAACCGCATATTTCTGATCACTCTATATCGGAACCGGGTTTTGTCAGAATATGACCGTATTATTATCGGAGAACAGTATCAAAAAATCGCCGAGATCAATAAGGAATTGAATCAACAGGTGATCCGTGACCGTCTGACCGGGCTTTTTAACCGCAGTTATCTGGAAACTTCCCTAAAAGAACAGTTCCAGACCGTACAAGAGAAGCTCGGAAACATTGCATGTATGATGATTGATATTGATTATTTTAAGCAATATAATGATCGGTTTGGACATATATCCGGAGACCAGTGCCTGAGAACTTTCGCAGGCTTCCTGGAGAAGGAAGTGCAGAACAGGTCAGGAAGCCTGATCCGTTATGGCGGAGAAGAATTTCTCGTATTCTTATTTGGGCAGGGTGCTGAGGAGGCGGAAGAAACTGTGTAAAATTAAAAACAAGTAAACTGCCTCAGCAGACATAGACCAGTCTTGCTTCCGGAAGACGCAGACTCACATAGTCTGTCAGCACCGACTCTGCTTCCAGACGCAGTTCCTTCCGGTAGCGGTATTTTCCTCTTCCGCCTCCGGACATAGACTGATTGTCATAGAGGTCCGGGACCTCCGGAAATGCCTCTTTGTTAATAGCATTCTGTACAAAACTGTAAGTCATAAAAATCATCTCTATGGTCATCGCCTTTTTTGTTTTTTCTGTAAGCCCGTCGGCCAGTTGATCGATCAAATCCATGTATTTTTCTTTCCATCCATCATTAAGAATGATGGGAGCGATTAGTATTCCTACGGGATATCCGGCCTCACACATAGCGTTGACTGCCCGTATTCTCTGATCCAGAGGTGAGGTTCCAAGTTCGATGTGGTCGATGATCTCCTGAGGGTTGACGCTCATTCGAAAAATGGTTTTTCCCTGATGGTCAAGGCCGAGCAAAGGTTTTACAGATGCAAATTTGGTCGGAAACGTAATCTGTCCTCTCCCTTCACGGGCGAAAGCAGGTATGACCCATTCCAGATTGCCTGTGATCATATTTTCTAAGACAAGATCGCTGTTGGAGCCTATCTCAAATGTCTGGGGATCAGCTCCTTTTTTTGAGTTCTTTATCAACCGTTCCATCATCTCTTCCCGGTTTACGAAAAGCCTTAAATAGGCGCATTTATTATAATTGCATACCAAATAACAATAAAGGCACATGGCAGTGCATCCGGACGAGGTGAATGGGACCAGATAATCGGATATCTTATGGTTTTCCGTATATCGGTGGGTTTTTCTTGTGCCGATGATCAGGAAGCGTTTCATTTTTGGAAAATCGCTGTTGGGCCTTTGGGTCATCTCTTCGATTCGGTTATGGCTTTTGATCTCATGCCAGGGCAGATCCGCAAAATCTCTTTTTAATTTTCGGCCGAGGGGATAATCAAAGATTCCTGGTTCATGATATACGGCGGTAAATAATCTCATAAGCAGTTCTCCTTTTCGTATTTGTTTTAGTATTCCAGAAAAAAACGAGATATATTGATTGTTGTCTGATTTTTGGTAAGGATTTCATTGGAAATAATAGAAAATTTTCTAGTTAAAACAGATTTATTATGTTATAATAAATGAAAACAGATTTGTTTGCATGTAAAATGATGGGAGTTATAAATTGGATGAATATTCAGCGTTGATGATACATATAAAAAAGAGAATGAGGTATGAGCCCGCAGAGGAGCAGAATCTTCAGATTTATCTGACCAAAGTGGCGGAGCAGCTGAACAGCCTTTTTGTGGATAGCATGATATTTCCGGTGATCTTCGGAAGGCATGACGAACTTCAGGGCCTGTTTACATCTTCAATGTCCGCTGCCTCTTATTTCCGGCTTTTTGAGATCATGTGTTATCCGGTCGCCGTCACCGGAGGGATCGGAATCGGAGAGTGGACGGTACGGATAGAGGAAGGGACTTCTGCGCAGCAGCAGGGACCAGCCTATGACCGGGCAGAAGAGGCCATGAAGACTGCTGCAAAGAAGAAGACACAGAGGCTGCGGATCCATTCTTCCAGAGAAGACGGCATGGCAAACTATCTTCTGAATGTCTCCAAGGACATGCTGAGCGCACAGAATTCTATCCAGAATCGTCTCCAGCTGATCGCAGAGATCCTGTACCCGTTTGTTGAGAACAGGACGTGGATACGATTTGAAAATCATGGTCTCAGGCTGCTGACATTGAAGGAGAATTTTGGGCCTGCGAAACAGATGGTTGATAAGATCGCAAAAGTGCCGGAACAGACGATCTCCTGGAAGAAGAACGTTTATGTCCAGGAACCGATCTTCATCACTGGCGAAAAAAAGGAAGGAGAAGAAGCTGTCATTCTTAAAAATGTTTCCAGCAACATTGCGGTGACCGCAAAGAAAAGCCGGCAGAACGTGGAAACGATCATGAAACGGGGGAAACTGCTCACGATCCGGATCATGGATTATATGGCACTGCAGTATATAAAACGGTATTACTGAAAAGGGAGAAAGAAATATAAGTATGGAAAAGAAGGAAAAAAGATTTGCTCTTTTAATCGACGCTGACAACATATCAGCAAAATATATCAAGCCGATTTTGGACGAGCTGTCCCAGTACGGCAACATTACATACAAGAGAATCTACGGCGACTGGACAAGTACGCTTCATGCCAGCTGGAAAGAGGAACTGCTGGCCAACTCCATCACGCCGATCCAGCAGTTTTCTTATACACAGGGGAAAAATGCGACGGATTCAGCAATGATTATCGATGCCATGGATATCCTTTACACCAACCGGGTGGACGGCTTCTGTATCGTCTCCAGTGACAGCGACTTTACGAGGCTTGCCAGTAGGATCAGAGAGACAGGACTCACTGTGATCGGCATGGGTGAGGGGAAGACTCCCCCGGCTTTCCGTAAAGCGTGTGATGTTTTTACAAACCTGGAACTCCTGATCGAGGACAAAGAGGAAAAGGAAAGCAAACCTATTGGCCGCAAGGATATCGAGGCAGCGATCCATTCTATCATCACTGACAATCAGAACAGCGATAAAGAGACGACGCTGGGAGAGATCGGGACAAGGCTGTTAAAGAGATATCCGGACTTTGATGTGAGGAGCTATGGCTACAGTCTGCTCTCTAAATTTCTGGAAGAATTCGATCATTTCAGGCTGATAAAGGATGGCAATATTGTCACTGTTTCTCTGAGAGAAGATATTGACATGAAAGAACAGCTGGACCACTATGTGACGGCGCTGGTGAAAAATACAGGAAAGAAGGGGCTTGATCTGTCTGATCTTGCAAATAAAATTTATGCAGAATATGAGAACTTTAAGGTGCAGGACTTTGGATACAACCGGTTCAGCTCATATGTGCGGAGCATCCCGGGCATGCAGCTGGAGAACAAGAACAATATTACAAAAGTAACATTTTCAAAAAAATAATACCGCTAAGGCAAAAAAATTTTCTAATAGAAATACGAAAGCAGATAAATATACAAACCAAACGAGGTATTTTAAATATGAGAATTTTTTTATGGGAAATCAGGGAAGAACAGGGTTACAGTTTGAGAAATCTTGAAAAATATACGGGCATCAGCCATATGCATATCTATGATATTGAAAGAGGGCTGGTCAGTCCCACGTTGGAGGAAATCGAAAAGCTGGCGGGAGTCATGAGGATCAGTCCTTACCGTCTGTTTGATTTTCGTCCGGCCATACAAGTTAATTCCAATTAAAGAGACTGCTGCAAAACGCGCATGAGTGTTTCTGTTTGAAACAGAATATCGGGTTTTGCAGCAGTCCTTTGTCAAACGAATATGAGGATCATTGGTATTAGAGATCTCTTCCACAGCGGCCGTAAAAGGTTAAAAGATAAAGTCCGCAGATGCCGACCAGATCATAGACGAGCCTTGAAAGCATCGTCATGCTGCCGAAGAGAAAAGCTACTAAATCAAACCGGAAGAAGCCAATCAGGCCCCAGTTGACCGCACCTATAATTGTAATTGTCAGTGCTATATAATCTAATGTTTTACTTCCCATAGCAACCTCCTTTTCTATTTATAATCTTCCCAGTCTTAGAAATATTATGCATGATATTTTGGCACTATGGTCAAAATATTAATTTCCGCCGGGACCGTCTTTTCTGGGACGTTCAGACTCGGGAAGAGGCTCCACGATATGCGGACGTTCTTTTTTTGCGTCTTTTGGTTCCTGCTGTTTATGCCTGTGGCAGTTGGATTCGTGCATTGCGATCACTCCTTTCTTTTTAGTTCTCTTAGTATGTTTGCAAAAAGTCCGGACTATACAGTATAATAAAGACAGAAACTACGAATATAGATTGAGATTAGGATAGGAGGGATTTTATGGTGGGAAAACAGAAAAGCACCTGTGAGTCTTGTGTAAATTATGTGTATGACGAGATGTGCGGTTACTATGTATGTGACGTAAACCTGGACGAAGATGAGCTGATGCGGTTTATAACATATTCTAATTATAACTGTCCGTATTTTCAATTAAATGATGAATATAGTATTGTTAGAAGACAAATTTAAACAGGAAAAGATGTATGAAGTTAAAAAGAAATCGTATGGTATCCTGGACAATGGTCATTTTGATGATGGCGGTGATCTTTTTATTTTCTGCGAAGACGGCAGATGCGTCTGAGCAGATGAGTATGGGAGTAACCCAATGGATATCAAAGCTGATCGGGATATCCCCGGCAGAGGCGGGAACATTCGGAAACAGCCTATATGATATGCTGTCCGTCATGGACCACTATGTGAGGAAGACAGCCCACTTTTTGGAATATGCACTGCTCGGAGTGCTTGTGTGCCGGGCTTTGAGGATTGATGTAAAGAAAAAGGCCCATCTTCTGGGTGCGGCATTGGCGTTTTGTTCTATCTATGCCGTGACAGATGAACTGCACCAATATTTCGTACCAGGAAGAAGCTGTCAGGTCAAAGATGTCATGATCGACAGTTCGGGTGCTCTGACCGGCATCTGTCTTTGTATGTTGGCATGTTTTGTATTAAAAAAATTAAAGGATAAAGCGTAGAACTTTCCTATGAAATGAAAAAACACCCCGGATGTCAGATTTTTCTGATATCCGGGGTGAAATTTTTGGTGACAGCGGCAAACAAATTATATAAGATCCCTTATCTCCCTGTGACGAGATTAATCAGATCAGAGCCAAGCTGTTTGGAATCTTTCGGAAAGTACAGGGTAACTGTGTCTTCACCGCTTTTGATATTCTGTTTGGTCAGTGTGAAAGTCTTTGTCTTCATGTCGGAAGACGGTTTCATACTTTTGAAACCTTTTGCCACGTTTTTGATCAAAAGTTTCTGAGCATCTTCTTTCGTCTCGATATGCTGAGGCTTCAATGCATCTACTGTTTTTTTCTTGGCGTCCTTAAATACAGATAAGTAATCAATATACTGTGATTTTACAGTGACAACAGCCTCTTTCTTTTCCTGCTCTTTCACGGATACTTCATATTCAAGACTGGACAAAGCCTGGGAGAGTGCATCAAAGATATCTTCAGCGTCTTTTGTGGTCAGTGTGATGCCCGCAGATTTGAAGCTGTTTTTCAGTGATGAAATCGTAGACTCCTTGTATACACTCAGGGTATCACTGACTTCGGCAGAGTCAATGCCCAGATCTGTCATGGCATCTGCTTTATGGCATACGATCAGCTGATAAAAAGCATCCATGGATTTATCTGCATCCGGGGCTTTTTTTGTGCCGCATCCGGTCAGCAGAGTCACTGCCAATAAGGCTGTTATAACCAAGGACATCAATTTCGTATTTTTCTTCATAATTCATTTCCCCAATCCTGTTTGTTTATAATGAATACTCGTTTCATTATAAAGGTTAGAAGGAAATGTGTCAATAAATGACGAATAGAATCGAAGGACCGGATGTTTCCGATAACATTTTCATGACCGGAGTTCCTGGATCAGTCTGCGGAGCTTAGATATGATCTTTCGTCTGTGTATGCCGGTATAGCCCGTTTTTTCTGCAGAGAGGAACAAATACTCGCGGTAAAGAACGACGATATCCGGCTGCGAGATCTCAAGTACCGTAAAAGGATCAGACAGATGTACCAAAAGGGCGCGCTGATTTTCTTTCAACATGAGTGTACTGTCTGGTTTTTTGAGAGCAGGCTGTTTCCTTTGGTTCAGAGACTGCAGACCGGCTTCTGGCGGATTTATCAACTGCCCTGCTCAGTACGCTGTCCGGTGACCTGTCGGTGTTTACCAGAGCAAGAGCGGATACATTTTTTATACTTGTCCCATACAATGAGGACCGTGCGCTTATGGCTGCTGACAGAAAGTGCATACGTGAAGGATTCAGAAAAGTTTTTATCTGTTATAGAAAAGGTGAACCAGAAAGGATTTATTATTGAAATGGATGACATTGGGAGCGGTTACTCGTTTCTTAATACACCTTCAGAGCTCCACATTGATGTTATGAAACTGGATCTGAAATTTTTGCGGCAGACTGAGGATAACCGGCGGCGTCAAAAAGTAGTGGAGTTTGTCAGATGCCCCTGAACTTCAAGTCATCGCAGAAGGGGTAGAGACAAAGGAACAGGCACAGATGTATAAGAAGATGGGTGCTGTCATGCCCAGGGATATCTGTACGGATGTCCGATGCCGGAGCAGGAGTTTATAAACTATTTATCAGGAGAAGAATTGTAAGCAAAGCTATTATGCGGATTAAGTATAACAGCCTTTTGCATGAAAAACGATGGAATACTGCACACTATGACTACTGCAGGATATCTACTTGAAGTTCTTGTTCAAAATGTATATAATATTTTAGATTGTATAAAAGCAGATGTTTCTATGACAGGGCTGCAGGAAAGCCTTGATCATATTGGGAGGAGAATATAGAAAATGAGCAGTCAAAACTATGACGCAAACAGTATTTCTGTACTGGAAGGGCTGGAGGCAGTCAGGAAGCGGCCCGGAATGTATATAGGAAGTGTTTCGACAAAGGGGCTTAATCATCTGATCTATGAGATCGTAGATAACTCAGTGGATGAATTTCTTGCGGGACACTGCGATGAAATCACGGTAACACTCAAGGATGACGGGACAGCAGTGGTCGAAGACAACGGCAGGGGCATTCCTGTCGGGATCAATGAACAGACCGGTCTTTCAGCGGTGGAGATGGTGTTTACCATGCTTCATGCCGGAGGAAAATTCGGAGACGGGGGATATAAAATTTCAGGAGGACTGCACGGTGTGGGGGCATCTGTGGTCAACGCCCTTTCTACCTGGCTTAAAGTGACGGTCAAACAGGACGGAAAAATCTATGAGGAATGTTTTGAGAGAGGGAAGGTTACAGAACCGCTGAAAGTCATCGGAAGCTGTAAAAAGTCGGAGACCGGGACAAAGGTCCGGTTTCTGCCCGATCCCGAGATCTTTGACAAGACCTATTTCAAAGCCGCTATGATCCGCAACCGTCTCCATGAGACGACTTATCTGAACCCGGAATTAAAGATTAATTATATTAATGAACGTTCAGGGGAAGAGACGGAAGTTTTATATCATGAGCCTGAGGGGATCTGTGCCTATGTAAAGAAGCTGAATGATGGTAAGCATGTGCTGCATGATCCGGTCTATTATAAGAGGGAGATCAACGGAATCGAAGCGGAGATCGCCTTCCAGTATACGGAAGATTTTGGTGAAAATATTTTAGGCTTCTGCAATAACATTTATACCACGGAGGGCGGTACCCATATCACGGGATTTAAGTCCAAATTTACGGCAGTGATGAACCAGTATGCCAGGGAACTGGGTGTATTAAAGGAAAAAGACGCAAACTTTACCGGGGCAGATGTGAGAAACGGCATGACCGCAATCATTTCCGTAAAGCATCCGGAACCAAGGTTTGAAGGTCAGACAAAGACAAAATTGGACAATCCTGATGCCAGTAAAGTGGTCAGTGAAATTACCGGAGATGAGACGGTATTATTTTTTGATAAAAACCTGGATACCTTAAAAAAAGTCCTTGCCTGTGCGGAGAAATCTGCAAAGATCCGCAAGGCTGAAGAAAAAGCGAAGACAAATCTTCTTGTGAGACAGAAGCTCTCCATTGACAGCAACGGAAAGCTATCTAACTGTGAAAGCCGTAAGCCGGAAGAGTGTGAGATTTTTATCGTCGAGGGAGATTCTGCCGGAGGCTCTGCGAAAACTGCCAGAAACCGCCGAACTCAGGCCATTCTGCCGATCAGGGGAAAGATCCTGAATGTTGAGAAGGCTACCATGGACAAGGTCTTGGCTAATGCAGAGATTAAAACGATGATAAACACCTTTGGGTGCGGATTTTCAGAAGGGTACGGAAACGATTTTGACATCGAAAAACTGAGGTATCAAAAAATTGTGATTATGACCGATGCCGATGTGGACGGAGCCCATATTGCCACCTTGCTGCTGACATTTTTCTACCGGTTTATGCCGGAGCTGATTACCCACGGACACGTTTATCTGGCAACACCTCCTCTTTATAAGGCAATTCCTAAGAAAGGAAAGGAAACTTATCTGTTCGATGATACCGCGTTGGAGAAATACAAGGCTGCTCATAAGGGTCCGTTTACCCTTCAGCGGTATAAGGGCCTCGGAGAGATGGACGCCAGCCAGCTGTGGGAGACGACGCTGGACCCGGAGACGAGGACATTAAAGCAGATTGAGATCGAAGATGCCAGAATGGCATCCGATGTGACCTCTATGCTGATGGGCAGCGAGGTTCCGCCGAGAAGGCAGTTTATTTACGATAATGCAGGCGATGCGATGTTGGATATATAGAAAGGGAGAAAGATGGCAGAACATATCATTAGGGCAGAATTTTCCGAGGTCATGCAGAAGTCGTATATCGACTATGCTATGAGCGTTATTTGTGCGCGTGCCCTCCCCGACATTCGGGACGGTTTAAAGCCCGTACAGCGCCGCGTCCTGTATGCCATGGATGAGCTTAATCTGAGGTATGACAGGCCGCACAGAAAATCTGCGAGGATCGTCGGAGACACGATGGGTAAATATCATCCCCACGGAGACGGCTCTATCTATGAGTCTCTGGTAGTCATGGAACAGGAATTTAAAAAGGGTATGCCTTTGGTGGACGGACATGGAAACTTTGGTTCCATCGAGGGTGACGGGGCCGCGGCCATGCGTTACACGGAGGCAAGACTGAAAAAGTTTACCCAGGAGGTTTATCTTGCGGATCTGGATAAAAATATAGTAGATTTTATATCCAATTTTGACGAGACAGAGAAAGAACCGGAAGTGCTTCCGGTCAGAGTGCCGAATCTTCTGATCAACGGCGCCGAGGGGATCGCCGTCGGTATGACCACCAGCATTCCGACTCATAATCTGGGCGAAGTGGTCGATGCCATGATCGCGTATTTGGAAGATGAGTCAGTGACCAATGAAGATCTGCTCACCTATATCCAGGGACCGGATTTTCCGACCGGAGGCCTGGTGGTCAACAAAAAGGACATAAAAACAATTTACTCTGAGGGCCGCGGAAAACTGAAACTCCGGGGGAAAGTAGTCTTTGAGCCGGGGAAGAAGCGCGGGGAAAAGGACAAGCTGGTCATCACAGAGATACCATATACGATGATCGGCGCCAATATCGGGAAATTTCTTTCTGATGTCGTAAACCTCGTGGAATCTAAGAAAACGACGGATATCGTTGATATTTCCAACGAATCCTCCAAGGAGGGTATCCGCATTGTTCTGGAACTGAAAAAAGGGACAGACATAGAACGCCTGAAGAATCTCCTGTACAAAAAAACAAAGCTTGAGGATACCTTCGGCGTGAATATGCTGGCCATCGTCGACGGCCGTCCGGAGACTCTGAGTCTTCGGGATATCATAGCGCATCACACAGAGTTTCATTACGGGCTTGTAAGAAGAAAATATCAGACTCTTTTATCCAAACTTTATGACCAGAGGGAGATTAAAGAAGGCTTGATCAAGGCCTGCGATATGATCGATCTGATCATTGAGATACTGAGAGGGAGCAAAAACCTGAAAGAGGCAAAAGCATGTCTTACGAAGGGTGAGGTCGGAACTATCAGGTTCAAATCATCTGAATCCATGATCGAAGCCTGCAAGCTGTCTTTTACAGAGAAACAGGCAGAGGCGATCCTGGACCTGCGCCTCGGAAAGCTCATCGGATTAGAAATCCTGGCTCTCAAAGAAGAATATGAAGAGATCGTTGCCAAAATAGCCGAATATGAGGATATCCTTCATAATCCGGCATCTATGCAGCGCGTTATGAAACAGGATCTCACGAAGATTAAAAAAGAGTATCAGAGAGAGAGAAGAACGGTGGTAGAGGACGGAGCCGAGGCAGTTTATGAAGAAGAACCGCTGAAAGAGGAGCAGGTTTATTTTGTCATGGACCGGTTTGGCTATGCAAAGACCTTCGACAAGGCTACCTACCAGAGAAATCAGGAGAATGCAGCCAGGGATTATAAATATATTGTTCCGTGTATGAATACGGATAAGATCTGTATTTTTACAGACACCGGCGTAATGCATCAGATCAAAGTGCTGGACATACCGGCAGGAAAATATAAAGATAAGGGAACACCGATCGACAATCTGGGCAACTACGACAGCTCCGACGAAGCAATTATCGCAGTTCTGGCAGCGGAGGAAATGATACATGAAAGTCTTTTCTTTGCCACGGAACAGGGGATGTTAAAGATCGTTTCGGGAACGGAATTCCAGGTAACCAAAAGAACAGTATCCGCCACAAAACTGTCGGACGGAGACGCACTCCTCTCGGTAAAGCCGCTGAAAACCGACGGTGGCCTGATAAAACCGGATATGGTAATATTAGAGACAAAAGAGGGGGTTTTCCTGCGGTTTTCACTGGAAGAGGTGCCGGAAAAGAAAAAAGGTGCGGTAGGCGTAAGAGGCATCAAACTGAATAAGGATGATATACTGCTCCATACTTATCTTATGGAGGCCGACGGCATTACATCCATAGATTATAAAGGAAAACGTCTGGATTTCAATAAACTGAAGCTTGCAAAACGGGATACGAAGGGTTCTAAAATCCGGCGCTGAGAAAAAGGAGAGAAGCGATGACGATTGATCTTGTAATTCCAACTTATAAACCAGGGGAGAAGCTTTTTGAATCTCTCCGGCGCCTGTCGAGGCAGACGGTTACCTTCGGAACTATCTTTCTGATCAACACGGAGGAGGAATATTTTCCTGAACATCTTACAGAGCAGTATCCGAATGTGGCAGTAAAGCATATAAAAAAAGAAGAGTTTGACCACGGAGCCACAAGGGATTACGGAGCTTCACTTTCTGATGCGGAGATCATTGCGTTTATGACCGATGATGCGGTGCCCAGAGACAAATATATGGTGGAAAATCTGCTGAAGGCTTTTGAGGACCCCCGTGTGGGAGCCGCTTATGGGCGCCAGATGGCGGACCCGAAGGACAATTATCTGGAGTATTATACGAGGAGCTTTAACTATCCCCCGGATAGCTCCATAAAGACAAAAGCCGACCTGCCAAAGCTTGGGATCAAGACATTTTTCTGTTCCAATGTGTGCAGTGCATACAGGAAAAAAGATTATGAAGCTATGGGCGGATTCATTCACAAAACAATATTTAATGAGGACATGATTATGGCTTCCAGGCTGATCGAGTCAGACAAAGCCATTGCATACCAGGCAGATGCCGCCGTATGGCACTGGCACAACTACCGCTGTTTTGACCAGCTGCACAGGAATTTTGATCTGGCAGTTTCACAGGTATCCTACGGAGGACTGTTTCTTGAAGTCTCTTCTGAATCGGAGGGGATGAGGATGGTCCTTCACACACTGAAACATCTGCTGTTTACCGGAAGATTTTTTAAGATTCCTAAATTCATGGCGGATACGGCGTGTAAATTCATAGGCTATAAGCTGGGCAGCAACTATAAAAAACTCCCCAAAAGCCTTATCCTGAAACTTACGATGAACCATTCTTACTGGGATTCGTATGAAAAGCTTTAGATTTTCTTAACATTTCTGGTTTAGTTTTCTGTTACAATAGATAAAATTACAGACATACGTTTGGAGGATAAGGAAATGGGAAAGAAATTTAAAATTGTTATGGCTGTCTTCCTTGTATTTGCTCTTTCAATAGGAGGAGTTCTTGGATACTATGATGCAAAATTAGAGGCTTCGGTGACACCGAAGGGAAACTTAAGCAAAGTAGATGTGGGAGACGACGTTAAATTTGATAATGATGTAGTCAACATCCTGCTGGTCGGTTCTGACCGCAGATCCGACGAGACCGAGGCAGGAAGGTCGGATTCTTCTATGATCGCCACCATCAATATGAAGACAAAAGAATTAAAGCTTACCTCTTTGATGAGGGATATGTATGTGGATATTCCGGGGCACGGAAGGAACAAGCTGAATTCTGCATATTCTTTCGGCGGAGTGGACCTGCTCTACAAAACCATTGCCCAGAATTTTGATATAAAGATCGACAAATACTGTGTCGTAGACTTTTCAACATTTGAGAAGGTGATCAATGAGGTGGGCGGCATCGAGATCGACCTGGAAGAAAAAGAGGCAGACTATCTGAATACGACCAATTACATTTCAAAGAAAAAATACCGCAATGTAAAAGCCGGAAAACATGTCCTGAATGGGAACCAGGCTCTCGGTTATTCCAGAATCCGTTATGTGTCAAACAGCAGGTACGGAGACGGCGAATTCGGCCGCACCGGCCGTCAGAGAGCGGTCCTGGAAGCTACTTATAAAAAGATCATCAGGCAGAATCCGATGAAGATCCTGGATATCGGGTTCAATGCACTGGACGATGTGTCCACCGATATGAATGCAAGTTATATCAAAGGCCTGGTGACTTCTGTGGTTCAGTTCGGAATTCCGAAGGTCCAGCAGATGAGGATCCCAATCGAGGGCACTTACATGCAGGGCCGGGCACAGAGCGGCATGTTTGTCTTCTTCATCAATTTTGATGCGAACAAGGCGGCAATGGAGCATTTCATCTTCAGCAAAGGAAAAGAAGAGGATTTCGCATCCAAATTCGGCGGATATCAGAATATAGAAACTTACGGATACCCTGCAAAGCCGGATTCAGAGGATGCGTCAGAGAGTTCTCCCGGAAGCTATAAGAGATAATTTTTCACACTTACATAAAGTCGAAACAGTACAAACATTGTAAAATCTTCAGGTTTAATTAAGAAACTGTCTGTTGTTTTCTGATATAATGTGCTATAATTGTAGACTAATAAATAGCAATTCAGGAGGAGTAGCATGACGCTGAAGACATATAAAATCATTTTGAACATATTTTTAGTAATATCCGTTGCGGCCGGAGGAGTTCTTGGATATTATGATGCCAGGCTTGAAGCTGCCATCAATAAGACCGGTGATTTAGGAAGTGTAGATGTCGGTGATGTAAAGTTTGATGAGGATGTTGTAAATATTCTGCTGGTGGGTTCTGACCGGAGATCCGACGAAGAAGCGGCCGGACGGTCCGACTCTTCGATGATCGCGACGATCAATTTTAAGACAAAAGAACTGAAGCTTACCTCCATTATGAGGGATATCTATGTAGAGATCCCGGGACACGGAAGGGATAAGCTGAATTCTGCATACGCATATGGCGGCGTGGAACTGCTTTATCAGACTATTGCGAAAAACTTTGGAATTAAGATCGATAAATACTGTGTCGTAGATTTTGACACTTTTGAAAAAGTGATCAATGAAGTGGGCGGCATCGAGATCGATCTGGAAGAAAAAGAGGCACAGTACCTGAATACGACCAATTATATTTCCAAGAAAAAATACCGCAATGTAAAAGCCGGAAAACATATCCTGAACGGAAATCAGGCCCTTGGCTATTCCAGGATACGCTATGTGGTATCTAAGAAATACGGAGACGGAGATTTCGGCCGTACCGGCCGCCAGAGGGCAGTTATGCAGGCGACCTTTGATAAAGTCAAAGGCCAGAGCCTCACGAAGATCCTGGATATTGCTCTGAAGGTTTTAAGCGATGTTTCTACCGACATGGATGCCGACTACATCAAAGGTCTGGCGGCATCTGTGATCAAGATGGGAACGACGGATATTGACCAGATGAGAATACCGATTGAAGGTTCCTATAAGATGGGAAGGGCACAGCATAACATGTTCGTCTTTTTCATCAACTTCAATGCAAACAAAGCTGCCATGAACTATTTTATCTTCGGTGACGGCAAGGTTGGGGACGGATCTGACGAGGCCTTTGCCAAGGAGTACGGCGGACTAAGCGGCGTGGAGACCTTCGGATATTCGGGGGTATCCAATACTTCGTCCGGCAGTACCTCGTCAGGAAATGCGGGATATGGTAATTCAGGAGGATCTACGGGGAGCGGCTACCCTACTTCGTCTACGAGCGGCACAAGCAGGCCGGCTTCCACAGCGACCAGAAGGCCGGCTACGACAGCAGCCACCCAGGCCACAACAGAACAGCAGATCCAGGCTACCACCCACGCCACAACGGCTGCTAAACCAGAAAATACGAGTCAGGGAAACGCAGAAGAATAGTTTTTCAGTGATTTCTTGACACTGAATATTAGAATTGATAGAATTGTTAGGAGGATGAAGTCGTCTATGAAACAGATCGTACTATCTATCGTGGCGGAAAATAACCCGGGGGTACTCAGCCGTATATCCGGACTGTTCAGCCGCAGAGGCTATAATATCGACAGTATTACAGCCTGCAAGACACAGGATGAGAAGTATTCGCGAATGACGATCGCGGTCAGCGGGGATGATACCATTCTGGCACAGATCAAGAATCAGCTTATCAAGCTTGAGGATGTCATAACACTTGTGGAACTGGAGAACCCGACCTCTGTCTGCAGAGAGCTTATCTTAGTCAAAATCCGCACAGGAAAGTCGGAAAAACAGGAGATCATCACGATCGCCGATATTTTCAGAGCCAAAGTTGTGGACGTGTCAAAAGATTCACTGATGATCGAGCTTACCGGAAATGTAAATAAAATCGAAGCTTTCATAAATCTTTTGGAAGGCTTTGATATTCTGGAACTTGTGAGAACCGGACTCACCGGGCTTTCTCGCGGGGAATCCGTGCCGAGACTTGTCAAATAGGCACATATTTAATTTGAAAGGTATGGGAATACCCCTTACTTATAAAGCCTAGAAAATGGAGGAATGTAAAATGGCAAAGATTTATTATCAAGAAGACTGTAACTTATCACTTTTAGACGGAAAGACCATCGCAGTGATCGGTTACGGAAGTCAGGGACATGCACATGCCCTTAACGCAAAAGAGTCCGGATGCAATGTTATCATCGGATTATATGAAGGAAGCAAATCCTGGAAGAGAGCAGAGGAACAGGGATTTGAAGTATATACAGCTGCTGAGGCTGCAAAAAAAGCAGACATCATCATGATTCTGATCAACGATGAAAAGCAGGCTACAATGTACAAAAATGATATCGAACCGAACTTAGAAGCAGGAAATATGCTGATGTTCGCTCATGGTTTCAACATTCATTTTGGATGTATCGTGCCTCCTAAAGATGTAGACGTAACAATGATCGCTCCTAAAGGGCCTGGACACACGGTAAGAAGCGAATACGAAGAAGGCAAAGGCGTTCCTTGCCTGGTAGCTGTAGAGCAGGATGCTACCGGAAAAGCACTGGACATGGCTTTGGCATATGCACTGGCAATCGGAGGAGCAAGAGCAGGTGTTCTTGAGACTACCTTCAGAACAGAGACAGAGACAGACCTCTTCGGAGAGCAGGCAGTGCTCTGCGGCGGTGTTTGTGCACTGATGCAGGCAGGTTTTGAGACATTAGTAGAAGCAGGATATGATCCGAGAAACGCATACTTTGAATGTATCCATGAGATGAAACTGATCGTTGACCTGATCTATCAGTCAGGATTCTCAGGAATGAGATACTCTATCTCCAACACTGCAGAATACGGTGACTACATCACAGGACCGAAGATCATCACAGAAGATACAAAGAAAGCGATGAAAAAGATCCTTGCAGATATCCAGGACGGAACTTTCGCAAAAGACTTCTTAGTAGATATGTCTGATGCAGGAAGCCAGGTTCACTTCAAGGCTATGAGAAAGTTAGCTTCCGAACATCCGGCAGAAGTTGTCGGAGAAGAGATCAGAAGCTTATACAGCTGGTCTGACGAAGACAAACTGATCAATAACTAATTCGGGATCACTGATATTACATATAAAGCCAGAGTGCATGTGCACTCTGGCTTTTCTTCTGACTCCATGGGAAAGTTCATCCTAATATGTCTACCCCTTCTGCTGTCTTGCACGGTTGGTGGAATCCCTGACGATGAGATACGGTTTGTACTCTATTCGGATAAAGTATTGGCTTTTCTGTTCCGGAGTCTCATTCCACAGGATTTTTTGATAAATCGTGTCAAAAGCTTTCCGCCCTTTCTCCTCCATATAGTGTTCCACTGTGGTCAGTGAGACCGGAAGCAGTCCGGAAGGGAAATCATTGTCAAAGCTGCACACACTGAAATCTCTTGGAATCTTATATCCTTTCTTTAAAACCGCATCCATGATCCCATAGGCAACCATATCGTTATTTCCGACAAAAGCAGTGATACCGGACAGGCCCCGGTCTTCCAGACAGTCCATACACAGCTGATATCCCACATCATACTCCAGTGACAAATGATTTCTTTCATATTGGGAATCAACCTTTTGCTCTCTTACGATGACGTCATAGGGCTCATTTGCGCATAATTTTGCATAAGTATTCTGAATCGCCTTCAGCCTCTGATATCGCATGGCCAGGGATACGTCAGTCGTGATCGTCGTTGTCAAAAAAGCAATATGCCGGTGCCCTAAACTGTGCAGGTGTTCAGCCACCAGGACACCTGCGGTATAGTTATTTGTTTCAATGATATCAATGTTGATGGAAGAAGTCTTGTCACCGATCACGACAATGGGGAACTGTTTTGCAACTTTTTCCACAAATCCCGGATCGTTGGGAATCATGGTGAATATGATTCCTTCCACGTTCATATGGATGGCATCCATGACCAGTTCGTGTTCTTTCTTTACTTCCCGGAAAGTAGTAAAGATTAGTGTCTTATATCCTTTTTTATAAGCGGACTGTTCGATGGACTGGGCAATCGTTGCATAATAGGAGTTGAAAATATTGGGGCAAAAAACAGCGATTACTTTTTTGATCTGTGCAGAAGAAGGGGATCTGAGAGCAGTGTCTTTTTTCTCATGGCTTAACTCATATCCCAGCCGTTTTGCAGACTCCAGTACTTTTGCCACCGTTTCTCTTGAGAAGGAGACATCAGATCTTCGGTTTAAGATCATGGAAACAGCAGAAACAGAAATGTCCGTATCCTTTGCAATATCTTTCATCGTCACACTTTTTTTATTGGCCATGGCGGTTCTCCTTATTAAAATTTTAATTGGGTTTTATGTATTATATACAAAATATTTTTGTTGAAACTGTATATTATCCCGAAATTTATTGAAAATAATTTAAATAATTTGATAATTTAACGGGTCTGGATTAAAATTTAAGTAAAGAAAAGTTAAATTTAAATAAAATTCCGGAATGATTTATTAAAATTTTAATTAATTATAACACATCAATTAATGTGAATCAACGATTCCTAAGGAGGTTTAAGAATTATGAGAATTATACAAATTTCTGATTTTCATTTGAGAGGGGACGGGAAATTGTCTTTTCAGAAAGCAGACACAATAGCTGCATTAAACCAAACGATCGAGTACTTTTCAAAATTGAAACCTTATGAATTACCTGAATTTTTTATTGTGACCGGAGATCTGGCCGACGGGGGAACACAGGAAGGATATGAGATTATCAAGGACGGATTAGATAAGCTTCCACGGCCTTACTATGTAGTACCAGGCAATCATGACAAACGGGAGTTTTTCCTCCGTATGTTTCCTGAAAATGCACCGGTGGAAGATGATATTAAACCTTATATTTGCTACACCTTAGATGACGGGCTGATACGTGCGATTATAATTGACACCATGATTTCGGACTGCCATTACGGCGGTCTGACGGATGAAGTTGCAAAATGGCTGGAGAAGAAAATTATTGAATATCCTAACAAACCGACTTTGGTATTTACCCATCACCCGCCTTTTACTACCGGATTGGCAGCGATGGATGAGGGGTTTGCACAGGCAGACCGGCTGGCTGGAATTTTAAAGAAGCATAAAAATGTCCGCCTTTGCTGCGGACATATGCACACCGGTATTTTTACTTCATGGCAGGGAGTTTCCTGTGTGACCTGTCCGCCGATCGCCATGCAGATGGAAGTAGATTTCAGGACAAAAGACGGACCGGATGTCACGCCGGAAGAGCTGGCTGATCATTTCAAAGGGGGAGGAGATCGTTTCTTCCTTGGAAATCCCGGATATTTAATTCATGATCTGCAGAATGACATGGTAAATACCCATTATATGATAATCCCCACAGGCGCAGATTATTCCGGCCCCTGGCCATTTAAATATTATGAGGGAGAAGGCCATTAATAGTCTGATAAAGGAGAGAAAACTATGGGAGAGAAAAAATTAAGTCTTAGAAAAATTGCCGCAGTTACCCTGTTTGAAAGTGCTGTTCAATGGTATTGCTTTTTACTGTACGGCACCGCTGCAGGAACTGTGTTTGCAAAAGTATTTTTCTCACAGTCCGGGAACGGCACTACCGCATTGATTTTGTCTTATATGTCTTTTGCCATCGGATACATAGCCGGACCGTTTGGAGCGGTGTTTTTTGGACACATCGGTGACCGAAAGGGACGTAAGGTTACAATGTATGCCTCTTTATTGATGATGGGCATCTCAACATCTATTATCGGGATCTTGCCGTCGGCAGCGACGGCAGGCATTTGGGTCGTTATCGTACTTCAGTTAATGCGTCTGCTACAGTGCTTTGGACGCGGAGGAACATGGGGTGGCGGCATCCTGATGGCTTTTGAAAATGTGCCGGAGAATAAGCGAGCTTTCTACGCGGCTATTCCGCAGATCGGGCTTCCGATTGGGTTCGGATTATCCTCCATTTTAATTGCCGTACCGACTTTGGTACTGCCTGAGGAGATATTTTTTAAATGGGGTTGGAGAATTCCGTTTTTGTCGGCAATTATCCTGACACTTATTGTTGTCTATTTAAAAGGCATCACGATGGAGACGGAAGACTTCAAGAAAGCCCAGGCAAAATTAGAGGCTCAGGAAGCCGAGGGGAAGAAGCAGAAAGTAGGATTTATCCCTATGGTAAAAGGGTATTGGAAGACGCTGCTTCTCGGATGCGGAACCCGCTGGGTAGACGGAACATTTTATAACATCTTTATTGTATGGATTTTATCTTACTGCATCGGATGGCTCGGAATGCCATTGATTCAAACTTATATTATTACCATCGTTGCATGTGTCTTCAAGATTCCATTTACACTGTTCGGCGGATGGTGTGCACAAAAGTTCGGTATGACCAGGACTTTTGTCATCGGAGGCCTGGCATCGGCGGTTCTCAGTATTCCGACATTGAAAGTCATTGAGCTGAGCGGCGGAAATCTGTTTGTCACCATCATGGGAGTCGTACTCGGATGGAGCATTGCCTACAATTTAATTTGGGCAGTCATCAGCGGTCTCTGGTCTTCTTATTTTGAGACGGAAGTGCGCTACTCCGGCATTTCCTTTGTTTATCACGTTCCGAGTTTCCTGGTAGCCGGTCTTGTGCCGACCATCTGTACACTGCTGATCGACTACGGAAAAGGAGATACCATTTATGTAGGAATTTATTCTACTATTGTCGCTTTGATCAGTGTGGCCTGTGCCATTGCTTTAAAATACCGGCATGACCGGGGCATGAAATAAATCAAAATTCTAAGTGAAAATACGATTTACCCAAAGGGGCTGTCGCACTAGCTAGAAATATTTGGCTGGTCGGTAGCCCCCTTTCATCCCTAAAAGGCCAGTTCCTTTCTCTTTCATGCAACATTTCTTTTTTTAGTGCGACAGTCCCTTTTGGCTTTTTGTTTCCCAACATGATTAGGAGTTTATAGTGTTTTTTCCGCTAAGATGATAGATTGCCGCAAATAACCTAAATTTTCTCTTATGAAACGGACAAAACTATATCCTCCTGCCTGCCTTAATTTGCGGAAGACTTTATCGAGAAAAAACGATCCGGCAGGTTTGATATGGTGGTACTATGATGAGATCGGGCTGCTGAAGCCGACAAGCAAGAGTGATGCGGGATACCGGCTTTATGACGATAAAGCGTTGGAAACTTTACAGCAAATCCTGTTTTTCCGTGAATTTGATATTCCACTGAAAGAAATCAAAGCGGTCATGTTGCCAGGAAAGAACGGATGGAGCGTTTGATTGCCAGGATTGATGACATTTTGAAAGGAGATAAAAAGATGGATTTTGCAGTTTTCAGTAAATCAGAAATAGAAGAAATGTTTCAAACAATTATGGGTCATATGCCAGATGAAATGCGGCAAATGGCTATTGAGGAATCTGGCGGTGTAGAACAGTGGAGAAAACATTACATTGAAGCATTGTCCTCAGAAAAAATGCAAAAGGGCTATGCAAAGGTAGTTGAGTGGTATGGCGGCAAAGATGAATATTTGTCTGTTGTGAAGAATCCTGTCAGCAAAGAAGTTGCAGAAAGCTATAATAAAAGAATAGAGGCGATTGAGGCTTTTTATGAAAGAAGTGGTGAGCATTAAATCTAGGAAATCTTGATGATAAAGAAAAGTGATTGTTATATAGATAAAATAAGAACTGGATTTCACTATTAAGAGGTGGAGTCCAGTTTTCCTTTTTGCAATATTTCCGGAAACGGCAAAAATATTATGATTAATAATTAGAACATTGAATTTATTGCCGATAATATGATATACTATTTATAAAATTAGTATAATTTTGATTGTGAATTAACGGAGGAAATCAGATGCAATATCTTTCAGTGATAGAGATAGCGGAAAAATGGAATGTGTCGGAGCGCAGTGTAAGAAATTACTGCGCCCACGGCCGTGTGCCGGGAGCGTTTCTTTCCGGAAAGACCTGGAATATTCCAGAGAATGCAGAAAAGCCGGAGCGTATTAATAAGAAAGAAGAAAAGCCGATAACACTATTAGATATTTTGCAGAATGAGAAGAAAAATAAGTATTCTGGCGGAATTTATCATAAGACTCAGATTGATTTGACATATAACTCAAACCACATCGAGGGCAGCCGCCTGACTCATGATCAGACGAGATATATTTTTGAGACCAATACCATCGGTGTGGAAAATGAAGTCCTCAACGTGGATGATGTGATTGAAACGGCAAATCACTTCCGGTGCATCGACATGATCATCGACAATGCGAAAGCGGCATTGACTGAAAAACTTATCAAAGAGCTTCACCTGATTCTGAAGAACGGAACCAGCGATTCCAGAAAGGATTGGTTTTCTGTAGGCGATTATAAAAAGATGCCAAACGAAGTCGGTGGCATGGATACTGCACTTCCGGAAGAAGTTGCCGATAGAATGAAAGTGCTGCTTACAGAGTACAACGCCAAGGGAAAAAAGACTTTGGAGGATGTTCTGGAATTCCATGTTAAATTTGAAAGAATTCATCCATTTCAAGACGGCAACGGACGTGTCGGCAGATTGATTATGTTTAAGGAATGCCTGAAATATAATATCGTTCCGTTTATCATCGAAGATAATTTGAAGATGTTTTATTATCGTGGACTGAAAGAATGGAACGATGAAAAAGGTTATTTGACAGATACATGTCTGACAGCACAGGATAGATATAAATCTTATCTGGATTATTTTAGGATTGGATATTGAATGTCATTACTTTGAAGCTAATGAAAAGGATTTATAATGGGTGATTATATTAAAAGTAAGAAAGATAAGAAATTTCAAAGTCAGGATGCATTAAGAACAGTTCAGTCTGTAATTAATGATGCAGATGCTGCACTAAAGGATAAAGTTACAATTTACACTTAGATAATTGTTCTACGGGAAAGGGTACGAAGCATGGAAAATGAAGTATACCCGCAGGGCACACTGTATTTCATACCCTTCGGGTGGACGTGCTTCGCACGATAAGGTATACGAAAAAGATTGGGGCAAGAAGTGATAAGACGCAGTACCGGATTACAAATTTTTATTCCCATAAGGATTCACATAATCAGGCGGGCAGAGATGTTGCTCGCTCCATATCATCATTTGATTTAAGATAGGGATAAAACTCTGCCCTAATTCGGTTAAAGAATACTCTACCTTTGGTGGTATCTCTTTATAGATCTTCCGGTGCAGAAAACCATCGCTTTCTAATTCCCGAAGTTGCTTGGTTAAAGAGGACTGCGTAATTCCATCCAGCCGGCGCATTAACTCGCCAAATCTCTGAACCTTATAAAACGCTATATACCATAAGATTATGATTTTCCATTTTCCACCTAGAATAGCCTGTATGCAGCTCATGGGAACACATCTGGTCATCATTTCTTCTGTTTGAAATTTATTTCCTGTCATGTCTGATTCCTTCCTTTCACGTTTGCCTTTATAGAGAGTATATAACAACGGAAGGATATTTTAAAGCACAATCTTTTTTTAGTATTAGTACAAAAAATACTACTACTACTAAAAAAATTGCGTACTTGAATAAATCTGTCTGCTCCTGTACTCTTGTGGCAAAGGAGATGATAAACATGAGAAAAACACTTTTTACTTCTGAATCTGTAACGGAAGGACATCCCGACAAAGTATGCGATCAAATTTCCGATGCAGTCCTTGATGCCATTTTACAGAAAGAACCGAAGGCTCATGTGGCCTGTGAGATATCAGCCACTACTGGGTTAGTTGTTCTAATGGGTGAAGTATCAGCTCATGCGCTGCACAAGATTGATGTAGAACAAATTGTTCGGGATACTGTCCGGAGTATTGGATATACCGGAAATGATTTTGGGTTCAATGCGGACGGAATTGCTGTAGTCTCCGCTCTGCACAGTCAATCCCCGGACATTGCCCAGGGAGTAAACAATGCATTAGAGACTCGTTTTTCTGATACGGCTGATATTGGGGCCGGAGATCAGGGGATGGTTTTTGGATATGCCACGGATGAAACAGACACCTATATGCCAATGCCTGTCTATCTTGCACATCGGATTACCCACAGATTAGCAGAAGTCCGCAAAAATGGAAGTCTTTCTTATTTAGGGCCGGATGGAAAAGCGCAGGTTTCCGTGGAATACAAAGGCGACAGGCCGGTGCGGATTGATACCGTGATTCTTTCTACACAACATCTGCAGGAAATTTCGCATGAGGTAATTGAAGAGGATATGATTAAAAAGGTTATCATGCCGGTCATTCCGAAAGAGTTATTGGATGAGGATACCCGCTATTATATCAATCCAACTGGCCGGTTTGTGATAGGCGGTCCACAGGGTGATACCGGTTTAACTGGCCGTAAGATTATTGTAGACACCTATGGAGGATTTGCTCGTCATGGAGGAGGTGCTTTTTCAGGAAAAGATCCAACGAAGGTAGACCGCAGTGCTGCCTATGCTGCACGCTATGTTGCAAAGAATATAGTGGCGGCGGGGATTGCCCATCGATGTGAAATTCAAATTGCCTACGCAATCGGAGTGGCAACACCTGTTTCCATTTTTATTGATACCTTTGGAACCGGGGTGCTGCCGGATGAGCAGATTCTGGCTTTGGTTGAAAAATATTTTGATCTCCGGCCTTCTGCAATCATAGAAGCACTTGATCTTAGAAAACCAATCTATAAGGCTACTGCTGCTTACGGACATTTCGGAAGAAATGATCTTGACCTTCCGTGGGAACATACAGATAAAGCTAATGTGCTGCACAAAGAATTGATGAACAACACAAGCGCAGGAAAGGAGAAATGATTTATGCATTTTACAGGAACAATTTGGAGACCGCCTTATGAGGCTTACTCACTTTTGATTCAGGTAACGGCAGGATGTACCCATCACTCCTGCAAATTCTGTACTCTTTATGAGGATTTGCCCTTTAAGTTTAGAATGTCGCCGCGGGAAGAAGTAGAGGAGGATTTAAAAGAAACAAGCCGGTATTATAATAAGGTGCCGAGGGTATTCTTTACGGGAGCAAATCCCTTTGCATTGAGTGTAGATAAGCTGAAAACACTGGCAAAGAGCGTACATGAATATTTTCCGGCCTGCCAGAGTATGGGCTGCTTTTCAAGAATTACGGATGTTACCAGAAAATCGGTGGAGGATTTAAAGGAACTGCGTGCCCTTGGATATGATGGGATTACCTTCGGGATTGAGACCGGTGATGATGAAGCGCTGACCTTTATGAAAAAGGGTTATCTGGCAAAGGATATTCTCGAACAGTGCAGGAAGATGGACGAAGCAGGAATCAGCTATAACTTTTTCTATCTGACCGGCATTTCCGGTTCCGGCAGAGGGAATATCGGTGCAAAGGAGACTGCAAAAGTCATAAACCAGCTCCATCCGAAGATTATTGATGCGTCCATGCTTACGATTTATCCGACTTCTGAGCTGTACAAAGAAATTCAGGCGGGAAATTGGAAGGAAGAGACGGAGCTTGAGAAGCTGGAGGAATTAAAGACACTTATTGAAAATCTGACAGTGGATGCAAAGTTTGCTACAGATGGAGCCTCTAATCTGATTCAGGTGCGCGGTAATCTGAAAAAGGACAAGAAGAAGCTGGTTCGGTTTTTGGAGCAGCAGATCAGCAGTCAGGATGAAGCATACCTTCGGAAATATCGTGAGAATCTTCGTCACCTGTAATACAGGATGAAGTGTCAGCAAAGCGATTTGCTGTGCTGGAAAGACAATCATTTTCTGCAGCGCAAATCGCAGAGCTGTATAAAAAGGAGGGACATTTATGCATTTTACAGGGCGCACATGGAGACCGCCTTACGAGGCAAGCTCGTTTATCTTACAGGCAACATCAGGCTGTACCTATCGTAATTGCAGCTTCTGTAGTTTGTATAAAGATGAACCATTTCGGATGTCTCCAATGGAGGAATTTGAGGAGGATCTTGCCGAGCTGAAACATTATCAGCCAAACGCAAGGAGAGTTTTTCTGACTGGCGCGAATCCATTTGCTATGAGTTATGAGAATCTGAAACTCCGGGCGCTGACAGTCCGGGATTATCTGATCAAATGTCAGACGATTGCCATGTTTGCCAGTATTCGGGATATAAAAAATAAAGAGGTCTGGCAGCTTAAGAAACTGCGGGCTATGGGAATCAATGGGCTGACGATTGGGACAGAAAGCGGAGATGATGAAACGCTTACTCTGGCAAGAAAGGGCTACACTTCTCAGGATATACTGGAACAGTGCCGGAAGCTGGATGAAGCCGGGATTGAATATTATTTTGTGTATATGACAGGACTGTCGGGAAGAGGTGGGGAGTACCGCAATGCGGTAAACAGTGCGAAGCTGTTCAGCCAGTTAAATCCTTATTTTATTTCTGTGGATTCCCTGACGCTTTTCCCGGAAACAGAATTATATCAAAGGTATCAGGAAGGAACTTTCCTTCCGTCAACGGAGAAGGACAGACTGCGGGAACTACAGATTTTTATCAGCACTTTGCAGTTAAGAATACATTTGTTTGCGGATTCGAAATCGAATTTTTATCCGACTACGGCATACCTGCCAAAAAAGCGTGAAAAAATCCTTGGGGAACTACAGCATGTGATTGATACGGTGGATGAGAAAGACATGGAAGCGTACCGAGCAGGATTGCGGTCATTGGGTTGATGGGACATTACATATGGAAGGCCTGATTTTATATAGAAATAATAGATAGAAAAAAACTTTTGTATGTGGTGAATGTGGGGTATTGGATCGAACTATTGATGATGCACATCTGATTATCCCAACTAGTGCTGTACGAGATGAAGGTACAAGTTATCATTATTTGCCAGTTTCAGATGAAGTGGAACTTGATACTTATGGAATAAAAGTGATTGAAGAAGTATTTAAAAGCCAATGTTTATCAGCTATACCCGGCTCTTTCTTTTATCCTTTGCAGCACGGAGACTGCACATCCAGTCCATCCAGATAGCCTTTCCCCCACTGGCATAAAGCGTCCAATATCGGAATAACACTGCGACCAAATTCGGTAAGGGAGTAGATCGTTTTTGGTGGTTTCTCCGGGATGACCTCTCGATGAACCATTCCGCAATTCTCTAAATCATGGAGCTGACCGGAGAGCATTTTGGGGGTTGCCTTTGGGATGAGCCGCTGCAGTTCCATGTAGTGGAGAGACTGGTCTATCAGGTGCCAGAGGATTAAAGGTTTGTATTTGCCGCTGATTAAAGACAGTGCGGCTTCAACCGGGCAGTTAAATTGAGTTTGTTTACAGTTCATGTTGCGTCTCCTTTTCTGCAAGGGTGCTACCTTTTTTGAAAGTACCTATCAAAAAAGTGCATTCTTGTGGATATTACATTTCATGCTACAATAAATTCATGGTTGGTTTGACATACCGAATACATGATACACAGAAAGGGGTAATTATTATGGATTTTATCAATATTGCAAAACAGCGTCATTCTGTACGCAGCTACAAAAATCAGAAAGTGGAGCCGGAAAAGTTGGAGCAGATTCTGGAAGCAGCTCATGTGGCTCCGACAGCCGCTAACCTTCAGCCGGTTCATCTGATTGCTGTTCAGAGTGAGGAGGGTCTGGCGAAGGTCAGTAAGGCCGTTGGTATCTATAATGCACCGTTGGCGATCATTGTTTGTGCAGATCATAACAAGGCATGGGTACGTCCATTCGATCAGAAACAAAGTGGTGACATTGACGCATCCATCCTGACTGACCACATGATGCTGCAGGCCACAGAGTTAGGTCTTGGAACCGTATGGGTTTGTTACTTCAAGCCGGATGTACTGCGCGAGGAATTTAACCTTCCGGATAGTCTGGAACCGGTCAACATTCTGGTAATTGGTTATTCTGATGATGATCCGGCAGATACGAATCGTTTTGATACACAGCGTATTCCGATGAGCCAGTTGGTTTCCTATGAAAATCTGTAAATGAATACTTGGCACAGCCCCTGTAAAACAAGCACAGGGGCTGTGCTTTTATCGCTCTGAAATATGTGCGTAGGTTTCTTCCAGTATCCAGCCGATGTGTTCGTCCTGCAAGGAATAAAATACGTTTTTACCAACCTTGCGGGAGTAGACCAGGCGTACAATCCGCAGCGCACGAAGCTGATGGGAGATGGCTGATTTTGTGGCCTGCATTTCCTTTGCCAGATCACTGACACAGTATTCTTTCTCCATCAGACGCCACAGTATCCGCATACGGGTATAATCACCCATTGCTTTATAAAGTTCAGATAGCTGCTGCAATTCCTCTGGTTTTGGAACCATAAAAGTTGTATGTTCCGTTGTATTCATGTAATTTCTCCAATCTATGTGTAAGCTGTTTGACAGATAAAATTTAAATAGCTATGATAGTTCCAGGAAGGAGATCATTTTTGATGTCACATTATAATCTACCTCACAACCACGGACAGAATATTGAACGGGTATTAGACAAGATGCCTTCTGTGAAAGGCTTTACTAATATAGCATTTTTATTTCAGCAGCTTGATGATCCGACACGTCTGCGGATTTTGTGGCTGCTCTGTCACTGTGAAGAATGTGTCTGTAACATTGCGGCGGCTGTGGATATGAGTGCTCCCGCAGTATCGCACCATTTGCGGATACTGAAAAAAAGTGGGATCATATCCAGCCGCAGGGAAGGAAAAGAAGTGTATTACTCCTTGTCAGACACACAACAGGCTAAATTATTGCATCGTTCTATTGATGCGTTATTTGAAATATCCTGCCCGACAAATCAATAGAGGAAATACCCTCCGGGTATACCATGATGTCATGATTACAGGACGAATAAGGGAAATGCGCCGCTTTCATGTTAGGTGAAGTGCGGCGCATTTCGGTTCTCAAATCTTTTTAGATCTGGGAAGGCACATCCAGCCGCTTTACCCGCATGGCACGGATTGCGTTTAGGATGGCAATGACGGAGACACCGACATCGGCAAATACGGCCGCCCACATATTGGCGTATCCCAAAGCACCTAAGATGAGTACCAGGAATTTCACACCCAAGGCAAATACGATGTTCTGATTTGCGATACGGATCGTCTTTCTGGCAATCTTCATCACAGAAGCGATTTTGGATGGTTCATCCGTCATCAATACAACGTCAGCAGCTTCAATGGCTGCATCGGAACCCAGACCGCCCATAGCGATACCTACATCGGCCCGTGCCAGTACGGGAGCATCGTTGATGCCGTCCCCGACAAAGACAAGTTTTCCTTTTTCACTTTTTTGTTTCAGCAGTTCTTCTACACGGTCAACCTTATCGGCAGGGAGCAGTTCAGTGTATGCCTGATCTAATTCAAGACGGTTTGCTACCTTTTTTCCAACGGCATCTGCATCTCCGGTCAGCATGACTGTTTTGTGGATTCCGGCGGATTTCAGACGTTTGATTGCTGCTGGAGCATCTGCTTTGATCTCATCTTCTATGACAATACATCCGGCATATTTTCCGTCACAGGCCAGATAAACAACGGTGCCGACAGCAGTAGAAGGGGTGTATTGGATACGTTCCTTTACCATCAGCTTGGCGTTTCCGGCCAGAACTGCTTTACCGTCAATGACAGCCCGCACGCCATGGCCTGCGCTTTCCTGAACCTCTGTGATGCGGCCGCTGTCAATTTTTCTGCCATAGGCTTTCTTGATCGAGAGCGAGATTGGGTGATTAGAATAATCCTCCGCATATGCGGCCAGTTCCAGAAGCTGTGTGTCTTTCATACCTTTTGGATTGACCTCACTGACGGCAAAGGAACCTTTGGTCAGAGTACCTGTTTTATCAAAGACTACCATTTCCGTATGAGCAAGTGATTCCAAATAGTTGCTGCCCTTTACAAGAACACCGATCCTGGACGCACCGCCGATACCTCCAAAGAAACTAAGCGGGATGGAGATGACGAGCGCACAGGGACAGGAGATAACCAGGAAGGTCAAAGCACGGTAAATCCAGGTTCCAAATGACTGCCCGGTGATCAGTGGTGGCAGGATGGCAAGTGCGAGGGCTGCGAATACCACAGCAGGGGTGTAGTATCGGGCAAAGCGTGTGATAAAGTTTTCTGTCCGGCCTTTTTTGTCGCTTGCGTTTTCCACCAGATCAAGGATTTTTGCAACCGTAGACTCTCCAAATTCCTTTGTGGTCTGGATGGTCAAAATACCAGTCTGGTTGATACATCCGCTGATGACTTCCATTCCCGGCTCTACTTCACGGGGCATGGATTCCCCGGTAAGGGCAGAAGTATCCAGTGCAGAGGAACCTTTGAGGATTGTTCCGTCCAAAGGGATGCGTTCTCCCGGCTTTACTACGATGACATCTCCGATCTGCACTTCATCTGGATCAACCTGCACCAGTTTTCCGTCCCGTTCTACGTTGGCATAGTCCGGGCGGATATCCATCAGGCCTGCGATGGATTTGCGGGATTTGGAAACCGCATAAGACTGGAACCATTCGCCTACCTGATAAAACAGCATAACGGCAACACCTTCGGAATGTTCCCCTAAAATTAATGCGCCAACGGTGGCTATCGTCATCAGAAAGTTTTCATCAAATACCTGCCCGTGGAGGATGTTTGTGATCGCTTTCCATACAATATCCCATCCAACAACAGCGTAGCAGACAAGGAATACACCCATTTCTACGTATTCAGGAAGCTGTAAGAAGCTCCCTGCAAAGAACAGCACTGCCGCCACAATGATGCGTGTAAGCAGATGCTTTTGTTTTCGTGTCATAATTTCTATTCTCCTTTCATGGCAGGGAAAGCGGTAATTGTACTTTCCCTGTGTCTTAATGGAACAAAGTGGGCAAGCCCACTTCAACGCCCCAACCCCTCCCTCACTCTTTGAGGGGCTTGACAACTTTGCGTGCCTGATGCAATTTGCCGCAGGCAAATAATTTCCTTACGCATCTGTGCACAACCCGCGGAGCGTTTTTATTTCATAGGGAAGGTCGTAGAACTTTCCTATGAAATAAAAAACACCGGCTACCAGGAAACGGCAGCCGGTGTCCAGCTTTTCATCACACCTTGACAGTTACATCCGGCTCGATTTTCTTGATCAGTGCCTTTGCTTCGGTCAGGATGGAGGCGAACTTGTCATCCGGTGCCTCCAGTACCATCTTCTGGTTCAAAAAGTTCACGGATACATTCGTAACACCGTCAATCTTTTTCACGGCACTTTCGATCTTTGCTGCGCAGTGTCCGCAGTCAAGGTCGATTAATTTGATTGTTTTCTTCATAGGATGATATCCCCTTTCTATAGTTATTTGGTTGGTTTGACATGGCTGAACAATTAAAAGAATGTTTAATCGTTCATGCCGTCAGTATATTCACGAAAAGGCACAAAGTCAACGGTTTTGGGAGCAGTTCTGCCCTTTGGATTGGAAAACCTGCTGATTGGATTTTCTGCAAAAAAGGAATTGCTTTTTGGATCAAAAATGCTCCTTTATGGAGCGTACAAAACCAGGAAGGCGTGTTTATAATGATTGTGTTCCCTACGGGGGACGGGTAGTATATGTCAGTGGACACTGACATATGCCTCCGGCAGATTGCAGGCGTGCATAGGTGCACATTATCAGCAAAGCTGATATGCACGCTGCAGCAGGGACACAGGAGTGTCCCTGATAAAAATAAAAAGAAAGAAGGGATGAAATTGCAAAAGGAGCAATTTGACATTACGGGTATGACCTGCTCGGCCTGCTCGGCCAGGATTGAAAAGAGTGTGGGAAAACTGCCCGGCATCAAAGAAGTGTCCGTCAATCTGTTAAAGAACAGCATGGTTGCTTCTTATGATGAATCTGTTCTGGATACAGCAGGGATTGTCCAGGCTGTTGAAAAAGCCGGATATGGGGCATTCCCCAAAACGGCTGCAAAGGTCCAGAACAAAAGCAGTGCCGCAGGCCGGACTCAAAATCCGGAAACCAGTACGGCACAGGCAGAATATAAGCAGATGAAACAGCGGCTCCTGCTGTCTGCCATTTTTACTATACCGCTGTTTTACATATCAATGGGACACATGATGGGCTGGCCGCTTCCAGGCTTCCTTTTAGGAATGGAAAATGCCATGAGCTTTGCTTTTACACAGTTTCTGCTTCTGATCCCGGTGGTATTTGTCAATTCGAAATATTACCGGATGGGATTTAAGACGCTGTTTCACGGTTCTCCCAACATGGACTCCCTGATTGCCATAGGCTCCGGTGCGGCGATTGTTTACGGGATTTATGCCATTTATAAAATAGGCATCGGGTTCGGATATGGGGATATGGTTACCGTCCATAGTTTTATGATGGATCTGTACTTTGAATCCGCAGGCATGATCCTGACGCTGATTACTTTAGGGAAAACTCTGGAAGCCCGTGCAAAAGGGAAAACCTCAGATGCGATTACCAAGCTGATGAACCTGGCCCCCAAGACTGCAACCGTAGAACGTGATGGACAGGAGTTTACCGTTCCGGTGGAGAAAGTGCAGGCCGGGGAAACGCTGATCGTGAAAGCGGGAGAGTCTGTACCAGTAGATGGAATTGTCATTGAAGGATTTTCTTCTGTGGATGAGTCTGCCTTGACAGGTGAAAGTATTCCGGTAGAGAAGCATATCGGAGATAAGGTCATTGGGGCAACCATAAATAAGTCCGGCTATTTTAAGATGCAGGCGACCAAAGTGGGTGACGATACCACATTGTCACAGATTGTCCGTCTGGTGGATGAAGCGACCAGCTCTAAAGCGCCGATTGCAAAGATGGCCGATAAAGTCAGCGGTGTGTTTGTACCAGTGGTAATCAGCATTGCATTGATTGCCGTTGTCGTATGGCTGTTGTTGGGTTACGGGTTTGAATTTGCCCTTTCCATTGGTATTTCCATCTTAGTGATTTCCTGCCCCTGTGCGTTGGGGCTTGCCACACCTACCGCAATCATGGTCGGAACCGGAAAGGGTGCAACAAACGGCATCCTGATTAAGTCTGCGGAAGCTCTTGAAACAGCACATGGTATTGATACGGTAGTTCTTGACAAGACCGGAACGATCACACAGGGAACTCCGGTAGTCACAAACTTATTATGTGGAGACGGTGTAGGTCAGAAGGAACTGCTGCAGATAGCGGCTTCCCTGGAAAAACTGTCCGAACATCCATTGGCAGACGCAATTGTGGCAGAAGCAGAAAAAGAAAGGATTTCTTTCCTTCAGGTAAGTGATTTTAAACAGATTCCCGGCCAGGGTATTGTAGGAAAGATCGGAAACGATATCTGCTATGCCGGAAACCGGAGGTTACTCCAGGCAAATGGCATTTCGGGCGGAGCACTCCTGCAGCTTGGGGAATCTATGGCAGTTGACGGTAAAACACCGCTGTTCTTTGCCCGTGGCGGGCAACTCATTGGTGTGATTGCCGTAGCTGATGTGGTAAAGCCTACCAGCCGTCAGGCAGTACAGGAATTGTCTGCGATGGGCATTGAGGTGGTCATGCTGACCGGAGATAATGCGAAAACAGCAGAAGCGATCCGGCGTCAGGTTGGCGTGGACCGTGTAGTAGCCGAGGTATTTCCACAGGATAAGGAAAAGGAAATCCGGCGTTTGCAGGATAGCGGTAAAAAAGTGGCGATGGTAGGCGATGGAATTAACGATGCCCCGGCGCTTGCCAGGGCAGATGTAGGCATTGCCATCGGAGCCGGAACGGATGTGGCGATTGAGTCAGCGGACATTGTTCTGATGAAAAGTGACCTGCTGGATGTGTCAACGGCGATCCAGCTCAGTAAGGCAGTCATCCGTAATATTAAGCAAAACCTGTTCTGGGCGTTTATTTATAATATCATCGGTATTCCAGTGGCGGCAGGGCTGTTCTTTCTGCCGTTTGATTTGAAATTGAATCCAATGATCGGGGCATTTGCCATGAGTTTCAGTTCCGTGTTTGTAGTATCAAATGCGCTGAGGCTTAGATGGTTTAAAGCAAAACACACATCCCATGCGGAACCAAATGAGGACCGCGTGTATGAACGGACAACAATAAAAAGTGAAAGCAAAGGAGCGATCCAAATGGAAAAAGTATTGAATATTGAAGGTATGGTTTGTATGAACTGTGTAAAGCACGTAGATAAGGCATTGCGGGAAATCCATGGCATCAAAGATGTGGCAGTTCATCTGGAGAGCAAGTCCGCCCAGGTACAGATGAGCCAGGATGTACCGGATGATGTACTGAAAGCCGCTGTTGAAGATGCGGGTTATCAGGTTGTAAGCATTCAGTGAGCGGGCTGCCTATGAAAGCAAAAAAGAGCGACATTACCCATAAACTGAAGATTGCCAGAGGGCAGATTGACGGTATCCTGCAGATGATTGAATCTGATCGGTATTGTGTGGATATATCCAATCAGCTCCAGGCAACACAGGCTTTACTGCGAAGTGCCAATCAACAGATTTTACAGGCTCATATCAGAAACTGTGTCAGGGAGGCCCTGCAGACGGATGTTGAAAATCCAAAGCTGGAGGAAGCGCTTCAGCTTTTGGAGAAAATGAATCAATGATTTTCAGGGCGGTGCAATTCACAATTAGGCTGTACCGCCCTTTCTATGGAGGAAATATGCTGGAACTGAAAAATATCTCTTTTGAGGTTTCCGGGGATTCCGGTTCAAAAGAGATTTTACAACAAATCAATTTATTACTGCCAGACGACTGCTTTATAGCGGTAACCGGCCCTAATGGTGGCGGAAAGTCCACCCTGGCAAAGATGATTGCCGGAATCGAACAGCCTACATCCGGACAAATTTTGTTAAATGGTGAGGACATCACACATATGGAAATTACTGAGAGGGCGCAGAAAGGGATCAGCTTTGCTTTTCAGCAGCCGGTCCGCTTCAAAGGTATTACCGTGCTTGATCTGATACGAATATCGGTCGGCCACGATTTGACCGTTTCGCAAGCGTGTGAGTACCTCTCCGAAGTTGGCCTGTGTGCCAGGGATTATATCCACCGGGAGGTAAATGGCAGCTTGTCAGGAGGCGAGCTGAAGCGGATCGAAATTGCAACCAGTCTGGCAAGGTCAGCCCCGTTGTCTATTTTTGATGAACCAGAGGCAGGGATTGACCTGTGGAGTTTTCAAAATCTGGTACAAGTTTTTGAGAATATGAAATGTAAGCTGCACGGCTCTATTCTGATCATCTCCCATCAGGAGCGCATTTTGAACATTGCCGATGTGGTTCTGGTAGTAGTCGATGGCCGGATCGTGCGCCAGGGAGAACGTGACGAGGTGCTGCCGGAACTTTTGAACAGCTCCGATGTGGGTGGCTGCCGATTCTATCAGGAAAGGAAGTGATAAGAAATGGATCTGATACAAAAGAAGTTGTTGGAGGCTGTGGCTGGTCTGCATGAAATTCCGACGGGGGCTTTCAATATCCGTTCTAATGGAAAGAGTGTGGAGCGTAGAACTACGGAACACATTGATATCTTATCTAAAGAAGATGGTTCGGGTATTGATATTAGAGTAAAGCCGGAAGTCAGGGGCGAAAGCGTACATATACCAGTCATCATCAGCCAGTCGGGACTATCCGAAGCCGTATATAATAACTTTTACATTGGAGAGAATGCCGATGTGACGATTATAGCGGGCTGTGGAATCCATAACGGAGGCACAAAAGCCAGTCAGCATGATGGCATTCACAGATTCTTTCTTGCTCCAGGTGCAAGAGTGAGATATATTGAGAAACATTATGGCAGCGGAGACGGTATGGGGAAACGGATCATGAATCCTCAGACTATCGTGCATATTGCAGAAAACGGATACATGGAAATGGAAACGGTGCAGATTAAGGGAGTGGACTCAACGGAGAGGCTTACCACTGCCGATCTTGATGCCGGAGCAACACTTGTGGTCACGGAACGGTTACTGACACACGGCTGCCAGAGCGCAAAAAGTACCTTTGAAGTAGCCCTAAACGGGGAGGGGGCAGGAACCCATATCATTTCCCGTTCCGTAGCAAAGGAACATTCAAAACAGCTTTTCATATCCCGTGTCAATGGCAATGCCCCGTGCAGCGGTCATACGGAGTGCGATGCTATCATTATGGATGAGGCCAGTGTCCGGGCAGTGCCGGAGATTGCTGCAAACTGTACAGATGCGGCATTGATCCATGAAGCTGCGATTGGTAAGATTGCCGGGGAGCAGATTGTAAAACTGATGTCCCTCGGACTGACAGAACAGCAGGCAGAAGAACAGATTATTAGCGGTTTCCTGAAATAAGTAATAATCAGCGGAGGGATGAGCCACCGTTGTTTGTGGTTCCTTATACCGGGTAGGAAAAATTATTACCGTATGGAGCGCAACTTCTGCTTGATGGAGCGTACAAGGAAACCCTGATTTTATATACTTAATATGGTTGGTTAGATATTGCTAATAAACATGGACCAGGAGGAATAGAGTGATGAAACAAGCACTTGATACAAGAACAAAACTTTTATCGAAAAGTCCCTGGCCGCTTATGATAGAACTCAGTATTCCTGCGGTTCTCGGTATGGTGGTCGTTGGACTATATAACATGATGGATTCCATCTTTGTAGGTCAGATGGTAGGAGCAGCCCAGATGGGAGCAGTATCTGTCTCTTATCCATTCACACTGATTAATGCGGGTTCTGCCGCTATGTTAGGTGTAGGTTCCGCATCGGTATTTTCCCGTGCGATAGGAAAGAAGGATGAGGGAACCATGAAAAAGATTATGGGAAACCTGGTTGCAATGGTTCTCTTACTGTCCGTCATTTATACAGTAGTGGGTATGGTGTTTACCCGCCAGCTTTTGACTCTGGCCGGAGCCAGTGACAACATTTTAAATTACGCAGAGAAGTATCTGCGTATCGTATTTGCCGGATCACTGTTCGTAAACTTCTTCCAGAGTGCGAACATGGTCATCCGTGGAGAAGGACAGCTGAAAAAGGCGATGAGTATTATTGCCGGCGGAGCCATTTTGAACATGATCCTTGATCCGATCTTTATCACGATTTTGAAACCTTATGGCATGGGAATAGAAGCGGCAGCTTATGCGACCATTTTGTCACAGTTTATTCAGGCCGCCGTTACCCTCTGGTATTTCAAAAAGAAAAGTCCAAACGTAAAAATCGGGCGCATTCGTATTGATGGAGGGCTGCTTCCACAGGTTCTTTCTGTTGGCGTATCCGCACTTTTGATGCAGATTCTGACTCTGGTACAGCAGACGGTGATTTATCGTGTGGCATCCAATTACGGAGGGGAGACTTCCCAGATTCTTTTGGGTGCGGCACTGCGGTTCTGGAACTTTTCCTTTGTACCACTGTGGGGTATCAGCCAGGGCTTCCAGCCTGCCGCTGGCACGAACTATGGAGCAAAAGAATATGACCGGGTAAAAACATTGACGAAAGTATTCGTGATCGCAGCTACAGTATTGTCTCTGGTATTTTATATCCCGGTGGAGCTGTTCCCGGATAAGGTACTTTCGATGTTCATTACAACGCCGGGTATAACAGCTTCTGGTGCGACTAATTTCCGAATTATGTTCAGTACCTATATCCTGCAGGCAAGTTTCCTGATTGCTGTGACGCTGTTCCAGTCTTTGGGAAAAGCAAACAAAGCGACCTGGCTGGTACTGTTCCGTCAGATCATTCTGTTTATTCCGCTCTGCGTGATCCTGCCGATGGTTGGCGGCATGGGTATCTTAGGCGTATGGCTGGCGATTGCCCTGACGGATGCAATCCTTGTAGTGATTACGATCAGCATGATGCTTTCTGAGTTTCGTAGGATGCCGGCTACAGCGAAAGCAAAGCGGTAAGGGCTGAATTGTTACCGGAATCATTGTTTTAGGCGTGGCAGGTTATGCGATATGGGCTGTTCAGAAAATCTACATAGACCGCAAGAACGGTTCCTGCTGTAGCGGCAGCTGCTCCGGTTATGTAGGGAATGAATATTGCAGTAAATAATTGACCTCGGGCTGATACTCTTTTAGAGAGCTTCAGCCCGTTTTCTCTGTTTGCACTATTGGAAGGGTTATAATATAATGCTAAATGGATTGTAAATCATTCTGATTGGAGCGGTACGAAATAAGAATAATTTATATAATAAGAGATGCCAGAGAGATTCTGGCAGAGCAAACAAAGAATAGTGGAATTGTAGAAAGGGATGTTATGAGCGAAAACCCTATTACAAACGCAAAAGGGTTATCCGCGGTTATTCCAAAAGATAATGATGGATATTGTACGGTTTATAAGATGGACTGTACAGATGGCCTGGGGCTGATGACAGTTTATCAGGTTTATCCTGGCATACAGCTCATTTATAATGACTTTGAAGCTGCAAGCTGTGACTGGAAGGAAAATCTGGATAAGGATATATTAGAGATCAATCACTGTCGTGAGGGGCGGGAAGGAAGTACACTTTTAAGTGGTTCCTGCCTGTATCTTGGTGAAGGGGATCTTTCGATTCATGCAATGGATAACTGTTCCCCGGAGATGAGCTTTCCCTTAAAGCATTATCGTGGAATCTCTGTGGTAATTGACCTGAAATTTGTAGCAGAACATCCACCGGAAATCCTTTCTGAGAGCGGTATTGACATTTTAGATTTTAAGGAAAAATTCTGTGCGGATGGGAATTGTTTTGTTATGCGGGCAAAGGATGAAATTGAACATATCTTTTCGGAACTTTATTCTGTACCGGACTGCCTGCAGAAACCCTATTTTAAGATAAAGGTCCAGGAACTTCTCTTATTCCTGTGTATGGTAGACGTATCGAAAGAAAAGCAGCGGGAGCAGTATACTTCCCCGCAGGTAGAAGTTGTGAGAGTAATTCATAAGAAGTTAATCTCCAATCTGCAGGTGCGTCCTACGATTGAGGAGCTTTCTAAAGAGTATCTCATCAATACAGCAACATTAAAAGATACGTTTAGAGGAATTTACGGACAACCAATTGGTGCGTATATGAAAGAGTATCGGATGAAACAGGCTGCTGTTCTTCTACGACAAACACAGTACACCATAGCAGAGGTTGCAAATCGGGTGGGATACGAAAACCAGAGTAAGTTTGCGACTGCTTTTAGGGATATTTTGAAAATGGCACCAGCCGAATATCGAAAGCAGAACAGCAGTATCTGATTTGTTTGAAAAGTGAACCGTAAATTCAGATCGTGGATGCCTTGTATTGAGAGGCAGGACACAAAAATGGTATGAGGCTATGGAATATGGAGATGTCCTGGAGTAACGTGAGAAATTACTCCGGGGCATTATTTTTATCGAAGGTTGAGTGTAAAGGAAAAATCAGTGCGCTTTTTACATCGTATTCATTAAGCCGAGCAAGGAGTTGCTTCTGTTCATCTGACAGCGTACTCCATTTTGAAAAGTGCTTTTCGTTTACCACGGCGACAGTAGCGCTTCGGAATTTAATATGTTATACTAAAAATCGAAAATTTATGAATAAACTGAGGAAAACGATTATGAAGTTACAGCAAGTATTAAGCTACGTCCGCAGAGCCGTGGACGATTATCAAATGATACAGGAAGGGGACAAAATTGCGGTCGGCATTTCCGGCGGCAAGGACAGTCTGACCATGCTCTATGCCCTTGCACATTTACGCATTTTTTACCCAAACAAGTTTGAAATCCACGGAATCACTGTGGATCTTGGATTCGGAAACTTTGACATATCTCAAGTAGAAAAACTGTGTGAAGAACTGAAAGTTCCATATACGGTTGTAAAAACCGAAATCGCAGATGTAGTTTTTGAGCGTAGGAAGGAAACCAATCCGTGTTCTCTTTGTGCCAAGATGAGAAAGGGTGCACTGAACGAAAAGATAAAAGAACTGGGATGCAATAAAGTAGCTTATGCCCACCACAAGGATGATCTGGTGGAGACCTTTTTGATGTCTATGCTCTTTGAAGGACGGCTTCACTGTTTTTCACCGATGACGTATCTGGACCGTATGGATCTTAAAGTAATTCGGCCTTTGATGTACATGGATGAAGCAGATGTAATCGGATTTAAGAATAAGATGAATCTTCCGGTGGAAAAGAGTCCCTGTCCGATGGACGGCTACACAAAGAGGCAGTATGCAAAAGAGACTTTAAAAAAGCTAGATGAAGACCATCCGGGATCTAAAGATCATATGTTTCGGGCTATGATTCATGGAAATCTTGAAGGATGGCCTGAAAGACAGGAACGAAAAAGATAACATGAGTTTTTACCACTATTGTATATTGTAGGAGCGCATTCTAAAGTGCGACGGAAATAGTGGTAAAAAACTATCGTTAGATGGCTCCTTTGGTTCAATATTTATGAAAGCAGAAGGTGCAAAAACCATCAGAAGAGAAAAATTGCGATCTCTATATCTATACGCAAAATACTAATTTAAATTATAGATGGAGAGGAATCCTGCAGATCATTGTACTGTCAGGATCATTTTCTGGCACGGATAATCAAACACGGTGAGTAATTCATCATCTTTGAATCCGCATTTATGATAACATTTTCTTGCAGGGATTCCCTTGGGATCACCGGATGCAAATGTCACCACCTGGATCTGATCGCCTGTTCTGAAGTTAGATTTCATTTTCTCGATCATGGATCTTGCCGTTCCTTTTTGTCTGGCTTCAGGATGTACCGCAAGGAACTCAAGCTCACAGTCTGCCTTTGAATAAAGCAATAAACCAATGATATTCCCGGCTTCGTTCATGGCCGATATGGCCTCTCTGTGTTTGATACAGGTCTCCAGAGCTTTTTTAAATCCTTCTTTTTCATATCCTGCAAAGTCTTCTTTGACGATTTCTACAAATTCAATGCATGTGTTTATATCGTTGTATTCTACAAGTTTAATTTCCATTGGGTCCTCTCTTTCCTGGTCTTTCCAATTCCACCATTTTAGTTTTTCCGGTTCATGTACATCTGTGGAGGCATAATATACCGCACAGCGATATACATAAAGCTGACATCGGTCGATATGGCAGCCTTTCATCAGGCATTCCCTTTCATACAATTCTTCCGGGTCTGCCCCTTTTAATGACTGTATGGTAGTATATCCGAGCATTTGAAGATCCTCTTCTGTTTTCTTTCCCACGCCGGGGATATTTCTCAATTCACCCATATTTCCTCCTGTAATGATTCTGTCCTATGTTCTTTTTTCATTTTAACACACAGCTGGATCTTCTGCATTCTTCTGATTCTATTTTGACATAATATAGAGTTTGTCAGTGATAAAATTGATGATTATAACAGCAGCTTCTATTATGATGCTCCACAAAATATTTTAAATGCTTTTTTAGATGGAAAAATTGAATAAGTTCTTAATATGATAAAATCCCAGAGAAATTCAATCTCCGGGATTCTATCAATTATATGATCATGTAATGTCCTTCTTCTCTGCCATCCGAACACATATCCCGGCAAACAGCAATGAAATAACAGTGAGAATAGACGGTATAAATATATTCTCCCTCAGAGAGGCTCCGCCGATGTTTCCCTGCATAAGAACAATCAGTAAAAAAGAGGAGACAATGGCTGCCTTTGAGGATTTAGCTGTCATCCCGATAAAAAGTGCGATAAAACTAATACAGATTGTGGAAGCAGATTTTAAAAGCGTTGTCAGATAAAACATTGGATCGGTAAGCGATACATCCATCGGGAAGGAGGAATTTTGATAAAAATTCATACCAAGCTGGACAACAGCGTAACATATCAATTTGGCAGCGGCCAAAGATACAAAACTAAAGATCCAGACAGCTGCGATTTTTGAGAGCATGATTTTTTTCCGGCTTACCGGATAAGTAAACATCAGTTCCATAGTTTTATTTTTATATTCAGATATAATAAATGTAGCATGCATGACAGCGGCAAAGATTAAAAATGAGATATCTGTCAATAGTTCTACATTTGTGGAGATCCCCATGTGCTTCAAAGCCATATCCGGGACTCCTGTTGCGGAATCATCGGCGATCCCCAGAAATGCCATAGCAAAATTAAATATTGCTAATACTGCGATTAAGATTGCAGCACCAGCAATATATTTGCTGATTTTATGCTTCTGCCATTCTAACTTTATTAATTTAAACATAGGACTTTCCCTCCCCTTCTGATTGTGCTGTAAGTTTCAAAAAATAATCTTCCAGTGAATCATTTTTTCTTTTCAAGGCATCTATTTTCACGTTGTTTTGTGAGAGCACTCTGGACAAAGTGCCAGTGGAAATAGAACTGTCATAGATCCGAATTTCACCTTCATCCATTACTTTAAAATCAGAAACCGAGAGTTTCTCCTCCAGGATATATGAGGTGTGCTTCACATCAGAGGTCACAAGTTCGATATATGCAAGGCTTCCCTCGGAAATCTCCTGCATAGACAGTTCATTGAGCATATGGCCGTGATGTATAATTCCGATAGTATCCGCCAGATTTTCCACTTCTGATAAAAGGTGACTGGATATAAGGATTGTAATGCCATATTCGTCGCACAAGGTTTTTAAAAGATCCCTGATCTTCTTCATCCCTGCAGGATCCAGCCCGTTATATGGCTCATCGAGAATCAGTAGTTCCGGTTTGGCAAGAACTGCCCTGGCAATCCCAAGACGCTGTTTCATGCCCAGAGAATAGCTTTTCACATGTTGTCTGGCTGCACCTGTGAGATCCAGCATGTCAAGTGCACTGCCCACACAGTCAGGACTGTAGTATCCCATATATTCGCAGTGCAGCTTCAAATTTTCTTCTCCGCTTAGTTCCTCATAAAACACAGGAAACTCGATCATACTCCCCATCCGTTTTAAAAGATCATGGGATGAGGGGCCAAGTTTATCCCCAAACAGTTCGATCTCTCCTGAGGTTGGCTTCCAAAGATTTGTGACAAGCTTCATGGTTGTTGTCTTTCCTGCACCGTTTGGTCCCAGGAATCCGTAAATCTCACCTTTGTGCACCGACATATTCAGATCTGAAAGAATTTCTTTTCCGTCAACGGTCTTGGTAAGATGAGATGTTTTCAATACATCTTTCATAATATGGTTCTCCCTTCCTTTTTCATTTATCATACAGCTTTGGATTTTCAGAACTGTTGAATAAATCTTACGAATTTCTTTCGGAGGAAGTTTTAATAATTAAATTTGTTTAATTGCAGCGTAAATGTAGTTTTTTCGTATGGAATGCTCTGTAAAGAAAGGTCCCCGCCCATCCTCACTGCAAGTGTTTTTGCGATTGTAAGGCCAAGTCCGTTGCCGCCCATGTTTTTGTTTCTGGAATCGTCCAGCGTGTACAATCTGTCAAACACATGGGACAAATTTTCTTTGGTTATTCCTTTCCCTTTGTCCATCACTTCAATAAAAACTGTAGATTCTTCTTCTCTCAGTCTGACCCCAAGATAGCTTCCATCTGATCCATAGCGGATGACATTTGTGATCAAATTAAATAAGATGCGGCTTATGGCATCTTCATTTCCATATACAAACACATCTTTTTCGGGAATATCAATTTCCACATCAAAATCTTTTGCTGTGAGGATATTATAGAAATCCACAACGTTCTGTCTTAAGATCTCATTGATCGAAAGTTTTGACATGGTAAGATCCGTATCACCGGCCTCTATTTTTGACAATATGAAAAATTCATTGATCAATTCCATCAACTGGGTGGCTTTTCTCTGAATCTTCTTTAATTCTGTTTTATTTTCCCCCGGCTGATCTGACATAATTTCAAGATATCCAAGGATAACGGTCAGCGGAGTTTTAATATCATGAGATACATTCGAGAGCATTTTTTTGGAGGCAATCTCAGCTTTTTTATAATCAGCTTTTACCTTTTGACGGTCCTCCAGCAGGCGGTTCATCTGGCAGATTAAATCTGCAATCTCTGCCGAACCGGTAAAGGACATTACTTTTTCGTCTGTATCCTCCGTTAAAATCCTGTCGAGCTGTCTAGTAAGCTCTGCAATATTTTTCGTCTGGTTTTTATATCGAAAGTACTCTGCTGTAAAGAAAACAGCGAAAAGCAGAGTTAATACTACCAATATGTAAAGGATGGGCATTGTCATAGATTTTCCCCCAGCTTATAACCAATTCCCCAAACCGTTATGATATACTTGGGTTTCCGGGCATTATTTTCTATTTTATTCCTCAGTCTGCTGATGTGGACGTTCACTGCATTTTCATCTCCCATGTAGTAATCTTTCCATACAGCAGAATAAATCTGTTCCTTGGTATATACTTTTTTGGGATTCCCCATAAGAAGCTTAAGAATTTCAAATTCTTTTGCAGTTAAATCCAGTTTCTTTCCATTTTTAGAAACCGTGTAATCATCCAGATTCATGGTGAGTTCTCCGGCTTTCAGAAGCTGCAAAGATTCAGGCTGCTCTGCAAAGGTTAAATACTGGGTTGTCCTGCGTATGTTTGCCTTAATTCTTGCTAATACCTCTGTCACAGAAAAGGGTTTGGTAATATAATCATCTGCACCTAAAAGAAGTCCCAGTGACTTATCAAGTTCCGTATCCTTTGCTGATAGAATGATGATCGGAACAACACTATCCTCCCTGATTTTTTTCATGACTTCCATCCCGCTTAGTTTCGGGATCATCAGATCCAGCAGCACCAGATCATAAGAACCTTCAAAAAACTTCTGACAGGCCATCTCACCGTCAAAAGCTGTTTCCACTTCAAATGCTTCTCTGCTCAAAAAATCTTCCAGCATCTCGCTGATTTCCATATCATCTTCGATCAATAATAGTTTCACAATATCCTGGTTCCTTTCTGCTTTGTATCTATTGTATTTATTTTATCATAAGAAAGAATTTGAGTATATTTAAATAATGCTTGCACTCTTCGATATTATTCGATAAAATATCTCTAGCGGGGTATGGCTCAGTTTGGTTAGAGCGCACGGCTGGGGGCCGTGAGGTCGCAGGTTCGAATCCTGTTACCCCGATTTATCATTTACTCAGTAATTAAAGAACATCCCGAATACGGCAATGAACGTATTCGGGATGTTTTCATTTATTTCTCTTCGTCTTCTTTTTCTACCTGGCGGATTTCTTTTGTCTCAATTTCCTTTTTGACCGCAGAAAGGAATTCATCTAAGGACATCTGCCCCTCATCTCCCTTAAATCGGCTTCTCACGGAAACGGCCTGGTTTTCTTCTTCTTTTCCTCCCACAACTAGCATATATGGGATCTTATGAAGCTGTGCCTCCCGGATCTTATAACCCATCTTTTCAGCCCTGGTGTCAATCTCAGCGCGGATGCCGGCTTCTTTTAACGCATCCAGCACTTTGTTTCCATAGTCTAAATGCTTGTCAGAGATCGGAATGACCTTCACCTGCACTGGTGCCAGCCAGGTCGGAAATGCTCCTGCGAAGTGTTCGATCAGGATACCGATAAACCGTTCGATGGAACCAAAAGCAACCCTGTGGATCATGATCGGACGGTGCTTCTCTCCGTCTGCTCCAGTGTAATGGAGGTCAAACCGCAGAGGAAGCTGGAAGTCTAACTGAATGGTTCCGCACTGCCATGTTCTTCCGATGGAATCTTCCAGATGGAAATCAATCTTCGGTCCGTAGAATGCTCCATCCCCTTCATTGACTACATAGTCAAGTCCAAGATCGTCCAGTGCGCTCCTCAAAGAATCTGTAGCCATCTCCCAGTCTTCATCACTTCCCATGCTGTCTTCCGGCCGGGTGGACAATTCCACATGGTATTTGAATCCAAACAGGCTGTAAACCTGGTCGATCAGCGCTGCGACACCTTTGATCTCATCTTTGATCTGCTCAGGCATCATAAAAATATGGGCATCATCCTGTGTAAAACAGCGGACACGCATTAGTCCGTGAAGCTGTCCGGATTTTTCGTGGCGGTGTACCAATCCCAGTTCTCCCATGCGAAGCGGCAGGTCACGGTAAGAGCGTGGCTCTGACTGGTATACTAAAACGCCGCCTGGGCAGTTCATAGGTTTGATGGCAAAGTCTTCTTCATCGATGACCGTTGTATACATATTTTCCTGGTAGTGATCCCAGTGTCCGGATGTCTCCCACAGGTGCCTGCTCAGCATGATCGGGCTGGAGATCTCTACATATCCTGCTTTGTTATGGATTTCTCTCCAGTAGTCCAGCAAAGTATTCTTAAGCACCATACCATTTGGTAAAAAGAATGGGAATCCCGGCCCTTCATCTCTCATCATAAAGAGTCCGAGTTCTTTTCCAAGCTTTCTGTGGTCACGTTTTTTCGCTTCCTCCATCATGGTCAGGTAATCTTTCAGATCTGCTTTTTTTGCAAATGCAGTTCCATAGATACGGGTGAGCATCTGATTCTTTTCATTACCGCGCCAGTAGGCTCCGGCGATGCTTGTGAGCTTAAACGCTTTCACAGGCTTTGTTGTCATCAGATGAGGTCCTGCACACAGGTCAATGAATTCACCCTGCTGATAGAAACTGATAACGGAATCCTCAGGAAGATCCTCGATGAGTTCTACCTTATACGGCTCGTTGCGTTCCTTCATAAATGCGATTGCTTCTTCTCTTGGTTTCGTAAAACAAGTGATCTCCAAATTTTCTTTTACAATCTTTTTCATTTCTGCTTCAATCTTCTCCAGATCATCCTGTGTAAATGGAGTATCCTTCTCCATGTCATAGTAAAATCCATTGTCGATAGACGGCCCGATGGCAAGCTTTGTCTCCGGGTACAGGCGTTTTACAGCCTGGGCTAAAATATGGGATGCAGTATGGCGGAAAGCGTGTCTTCCCCCTTCCGAGTCAAAGGTAAGGATACTCAGCTCGCAGTCATCCTCTACAATAGTCCTTAAATCCACGACTTCCCCGTTGATCTCCCCTGCACAAGCAACTCTTGCAAGTCCTTCACTGATATCCTTTGCGATATCAATGACAGACATGCTCTGGCCGTACTCTTTAACAGATCCATCTTTTAATGTAATCTTCATAGTATTTTTCCTTTCTTGTATTGTAATTAAGAACAAAGCAGCCTTCCTTGGCACATCGTGTGCATCATGCCCGGAGGGCTTTTTTATTCCATAGGGAGAACATTCCTATGGAATAAAAAAAGCCCCATGGAAAAATCCATGGGACGTTATTCACGCGGTTCCACCCTTGGTTGCCTGCTTCATATCGTAAAGCAGACCACTTCGTTGACGATAACGGTGTCGGCCGGGCTGGTTTGCAGCCGCTCGGAGGTGGTCTTCATCTGTTTTAGTACTTAAGATGCTCTCACCAAATGCATCTCTCTCTGGAAGACTTTCACAGATTACTCTTCTCTTCAACGCTTTTTTATTTCCCACATATTATAACACTGTTAATTTGTGAAATCAATCCTTTTTCATAGCAAAAAATTTAGATGCCAGAAACAAACTTATCTCTAATTCGGCTGAAGTCTCTGTATCATATTGTCAAGAAACGGCGCCAGGACGTATACAATGGCCAGCCCGCCAATACCGAAAACAAGCAGGCCTTCCGCGCAGACCCTGCCGTGGATATTCAGAAAGTATCCGCTGTAATCCCACCATCTTTGCCCGTGATGCATCGTTTCCAGAAAGACAGAAGTAAAATATTCCACACATCCGCAGACAGCCACGATACTGATAAATTCCAGGATCGGTTTTTGTCTCAGTTTATTTAACAGTGTCAGGATCAAGATTCCGCCGGCTCCGTAGATGGGAATCCAGGGACCGTGAAGGATTCCCCTGTTGGTAAAAACACCGCTGGCGATTAAATGCAGGCTCACTTCCCAAATCCAGCCCAGAAAGGACAAGATAAAGAAAAGCAGCGTCAATGACCATAAGGTATAACGGCGCATATAATGCAGAGTCTCAATTCTGCGGCGTTTTTTGCTTTCCGGCATCATACTCAGCCTAGTGGGATAAGAATCTTTGTCCGCCGCATTTTTCATGGCCTGGATGTGAAGCTGCTCTGTCTGGTATCGTTCATATTCTTTTTCGGCCTCTGTGTTGATCAATACGATGCCAAGATAGTCTTAAAAAAACCTGCTGAGCTTTGTGCGGCGGTCCTTAAATTGACTAGCTGCTTCTATAATCTGGAGTACATCTCCATATGCAGATTGAATTGCTTGTTCGTCTGCTTTCTCAAACAAATATTTGTCATTGAGTAGCTCTAAATTAGGGATTCCTTTTTCCTTTGCTTTATTTCTTAAGTATGTATAGTATTCACAAAAAGCCGCCGTCCGGTAGGCATTGGAGTAAAAAACTGCACTCAATCCAAGCGTCACAAGTTCCAGCAGCCACCAGCCCAGGAAGGACATTTCAAAAAAAACACTGCCACTTATGTCCGTTCATCATCTCTCTGGACAGCCGGATTGCATCCCGGGATTTGATCGACGGATTTTCTGCCACGATGTAAGGCACAAGATAATAGGAATACTTTTTTATGATGCCTCCAATGACCGTAAAAGTCCACAGAAACTGAAAAATGGAAACAGTAAGCATCGTCTTGGACGCACGGAGCCATTTTTTTACCCGAAGCAGGAATAACACATGCTGAGCCGGAACTTTGTGGTAAACACGCCCTTCCAGAAACATTCTGCGGGAGATGACGGCGAAGGTATTGACAATGAGAATCCAAAAGGATAAAACAGCAGCCAGGCAGAAAACCAGTAAAATGGCCAGGGTAACATTTTGAGAGCCAAACAGGGAATTCATACCCGATGCCAGTGTGACCAGGAGAGATCCTGAGGTGACGCCATTGAGTATCTGTGCAAAGACTCCTCTGCTCCGTCCGAATGCGGGGTTCTGCTTTTTGGATGCGTCGATATGTTCTTTCTCAATCTTTTTGGAAAGCTTTCTGCCGGATTCGGTGTCCCCTGCCGCGATATCCTCTGCCACATCCACAACACCTTTTGAAGTGGCCACTGTGCCGGATACTGCTGCATGAGTGAACTCCGTAGAATATGTTTTGATGGATTTTATCGAGTCAGAAAACTCGGAACCAAGGAATGCGGAAACAAGACAGATGGCAAGAAATAGAGCGTAATGCCTTTTCACCGTCTGTCTGGCCTGTTTTTTCATTTCTTTTCTTGTCAAGATCTTATCTCCATATCCGGACCACATAAGCCTGGCGGTTTAAAGGGTCTCTTTTTTGATAGTCAAAGAGCAGGAGGGTTTCCTTCCGGCTCCCGTCCCCCGCAACATCAAACTGGAACTTTTCGATGTGGGACATCTTCCGCAGATTTTTATTGGCATAGGCAGAGAGTTCCCGATTCTTTGGAAGTATATTGTCATAGAGATCATACAGCTCGTCTTTGTTTACCGTGTATTCCCCGGAAAAAGACGGCCTGTTTTTGATATTTTCTCTTAAATATAAGTCGTAGGTTAACAGTTCCCGGTAAAGCGGAAGACTCTCATTCCCTGCATACCGGCAGATAAATTCCTCCAGTATCTCATAGGAGGCGATCCGGGAATGATTCATCTTGTGATATCCCTTGTCCTCATAAAAATTCCCCAGACACTGATACATGTGAAAGGGCGAGGAGAACTCATGCTCCAAATATTCCATTGTGTTGGCAAACTGCCGGCTGTTATAATAGATCTCCACCATATTCTCTATGGATTTCAGAGTCATCATATCCTCATAGGGAAGCCATTTGGTATACAGAACCTCATAGGGAGGCGTATCCTTGAATACAAGGCCATATTCATGCTTTTTCTTTTCCATATGGGAGCCTTTGAGCACCTTTAAAAATCCCAGCTGAAGCTGTTCCGGCCTTACCTTGTAAACGTCATTAAATGACGAAGCAAAGCTTTGCAGGTCCTCATATGGAAGCCCTGCGATCAGATCCAGATGCTGGTGGATGTTGTGCCCCTCATTGATCTTTTTGACGATTCCTGCCACCTTCTTAAAATCCATTGTCCGGTGGATCTCACGGATGGTCTCAGGATTTGTGGATTGAACACCGATCTCTAACTGGATCAGGCCGGGACGCATGCCTGAGATCAGCTGCAGTTCTTCTTCATTGAGCAGATCGGCTGCTACTTCAAAATGAAAGTTCGTGACTCCGTTGTCATGTTCCTTGAGATATCTCCATATAGCCATAGCATGTGTACGATTACAGTTAAAAGTCCGGTCAACAAACTTTACCTGGGGAACCTTGTGGTCAATAAAAAATTGGAGCTCTTTTTTTACGAGGGAAAGATCCCTGAACCGAAGGCATTTATCAATGGAAGAAAGACAGTAGCTGCAGGAAAACGGGCAGCCGCGGCTGGATTCATAATATATGATCCTATGCTGAAAGTCCTCCATATGGTTATATACAAAAGGGACCTTGCTAAGGTCCATCACCGGCCTCCATGGATTGTCTGTGATTGTTTCTCCGCTCCTCCAGGTGATGCCGTCAATCTGTGAAAGATCATCTTTTTTGCCGTGATAATAGTCCATCAGTTCCAAAAAGGTCTCTTCCCCTTCTCCTTTGATTACTCCGGTGACCTGGGGAAAACGTTTCAGCACATCTTGGGCATCATAAGATACCTCCGGGCCGCCCAGCCAGACTGGCAGGGCGGGAAAAAGCTTTTTGATCTCCCGGAGGATGCTTTCAACATATTCTATATTCCATATATAGCAGGAAAAGCAGAGTAGATCCGGCTTTTGTTTATATAGATCCATCAAGATATCGTCTGTCTGCTGATTGATCGTATATTCCGCGATGGTAATCTCCTCCCGGTAGGGCTTTGCATAGGCCCGCAGGCAGTAGACAGCCAGATTGGAATGAATATATTTTGCGTTGATTGCAGTAAGTATAACCTTCATCTTGTCTCCTGTATTTATATGATCTCTGCCCCAAACGGCATCAATGCTAATTTTGCTATCTTAAAGTGCTGAAGCCCAAACGGGATGCCGATGACAGTGATGCACAGAAAAGCCCCCATGATGGCAGAACCGGCAGCCATAGGAAGTCCTGTGACGATCAGCCAGATGATATTTAACAGCATGGAGCCGGCACCTCCGCCATAGCGGACCTCTTTGCCGAACGGCCAGAAGCTTAAGGATGCAAACTTAAAGCACTGGATACCCACCGGGATTCCCACAATGGTAATGCACCAGAGACATCCTGCAAGGCACCATCCCAGTCCGCTTACAAAACCTCCGCAGATAAACCATAATATATTTCCGAAACAGCCCATAATATCTCCTCCTAATCTCTTGTTCTTTTGCTCTTAAAGTAAATGAAATCATCAATGGCAGCAAGGATATCCTGAAAATCTTCTCTTGGTGCCAATTCAATATATTGTCTCAAAAGTTCCCGTTCCTCTTTCTTATAGGGACCGTAAAAAATATCAAACAGGTTATGTCCCCGCAGATAAATCTTGATCTCCTCCATATGAGCTTTGACATCATCAGGGGATGTCAGCGTTCTTCCGAGCACCTCCATCAAATGCCTGCCGCTCTTAAGACGGTGTAGGTATTCCTGCCACTTCTGAAACAACGTTTCATAAAATTCTTCCTCTGTATTGATAAGGTTTAATTTTACCATAACTGCAGGATTCAGAAAATAGTTTTCAAAGGAATAGTATTTCAAGATCAGCACATTTCTCCTGGTAACTTTAGGAAGAGGGTCCACATCGGATATGCTCCGCTCGTCGTAATACCTGCAGAGCTGTTTTCCCAGGACATCCGGATCTTTTCCGTCGCTGTCCCGGATCATTAAAAACTGGTCCTTTAGATAAATCTGGTTCATATATTTTAAGTTTGCATAGGTCTTGATGTTGGTGCAGCTGTTTGTGGTTATGATAGCGATTCGCTTTAGCCGTACGTCTTCATCACAGACCTCTGAGTAATAACGCTCCAGCAAAAGAGGAAGGCGGCTTTTGTCCTGTTTTCCTTCCACGATAAAGACAAAATTCACATCCATCAGGTCCGCGGCGGTGTAGCCCAGATCATTGAGGATGACTCCCAGATCTGTTTTTTCCCGTACAACGGAATAGGCATCCTTATCAAGAAGAATCTGTCTGATCTGGCGGCTGTTGAAGTTAAAGATCAAGTTCGGCGCATGGGTGGTGAACATGACCTGATTCTTTTCGGAAAGCTTGTAAAGAAGGTCTCCCGCCGCCTTCTGGAGCTCCGGATGCAGGTAGATCTCAGGGACCTCCATCATGATGATACACGGGATTTTAGCGGATTCCTCCACATAGGCTTCCAGCAGCGACAAAATATAGATGCTCCTTATGCCCTTTCCCTGCTGTTCCACAGTCCTGGCCCCTTGGTGTTCTCTGCTGTAGATCATGGAACGGACCTTAAGCAGAGAATTCATGTCGTAGTTCATATAATAAAATACATCGCCTACTCCTCCATTTTTGTGGAAACTTTTATTGACCTTTTCCACAAAATGGTCCAGATTCAGGTGATACAACTTGTATTCAAATAACTTGGACGTCTCGAATGCGTTTAATTCCTCCGGCATTTTCTGATGGATCAGACCGATACACTGAAAGCAGTGAGTGCACTGCTTCTTCCTGTCAAACATGCAGCAATCGGAGCGCATCTGGGTCAGCAGTTTATCCTCCTGGCTGATGAACAGATCTTCCTGGATCTGGGAGATGTCCCGCTCCGTGTCCATGTAATAGATCTTTGGAAAAACTTTCGGGATATAGGGATTGTTTTTCTGGAATCCATCCTGATACAGGATCCTGCCATTTCTGTTGGCTATGAAAGAGAAGGTCAGGCTGCCATCCTGAAATGATGGGAGGCGTTCCCGGAAATTCTTCTCCCATATCTCATACCTCTTATAGTGGCTTACGATCCCTTCTGAGTGGAGAAGCTTTAAATCCTCCTGGGTGATGGAAATGCTGATGCCGATCTCGATATTCTGTCCTGATGAGTGGAAATCATCTTCCGTGATCTCATACTGCCCTCCGGCTGCCCGCACGGCATCTAAGACAGAGCTTTTTCCCGCGTTATTTTTGCCCACCAGAATCAGAGCATTTTCGATATTGGTCAAATGCATGGTTTTAATGGATTTAAAGTTGTGAATAGAAAGGCTGGTGATCTGCATAAAGAATTCTCCAATCACATAAATATATTCTTATTCTATCATATATCCTGTTCTGGAAGTACTTCATCTTCCCCATGCGCAGAAAGTTCTTTAATATCACAGATGAGAGATATACGAAACAGCTTCTGTACTGTCTTCTTTCTCTTTATCGCTCTGACATATATTTCTGTATTTCGTTAGAAGTCAATTTTCGTATTTGTGTATTTGCATATTCTTTATATTCTTCAACAGCAAAAATAGGCTTTGTATCTTTACAGGTTTTACCTTTATTCTTTTTTAGGTATAACTGTAAGTCCTCATTATTTGCAAAAATTTTGTAGGAACGTCTCCCATTTTCACTTACTATTTCATAAATACCACATGATTTTTTCATACTGTAATCAGCAGTACGCAAATACATTTTTGCAATTTCTAGTGACTTGAAAGGAAAATTCCATCTTTGCAGACCACGCTTAGGGTCATGTTCAATACAGATGCACCGTCCACAAGTCCCACAGATATACTGTGTATGATTTTGTAAACATTCTATCGGATTTAACAACGGTGTAATTCTACTTTCATCAATATAGCATTCAATGCACATTATAGTCTCATCTCCTTACAAATTATATTTTTTATCTTCTATAGTCATATAAACTGGGATTTACATTTAAGTGTTCACATCAATATTTGAATAATTTATCTTTACTTCACTTATGATATTTTCATATGATAGTAATTCACACCTATCCATCTCATCGTAATGCTCACTCAAATAGCTATAGTCATATTCTTTTTCATCAGGAAATTTGCAACTTCCTTCTACCACAGAGAACATATTGAAAATATACTCGTTATTTGAATTATATAAATTCATTGATATATCAAATGAATATTCTATAAATATTTTCCCATCAACTTTTGTAATATTTGTAAGAATACATTCATCACTTGCTATAATTTTTCCTTCTGTAATACCAAATAACAAATTAGAATCGATATAACCAATGTGTAACAGTTCCTCTTCTGCATTAAAAGTTTGCTCTACTTTTCTTGATATTATTTCCCATACAAGTAATATAAACATTTCTTCATTCATAAATCATTTCTCACTTCGCATTCATATCAAAATTCCAATTTGTATTCTAAATTCTAGCATAAGATTATCACTTCCTGTTGGGCTTTCTTTTTATTCCCAACAGCCTAACAAAATCATCAAACAAAGCTGTATCTGTTGGCTCAAACATCAGCCATTTTCCGTCATGATAAGTTTTCGTCTCATCATAAATTTTTTGCACTTCTTTTGAATAACTATTTCTATCTTTATCGAATTTTAATCGTTCATCTTTCCCTAAGATAATCATAAATCCTACACAATTTTCTCTTGCGTACAACGCACAAAGCGTTTTTCCACCTCGACGATATTTATACTCATAAGTCCACGCTTTACCACCTTTGTTCCACAAGCATTCCATTTCATACTTTTCATCAATTAAGATACACAGTTTATTCCATATATCATATAATGATTTACCGACTAAAGCAGTCATTTCTTCTGCATTTGGTATTTTATCCAGCATATTCGTTTCTCCTTTATAATTTTCTCAATTCTATAAACTGAAGATTTTGCTATTTCATTTTTTCTTGACACTCGCTACATTCTCTATCGTGAATAGAAATAATTCCACCGCATTCAGAACAAGTATATTTTATTTTCTGCTGTTCCATGAAATGCTCCAAATCCTGTCCTTGAACAAAACGACTATTTTCTATAAGACTTGCTTGATACCGTTTGTTATAGCTTTTTTCAAGGTTTTTAATCAACTTACATGGATATTTGGCACATTCAAAACAATAGGATAACGCTTTGGCTTTGACACAGTCCTTTATTTTGCATTTACGACAATGTTCAGGTTTCCCTTTATCACTATTCAAACACCCAGCACAAGGTTTTTTGTGGTAACAGTGCTTATAACAAACTTTACAATTCATTCCGCATGGAGCAAACATACTTATATCAATTTTTTCTGGCATTTTCATAGTTTTCTACTCCTTTCGGCAAATTATGCTCAAGCTAAGATTTACCTTTTTTATTAATAATATATGATTGCAAACTTTTTCGACAGCCATTCTTTTCATAAAATTGCTCTACTGTTGGTTGTGAACCAAAATATAACATAGTAGGTGTAGTATCTTTTGCAGAATGATTCTGAGCTTATCTGCCACATAAACTGGAAGTTATACTTTACGTTTCTTGTATTTCTCTTTTGCATAATCATATGCTTCTTGGATAAGTGGTTTCAATTCCACAAAAGTTTTTTCCGATGGATTCAGTGAACATATCCACCCCATCCACGCATATACAGGGTGGGGAAGAATTTTGTTTGTTGCAGAAAAATCATAATTCATATCAACTATACAACCCTTTGCAGGGCGTTTTGGTATAAAATCAAACATTTCTATAAAAGTAGTTTTTCGTACTCCTAAATTCACGCGGTATATATTCTCCCTGTTCAAGCTGGAGCTTTTGTCATTATCCCCGTCTTTCTCTTTTACCGTCAAAATATAGACACCGCGCTTTAGAATATTATCAGGATTATAATATATCCCTCTTTCCCCCCAACTATTAACTAAAACCGTTCCCTCTAAATTTTCAAGACAGTATTTTAATATTTCATCTGGTGTCATATATTATCCTCCACATCACAATGTTTATAGTTTTATAATCTGGGATTTGTTTATTTCTTCTTTTTCAGTTTTGGTACTGGTAATTCCTCATACATTGCATTAAACAAACCTATCAGAAATTCCTTATTATCAACTTCGTCTACCAACAACATTTCTTTTGCTCCCTCATAGGGTAACTCATGCGGAGCTGTTGACATATAACTAATTGCTGATTTTACTGGTTTGACAAGCAATCTATCATCATAGATACCGCCGACAATCTTACCACGATAATAGATAATAAATTCTCCCATCATAGCACGATATGTAATTTCTTCTAATTCGGATAACTGCCCTAAAATAAACTCCAAATATTCTTTGCTTGATGCCATACTTCCACCTCAAATTCTAATTTATCTTTGTATTTATTGACTTCTACAAACTGAATTTTTGTTTTGAAGGTCTTGCTTTTTTCTGAACCAAATCACTATCAAACGATACTTTTACAACTGCATAATTTATTTTAGCTCCAGTAAACCGCACAACGTACTCTTTCTCTTTTTGCAGATTCTCAAGCGTAATTATAATAGTGTCGTCACTGACGTTTTCATCCCATATCTTGCTCCATAAAATCTCATCAGCATTTCTGTCCTTGATTTCTACAATGCCACTTTCACCATCCATTTGAAAAGAAACTTCCGCATCTAAAGTTTCCATATCTTCGGACACACAAAACAGGAGTTCATTCTCAAATGGGTCCGCGTTACTGTAATTTGCATGCATTTCCATTTCAAGAACTGTTATTTCAGTGTTTTCGATTCCTACTCTGCTCAATTGATTATTATCAGCTTTTGAACATGCGGTCAGGCTGACAACACTAATCATACCAACTAAAAAAATAATATTTTTTATTACAAACATGCTCTTACCTACATCATAAATTTTATATTCCAAAATTCTCTATTCTGAATAATCATTATATAGTGCTGGAACAGCTAATCTTGCTCCTGTGCTTGTATCTGCACCAAAATTAAAACTTGGAGCTATATCATATGCAAATTTGTATCCATATAACGTAGGATTATATTTTCCAATAGCTGTATATGTGCTTTCTATTGCTTTACAAAAATCTTCTTCATTTTCATATGGTTCACCTTGAAAATATAGCATAATACATTCTGGAAGCTCTACTATTTTATATGATTCCGGAAGTTCCTTATCATATTCTAACGGAACTTCAATACCTACTGCTATCCTTGAAAAACCTTTTTCTACAAATTTTTCTGGAAGTTCAATTAAAGCGGCAGGTTCAATTTTTTCTGGAATACTATTCAAAAGCCCTTCCCACTCACAGCCAACTTCTTCACAATAAGAAAAATAATCTTGTGCATTTTTCGATGGCAGATAAATAAGTTTTCTTTTGTTACGTTCTTTGGCAGTAATCATACAAAAATTCAAAGCATTATTCATAAATAACTCCTCCTTATGTTTGAGTAACGCATTATAGTGACTGACTGGATATTGTATGAATAATGGAATTGCAATTTTTTTGTCACGGTATACAGAGGGCATAATGTGAAATCTCTTATAAAACGAACGTGCAAATCCCTCATGTGTTTCATAATGACTATTCAAAGCAACTTCTAAAATTGTTTTTCTTGTATTTAACAACTCGTTCGCGCTTTCTGTCAAACAAACTGCATTGATATATTCTCGTAATGTTTTTTTCAGAAACCTCTTGAAAAATCTATCAACTTGTCGTCTCGAATATCCAATCTTAGAACAGACATCATGTATACAAAAATTATCATCTTTATAATGCGTGCGTATATAGTCTTGTATTATCTGTACTGCTTCCATATCATTCATTATATCCACCTTCAATGTACACCAGCATAGTGGCTTTATCTTGATTTATTTAGACAACTTCAAATTTGTCTTTGTGTACATTATATCACGCCACATCAATATCGTCATTTCTTTCCTGCTTTTGAAAATTTACTTATCACCCTATGTTTTGTAAAGAGTGCTATTCAGCATTGCTTATGCAACAAGTCCTTGACAAACCATAACCTAATAAGTTTTAGGATAATCAAGCAGAAATGAAGTAGTCTGCTATTTCACAGCGACAAAGAAGAAATACTAACACGCCTATGTAGTATCGCTTAACTTAGCAACAAAATTCTTGTCTTTGCAAGCAGGTAAACACAGGTTATTCTTTAATATCCTTTTGTTTGGGAAACTCCGCACTCCCAGTTAGAGATGGTCTGCCTGGTAACGGATAAAAAATCGGCTACTTCCTGCTGGCTGTATCCCTGTTTCTTTCTAAGTTTTAATAATTTTTCTTCTATCATACAAACGGTGCTCCTTTCTGTGCCATCATTATATTGAATCCCACAACAAAGTGCCAGCAAATCTGTTTGGAACTTTGTCAAATTTTTTTGGCAAGCCTGAAAAACACAGGAAGATAGTACAGTCCTGTAGCAGTTATCATGCCTCCGCACAGGATCATCAGAAAGATCTGGACGGCCCTTGGCATTCCGGGAAACAGGAGAAAAAATCCCATGCTCCAGTAGGTGATCATGGTAGCTGCCTTGCCGATGAAGGCTGCCCCGTCCAGCTTTTTTCCATTGAGCTTCATGGCGGTCAGGTTGCCCAGGAGCATATACAGTTCTTTGACAATAAAAACGAGAAACAGGTACTGGAAACCATTGATTCTGCGGATCAGGCAGAAGATCACCGCGCCCAGGGTCAGTTTGTCAGCCACAGGGTCCAGAGCCTTGCCAAGCTCCGTGACCTGGTGAAGCTTTCTTGCGGCAATTCCATCAAAGAAGTCTGTGACACCTGAGAGAATGAGAACAGCCAGGGCCTTGTATGTGTCTGTCACAGAATGCGCGTTGATATAGAGATAGATAAACACAGGGACCAGCAGAATGCGAAAGTATCCCATAAGGTTCGGTATTGTAAAAAGATCTTTTTTCTGAAACATTTGGATGGCTCTCTCTTTCTAGTTTTTCTCTCTTAAAGTCACTTTTTTTGCCGCCTGTCTCCGCTTCGTGTCAGACATGGCAGAATAGTGTTTTCTTGTAGTATTCACATCGTTATGCCCCAGGACTTCGGCCACCAGGTAAATATCATCGGTTTCCTCATAGAGAGCTGTACCATATGTACTCCTAAGTTTATGAGGAGTGATCTTTTTCAGCGGCGTCACCTGTTTTGCATATTTTTTTACAAGGTTCTGCACAGCCTGAACCCCGATCCGTTTCCTCTGCATGGAGTAAAACAAAGCATTCTCATGCCCTTCCCGGGGGATTATTTTGCTCCGGGAGCCTTCGATGTACTGAATTAGTGCGTCTGCCACTTCCTCCCCGAAATAAACGGTCATTTCTTTCCGGCCTTTTCTAATCAGGTGAAGTCCGTTGTTCTTAAAATCCACATCGTTCATATCCAGTCCTACCAGCTCTGAAACACGGATTCCGGTTCCGAGAAGCAGGGTTATAATAGCCAGATCCCGTTCTTTTGTTTTTTCATAGTACATCCGTTTCTGTCCGGTTAAATTATCGCCGCCTCTCTCGATAAAGTCCAGCAGGGAGGCAACCTCATCCGCCTCCAGACGGATGATCTCCTTTTCATGGATCCTTGGCATATCCACCAGCAGAGTTGGGTTTGTCTTGATCAGCTGACGTTTATAATAATAGGCATAAAACGTTCTCAAAGAGGACATTTTGCGGAAAATTCCCCGTTCTGTGTTCTGCATCCGTTTGTCATCGGACACATAGGTTTTTAAATACTCCATATATTCTTCCAGGTCCACTGATTCAATCCTATCCAAATCTTCAGGTTTGAAATCCAGTACCGTATAATTTTTGTATACTGGGTTTTCATCCATCAGAAAGTGGAAAAACACCCGCAGGTCGTACGCATATGCGATCCGGGTCCGTACCTGGGTCGTGGTATCGATCGCCCGGAAAAATTCCTTTGAAAAAGGAGGCAGTGTCCGGATCAGTTCTCTTAGCTTTAAGGTCTGCTGCACGCTCAGTTCATCGTAATAAGATTGAGGTTTCATAATGTCTTTAAACTCCTTTCCGTGTCAAGCGTTCTGAAAATTATTATAGCACAAACAGGACAAGCCCGCTTCAACAACATAAAAAGACCCAAGTACAGTCGATCATGCTATACTTGGGTCGGAAAAGACGATATATAACTGGTGACGGCTATACATGAGTCTCGTTATTTAAGACAAGCCAAATGATCAGAGACAGCGGATCATATCTCTTGTGATCTCCTCCAGAGAATTTGCACCGCACATGGCCATGGTATCCTGAAACTCTGCTCCTATTTTCTCAATATATGTATGGACACCCTCTGCTCCGCCTCCATACACGGCGGTCACAAACGGACGGCATATGATGACCCCGTCTGCCCCTAATGCCAGTGCCTTGAAGATATCGGCTCCGGAACGCAGTCCGCTGTCAACCAGGATCTTTATAGAGCCGTCTAACGCTTCTGCGATTTCCTCCAGCACTTCTGCCGTGGCCGGGCACTGATCCAGAACACGCCCTCCGTGATTGGACACAACGATGGCTGAGGCACCCGCCTCCTTCGCTTTTAGCGCACCCTTGACCGTCATGACACCCTTTACGATGAAAGGAAGTCCGGCTTCTTTAATGATCTCTGTCAATTCTTCCGTCGATTTTCTTCCGGCGGGAGGCGTCATATTTTTTAAGAAAGGAAGCCCGGCTGCGTCCACGTCCATAGCCACCGCAAAGGCACCGCAGCTGTGAACCTGAGAAAGCTTCTCCCGTACCGTCTCCAGATTCCATGGTTTTACTGTGGGCACACCCATGCCGCCGGCTGCCTTGATGGCCTGAGTGGCTGCTGTCATCACTTCCGGATTGACTCCGTCACCGGTAAAAGCGGCAATCCCCGCCTGTGCACAGGCCGAGACCAGGACCTCATTGTAGGACACATCTGTGTATTTATCACCATAGTGAAGATTTACAGCGCCTACGGGACCGGCAAAAAACGGATAACGGAATGTCTGTCCAAATAACTCAAGTGCGGTGCTCACCGGCTGGTTTTCAGACAGGGTATCCATATTTACCCGTATCTCCTGCCATTTCTGGTAATTGCGGATAGCTGTGTCCCCTGATCCTTTTGCTCCCGGTCCAGGGATCTGGCTGCCGCAGGCTTTTCCGTTGCACACAGGACAGGCCTTGCAGTAGGCCCCCATACAGGTTCTGGCTGAAGCCAGCAATTCTTCATAAGTCATATGCTCCTCCAATCTGTATTTAAAATGTGATACCATTTTATCATCAGGCACAGGAAAAGGCAATCAACTCTCTGCGAAGGCTGAAAGCCATAAAAACAGTGACCGCAGCTGCCAGGATGATAGGAAGAAAACAGATCCCCTGTCTGCAGGTGCCCAGGATAAAACCCTCTTTTGCCTTTCCAAGGGCGAGGTAAAGGGAGGAATACACTGTATAACACCCAAACACAAAAAATGACAGTCCGTTTGTCCTCAGTGCTTTCCGTCCCACATCGATCATGACAAGGTCATCCTTTGTAAACTGGGATATGGTGGATGCGGAAAACAGGGCAACGGATAAACCAAAGATGACACAGAAAACGGTTGACCATAGGACCATGGTCCGGATAGCCTCATGCAGGAGGTCATACTTTTGTCCTCCCTCTGATTTAAATCGTTATCTTTTCGCTTTTCTGTATCCTGCCTGCTGTGCTTCCTTTTCACTCTGGAACTTCACAAGATACTTAGAGGATTTCATTTTTTCATAATCTCTCTGCCCAGGACAGTGATAAACTTTGGACCTGGAATTACCGCAGATATAACTTGAGGTACTTTCATGACTGCTTTTTTCGGAAGATGTTCTCTTTTGGCCGGATACCGCTTTTGATGCCGTGCTCTCACCTGTTTTGTAGTCAATGGATATACCTGGCTGCACATTATATACAAAGACATTAAACTCTATTGCTTTTCCTTTATCCTCCACAGATTTCGCTTCCATCTGAACACCTTTTGCTACCAGATCCTTCTTTTCATAGACCGGAGTGACCCGGTACAGAACATGGTTTCCGGTTTCCTTTACGTAGTCGGCCACCATGTCTTCAAACGGCAGCATTCCGTCCACGTTCATGGCTCTGGTTCCTGTGATGAGATTCTTTTCATTTGCATTTTCTCCGGTGAGCTGATAACCGATCAGATGGCAGCGGTTATAGAGATACTTGCCGTCTACACTGCTGTATTTAACGGTATGCCACCCCGTGGGTTTCACCATTCCGATGGCTCCGCGCTTTTTTGTGGGCATGATGTCTTTTCCGATGTTTGCTTCGGCTGTGCCGCATCTGCCCAGAGAATCCAGTTTACTGTAGGACTCGTAGGATTTGGATTTTAAATCCTTTGAAGAAAAATCAGGGCTGTTGTTATTTAGCTCCACATACATTTTGCCTGAATAGTCGGGGATATTGTCTATGGACACATTCTGTGTTTCGGTCTTTACCGTCATTTTGACAGCTGAACCGGATTTGTCAGCTGCCTGGCACGCTCCGAGGCTGAGTGCCAGGATCAGGGTCAACAGTGCGGCTGAGATTCTATTTCGCAGTTTCATAGTGATGTTTCTCCTTTGTATATCTTTTTTTGGTGATATGATGGGTGGATCCTTCAAACTCCTCTGTTTCTTCCAGATGCCATGCCGACAGATCCAGGTCAAAATACAAGTCTGCCGGATAGATCTTATTCCAGCGGAATAGGATCAATTCTTCAATACGGTCTTCATATTCCTTTACCGGACAGTCTTCCACCAGACAGTAATCCCCGGTGTCTGCCTTTTCTAAGAAATCATCGCAGACCACAGCATTTGGGATATCTTTATAGAGCTCATAGGTGTAAGAGTTCATATATACTCTGGAGCCTTTTACCATGTCTTTCATAAAAGCCCTGAGCCCACGGTCCTGGCTCTGCCTTCTGCAATGGAATAATAGGCCGTTTTTGTCATCCAGACAGGTGATCAGTTTCATGACAGGTTCTCTCCTTTCTCTCTAGGCAGCTTCTTCCCTTGTGACCTTGGTGATCCACTTCCAGCGGTGCAGCCTTATGAATACAGGGATTGCCTTATAAAGCTGATCCCATTTCAGGAGGAAGAAGACAATGATCGGGGACAGATGCAGGACAAAGGCGGCAAAGATAGAAATCGGCAGCAAGATCAGCCACATGCTGATCAGGTTCATTTTCATGCTGAAGCTGGTGTTGCCTCCTCCGCGGATAATACCGTTGTCGCAGGACATCTGATATGCGGTCCCAACAGTTGTCACCGACAGTATTGCCATAAACTGCATGGAAAGTGCCTTTGCCTGCGGGGAGATCTGATACAGGGACAGGACCGGTTCACGGATCAGGAAAATGGCCAGTCCCGATAAAATGCCGATGGACAGGAATAAAATCTCCAGGGTTTTTACCATAGGTTTTATATTCTTTTCTTTTCCCTCCCCGATGGTCCATCCGATCATGATCCCTGAGGCGCTGGCAGAGCCGTAGACCACCACCGTGATGATCTGAAATACAATGGTGGCAATAGAGTTGGCCGCAATGGCCGGGGCTCCTAAATGGCCGAGCACCCCGGTCTGCGCCATCTGGGCAAGGCCCCATTGTGCCTGGCTTGTGAGTACCGGAAGTGCGGTCCTTTTATAGTCTCTGATGTACGACCGGTCGATGAATACCAGCTTTTTTAAGGTCAGGTTCAGGGAATGTTCCTTGTATTTTAAATACCAGATCACGATCAAAAGTTCCACCGTGCGTGAACAGAGCGTCGCAACGGCTGCGCCCCGGATACCCAGCTCCGGAAATCCAAAATTGCCGTAGATCAGGCATGAGTTCAGGATAATATTCAGGATCAGCGTAGATGCTGAGATGATATATCCTATTTTAACGATCCCGACGGATCTCAGGGATGCCGTCAAAATATTAGTCACTGTAAACATCAGGTAGGTAAAACAAATAATCTGCAGATACTTCACTCCTTCTGCAATGACAGCGGCGTCATTGGTGAGAAGGCCCAGGATCTGTCCTGGGAAGAACAGAATCAGCAGAAACATGACCGCAGCAATACCGCCGCCGAAGCGCACTGCGGTCCCGATGGTATGTACGATGGGCTCAAACCTGCCTTTTCCGAAATACTGAGTTCCCATGACCACTGCCCCTTCCGAGGCACCCACCACCAGCATCTGTAAAAAAAACTGAATCTGGTTGCACAGGGCCGAGCCGGACAGAGCCGTCTCACTGTAGGAACCAAGCATCAGGTTATCCGCCAGATTGACGCCGTAGGTGAGCAGATTTTGCAATGCCAGCGATAACGTCAGCAGAGCAAAGGTTTTATAAAAAGATTTTTCAGATATCATAATAATACTCTCATCTTTCCTTGATAATTATCTTTATTATACCAAAAAGCAATCAAGATATCTTCATTATTTTGTATAAATTTAAATTATTTGATAGTCTCATTATAATGAATGGATAGAAAAATGATCCATGATAACGTCTCATGGATCATTTATTCTGCTTGTCTTACTTTTGAAAAGAGTATTAACATTTTCAAAGAAAGCTTATTTTTAAATTATCCCAGCTTACCAGTCTTTCCAGTTCCGCTTTTGCAGATTGAAATGTACCGTGTGCATAATAGCCAAGTGTCATGGTTATGTTAGCGTGTCCCATGAGATATTGCAGAGTATTAGGGTTCATTCCTTTGTTTTCCATATTCGTACAATAGGTATGTCTGAATGAGGTGTGATGTTCGGTAACTTGTTCTTTAGTATTCTTTGGAGTGCTTGATAAGCTCTTTCTGCCAATGGAAGTTCTCGTTTTCCGTTCTTTGTTTTTGGAGTATCAATATAGTAGCCGATTTCGCTATCTCTTAATAGCTGGTGGTCTATATTGAGTATTCTGTTCTGCATATCAATATGCGTTGTCAATCCACAAAATTCAGAAATATGAAGTCCCGTTTCTAACAGAAGCACAACCGGTGAAAGCGGTATGCTTTCATGTAAAAGCAGGGTGCAGAGCAGGAAAGAGGGGATTGAACAAATCATGCTCTACGTTACTGCTTGTTATTCTTCTTCAATTTCTAAGGCAATATCAAACCCTAAAATCATTTTGATAAGTGCTTCTCGGATAAGTCCTTTTAACTCCATATCTACAACAATATAAACATTACCGTATTCATCATAGAGTGGACGCAAACAGCACTTTGATATGAATTGTGTCGGTTTTGAAAAACTCCACTTCTGAAAATATTCTGTTTTTTTGCAATCTCGGTGTCACTCATGTCCAAGAAATAGTACATCAGTAAATTTTCACAGTTACGTTCGGACAGCTTTTTCAAGGCTTCTGCCAATTCATCATCACAAATACGAATATCATTACCGCCTTTCCGTTATGACGTGAAAAGTGTTTATCCCTCTTTCCGCACCATATAGGGAATGGCAGGTATGATTTGTTAAGTTGAAACCAGAAAAAATCGAAAAAACTTTTTAATAAAATGAAAACAGCCCGTGTGAATGTAAGTACACAAACAGACTGCTTTGTAAATGTTATTGATATGAATTTTAAATTCTTGTAAAGGGTATAATGATTGTAATACTGGACTGAAATATTTCTTCAGTTGATTCCATGATTTAGTTACCATGTTCAATATATCGGTTGATGAATATTTCTATCCGCCAGAGAAAGTTGGCAAAAGCACAGCTCGCCGTCAGATAGAAACATCACTTGATTTATTGAGTGATAACGAATTAAAAATTATTCAAGGTACGATTGACGGTATCTTGAACAGCAGGGAGAATAAGAAGTAATCAGCTTCTTATTTTCCCTATTTTCCTTTTAGCGATGTTTCTTTAAGAATTATTTGTTAATGTGCTTTGCAGGAAACAAATAAGAGCCGACAATCTACAAGTTACATTAACCTATAAATTATCGGCTCTGCGTCTTTGCGTCTGGCTCTTGATTTACACTCGATAAGGATAAAAATAGATATGTATCGGCAGGAGCATAGATTTTCTCCTGCCACGCCTATATTTAGGCGGTTTGACGTGTAGTACGCTTCATATTTCGGACAATTGTACGCAAGAGAATATCGCCAAAGCTTCCAGCGTTTCTCTTTCTTCTCTACAAAAGCTGTTCCGGTATGTCTTCGACCATAGTGTCAACGAGCATATTACCAAGAGAAAAATGACACTTGCTGCGGAAGAATTGCTTTCTGGAACTGCTTCTGTGGCAGAGTTAGCAATGAAATACGGATATAGTTCCACAGAGCCCTTCAGCCGGGCTTTCCGCAAGGTGAACTGCTGATATGATTGGATTATACATAATCAATGATGAGTAAGGAATATGAATTTATAAAAGATTGTGGTTGCTTTTTTATTGTAACAATAAATGGTGATTTTCCAGCTTGCAGACCATTTGGTGCAATAATTCTTCAAACAGTTTTCTACTGCTCCGTGCCGCAGATATCGGATTTGACAGCAGCAATACCATCCCGCTTTACTTCATCTATAACCTGACGGCTTCTCTTTTGGCGATTCCTTGTGCAAACCTGTCTTTCTGATTTTTGTAATTTATGGCGTGTTTACTGCCATGACAGCAGGTGTGGAACGGGCATTCATCGCGGAAATTGCTCCGCCGCAGTTAAAGGGGACGATGCTGGGGCTGCACTCCACCCTTGCCGGGATTGCCTTGCTGCCTGCAAGGGTAATTGCTGGGCTTCTGTGGGATGGAATCGGGGCTTATGAGCCTTTTGTATACGGCAGCTTGATGTCCCTATTCTCCGCTGTCATTTTGGCAACAAAACTACGACAAACACCTAAAGCGATAAGTTGAGTTCTTTTCTATTACAAAACTAATTAAAGAAATTAAACTTTTTTCTTCGTAATCTTATAAATATATTCTTCTGGTATAGGGCGTTTATTCCCGAAGATCTTTTTAAAATTTGCCTGCACCTCCGGATCTGTGCTGTTCATAGCTTCATCAATCGTTGCTTCAATATCAGCTCGTACATCAGCATACGATAAACCGCCAGCTTTTGCACCAGCTTTCAATGCTTTTTTAATATCTCGTTTTTCAATCCTATCATTAGAACCAACTCCCTAAAATAAAGTTAATCTTCTTTTTCAAAAATTAAATCTATCTTTCGCATACAGCCTTTTGCGTCAATTTCTGTGGGTACAAACCCTGCGTAGTGATACCCCGTTTTTGCGTAACTGTCAATAATTTCTTTGTGTTTATCAGTACAAAGGAATACAACTCCTTTCGCATTATAGTTAATTTCTACATACTCATATTTTTTCATTCTTCAAAACTCCTCGTATAATAAGTTTGTAAGCAAGAAAAACAGCTTACAGACTTATTCTTTTTTTGTTAGACAGAAGGATAATTCTAAACATCCTTTCCGAAGATTCTTCTTCCATAATGCTGGCTCATCCATTCTCTGTCTATTGGTTAATAAGTTACTTTATAGTCATGGCCCCAGATGTTACAATAAGGTTCATAAGAACTGTAGCTATGGTCACTGCTTTCAAATACAAATTTATCTTTGGATTTATTGACTTTTACAAACTGGGATTGAACAAAATCGCTGCGCGATGGCCTACCAAGGCTGTGACATAGCGATTTTCTGTTTTCAAATCATTACCCTCAAAGATAAAATTATTGATGTCAATCGATAAACATATTAGAACGCAAATTATAGTGTCTGGTTCTAAAGAATTTATCTTTTTTGTAGAATTATAGCAATAAAATTCAGATAATCTCCACCGCCAGCTTCTATTGCTTTACGGTCATTTATTGCATATTCATTATTTTGCTTTATCCAATCCGACCAAACTTCCGAATTACTTTCCATTTCATATATTGAAATTAAATCTGCCTTTTTACAATGACTAATTATGTTAGACCAATATGTTATATCATGTATATAATCAAGTTCTTCTGGTGTCCATGATAACAATAACTCTTCTGGAAGTTTGTCATGGCAATCTTTCTTCATGCCAGGAACTGTGATATAAACAAACCCACCTTTCTTAACAAATGGAAGCAATTTTTCATCTAAATATATAGGGTCACGTCCAAAATAATTATATGAATCTGTACTTACTACAGCATCAAAAAACTCTTTCTCAAATTTAAGTTCATTGGCGTCAGCTTTTACAGATTTAATTTGTGCAGAAGATAATCCCATTTTTTTGAAAAATTCTTCATTTTCTTTTGGCTCACTCCATAAGTCAACTGCAAAAACAACAAATCCATATTCTTTTGCAAGAAATACAGAAGTTAAACCTTGTCCACTTCCAAGGTCACAGACAAAGCTACCAGACGGGATTTTATGATTTTGTAATAGTTCCTCTTGTAATTTTATAGGATTCGGTCCCATAATTTTTGTCTGTAAGTCGGGTGTAAAATATTTTTTACTGCGAATATATTCCATTTTCTCATCTCCGTTATTGTAATATTTTAATAGTTAATATTTGTGACTTATAACAATATTCATTTTGAGTTTCTCTGCTGAAATTAAAAAGTTATATTTGCATTTAGGACAGAATAAAGGATTATTTTACTTTCTCATTTATAATATATTTCTTGACAAATTGTTTAACGTGTGTAGTTAATTGAGTTTTTAAATCCCAACAATTTTCAACTGCATCTGCTACACTTATCCATAGAAATAATGGCGCATAATATTCAATAGCAAGCTGTTTTGTATCACACTCTTGAAGAACACCTTTTTCAATCATTTCATTAAATATATCTTCTATATAACTGATAGGACCATTTACAAGACATTTTTGATAAAGCATATTCATTTTTAAATTTCTATATTGCTCTAGTATTAACATTTTGCGAAAATTAGACGCAAATTCATCAGTCACCCAAAAATCGTATTGTGCAAGAGTAAATGTTATTAGACTTTCAATAGTTGTATTTCTGTATGCATTAGGGGTTACCTCTATTGTGCTTTCTGGTACTTGATAATCCTTAGCTCGCTTATTATCAATTTGATACATACGTTCTACGATACAGTCAAAAATATCTTGCTTATTTTTATAATGTTTATATAATGCTCCTTTTGTCATTCCCAAGGCTTCCGCAATCATACTAACAGAAACAGCCTCATAACCATTCACTGCAAATAAGTGTAGTGCAATTTTTAATATATTTTCTTTTGTGTCAGACATTTACAACCTCCTTCTTTAGTAAACGAACGTTTACTTCTGTAAACCATTATAGTAAACACTCGTTTACTTGTCAAGTAATATAAAATGTAGTGTGCCTTTGGTTCATAGGTTGATTTCTCAATCGCTGGTGCTTTGTGCCTTGCACCATATTTCCTACATACATTTCTCTATGCAAAATACTGTTGAAGAAAAGGAACGTCATTTTAGGCGTTCCATAGTCTATGAAATATTCAATTTTTTTCTTATTTCAATACTGATGTGCCGTACCATATCTTTACATATCCAGAAAACTTGCGTATCAAGGCTCATTCATTGGTAGTAAATTAATGTTTTTGTTTCCTTGAAAATGCTGATAGATACTGTGTTTTAGCGGATAATCAGATTTGTATTGCGTTTTTATACTAAAATGACATATAATTCAAAATTTTATAATATATGATGCACTAGACAAAAAAAGTCCGTGAGAATATCCCACGGACTTTCTTAGATAATAAATGATTGGAAAATGTACAGAGCAATCATAAAATATTTCTGATCACTTCTCTTTTTCTGCGATGACCTGTTCGAGCAGATCCACGGTCTGGTCAATGCCTAGAAGACTGCTGTTGATACAAAAATCGTAGGCTTTGGCATCGCCCCATTTGTTTGAGCTGTAGTAATTATAATAGCTGGCCCTCTGTTTATCCTTCTTTAGAAGAGCTTCCTTGCTTTTGGCTTTCGGGATCTCGTATACTTCTTCGATCCGTTTGATCCTGTCTTCAAAAGGAGCGTGGATAAAAATACTCAGGCAGTTATCAAAATCCTCCAGTGCATAGTCGGCACATCTTCCGACAAAAACACATGGACCTTTGCTGGCTATGTCCTTGATGGTGTCAAATGCGGCCAGAAATACTTTGTGGTTCAGCGGAAGGTCAAAGGAATTGGCGTTATATCCTAAAGAATATGGGTCCATGACAAGGGAATATAAAAAGCTCGTGGTCGGCTTCTCATCAAAGCTTTCAAAAATCTCCTCACAGATTCCGCTTTCCTTTGCCGCAACTTTTAATAACTCCCCGTCATAAAAAGGAATATTCAGATCCTCTGCAAGCTTTTTCCCTATCAAATGTCCGCCGCTTCCGTACTGTCTTTCAATCGTAATAATCGTTTTTGTAGCCATATGAACCGCTCCCTTCTTTTCAGTAACTTCATTTAAGTTACATCCATTATACCGCATCTTTGGAAAAAAGTACACCCAGGGGCATACCGTATTTTATACCGTTTCTACTACATAAGCCCTTCTTTTTTTACCCATTCTCTGGCAAAATCAGCATCTTCCTTCATCTGTTTTGACAGACGCTCCAATGAATCAAACTTCATTTCCGGACGCTTAAAGCAGAGAAGCTCCACAGAAATAGGTTTGTGATAAATATTTTTATCAAAATCCAGGATATAGGTTTCCACGCCCATATGTTTCTTACCTTCAATGGTCGGTTTTACTCCGATATTGCTGATCCCGTAATAGACCTGATCCTTGATGGTGATCCTGGAAACATAGACTCCGTTGGGCGGAAGCAGCTTTTCAGGATTCGGGATCTGATTGGCAGTGGGAATTCCCAGAACATCCTTGCCCATATGGTTTCCCTTTACAACAGGACCGTAGACGAGGAACGGGGAGGTAAGAAGGCGGTTGGCTTCTTCAATCCTGGCTTCTTTGAGCAGACTGCGGACACGGCTGCTGGAGACAATGCCGCCGTTTAATTCAAGCTTTGGAATCACGATCAGTTTAAAATCATACTCTCTCTGCATTTCCTTTAAGAGCTCCACGTTGCCCTGTCGTTTATAACCAAAGCCGCAGTCATCCCCTACCACAAGAATCTTCATTCCGACCTTTTTGATCAGTATTTCAGTGACAAAATCCCTCGGGGAGAGCTTGGAGAATTCTTTGGTAAAAGGATGTTCGATCAGAACATCCAGTCCTTTTTTTGCAAGTAAACGCTCTTTTTCCTCTTTGGAATAGATCATATGATAGTTTTCTGACTTCAGGGTATTGACCGGGGGACGGTCAAAAGAAAAGACAACCGTTTGATATCCCTGTTTTTTGTATTTCAGCAGCTCGTCAAAAATAAGCTGATGTCCTTTGTGCAGTCCGTCAAATTTTCCAAGCGCTACCACAGAGTTATGAAATTGAAAGTTCTCCGTTTGATGTATGTATTCCATAGTGCTCCTTTCAGTAAAATATTTTATCCGGAAAGTACATGCTCTTTTGGTCTTTCCAGTCATAAATCCCGATGAAATGGCCGTCCTCATCATAGATTTTAAGACGCTGTTCTGTGCTTACAGGCAGTGTAAAGCAATCCTTTTTCAGCGGATTTCCATTATACAAAATCTTGGCATACTGTTTTTTCACTGTGCGTTCAGGAAGATCTGAAAATATCTGGTCCGGAGGAATGACCACCTCCATGATCCTGTCCTCCCTCATGAGTTCTTCGATCTCTTCCAGTGTATGGCTGCCTGATTTATAAAAACCGCTGGCTGCTGTGCGCTCCAGTGCAGTCATGCAGGCTCCGCATTCAAGCTTTTCCCCTATATCGCGTCCGAGACTGCGGATATAGGTGCCTTTGCTGCAGACCACAGTCATGTGGATGTCCGGAAGATCGAGCCTTAAATCGTTGATCTCAAAAATGGTGACAGGGCGTGTCTTCCGCTCGATCACCTTGCCTTCTCTGGCAAGCTCATACAGCTTTTTACCGCCCACTTTCAGGGCAGAATACATAGGCGGCACCTGCTCATAGTCTCCCACAAACGAGAATACGGCGTCCTCAACCTGTTTTTCGGAAACATCGGCCTCTGACTCTTCGGTGACCGTCCCCCATATGTCTTCGGTGTCTGTTTTTAATCCGAGGCGGAACGACGCCCGGTACTCTTTTTTTGTGTCGGTGAGCATGTCGCAGAGCCTGGTTGCTTTGCCCAGACAGACGGGAAGCACACCGGTGGCCTGCGGATCCAGGGTACCGGTGTGTCCTATTTTCTTTTGTTTTATGATGCCTCTGAGCTTGGCCACCACATCGTGGGAGGTAAAGCCGGGCTCTTTGTATACATTTAAGATACCATTTATCATAAGCACCTCTATAATTGTTTTTGGATTCTTGAAAGAACGGTATCGGTCACTTCAGCCAGATCCGCTTTCATGCTGAAGCCGGCGGCACGGACATGTCCTCCGCCCTTAAATTCTTCGGAGATAGCAGCCACGTTTACCTTTCCGTTGGAACGCATGCTGACTTTATATGTGTCAGCATCCAGTGCATATAAAAAAACTGCGGCCTCCACGCCTTTTGTGACTCTGAGCTGGTCGATGATACCGTTGGTATCTCCGGAATCAGCTTCCAGCTGCTTCATCTCTTCGCCCGTAAGATAGGAAAGGATGACCTGTCCGTCTTCATACAGACAGCTGTTTAATAAAGCCTGTCCAAGAACCCTGTTTTGGGTAAATGTCTTTTGGTAAAAGGTCTCGTCGATCACTTTGGAAGTGTCGATCCCCCTGGAGATCAGATCTCCCGCATACTCCATCGTCTGTTTTGTCGTATTGGAATGTTTGAATACACCGGTGTCATGTACAATGCCCGTATACAGACAGTAAGCACAGTCCAGTGAGATGTGTTCAGGGTCAAACAATTCATACAGCACTTCGCAGGTGGCGCTGGCCTGGGGTTTTAAGATATATTCCTGTCCTATGCCTTTGCTGCTGATGTGATGATCAATACAAAACGTTTTTGTTGCATTTTCATACATGGAGATAAACGGTTCGATCCGATCCAGCGAACTGCAGTCTAAAACAAAGAACAAATCATAGCGGACCACTTCTGCCTCGTGTCTGACAGAACCGGCGCCGGAAAGAAACCGGAATTCCGGTGCCGGTGATTCAAGATAAACAGTCACAGATTTCCCGCGGAAATTATCTAAAATGTACTGCCGAAGCCCCAGACAGCTCCCAATGCAGTCACCGTCCGGGTGTATATGGCCGGTGATGGCAATGGAATCTGCAGCTTCGATGGATGATATGAATTCATTCATGATCGCTTCTCCTATTTGTTCAATTCGTCAATCTTTTTTGACATTTCCACTCCGTATTCAATGGAATCATCCAAAACAAAAGTGATTTCCGGGGTATTTCTGAGATTGATGGAATGAGCCAGTTCTCTTCGGATATAGCCGACAGCGCTGTTAAGGCCTGCTAGTGTATCGTCCTTTGCTTTTTGGTCACCGAGGACACTGATATAGGCTTTGCACTGTTTTAAGTCGGAAGTGACCACGGCATCCACTACGGAAGTCATAGGTGCGATGCGCGGATCTTTGATCTCCCGGCTGATGATGCGGCTTAACTCCCGCTGTACTTCCCCATTGATTCTAGTATTCTTAATGCTGTTCTTTCTCATTGTTTTCCTCCTGTCAAGAAGGCTTATCTAGGGATCTCTTCCATAATATAGGCTTCAATCTGATCGCCTTCCTTGATATCATTATAATTTTCAAGTACAAGTCCGCATTCAAATCCGGTCTTGACTTCTTTTACGTCGTCGTTAAAACGCTTAATGGATGCAAACTCACCCTCATGGAGGACGACTCCGTCACGGATAAGTCTTGCGGTGCTTCCTCTCTGGATCACACCGTCCAGGATATAAGAACCTGCAATAGTTCCAACTCCGGATGCTTTGAATGTCTGGCGTACCTCGGCATGGCCGATGACCTTCTCTACATATTCCGGCTCCAGCATACCCTTCATGGCTGCCTCGATATCTTCGATGGCATTGTAGATGACACGGTATAACCTGAGATCTACTTTTTCGCCCTCAGCGGCATCCTTTGCGGCAGGGTCCGGACGCACGTTGAATCCAATGATGATGGCGTTGGATGCAGATGCAAGCATAACGTCAGATTCTGTGATGGCACCGACTCCGCCGTGGATGACCTTGACTGCGACTTCCTCATTGGAAAGCTTGGAAAGGCTCTGTTTTACAGCCTCCACAGATCCCTGAACATCCGCTTTTACAATGATATTCAGATCTTTTACGCTTCCCGCCTGGATCTGGTCAAACAGATCATCCAGTGACAGCTGTGATTTTGTCTCAGAGAGCATTTTCTCACGGCCGTAGGCAATGAACTTCTCTGCAGTGGATCTGGCTTCTTTTTCATTTTCCATTGCCATGCAGACTTCCCCTGCAAACGGCACTTCACTCAATCCAAGGATCTCCACAGGAGTTGACGGTCCTGCCACTTTGACACGTTTTCCCTTATCATCGATCATGGCGCGGACTTTTCCGTGGGCGCTTCCTACCGCAATGGCATCTCCAACGTGGAGGGTACCCTTCTGTACCAGCACAGTTGCCACAGGGCCGCGTCCTTTGTCAAGCTCTGCCTCGATGACGATTCCTCTCGCTTTACGGTTTGGATTTGCTTTTAACTCCAGCACTTCCGCGGTCAGGGAGATCATGTCTAAGAGATCGTCGATTCCTTCTTTGCTATGTGCGGATACCGGACAGAAGATCGTTGTTCCGCCCCAGTCCTCAGGGATCAGTTCATATTCTGTAAGTTCCTGTTTTACGCGCTCAATATTGGCGCTTTCTTTATCAATTTTGTTGATGGCTACGATGATTTCAACACCTGCGGCTTTGGCATGATTGATCGCTTCAATTGTCTGTGGCATGACACCGTCATCTGCTGCTACAACAAGGATCGCGATATCGGTGGACTGGGCACCTCTCATACGCATGGATGTGAAAGCCTCATGTCCCGGTGTATCCAGGAAGGTGATGGTCCCATTGTCCGTCTGTACGGTATAAGCACCGATATGCTGTGTGATCCCGCCGGCTTCACCTGCGGTGACACGGGCAGAACGGATGGCATCCAAAAGGGATGTTTTACCGTGGTCAACGTGTCCCATAACGCACACAACCGGAGGTCTGGTCACAAGATTTTTTGTATCTTCTTCGTCATCATCCTTAAGCAGCTCTTCAATGACATCCACAGTTTCTTCTAATTCCACAATGCGGTCATACTCTAAAGCGATCTCTTCTGCACGCTCAAAATCCAATTCCGTGTTAAGGTTCACAAGGCCGCCTCCGGAGATCAGAAGCTTTTTAATGATATCGTTTGCAGGAATATGGATCGCTTCCGCAAACTCCTTTAAAGTGAGGAGCTCAGGAATCTTTACTGGCTCATTTGGATCATATTCTGGTTTCTTTACTGGATCCGGCTTGATGAAAGCACCTGGTCCTGTCTTTTTCTTCTTCTGTGTATTTTGGTTTTTATTATTGAATTTGTTGTTTCTGTTCTTTCTGTTCTTTTTGTTAAACTTATTGTTTTTATTCTTCCCATTCTGTCCGTTATTATTATTGGAGAATTTCTGAGAATTCTGAGGATTCTCTTTTTTCAGGACTTTCTTATGAGTTCCCTGATTCTGACCCACTTCTTTTTCCTTCGGCTGCCTTTCCGGTTTTTTACCGGCACGGTTCTGATTCTGAGTATTCTGAGGTCTCTGCTGCCCCCTGTTGCCGCGCTGCTGGTCTCTCCCCTGCTGATTCCTTGGCTTTTCCTGGCGGTTCTCTGGTTTATTCTCTTTTTTCGTCGTTTTTTCTTCCTTTTTTACTCCAAGAGCCTTTTCAATGACCGCGATCTGGGAATCTTCTACCGTACTCATATGGTTTTTTACTTCGACATTATTTTTTTTCAAAATTTCTATGATTTCTTTGCTTTGTTTTTTATATTTCTTTGCTATCTCATGGATTCTAGTTTTTGCCATAGATTGCACCTCCATTATTCAATTTTACTATTTTCGAGTTTCCCGCGAATGGCCTTTGCAAATCCCTGATCTTCTACAGCTACCGCCGCACGGAATTCTTTTCCGATGGCGTGGCCCAGTTCGCTTCTGTCACTGAAAAAATACAGCGGCACATGATAGTATTCGCACATATTCTGGTACATCTTTTTCGTATTTTCGGAAGCATCTTTGGCCGCAAGGACCAGATATGCATGGCCGGATTTCACAGATTTTTCTACCGCAAATTCTCCGCTTACCAGATTTCTCGATCGGGCTGCCAATCCGAGAAGAGACAGAATTTTATGAGTCAAGATCCATCATCTCCTTTTCCAGCGCGTCATAGACTTCCTCGGAAATCGACGTCTTAAAAGAACGGTCAAGACCCTTTGACTTTCTCGCTTTTTTCAGGCAGGAGAGAGAACGGCAGATATAAGCGCCGCGTCCGTTGGACTTTCCGGTGGGATCGATGAAGATATCTCCATCCTTGGGCTTCACCATTCTCACAAGGTCTTTTTTCGCTTTTGATTCCTGACATCCAATGCATTTTCTCATCGGAATTTTCTTGTTCATACGATCACATCCTAAATTTTATTCGTCAATATATTCAGATTCTTCTGAAAGGAGTTCTTCCTCCACAGCATTTTCATCATCATAAGCCATGGACTCATCTGCCATTTCCTCGGATTCGTACTCTTCGTAACCGCGGAGTTCCTCTTCCTCCTCAGCCTGAGATTCGCTCTTGATATCGATTTTATAGCCGGTCAGCCTTGCCGCGAGCCTTGCGTTCTGACCCTCTTTTCCGATAGCCAGTGATAACTGGTAATCCGGAACGACAACCTGAGCGCTTTTTTCTTCCATGTCTACCGATACAGATACAACCTTAGACGGACTCAGCGCATTTTCGATGTAGACACAAGGATCTTCATTCCAGTTGATGATATCAATCTTTTCGCCCTTTAAGTCATTAACAATCGCGTTGACTCTGGCACCGTTCATACCGACGCAGGCGCCGACAGGATCTACGTTTTGATCATTGGACCAGACGGCAAGCTTTGTTCTGGAACCGGCTTCGCGGACGATGTTCTTAATCTCTACGATGCCGTCCTGGATCTCGGCTACCTCTTTTTCAAAAAGGCGCTTTACAAGATCCGGATGTGTACGGGACACTAAGATCCGGGGTCCGCGGTTGGTATCTTTTACTTCTACGATATAAAGTTTGATCCGTTCCGTGGGCTGGAATACTTCGCCTCTGATCTGCTCGGACTTCATCAGGAGTGCATCTGTCTTGTCATCTAAGCTGACGCTGACATTCTCGCCGACATAGCGCTGTACCACGCCTGTGACAATGTCTTTTTCTTTGCAGTAAAAATGGTCAAAAACAACTCTTCTCTCTTCTTCTTTGATCTTCTGTACAATGACGCTTCTGGCGTGCATAGCAGCAATTCTTCCAAAATCTTTCGGAGTAATCTCCACGCGGACGATATCACCCAGCTCATATTTAGGGTCCATTGCTTTTGCTTTGGCAAGACTGATCTGGAGCGCCGGGTCAAAATCTTCCCCGTCTGCGGTTTCCACGACTTCTTTTTCTGCATATACGACAATATCTCCGGTCTCTCGGTCCATATTGACCACCACATTGTCTGCATTTCCAAAGTCTCTTTTGCATGCAGCAACCAGGGAATTTTCAATCGCTTCCATAATGACGTCTTTATCAATATGCTTTTCTTTTTCTAACTGGTTTAATGCATCAATTAATTCACTCATTTTTTCTGTTGTCCTCCTTTAAAAATCTAATGATAAACGGGCGGATGCCACACTTTTTGTTTCAAATTCCTGATCGGTGCCGTCGATCCAGAGAATTATTCTTTCCTTTGAATATTCTTTTAAAATACCGGTAAACTCTTTCTGTTTGTCGATGGCCTTATATAATTTAATGTCCACAGACTGCCCGATACTTCTCTGAAAGTCTTTTCCCTTTTTTAAAGGTCTTCCGAGTCCCGGGGAGCTGACTTCCAGAATATATGCGTCTTTGATGAAATCATCGGCGTCCAATTTGGCCTCCAGTGCCCGGCTGATCAGCACACAGTCATCGATACTGATGCCTCCCTCTTTATCCGCGTAAATCCGCAGATACCAGTTGGCACCTTCTTTTACATACTCCACATCAACAAGTTCAAAGTGGTTTTCATCGATGATCGGTGTCACAAGTTCTTCTGTTTTCTGTTCAATCTCTGCTTTTCCTGCCAAGTTGCCCTGCCTCCTTTTCTGCGCAAACAATAAGAGTGGACTTACGTCCACTCTTTAAGTTAAGCTTTATGTTATTGATAATTATAACACTTTCGTTTACAGAATACAAGGGTTTGTGTCGGAATCTTGTTTTTATCTTGAATCTTGAATGAAATCACAGATCAAACAGCGACAGCTGGGTAGCCTCAGGCTGTTCTTTTCCTGCGGTTTCTTTTGCCGTATACTTTTGCGGCAGGTCCGCAAGAAATTCAGAAGATTCTTTTCTCGTGAGCAGGATCAGTTCTTCTTCTGCCCTGGTCATCCCTACATAGAACAGACGCCTCTCCTCTTCCTTATCCGCAGGATAAACAGGTGATTCCAGCGGTATGCTGCTCTGTTTTGCGCCGGCGATGAACACGACCGGAAATTCCAGTCCTTTGGACCCGTGGAGAGTCATCAGGGTGACGGCATCCGACGTATATTCCTTTTCACCGCTTCTTTTTAAGTCTCCTTCTGTTCCCAGCAAAAGATTAGACAAAAAGGATGCCATATCGTTATAAAACAGAGTCATCTTGTACAGGCAGAGAAGGGATTCATCTTCCAAAAGACCGTTCTTTTCCATCCAGAGCTTTAAAATCTTTCCGGGGGACTCCTTTTTTAGAAGCTGTTTGAATTCTTTTTCCAGGCTTCCACAGTCAGGAAAAGCGCTCAGTGCGATCTGGAGAGCCTTCGTGTCCTTTTCATCGAGAAGAAACCGAAAGAATGAAGTCGTACCTTTTACCTTGTCCTCCTCAAGAAAACTGTCCCGCCCTGTGATGACGCATGGAATACTCTCCTGTCTGAGACATTTTTCTATGGCTCTGGCCTGATGGTGGGTTCTGTATAATACGGCAATTTCTCCAAAGCCTCTGGGATGTTCCGTTTTTACGGCATAATTCTGGGCATCCATCATATCCATGCCGCCGGTGAGCCTGTTAATTTCCTTTGCAATAAAAATGGCCTCGGACCAGTCATTTGAGACAGTGACCAGACGGACTGGTTTCCCGGGTTCACGGACGGCCGAAAGACAGCGTTTGTTTCCCGGATTCCGGCTAATCACCTGAAGAGCAGATTCCACGATCTCAGGTGTTGACCGGTAGTTTTTCTTAAGATAAATTTCATACAGGTCCGGAACTTCTTCTTTCAGCCGTGCAAAACATCTGGAATCAGAACCCCGGAAGCCATAGATAGACTGGTCCGGATCTCCGATGACAAATAATTCTTTTCCGTTTTGGTTCCAGGAAAGCACCAGACGGAATTGAATGTCGTTAATATCCTGAAATTCATCTACGAGAAGATAAGAAAACTGTGAGTTTTGTAAAACCGGTGATTCTGTCTGTGAAAGCACATTCAGGAGCAGGTCGTCAAAATCTGTAAGACCCATCTCACTCATAATTTCCTGAAAACAGACTGCCTCCTCTTTCGTCAGGCATTCTTCCATTTGTACATTGTTCTTAAAATTGGATATCTGTTTTAAAAAGTCCTTTGGCTTTTTGTCTGAATCTAAACGGGTCAGTGTTTCTTTGGCGGCTTCGAGGAGTTCTGCTTCATCGGCAAGAATAATGTCCTCACCCTGCTGTTTCAGCAGCTGAAGACAGATAGAATGAAAGGTTCCGATGGTCATGTCTTTGACAGCACGTTTTCCTCCAAGCCTCTTGGCAAGCCGCTCTCTCATCTCTGCTGCCGCCTGGTTTGTAAATGTGACAGCTGTAATCTGAGCCGGAGACACGTTCCGCTCCTTCACAAGATAAGCTATTTTGTCTACCAGGGTTTTCGTTTTTCCTGTTCCCGGTCCTGCGATGACCGCAACAGGCCTGTTTTCAGCAGCGACCGCCTCCTGCTGTTCTTCGTTGATCCCTGTATCTCTGACGTTAAGGACGTCTGCATCCATGACTGGTTCTTTTTTCATAGGCCTGATTTTTTTCTTCTTTTTCTCATGCTCGGCTGCAGCGGTAATTCCCAGAGAATCAAAAAACGTCATCTGGCCGTTAATGATGTCCATCTCGCCCTTTTCGATGAGATGGATTTTTCCGTATTCTCCGTCATATCCGGGGTCGCGACGGACTTCTCCCCGTCTTAAACGTCGGATTCCTTCCTCTACACAGGCTCCCGCACTGTGCCGGATATCCTCAAGCGGTACTTCTCTTAAAATAGAAAACTCCGGGCCAAGCTCCGAGAGCATTTTTTCAAACTGGGCATTCACTTTTTTTCCGCCGGCTGACATTCCCGTAGATGCCGCAATGACTTCCGGAAGTGGTACAAGGCTCTCAAAGGGCTTCGCATCAGGCCGGAGATAATCTTCCGGCCTGTCCGCCAGCTGCTCTACCCGGTGCTGGACTCCGATGGTGATCTTTTTTTTGCAGACCGGACAGATCCCGCCATATTCCTTTGTCTCTGACGGAGTCAGCACAAGACCGCATTTCCGGTGTCCGTCAAAGTGATATTTTCCTTCTTCCGGGAAAAACTCGATCGTTCCGTACAGCCCCTGTCCGGTCTGGATGGCTCTCGTGAGGTCCGAATAGGAAAGTTCAATGTTCAGGAGATTGGCTTCCCGGCCGAGTTTTGCCGGAGAGTGGGCGTCTGAGTTTGAGATCAGCTGGAAGGAGTCCAGTGCCGAAAGCCTCCAGTTCATAGGAGGATCGGAGGACAGACCTGTCTCTAACGCATGGATATGAGGCGTTAAGTCTTCAAAACACTCCTCGATCGTATCAAACCCTGAAAAGGCTCCGAACAGTGAAAAATGAGGAGTCCATATATGGGCAGGCACCAGTACCGCATCCGGAGAAATGTCCAGAAGAATCTCCAGGAGATCCCGGCTGTCCAGACCGAGGATCGGCCTGCCGTCGGAATGAATGTTGCCGATGGTCTCGAGCTTTGCGGAAATTTTATCTGCGGCTTCAAGTCCCGGAAGAAGGATCAGATTATGGACCTTTCTTGTCTTTCCGTTCTTTTTATAGATAGAGCTGATCTCTCCGGTGATGACAAAGCGCGGATTCTGGCCGTCCGGAGCGATCCCGTCTTTTATCCGGAATTCATCTTTCAGGATATACAGGCCTTCTTCCGCAGGCACCAATTTTTCCTGTAACTCGTCCCTCCATGCCTGATGAGTAAAATCACCGGTTCCTACAATATGAATCCCTTTTCTTCTGGCCCAGAGATCCAGATGTTCCGGATCACACTCTTTGCTTGTAGCCCTGGAATATCTGGAGTGGATATGTAAATCTGCAATGTACATCGTATTCTCCTTCTTTCGTAGTGTTTTATTCTTACATAGAACGCACTTTCCTATGGAACAAAGCGGACAAGTCCGCTTCAACTCCCTAAATCCCTCAATCATGAGGGACTCGTTCCGCTTTGTGCGCCAAATGCGATTTGACGCAGTCAAATGATTTCCTTACGCATTTGTGTGCATACTTGCCCGCAGGGCTTTTTTATTCCATAGGGAGGTTCGAAGAACTTTCCTATGGAATAAGAACAAAACAGATAATCTGCTGATCATCTGTTTTTAGTGACTGCTTATGAAATTATTTGCAGAATCTGATGGAATAAAGATAAAGCAGCGGGAAAACAAAGCCTCCCAGGTTTGTAGCCGTAAATTCATTTACAAAGAGATTAAAAATAAATATGAATACAGCGGCGGCTACCAGTGCGATGGCAAGCTGGAAGCAGGTTTCTCCAAATTCAAAATGTTTGGCTGCTTTTAAGCCGTAAACTCCGCACACTATTTCAAGCATCCCGAAGATAATGCAGACTACAAGGTACACGGTTAAGATCGCACCGCTCAGCCTGACCTGCTCCATGGCCATCTTCATCAGATTGCGGCTTGTCATCAGAGTGACATTGGTCAAAAGGTTTAAGATCCCGGCTAATAACAGAATGATGCTCATGATCGTCAGCATCACATTCCTCTTTTTGTTCATATGTTTCTCCTAACTTGTAATAATGAAATTATTCTATCACAGAATGTTTTGAAAATCAAACATTCTGTCTGACAACCATTCTCAGCAAACGAAATACGAGAAATCCTATAAGGTTCGCAATGACGATGCTTGCACCGGCCGGTGCAGAAAAGAGATAAGACCCCGACAGGCCGATACAAAAACATATGACGGAGAGGAAGCCGGAACAGATCACGACTCCCCGGAAGCTTTTAAACATCTGCATGGCCGTCAGCGCCGGAAAGATGACCAGGCTGGAAATGAGCATGGCCCCCATCATTCTCATGCCGATAACAATCGTGACAGCGGTCAGGATCGCAAGAAGCGAATTGTAAAAGGAAACATCTACTCCCGATGCCCGCGCAAAGCTTTCATCAAAGGTGACAGCAAAAATTTTATGATAACAAAAGAGAAACAAAATAAGGACTGCGGCACTCAGCAAAACACTCAGGCGTACATCTTCTCTGCTCATGGCCAGGATGCTTCCAAACATATAGCTGTATACATCCATATTCATACCGGTAGTAAAGGAAGTCACCAAGACCCCGGCAGCCAAAGCCGATGCCGACATGACAGCAATGGCCGCATCGCTGCTGATCCGGCTGCTCTCAGTAAGCTTCAGGAGAAAAAATGCCGCAATGACAACGACCGGAATCGAGAGTTTCAAAGGAGCGATCCCGAAGGCTATTGCAATGGAAAGTGCTCCGAAGGACACATGGGACAGTCCGTCCCCGATCATGGAAAATTTTTTCAGCACAAGACTCACACCGAGCAGGGCTGCACAGAGGGAAATCAAAATTCCCACGATAAAAGCACGGATAATAAAAGGATATGATACCATTTCTTTAAATAGTTCCATGGACAGCACCTCCATTCATTTCATGGAAATGTTCAGAACTGCGGTAATCTGAGACACTGCCGAAAAAGTAATCCTCATGCCGGATGTGAAGGATCTCATCTGCATCCTTTAAGGCGTTGGACAAATCGTGTGAAACCATCAAAATTGCGATGCCCTCATTTTTGTTGAGTTCCTTCAGCAAGACATAGAGTTCTTTTGCGGCACCAGGGTCCAGACCTGTCACCGGCTCGTCCAGGACCAGCAGCTGATCGGTTGCGCATAAGGCTCTTGCCAGCAGGACTCTCTGCTGCTGGCCGCCGGAAAGCTCCCGGTAGCATGTTTTTGAAAGCTCCGGGATTCCAAGCTTCTTTAGCTGTTCCATGGCGGTAAATTTTTCTTTTCTCATATAAAAAGGCCTGCGCTGTTTTCGGCTTAAAAAACCTGACAGAACCACTTCCAGGGCAGTTGCAGGAAAGTTTTTCTGCATTTCCGTCTGCTGGGGGAGATATCCGATGCCCTTTCCAGAAAGACTGCGCCGGATTTTCCCGGAGACAGGGCGCACAAGACCTAACATCGTCTTGATAAACGTGCTCTTACCGGAGCCATTTTGTCCGATGACAGAAATATAAGCCCCCTGTTCTATTTCCATATTTAAGTCTTTTACGATGACATGTCCGTCATATCCAAGATCCACATGACTGCATGAAATAATGGATGTCATTCTCTCAGTCCTTTCTCCAGATTTTTCACATTTTTCTCCATCAGATCCAGGTATGTGACGCCCTGGTCAAACTGACGTTTTGTCACGGTGTGGCAGGAATAAAACGTCATATTTTCGGCACCGGATGCTTCACAGATCACATCCGCGATCTTACTGCTTCCAAAGTCCATATGATAGATGACCGGTATTTCTTCTTTCTTTACTAAGTCAATCAGATAGGAAAGCGTCCGGGAGCTGGGCTCCGATTCCTCGCTGCATCCCGGGAATGCCGCCCTGTAAGAGAGGCCGTATTCCTCGGTAAAATAGCGCATGGGGAATTTATCTCCGAAAACTATGAGCTTGCGTTTTCCGTGTTTTACTGTTTCTCTGAACTCCTGGTCCAATTTTTTGAGCTTTTTCAAATAATTCATTGTATTCTTTTCATAAAAATGGGCGTTGCCGGGATCTTCCTTTGATAAGACGGCGCAGATTTTTTTCACGACTTTCTGCGCATTCACAGGAGATGTCCAAATATGTTCGTCATATTCTGTTTCCCCTTCTTCTTCCTTAGGAAGGCTCATCCCCTCTGTCACCTCTTCTTCCACTGGATTGACCGAATCCATGAAGGCATAAGAAACCTGTCCGCTGTTTTCCTGGGATTTTTGTATTTTTTGGACCCAATATTCCATCGCTCCGCCGTTATAGAAAAAAATATCTGCCTTCTGTATGCTGATCAGATCGGCCGGAGTCGGTTCAAATGTATGGCTGTCTTTGCCCGCGGTGACGATCATTTTGAGTTTTACTTTATCTTTCCCAATTTGACGCACAAAATCATAGTAAGGGAAAATAGTGGTAACAACATTTAGTTTTTTTGAACTGCTGTCGGAATATTTACCGGTGCCGCATCCGGATAATGCGGACAGGCAGACAGTAAGGCACAGCAGAAAGACAATCCATCGTTTCACAGGCATTTTCCTTTCTGTATATTATCTAATTGAATATAATAGCAGGAAAAAATTTGAATTGCAAATATGGAAATTTTCTTGTGGTTGAATATTTTGTCGAATTATCATATACTTATACTTCATAGGAGAAAGGGGAATGAGTTTATGAGTCAGTATACGTCTACAAAAAAACAGCTGAAAGCGCGTGAAAATGCGTTGTTGCACGGGATTCTCTTAATGTCTGTGCTTTTGCTTGCGGACACTTATTTAAGAACCAGGAGCTATATTCTGATTGATGGAATATGGAATAATATCTTTATTATTGTCGCTGCTTTTACTTTGATTTTTTTGGAAATGATCATAAAAGGGGCCTTCGATCTGAGCGATCCGGTCTGGACTGTGTTGGCCGGAGCCGTTGGCATCGGGAGCCTGGCAGCCTTTGTCAGTCAGGCATATCTCATATTTTTCAGCAAAGACAGTTTCTTTCTCATCACAGAATCAATATCCAGCAATGGATTCTTTTTAATCTGTTCCGTGCTGGGAATGCTTGTGGTTGCAGCTTATTTTATAAAGAGGAAATGTTTTTTGAGATAAAAGATCACTATAAAAAGGACAGGGAACATGAACTGCTTCCCGTCAGGTAGATAATTAAAATAATAATACTTTTTCTGCCAGTAGGTAATACCTGCTGGTAAATCTTTTCCCATAATAGCGTTCACTTTTCATGATTCCCCAAAAACCTTCCATTGGCCCATTGTCAAAAGCATGATAGACGGTAAATATATAATCTATGCAATCATTGTCAGCTTTACCTGATTTTACGACTAATCCCAAAACGCATCCTATACTCAGCGAAACGATAACAAAGACAGCAAGCCCTCTCTTTTCAAACTCCGATTTAGGAAAGCAATTACATTCCGACTATCTTCCTGACGGTGTTTGCCGTTCTTATTGTCAATTTGCCGCTGATGCCCGCACTTGCCGTCTTTGGCCACCAGTTTGTCTTTTGATAATCTTTTCGATTGAAAGACCAGAATACCGCTTCCTTATATTCCTTTATCTTCTCTAATTCTTCCCTCGGTTCTCCGATCTCGTCCCATACTTCAGCAAATGTAGCTGGAGGCATAATAAAAATCAAATTATCATAGATTTCCTTATTTTCGGTTCCCCACCAGTCAGGTGCATGATGCAAAATGTCTTTGAGATCTTCTTTTGATGTGACGAAAACCGGAATATCCAAACCAAACTGATTTTTTATCATTGTTTCAATCTGGCCTGTAAGACTCCCTATATTATTTTTCTCACTTGAAAAAATCACATTTCCACTGTTCAGATATGTCTTTACCTCTGTAAACCCAAGTTCTTCAAAAACTTTCTTTAATTCTGCCATTGGCACCTTATTTTTTCCGCTTATATTGATACCACGCAAAAGCGCAACATATCTTTTCATATTCGTTGATTCTTCCATACAAACCCCATTTGTCCTCCTTATATCTTCAATTCATTCACTCAAACGGGCAAACCAAATTTGCATTATCATCAGTCAGCATAAACATATTCCGATATTCATCTATATTTCTGTCCCATGGCACGACATTGACTAATTTGAAAGCCATATTATTCACCTCAACAAACCCTTATTTTCTTTCCTGCTCAGCTATTTAGCAGCTTTTCCATATCCCCGATGGAAACGTCCATTCTTTCGGACACTTCTTCCATAGACATTCCGGTATTCAGAAAACGCTTGATCACCATTTTCATATCCTCGCCGACCTCTATGAGATGCCCGTCTAAGTCGTAGAACCGGATCACACGCTGTCCCCAGCTATGCTCGATGACTTCTCCCAGATATTCAATGTCCGGGTACTCTTTCAGCTTATTCAGGAAACCGTCAAAATTCTGTTCCTCAAAAACGACTTCTGCATTGTTGGATTTCTTCAATACCTTTTCTTTTGGTATGTTTACCAGCCAGTCAAAATCCTGCTGTAATGCCAGACCGCAGGTAAAAGCGATGTTCCTTCCGTAATCCTGATAGACCTCTAACCCGAATAGATCCTCATAAAACTTTCTTGCGGCGTTGATATCCGCTACCGAAATAACCACACATACATACTTCATATAAATACTCCATTCAATCCTCTTTAGCTGTTCTTTATTTCTGATAAAGCCTTTTGTATAGCACACAACTAAATGATATTATACTGCTTTAAAAATGCCGCAGATAGTTTCTGATTTTCCTGTAAAATCTGCTCCTGTCACATCATCAAAAACACCAATTTCTGAAAATCCACCGCTTCTAAGTTCATCAATGAATGTTTCTTTGGAATAAATTTGATTCCATATATTGAAACATTCACAATTATCATCCGTTAATATCAAATACTGCTCTAATGTATTAGCGGTTTCTTCAAAATACTTATTTCTTTGAATAATTACATAAGGCTCCGCAGACCAAAATCCACCGTTTTCGTACCGTATGCTTTGTATTGGCTGAAACGAATCCAAGTATGGCCTGTTAAATGCATCTAATATCAGAATTCCATCTTTCTTCAGTGCTTTCTGGATTTTTTTCAGCAAAGCACTTCTGTCTTGCGGAGGAAGTACACCAAAGTCACAATAAATCAGGATAATAACATCAAACTCGTTTTCATAATCCATTTCCAGGTAGTTCTGATAGTAATACCGGATTTTACGACATGTTTCTTTCGCATGATTTTGGGCATATTCTATGGAACGTTTGGAGAAATCAATTCCTGTAACTGAAAATCCCTTATCATATAACAATTCGGAATAAATACCAGGTCCACACCCCAAATCCAAAAGCTGTTTACCCTGACCGTTTTTACAATAGCTGACAATCCATTCGACGGAATTTTGAATGGTGCTAAGCCTTCTTGATGCTCCATCGTTTTCCGTGTTTAAATGAGCTTCTAACATACTTTTAGAAATATGCTCATCATCCCAAAACGCTTTAGAGCTTTCATGATAAACGGGCGGCTCTTCTTTCAGGTAATTTATCAATTCACGATTCAAGCACACGAATTCAATCAGGTGTGGATTGGTTTTCATATGATCCATTGCAAATTATACCTCCATAAAATATCGCTTATTTTTCTGCCAAGGGGTCTTTATTATCTTTTGCCGTCTCTTCCTCTACAGGACGCCATGCCTCTCCAAACTTTATATCCTTAAATAATGCGGCAAGACCGGTAATCTGCTTGAGACGTAAAATTTCATCTCTATCCATTCCCAAATGCTTTGAAATCCATGCGTCTGATCTCCCAAATTCATGAAGTTCTTTTACGATGTTACTCATCAAGTCCACATCGTGAGAGCCTCGTGCCCTGTTATGGCGCACGGTGCTGGCCATACGTTTGTCAATCGGTTTCTCAATGACAGAAACCGGCAGCAACCCCTGTTCTCTTTCATAGATATCCGGGTGGTCCATCATGACCTGGTACCGATGGAACCCATCAACAATCAGATAAAAATCCTGCGCTTTTGAGTAGTAACATACGACTGGCATCGTATATCCGTCCTCTTTAATGCTTTCATATAACAGCTTCATTTCAGGCGGTGCAACTTTATTCGGGTTATAGTTATTCGGCCGTACCTTCTCTATCGGAACAGCAATGATACTATAAACTGGGCTTTTGTACTTCATACTCAAACTCCTCTATGCTTTTGTATTTACGGCGTATAATGTCCAGCTGCTTCTGCTGCTGCCGTGTCATCCCAAACCCCATGAAACGGCAGATATGGTCATTTTTCAAAATGCAGTAACACATTCGTTTCCAGCTGGGAATATCCTTTGTGGATTTGATATCGTCCGTGTGGTCTGGTATTTCCCCCACAAATACAATGCGTGATTTTTTGTTCAATGTATAATTGGAGACGCCGTTTCGTTTTATTTGATATCCCTTTTCCTGAAGCTCTTGAATCACTTCCTCGTCCAACCCGCCTCCTGTCTCATGCCAAAATTGGATAGATGTATTGAATTTTTTTATATAGTTATTCCGCAGTCTTTTTGGCAACGTTTCCAATAAAAACTTCGTGTAGGATTTCCACGTATATCCCTCCGGCAAAGAAATATTCCGGTAGCCCATCGCTTTGGTCTTTCCATAAATGGAAGCAAAATTTGCCCCCTGTACACGTCCCACAAGCTTGCACCAAATCTCCGGGTCTATGACGCGGTATAGATTCAGTGCGTCCTTCGCATAGTCGTTGAACGGGGAGGCCACGCGCATTTGCGAGGGCTTCAGGCCAGCCATATAATAAAGATCATACAGGCGGTTATACTCGTAACCAAATAAATAGTTGGCGTGCCAGACATCATTGGTAGACCAATCATATAAAGGGGAGGCACACCAGACATCTTTAAATTGCTTGCTGATCCAGCAGGTATCTTTATACCCGTATTTTTTATTCAGAAATCCGCTATACCGCTGTAAAGATTCATCTGCCCGCATCCCAAGCAGGCATACGGTTTTTCCGCCGTCATGGGCGTTCCGGTACCATCGCCCGAACTGTTTTGCCAAATCTTCCTGATGCATCCGGTAACGGTATGTAGTCATAATGTTATTTTCCAGATTGATGACGTATTCTTTTTGGGGCATCTCCCGTATCCAGATATCCTTTTTTGTGTCATCCCATGGATACCAATACATCTCGTAACTGCTTAACGCGGTTCTGGTTGCCATGGGCAGGCAAACCCAATAAGACTCCACCTGGTCCTTGATCCGTTCAAAGGTGCGTTCTACATACTTTGTCGTCATCGTATATTGCGCCTCAAAATCCTGATGAAATACACCAATGGTTCTTTCCGGATAATGCTGATTCCGGTAATCCAGAACCAGATTGAGCAGCAAACCACTGTCTTTGCCTCCGGAAAAAGAGACATAGATATTACCAAACTCTTCAAAAAGAAAATGCATTCGTTCTAAAAACGCATCATAAACATTCAAATGTAAATACTCCCTTATCAAAAAGACACCTCTCTTCTGTTCCTTCTAAAGATAGATTTCTTTCTGCAGGAGCTCACTTCGGTTCTCTACCTTTCTCAATGCTTTATTGAATGATTACAGTATTCAAATCATCACTTCTTCTTGCGTAGCTTCAAGTTTATATTGTTCTTTGCTGCCGCAGCCTGCAGTAATCCCGCGGCAAAAGCACTCTTTTCTTTGAGCGTCAACATTTCCAAATCGGATCTGTTCTCAATTTGTCTAAGTACCTCCCGCAGCTCTTGCAAGTCTAAAAGAGTTACTGCTGTACAAAACAGGGGCTTTTTGCGCCCGTCATTAAAGCCGGACAGAAGAATGTCCAGTATTTTTGTCTTTTCCATCTGCTCCGCATTGGAAGCAGTATTCTACACCATCATGCTCCATGCGATTTTACACGACTGATTTCCTTCACCGCCACCGCATCCGGGGCAATATTTATATAAAAAATGCATGAAATCCCCAAACAATGAAGTGTCAACAGGTTCATATATCAGCCATTTCCCATCGTGATAAGTTTTTGTTTCATCATACCTTATCGCGCGGAGCGCGTCCACCCGAAGGGTATAAAATACGGTGTGCCCTGTGGGTATAGATTTTCCGGACGCTCTCAGAATACTCATTTCGGCCTGCTTCAAATTTTTCCCGCTCATCTTTTCCCAGGATTACCATAAAGCCAATGCAGTTCTCCCTTGCGTATAGGGCGCAAAGTGTTTTTCCACCTCTTCGGTATTTTATCAAGCATAGTGAACCTCCTACAATTTGAATATTTACATCATAAACATATTTATTGTTCCATGAACGAAAGCCGGGGTCAAAGCCATCAACAGTGCAACTATTATAGTAAGAATAATATACACCTTTAAAAAAGGAGTTGGAAAAACCAGAATCTCTACTTTTCGGATACAACCATAAGCAGGACCATTTTCAATAGCATAAGCATTTTAGAATTTGTTTCCATATTCATTTCAGAAACACTTCACCTCTTTGCTTTGCCAATCTGAAAAGCTAATTAAAAAACTTTCCCTTAAAGAAATTCTCATTTCCAAGTTTTTTCGCTGTCAGTCGGAACATCACACATCCGTCCGGGCATACGATATCCTTGCTGTACTTACCGCTGCCGCCAATGTTCTCTAAATCCCCGCCGCTTCTGACTGCCTCCATAACAGGGAACAGTATCGTCATTACTTTAGAACAGATCCCTTGTCCGTCTGCATTTACAGGGCAACCATATGTACAGGTATATTTATCTCCGATTTCCTCTCCGTTACGGCAATATCGCTCTGTGTGATCGCCGCGAAGAAACCCTGTTACCTCAATTTCAAATTCATATTCTTCGTCATACCATTTTTTCATCATTGACCTCCAGCCTATGACTCCGCCTCGCCATTTTTACATAATATTCATTCTTAAAGGTTTTATTATATCATACCCGCAGGGCATCCTGTGTTTCATACCCTTCGGGCGGACGTGCTTCGCACGATAAGGTATACCCACAGGGCACACCGTATTTTATACCCTTCGGGTGGACGCGCTCCGCGCGATTAGGTATACCCACAGGGCACACCGTATTTTATACCCTTCGGGTGGACGCGCTCCGCGCGATTAGGTATAGAATTGCCTGCAACTCCACTTTCACTCTACGCGGTCTGAATCCTCGACCATATAGCGGTTACGATGTCAATTTCCTCCTGGATTACTGTCATCCGGGTACAGGCATTCAGAAAACACTGGTTCATTTCTTTACGCAGAGCCCTTTATGCTACTAATCCCTTCACCTGGCATATCCCTGTGACCAGTAACACAACAGGTCTTTCTTCCCAATTTAACTTCTCCAGTCGATAGTTTTATTTTTTTATATTATCTAATTATAATAAATTTGTTTTTTTAAGTCAATGTAAACACCCCTTTTATATCTGTAATCTTTGTTGCCAATTAAAACGAAACTTGATGAAATAGAATTCTTTTTATATTCAGCTAAAAATAAATGGATAAGCCCACAAATGGAATTGGCTATGAATTTGATGAAAGAGCATTTAGGAAAAGAAAATTTTAAAGTACGCCTGTTGGGGAATGATAATGTATACCCACAGGGCACACCGTATTTCATACCCATCAAACAAATGGAATGATCCAACGATAGTTTTTTCAATTGTCGGAAGGAGGCCTTTCCAGAGCCGACTGAAGACAATGAAGAAAAACTTATTTTATTTGGCGAACTTATCGATGAGTTCTACCAGTTCATCAATTTTTTCATCGCCTTTGTTTTCAGCCAGGGCATCGGCAATGCAGCCTTTCATATGTGCCCGTAAGATTTCTTTATTGGTCTTTCGTATAATGGCCTCCGTAGACATGAGCTGGTTGGAGATATCCATACAGTACCGGTCGTCTTCCACCATTTTTAAGATCCCGTCGATCTGTCCCCTGGCGGTCTTCAGAAGTCTTGTGATCTGAGTCTTGTCTGCCTGCATGGCCCCTCCTTACTGAATACCGGTCACTTGATAGCCTGCATCTTCTACTGCCTGTTTCAGTGATTCGTCGCTGACCTCTTTTTCTAAGTTCACAACGGCGCTTTTATTTGAAAGGCTGACCTCTGCGGCCACCCCGTCCAGCTTATTGAGTGCATCTGTCACGTGTTTTACACAGTGCTTACACATCATTCCTTCAATCGAGATCGTCTTTTTCATGTTTGTTTCCTCCTCTCTTTGGACCGGCTCATTTACTCTTACCGGCGTTTCTTTGTTTCTTATAAAGTCTGGCCGGAAAAACTTCAGGCGCAGGGCATTGCTCACGACAAATACAGAACTTAAACTCATGGCTGCGGCACCGAACATAGGATTAAGCTTTAATCCGAAAAACGGATACAGACACCCGGCGGCCAGGGGAATTCCGATCACATTATAGAAAAAGGCCCAGAAGAGATTTTCTTTGATGTTTTTGATCACCGCTTTGCTGAGCTGGACTGCCGCCACTCCGTCCAGCAGATCACTCTTCATCAGGACGATATCTGCGGATTCGATGGCAATATCGGTGCCGGCTCCTATGGCAATTCCCACATCGGCTCTGGCAAGGGCCGGAGCATCATTGATGCCGTCCCCGATCATGGCCACTTTCTTGCCTTCCTCCTGAATTTCCCGGATCTTGGCCTCTTTGTCCTGTGGAAGCACTTCTGCGATCACCCGTCTGATGCCCAGCTGTTTTTGGATTGCCGCTGCTGTTTTTTTGTTATCTCCGGTCAGCATGACCACTTCGATGTCCATCTTCTCAAATTCCTGAATGGCCTGTCTGCTGGTCGGTTTTACCACATCGGCTACAGAGATCAGCCCAAGCAGTCTGCCCTCTTTTGCAAAGAAAAGAGGTGTCTTGCCCTGTGAGGCAAAAACAGTACTTTTTTCTTCCAGGTCTCCAAGAGAAACTCCAATCCGTTCCATCATTTTGAGGTTGCCGGCATATACCCTATCACCTTCTATGGAACCCTCGATCCCTTCTCCTGGCACAGACTCAAATCCGGATACCTCACAGAAGCCGGCATTGATCTCTTCGCCATAGAAGACAATGGCATCCGCCAGAGGATGCTCCGAAGGTTTCTCCATACTGGCGGCAAGCTTGACCAGTTCTTTTTCTTCAATGCCGCCGGAGGTTACGATGTCCGTCACCTGTGGCCGTCCTTCCGTGACAGTTCCGGTCTTGTCCAAAACGACGGTTTTTATCTCATGTGCCGTCTCAAGACTCTCCGCAGACTTGATCAGGATGCCGTTTTCCGCGCCTTTTCCAGTTCCGACCATGATTGCCGTCGGTGTGGCAAGACCAAGTGCACACGGGCAGGAAATGACCAGGACGGCAATAGCCGTGGACAGTGCGAACTCAAATGTCTGCCCGGAAAGGAGCCATACTATCCCGGAAGCCAGGGCAATGACAATAACAACGGGAACGAAAATGCCGGCAATTTTATCTGCAAGCTTTGCGATCGGGGCTTTGGAACCGGATGCATCTTCCACCAGCTGTATGATCTGGGCAAGCGTCGTATCATCCCCTACCTTTGTAGCCCTGAATTTAATAAATCCCCCTTTATTAATGGATGCGCTGATGACTTTATCTCCGGAGGATTTCTCCACAGGGATGCTTTCCCCGGTCAGAGCGCTCTCATCCACGGAAGTCATGCCTTCAAGGATGACTCCGTCAACCGGAATGCTGGCTCCGGGGCGCACTATCACCGTATCTCCCTCATTCAGCTCCTCCACAGGGATCTCAATCTCTTCCCCGCCCCGTTCTACGGTGGCGGTCTTCGGAGCCAGATCTAAGAGTTTGCTGATAGCCTCAGAAGTCTTCCCTTTGGACCTGGCCTCCAGATATTTTCCGACCGTGATCAGTGTCAGGATCATCGATGCAGATTCAAAATATAAATCCATGTGGTACTGATGTACCAGCTGAAGATTCTGCACACCGAGGCCGTATCCCATGCGGTAAATGGCAAATACTCCATAGACAAAGGCGGCGCCGGACCCGATGGCGATCAGGGAATCCATATTCGGAGAGCCCTTAAATAAGGTCTTAAATCCCACCTGATAAAACTTCCGGTTAATGTACATGACCGGGAGAACCAGCAGCATCTGGGTCAGCCCGAAAGAAACCGCATTGTGGGTTCCGCTCAGAAAAAATGGAAGCGGAAGATTCACCATATGTCCCATGGAAATGTACATGAGCGGTATCATAAACAGGATAGATACCCAAAGTCTTCTCTTCATGCCGGTGATCTCATCGTCTACGCCAATATCCCGGTTCCTGCCTGCTTCCTCTTGCTTATCATGGACAAAGGCACCGTAGCCTCCATCGATGACAGCTCGGATAATCTGATCATCGTTTACTTCTGACTCATCATACTCCACGGTCATGGTGTTTTGGAGCAGATTTACATTAACTTCAGCGACACCATCTAATTTTCGGACACTTTTATCTACATGGGCACTGCATGCGCTGCATGTCATGCCTGTCACATCAAATTTTTGTTTCATAATACGCCTCCTTACCACCCCCAGGGGGTATGGGTCTATTATATGTCTCACCTTAATTTCTGTCAACGATAACATTTCTCAAATAGTATTTCCCAATCCGCTTATAATATCGCCGCAGACAGAGAAAGGCAGAAAAAGCAGCTTATTTCTGCTTTTTTCTGCCTTCCATCCATTCGATGAATTTTTTTGTTAAAAGGGGTCAAACTGTCTTCCTGACCAGCGATTTAATTCCTTTATGATTTCTTTTTCAGAAAGGCGGTACCTTCCGAATAGTGCATATTTCATCCGGTCATAGCATTGAGGATCACATCTAATGTCCCGGATTTTTTTACGGCGTTGTTAAAACAAAAACTCCCCGCAGTCTGCCGATGCCTTCTGGCAGACATGAAATTATTATATGAGCGGTTCTATTATTTCGGGGTATCAAAAGAAATTGAAACTGAGCTGGTCGCTTTCTTCCAGATCTCCCATCAACCCCAATTCTTTCATCTTATCTACGACAGATTTAGGCGCCTTTGTCCGGTCACGGAAATTTTCCATGGAAGTAAAAGGTTCTCCCTTGGACGCCTCTGCGGCTTCCTTGGCAGCTTTATCTCCCATGCCGTCGATCGCGGAGTAAGGAGGCATGATCTTTCCGTCGATGATCTGAAAATCCTTTGCCTTTGCCCGGTAGATATCAAGGGGCATGAACTCAAATCCACGGGCATACATCTCGTCTGCAATCTTCATTTCCCGCAGAAGATCCAGGTCTGCATTTTTCACCTCAAACTTCGGCGTGTTTTGTATCTCCCTCATCCGGTTGTTCAGTTTTTCTTTTCCCATGCACATGTCTTCATAGGAAAATGACTTGGCGCGGATACTGAAATAGGCGGCATAGTAGGCAAGGGGGTGAAAAACCTTAAACCAGGCGATCCTCCATGCCATCATGACATAGGCTACTGCATGTGCTTTCGGGAACATGTATTTAATCTGTTTACAGGACCAGATATACCATTCCGGCACATCTTTTTCCCTCATTGCCTCTTCCTGTTCCGGTTTCAGCCCTTTTCCCTTCCGGACGCTCTCCATGATCGTAAAGGACAAGGCCTCATCCAGACCCTGATTGATCAGATAGACCATAATATCATCTCTCGTACAGATGGAAGTCGAAATCGTGGCATCCCCCTCCTCGATCAGTTTCTGGGCATTGCCGAGCCAGACGTCCGTACCGTGGGACAGGCCTGAAATGCGGACCAAATCGGAAAAACTCTGAGGATTTGTGTCCAGAAGCATCTGAATAACGAAATCGGTTCCGAATTCCGGTATCCCGAGAGACCCAAGCTTCGTGCCTCCGATCTGTTCCGGAGTAATTCCCAGAACCTCTGTTCCGTGAAACAAAGACATGACGGATTCATCGTCCAGAGGTATATTCTGAGCGTTGACGCCGGTCAGATCTTCCAGCCTGCGGATCATGGAGGGATCATCGTGTCCCAGGATATCCAGCTTTAACAGGTTGGAATCGATAGAATGGTACTCATAATGGGTTGTGATGATCGGTGATCTTACGTCATTGGCCGGCCGCTGGACGGCAGTAAAGTCGTAGATCTCTTTGTCATGAGGCACAACGATGATGCCTCCTGGGTGCTGGCCGGTCGTTCTCTTAACTCCGGTGCACCCTTTCGCCAGCCGTTCGATCTCACATTTTCTTTTAGATATTTCTCTCTCCTCCAGATATTTTAGAACATATCCATAGGCAGTCTTCTCCGCCAGTGTACCGATCGTACCTGCACGGTAGGCCTTTCCTTTGCCAAAGATCACTTCCACATATGCGTGGGCCTTACTTTGATATTCTCCTGAAAAATTAAGGTCAATATCAGGTTCCTTGTCCCCCTTAAATCCGAGGAATGTCTCGAACGGGATATCGTGGCCTTCTTTGTTCATTTTTGCACCGCATTTCGGACACACCGCATCCGGCATATCACATCCGGACATACCCATCCTGGCATATTTTTTTACTTCAGGAGAGTCAAAATCCACATAATAACACTCAGGACAGATGTAGTGGGCGGGCAGAGGATTTACTTCCGTGATCCCGGACATGGTCGCCGCAAAAGACGACCCCACAGACCCCCTTGATCCTACCAGATAACCGTGGTCCAGGGAATCCCATACCAGCTTCTGTGCGATGATATACATAACCGCATAGCCGTTTCCGATGATGGAATTCAGCTCTTTGTCAAGTCTGGTGGTTACGATGTCCGGCAGATTCGGACCGTAGATATCGTGTGCTTTCTTGTAACAAATATCCCGAAGATCCCGGTCCGAGTTCTCGATGACCGGCGGGCATTTATCCGGATGAATCGGGGAAATATTTTCAATCTGGTCATTGATCATATTTGGATTTGTTATGACAACTTCTCTGGCTTTATCGCTTCCCAGATATTCAAATTCATGGAGCATTTCCTCCGTCGTCCGGAAGTAGAGAGGCGGCTGGCTGTCCGCATCTTTAAATCCCTTTCCGGCCATCAGAATCGCCCGGTAAATGGAGTCATCCGGATCTAAAAAATGCACATCGCAGGTAGCGGCCACAGGTTTGTGGAAGGTTTCACCCAGTTCCACGATCTTCCGGTTAAAATTTCTGATATCTTCAAAAGAATTGACATTCTCATGGCGCGCGGATTCGATCATAAACTGGTTATTGCCCTCCGGCTGAATTTCCAGGTAATCATAAAATTCAACAATCTTTGCGATCTCTTCCTCAGACCGCTGGTCCACGATGGCGCTGTACAGTTCGCCGGCTTCACATGCAGATCCGATGATCAGTCCTTCCCGGTACTTATTGATCAGGGATTTGGGCATTCTCGGGCGCCGGTTAAAGTACCGGACGTGGGATTCCGACACCAGACGGTTTAAGTTGACTCTTCCGGTGTTGTTTTTGACGAGAATGATACCGTGATAGGTGCGGCCTTTTTTAATGAAGTCTTCGGAGCCTGCGACAAACTCGTTTACCTGATCCAGGTCAAAGATTTCTTTTTCCTCCAGAATCTGAACAAATTTTATGAAGATTTTCCCCGTAGCTGTGGCGTCATCCACTGCCCGGTGGTGAGTCTCCAGTTTGATGTTTAAATTTTTGCACAGATTATCCAGTGTAAATTTTGCCAGGTGGGTCATCAGGCTCCTTGAGAGACCGAGCGTATCCACAATGGTAGGATGAAAATCAAGCCCCAGGCGTTTCGTATTTTCATGGATAAATCCGGTGTCGAACCCGGCATTGTGGGCCACTAAGACAGAATCCCCGCAGAACTCAAGAAATCTTGGCAGAACGGCCTCGATCGTATCTGCGTCCATGACCATCTCATCTGTAATCGTAGTAAGCTGTGTGATCTTAAATGGAATCGGGATCTGCGGATTGATGAATTCACTGAAGGTTTCCGTGATCTCACCGTCTATGACCTTTACGGCCCCGATTTCTATGATGCGGTCTGTATGGCTGTTGAACCCTGTGGTCTCAATGTCGAATACCACAAAGTCTCCCCGGAGGGACTGGCCTCTGGAGCGGATTGCCAAATCTCCCAGGTCATCCACAAAGTAAGCCTCCACCCCATAGATGATCTTAAACGGATCGTCTTTTGGAAGCCTTAAATCCTCATAGGCGTGCCTTGCAATCGGAAAGGCCTGAAGCACGCCGTGATCCGTGATGGCAACGGCAGGATGTCCCCACTCGTAGGCGCGTTTTACGATGTCATTGATCTGAACAACACTGTCGTTGTCGCTCATAACCGTATGTAAATGGAGTTCCACCCTTTTATCCATGGACGTGTCCTGGCGTTTCTCCCTGAAATCAGAGACTGCTTTGATGCCCACGACAGAACCAAGAGATATCTCATGATCAAATTTATCATACATGGCGACCGCCTTAATCCGGTAGAAGCCTCCTTTTTTCAGATCGCTGAGAACCTCCGGGAGCTGTTCATTTCTGACAAATATTTTACAGGAGATTGTATCCGTAAAGTCAGTGATATGAAAAATGATGATCGTTTTTTCGTTTCGAATTTCTCTCGTATCAAGGCTTGTAACCTGTCCGTGGATCACGACTTCGCCGATCTCATCGAAAATATCCTTGATCTCAATGAGCTCCCCTTCACAGTTGCGGCCGTAAAGAAGGGTCGGATCGTCTTTGAATTTAGGCTTTCTTTTAAACTTGAAATCGTAGGAAAAATTGGATTCTTTTTTCTTTTTTCTCGCCTTTTTCTCTTCTGCCTGTTCTTTACAGAGAAGATCGGCCTGTTCGACAATTCCCTCAATCTCTTTTTGAAGTTTATACTGGCTTTCTTTTTTCAGAGACCGGTCTGTCGTCTTAGAAAAATCAAAGCCTACCTTGATCTCCATACCAAATTTGTCTTTAAGCGTTGTCTCGAAATACTCTTTGATCTCTTCTGACTTGCTCTTGTTGACAAAAGTATTTTCAAAGATAAAGGTAACGACATCTCCGTCAATGGCATAGTCTCCTTTTCTGACCACATTAAAAATAACCTCCCCTTTGCCTTTTAACTCAAAGAGGAAGCTTTTCATATAGTGTTCAAATAAATAGTCCAGATCATACTGAGCAGAAAGACGGAAAAACTCCTGAAAACGTATTTTGACATAACGTTTTGAAAACAGCTGCTCTCTGATCTGCTGTTCCATCCGCCAGGTGTCGATCCTTGGGATCAGATGGTCGCTTGTAAAAGAAATGAAAAGTGTATTTTTTGATTTCTTGAATACGACCTGGCGGATACACACAGTCCGGAACAGTTCTTCTACATCTCTAGACACTTTCAGGTCAGGAAACACCTGAAAAAATTCTTTTGTATGCTCTTTAGCAGCCTGCATCTGATTCACCCCAATGTTCTAATTCATAACGCAGAGTACTTAAAAGATCCTCCTCCGGAACTTTCCGTATGACCTGTCCTTTTTTCATCAGAAGGCCTTCACCGATTCCGCCTGCGATCCCGATATCCGCTTCCTTTGCCTCACCGGGGCCGTTGACGACACAGCCCATGACGGCAACCTTGATATTCAAATGTTCGAAATCTGCGGCCATCGTCTCTACCTGTCCGGCAAGACTGATCAGATCAATGTTGGTCCTTCCGCATGTAGGACAGGAAACCACTTCGATCCCGCCGCTTCTGAGCCCCAAAGTCTTTAAAATCAGTTTGGCACTTGCGATTTCATTAACAGGATCTCCGGTCAGTGAGACGCGAATCGTGTCTCCGAGCCCCTGATGAAGGATAATGCCAAGTCCGACTGCGGACTTGATATTCCCGCTGTACACGGTTCCTGACTCTGTAATGCCGACATGGAGCGGATAGTCGATCTGCTTTGCTACCAGTTCATATGCTCTGGCACACATAAGAACATCGGAGGATTTGATGCTGACTGCCAGATTGTCATAGTCAAATGCCTCGATCATGCGGACTTTGTCAACGGCACTCTCCACCAGTCCCTCGGCCGTCACTCCGTGATACTTTTCCACCAGCTCTTTTTCCAGTGAACCGCTGTTGACGCCTACCCGGATCGGAACGCCGTACTCTTTGGCATTTTCAATGACTGCCCGGATACGGTCCTCTCCTCCGATATTGCCCGGATTGATGCGGATTTTATCCGCGCCGTTCTCCATAGCCGCGATGGCGAGCTTATAGTTGAAATGTATATCTGCCACCAGCGGAATGTGTATCCTTTTTTTGATCTCGCCCAGGGCGTCCGCCGCTTCGGGAGTCGGGACCGTACATCTTACGATGTCGCATCCGGCTTTCTCAAGGCTTAATATCTGTGATACGGTAGACTCCACGTCTTCTGTCTTCGTATTGGTCATGGACTGGATCAGCACAGGGTTGCCCCCGCCGATCTTTTTATCTCCGATCCGGATGACTTTTGTATTATTTCTTGTAACCATACTAAGACTCCTTTACAACATAATCTTATAGATATCCTGGAACATGACAAAGATCATAAGCCCCAGCAGCAAAAACAGACCGACCGTATGGACGGTGGCTTCCACATTTTTGGAAACAGGCTTTCTTCTGACCGCTTCCACGATGAGAAAGCAAAGTCTGCCTCCGTCCAGTGCGGGAAGCGGCAGAAGATTCATGACTCCTAGGTTTGCGCTGATCAGGACCGCAATACTCAGCATCGTGGAAAGAAGGACTGTGAAACCGTAAGTGGCTGCCTGGTTATACGTATCCCCTACCTGTTTTACAATGCCCACAGGCCCTGACAGATCATTCAGCGTCAGCTGTCCCGTAGCCAGTTTCACGACACTCTTTACCGTCACACGAATTTGAAATCCTACCTCATGAAATCCATATTCTATGGTCCTGAGGGGATTTAATTTTTGATATGGTTCCCAGCCTATGCCGATCATATATCTTTTGGCTTCCTTGTTAAACTTCGGGGTCACAGAGAGGTTTTTCTCTATTCCGTCCCGCTTTATCACGATAGGCACTTCTCCGCCTTTATAGTCCAGAAGGAAATAATAAGACAGTTCGCGGTTATTGTAGATCTTTTTTCCATCAATCTTCAAGACCTGGTCCCCGGCTTTCAATCCTGCTTCCTGAGCAGGAGACTTTGTCTCCACTCTGGCGATATCGGGCAGGTCAGCTCCTGATATACCGATCATAATAAAGGCAAGGATCAGGGCAAAAATAAAATTGAAAAACGGTCCGGCAAAAATGACTGCCATTCTGGCCCAGACAGATTTATTTCCAAAAGCGTCCGCCTCCGGCCGGTCTTCGTCTTCACCCATCATACAGGCTCCGCCGAAAGGAAGGAGTTTTACAGAATAATAAGTTTCTCCCACCTGTTTTCCGAACAGAGTCGGACCAAGCCCTATACAGAATTCGTCCACACGGATGCCGTTCTTTTTGGCGACTGAAAAATGTCCCAATTCATGTACGATGATAATAATGCCAAAGATTAAGATTGCAATAATAATGTTCAAGTAATTACCTGCTTTCTATGAATTCATATACCCACTGTTCTGTTTCCAGTACCTCCGTAAGAGATGGATTCTCTATCACATGATGTGCATTCATTGCATCTTCAATCAGATCATAAATCTCTGTAAAAGATATTTTCTCCTGCAAAAACAGAGCCACTGCTTTTTCGTTGGCTGCGTTCAGCACGGCCGGCATGGATCCGCCGGTCCTTCCTGCATCATATGCATATGAAAGACCTTTTAGAACATCAACAGGCGGCTCTTCAAAAGAGATACTTCCCAATGCAGCAAAATCTAAACGATCACCCGGAAGAAATCTGCGCTCCGGATAGTAGAGGGCGTATTGGATCGGAAGCTTCATATCCGGGGTTCCCAGCTGGGCCTTTACCCCGCCGTCCTTGAACTGCACCATAGAATGAATGATGCTCTGAGGCTGTACGACCACCTTGATCCGGTCAAAATCCATGTCAAAGAGCCAGCGTGCCTCGATCACTTCCAGCCCCTTATTGACCAGCGTTGCGGAATCTATGGTGATCTTTTTGCCCATAGACCAGTTTGGATGATTTAAAGCATCTTTTAATGTGACCGTTTTGAGTTCTTCTTTTGTCCTGGTACGAAATGGTCCGCCGGATGCCGTGATGATCAGGGAATCCACATCTCTTTCAGCCTCTCCCTGAAGGCACTGAAAAATTGCGGAGTGTTCGCTGTCCACCGGATAAATCGAAACTCCGTATTCTTTTGCCATGGGCATGATCAGATGGCCTGCGGTCACCAGCGTCTCCTTATTTGCGAGAGCGATATCTTTCTTTGCCCTTATGGCAGCCATCGTCGGCTTTATGCCGATCATCCCGACGACTGCAGTGACGACCAGCGAACAGGATGGCTCAGAAGCCGCCTCGATGAGGCCTTCCGGTCCGGAAAGCACCTTCACTTCAAGATCCTTTACACGCAGCCGCAGTTCCTCTGCTCTTTGTTTGTCATAGAGAACTGCTGTATGCGGATGAAATTCCCGTATCTGCCGTTCTAAAAGATCCACATTGCTTCCGGCTGCCAGAGTCGTCACTGCAAGGTCTTCATTTGCACGTACAAGCTCCAGCGTCTGGGTTCCGATCGAACCGGTAGAGCCAATGATGGAAATATACTTCACTGCATCGCGCCTCCTGAGATCATCATTGTAAGATAATAAATAACCGGAGCGATCAATATAATGCTGTCAAACCGGTCTAGAATACCGCCGTGTCCCGGGATCAGAGTACCGAAATCCTTAATCCTGGAATCTCTTTTGATCGCTGAAGCAGCCAGGTCACCGATCACGGATATAGCCGCACCGATTCCACAGATAATCCCGAACATCATCATTGGATTAAAATTAAACCGTATCCTTGTCTTTAAATAGATACCATATGCTGCTCCTAAGATCACCGCCCCAATAATACCGCCGATCAGGCCTTCTATGCTCTTTTTCGGACTCAGTTTCGGGGTCATCTTGTGCTTTCCAATCAACATGCCGGTGCAGTAAGCCAGTGTATCATTGCCCCATGCGGCCAGGAACAGGAGCACGATAAATTCGCCTCCGTTCTGAGCGATCCTCAGCCGATAAATATAGGAAATCATGACGCTCACATAGACAAATCCAAAAAAACAAGCCATCACCTGGTTCATGTGATACTTTGGAAAGCGGATCACATAACATCCGAGCAGGAAGATCATAAACAAAATAATGATCGATGTGGACCACTGACCCAGGTCAAAAAACAATGCGGCATAGTAAAGAATCGTTCCTGTGTATCCAAGGACCGCCAGAGATGATTTCTCTATTTTGAAAATCTTCAGTATTTCATTGTATCCGATCAGGGCAACGATCGCCGTTAAGAGTAAAGTTACGATACCGCCCAGGTAAAGGCCAAGGACGGTAACTGCCACTAAAGCAATCCCGCTGATAAGTCTCTGTTTAAACATAAGTCTATATTCCTCCAAATCTCCGTTCTCTTCCGTTATAGTACTCCACAGCTTTTTTCAATTCTTTTTTGTTGAAATCCGGCCAGAGCACATCGGTAAAATAAAATTCTGTGTAGGCCAGCTGCCAGAGCATGAAATTCGACAGCCGCTGTTCTCCGCTTGTGCGGATCATCAGGTCAGGCTCGGGAAGTCCCTTTGTATCCAGATATCCTGCAAACAGATCTTCTGTGATCTCCTCTTTTTTCAGAGTGCCTGCCAGCAGATCACCGGCCATTTTTTTCATGGCGCGGATCATTTCATCGCGGCTGCCGTAATTCAGGGCGATAGTAAAATTGATTCCTGTGTTGCCCTTGGATGCTTCTTCAAGCTGTTCGATCTTTTCCCTGAGATCCTCTGAAAGCCCGGTCACATCTCCGATGACGCGGACTCGCATATTATTTTTATTTGCCCGTTTGATGCATGTCTTTAAGTAGTCCCTTAAAAGCTTCATCAAGGCATCCACTTCATCCTTCGGACGTCTCCAGTTTTCGGTTGAAAATGCGTATACCGTCAGGTATTTGATGCCCATGTCAAATGCATCCTCAATGATTCTCTCCACCGTCTTGCTGCCCTGTGCATGCCCCATATTCCTGGGAAGGAATCTTTTTTTTGCCCATCTGCCGTTGCCGTCCAAGATTATCGCAACATGCTCCGGCACTCTCATTGACTCCATAGAACACCTCCGTCAAATCATCGAAAAAACAGGGCTGACTCAAACCAGCCCTGCAGCTTTTCTTTATTGTTATACTGTCATGATCTCTTTTGACTTTGCCTCCACCGCATCATCAATTTTTTTGATATATGCATCCGTAAGCTTTTGAACTTCAGATTCCTGGTCTTTTAACTGGTCGTCGTTCAGCTCATTGGCTTTGTTCATCTTTTTCAGTTCATCGTTGGCATCCCGGCGGATATTCCGGACTGCAACTTTTGTTGTCTCTCCTCTTTTTTTGATATCCTTTGCCAGATCCTTTCTGCGTTCTTCCGTGAGTTCCGGGAAATTCAAGCGGATCGCAGTTCCGTCATTGTTGGGAGTGATTCCGATGTCAGACATCATGATCGCTTTCTCGATCTCTCCTAGCAGATTCGGCTCCCACGGCTGGATCAGGATCGTGCGGGCTTCGGGAACAGAGACATTTCCCACCTGCTGGATCGGAGTAGGCACTCCGTAATAGTCTACGGTAACTTTGTCCAGAACGTGAGGATTGGCGCGTCCTGCACGTATCGCCATAAATTCTGATGTCATGTTCTCATAAGATTTCTGCATCTTATCTTCAAATTTCTTTAACATTTTTCTTCCTCCTATTTTACGGTAACATATGTACCATTGAATTTTCCTTTTAATAAATCGGCTATGCTGTCCGGCTCATTAAGCCCGAACACTGCAAGGGGCATCTTGTTTTCCAGACACATGATCGTAGCTGTCAAATCCACGACTGCAAGCTTTTGATCCAATACATCATCTAAACTGATAGTATCGTATTTCTTTGCATCGGGGTTGACCGCGGGATCGCTGTCGTAAACACCGTCAATAGACTTGGCGAGCAGAATAGCATCTGCCTCGATCTCCACAGCGCGAAGAGCTGTTGCCGTATCGGTAGAAAAATACGGATGTCCGGTTCCGCCTGCAAAAAAAGCGATCTTTCCGTCTTCCATGGCTTTTACCGCCTTGTCTTTGGAAAACAGTTCTGTAAACGAGCCGCACACAAATGGGGTGAATACTTCGGTCTCAAGCCCTGCGGTGCGGAAAGCGTCCGCAACATAAATACAGTTCATTACCGTAGCCAGCATGCCGATCTGGTCTGCTTTCGTCCGTTCCATATTCTCGCTTGTGCGTCCTCTCCAGAAATTACCGCCTCCGATGACAATGGAGATCTGGAGTCCCCGGTCGGCTAAAACCTTGACCTGTCTTGCCACATCCATACAGGTGGCTTCGTCAAAACCAGTCTTTTTATCTCCCGCGAGTGCTTCGCCGCTCAGCTTCAAAAGAATCCTTTTCATATCCTTTATATCTTTCATGAACTTACCTCATCTATCGTATTTTTCTGTTTCTCTCTGATGAATTATAGCATAAACCATACCAAAGGACAACTGAAATTCAGCTGTCCTCACTGTCCAGTATGATCGTGAACGGTCCGTCGTTTGTAAGCCTCACTTCCATCTCCGCACCGAAGATTCCGGTCTCGACTTTCGGAACTTTTTTTCTGCACTCTGATATGATATATTCATACAATTCTTCTGCCAGGTCCGGTTTTCCTGCATTGATGAAAGAAGGCCGGTTGCCCTTTCTGCAGTCTGCATAGAGGGTAAACTGGGAGACGAGCAGGAGACTGCCGTCCACATCCTTCAGTGCAAGATTCGTCTTCCCATTTTCATCGTCAAATATTCTTAACCCTGCCATTTTTTTAATCAGTTTATCCGCTGTCTCTCTCGTGTCGTTCTGACCGACACCGATCAGTACTAAAAATCCCCGGTCAATGCTCCCGACCGTTTTGTGGTCCGCATCCACCTCGGCATGGCTGACTCTTTGAATTACAAATTTCATATGCTCTCTCTTTCTTTTAATATCCAAAAATTCTTCCCGTGATCTCTTCCGCTTTCCTGTAAACGTAATCAGGTTCTTCTCCGATAAAGAATTCTCCATCCTCATAGAGGATCTTCCCCGCAACCATAGTGAACCGGACATTTTGTTTGCTTCCGCTGTAAACTAAATTCTTTGTCAGATTATGGAGCGGCCGCATGTTTGGCTGATTCAGGTCGATCAGGATCAGGTCTGCCTGCTTCCCTTCTGCGAGAATATCACAGTCAGAGAGTCCCATTGCCGCTGCGCCGCCCAACGCAGCCATTTTGAGCACAGCGTCCGCATCTGTGGCCGAGGCGTCGTTTTCCCGGTACTTGGAGAGCCCTGTGACCAAAAACATTTCACGGAACATGTCCAGACAGTTGTTGCTCGCTGGGCCGTCGGTCCCGATGGCCAGATTGATCCCCATATCCATCATCTGCTTTATCGGCGCAATGCCGCTTGCCAGCTTCAAATTAGATGCCGGATTTGTAATCACAGACACCCGCCGTTTTTTCAAAATCCGGAGATCTTTTGGTTCCATATGAACACAGTGAAAACACCCGCCTCCATTCTCGAACAGGCCCAGTCGGTCCATGTAAGCCGTCGGCGTCAGCCCGGTGCGTTCTTTGCAGGAAATGACTTCCGGGAGGCCCTCTGAACTGTGGGTATAAACCGGAGCATGATACTGATCCGCCAGCTCTTTTAGAGCGCGAAGTTTCTCCTCGGATGTGGTATACTCTGCATGAAAGCCAAGCCGAAAGCTGATCAGACTGTCTTTTTTGTTATATTTTTGATACCATTCGTCCAACTGTTCGACAGACTGTGAAAAATCGTTCAGGGCACCGCAAAGCACCGTCCTGAATCCGCAGTCTTCGGATGCCTGAGCGATCGTATCAGGTGTTAAGTACATATCAAAATTGGCCGTCATCCCGCTTGTCAGATATTCCATAACCGCAAGCTTGGAGAGATGATAGATATCGTCGGGAGTGAGCCTTGCCTCCCATGGAAAAACCTGCCGGTTCAGCCATTCAAGCAGCGGCAGGTCATCTGCATGGGACCTTAAAAAGGTCATGCCAGAATGAGTGTGGGCATTTTTAAAACCCGGCATTAAAAGACCACCCCGGGCGTCAATCTCTCTTTCAAACTGCCCGTCTGCTCCGGAAAAAGCGGAGATTTTCTCACCGACATATGAAATCCGGGACCCGTCAATTTGGATTTCTCCGTCAAACGGCTGCATACCGTTTTCCATTGTAAGAATTTTGGCATTATAGATCCTTATCATGAGACTCTCCTTTGAATATATTGCCGGAACTGCTTTTCTCAGAGCAGCTCCGCTATCTTTATGATCCCTTCTTTGAGCAATGCCTTAAACACAGGAGCGGCTTTATCTGCGGTCTCCTGAACTTCTGCATGGCTTAACGGCTTCATTGTGATGCCTGCGCCCGGATTGGTGATGCAGGAAATACCGCAGGTCTTCATTCCCATATGCTTTGCGGCTACGGCTTCGCAGGCCGTACTCATGCCGACCGCATCTGCACCCAGTATTCTGCACATTTTGATCTCCTGTGGAGATTCAAAATTCGGTCCGCTGAGCTGCACATAGACGCCTTCCTTCAAATCGATTTCAAGTGTCCTGGCGATTCTGCGAAAAATGTCCTGGAATCTGTCATTATAAATGCCTGTCATATCACAGAAACGTTCTCCCAGCTTTTCCAGGTTCGGTCCGATCAGCGGAGAAGGAACGAAGGTAGAAATCTGGTCAGTGATCATCATGAGATCACCGGCGTCAAATTCGTCGTTGACGCCTCCTGCCGCATTGGTAAGGATCAGGGCTTTGGCACCCATCATTTTCATCAGACGGATTGGCAGGACCACATCTGTCATGTCATAACCTTCATAGTAATGGACTCTTCCCTGCATGATCACCACGGGTACCTTTTCTACATAACCAAAGATAAATCTTCCTTTATGGCCTTCCACTGTGGACACCGGAAAATCCGGCAGATCCTTATAGTCTACGGTTGTCTCGATCTGAATATCCTCTGCAAAATCGCCGAGTCCTGATCCAAGTACAATGGCTATCAGCGGCTTAAAATCTGTTTTTTCCTGCATGCTCTCATAGCATATCTGTAATTTTTCATAAACCGCATTCATTACGGTCCCTCCTTTATGAAATCAACTGAACTTTATATTCTGCACCATGTTTCGACAGCCATGTTTTCGGCTGTTCATAATCCGGCATATACTGTGCGACTGCCTGATAAAATGCCGGGGAATGGTTCATGACTTTTAAGTGGGCAAGTTCATGTACCACCACATATTCAAGAACTTTTCGCGGCATCAGTATCAGCTTCCAGTTAAAATTTAAGTTTCCTTTGCTGCTTGCGCTGCCCCAGCGTGTCTTCTGTTCACGGATCGTTATTTTCCCGTAAGCAACTCCCATCTGTCCTGCATATATCCGACAGAGCCGTGTGATCACAGTTTTCGCCTCCTGTATATAGGCTTCCCGTTCTTCGGCCGTCATACGGATATTTTTCTGATTACTTTTTCTCTCCTCTGAAAGCTTCACGTGGTGTCTGATCCAGTCTTGTTTATCTTCGATAAATCTGCGGATCTCACTTTTTGGAAATCGTTCGGGCGCTCTGATAATCACCTGTCCGTCCGCAGTCACTGTGACGGCCAGAGTTTTTCTGCTGCTGTAAATCACTCTATAGTCTAACGCCTGATCCACTGATAAACCACTCCCTCCAGCAGTGCCTTGGATGCGGCAAAATATTCCCGTACTCTGTCTTTGTGTCTGCTTTGATAGATCATCGTATCTGCGATAACCGCATGGGCGTTAAGTCCTGCGGCTTCTGCCAGATAATCTGTCCTTGGGACGTACAGCTTCTGCGTGCACACATAAAATGATTTTCCGCGAAACGCGGAACTTGTATTCTTCATTGTGCGGAATGTATCGAATCCTTCTCGGTCTTCATATAGATTTTCCTTTGGAATTCCTCTTAAAAGCAGGTACATTTGCATGAACTTTACTTCCTTTTTCGTTCCTGAGATCAGAATAAACCTGCAGACACCGGCCCGGTAAAGCCTCAGCGCCCCGTCCAGACGGTCCTTAAGCTGTGCGCCTATGACACCGTTTTTTACGAGGGCGCCCGGAACTAAAATGCCGTCCCTCCTTTTGAGCGCCTCACAGAAGAATACATCCGGCACTGCCCTCTTTTGTTTTCCATGCAGCCTTCTATATGAAAACAGAGAAAAACCTGCGGCCAGGATTTCCGGAAGAAACCAGAGCCAAATATGTCTTTTTTTGCCTTTCATCTCTCATAACTCCTTATTGAACGTTATCTTCAGTTTGTTCCTGCTGCTGTTCCGTTGTGGCCGGCTGTTCCGTCGTGGCAGGTTTTGGTGCCTCGGTCTTTTGTTGTGTGGCTGTTGTCGTTTTCTGCCGTTCGGCCGTAGTCCTCTTCTGTCTGCGCGTCGCCGTACTCCTGTGGGTTGCGGTCGTACTCTGTTTTCCGGACCTGGTGCTTTCTGTGCCGCGTTCCGGCGTCTGATGATCTTCGGAAGATCCGGTATCTTCCAACGTTGTCTCTTCCGAGGATGTCTCAGTTACTGCTGAGTCTTCTTTATCCTTTTTAAATCCGCCGGAAAACATTACTACAATGACCATGCAAATGATCACAGCAACTGTCCCGAAGATCAGTGCGATCATATTTTTTTTACTGATCTGCATTGTCTTATCTCCTGTTCTTATATAAATTTTTGTTTTATTTTCCTTCTCTATGCCGTCTCCATTATAAAAGAGGAATGGAAATGTGTCAATTTTTACTAACAAAGAATTTATATAATAAAAACATGCTGGAAATTATGTAGAATCTTTTTCAGTTGGTATATTTGACTTGTAAAATGCATTTTGGGACATTATACTAGTATTGATATAATATTGACAAAAAATAATCAAACAAGCTAAGGGGATGAAAACATGTATTGTACAAAAAATATTACAGACGACTTATATTGGATCGGAGGAAACGACAGGAGACTCGCCCTGTTTGAAAACATTTTTCCGGTGCCAAACGGTGTTTCTTACAATTCTTATGTGCTGTTAGATGAAAAGACAGTGCTTTTCGATACGGTGGACAAGGCTGTCAGCGAGCAGTTTTTTGAAAACCTTGTCCATGCGCTCGGAGAACGCACACTGGATTATGTGATTATCAACCACATGGAACCTGATCACTGTGCCATGCTCAAAGAAGTAATCATGCGATATCCGGATGTTCAGATCGTATGCAATGCAAAGACGGCGGACATTATCAAACAGTTCTTTAAGATCGAGACAGACGCTGTCATCGTGAAGGAAAACGATACCCTCTGTACCGGAAAACATACTTTCACATTCCTTATGGCACCTATGGTACATTGGCCGGAAGTTATGGTCACATATGATACGACGGACAAAATATTATTTTCTGCAGATGCCTTCGGAACTTTCGGGGCGATCAACGGAAATCTGTTTGCCGATGAGATTGAATTTGAGCACAAATGGCTGGATGATGCCAGAAGATATTATACGAATATCGTAGGAAAATACGGAGCTCAGGTACAGGCTCTGTTAAAGAAGGCTTCCAATGTGGAAATCGGAATGATATGTCCGCTCCATGGTCCGGTGTGGAGAAAAGACCTTGAGTGGTTCATTGAAAAGTATCAGAAATGGAGCACTTACGAGCCGGAAGACCAGGGTGTCATGATCGCTTATGCATCTATTTACGGCAACACGGAAAATGCAGCCAATGTACTGGCTTCCCGCCTTGCTGACAAAGGTCTTAAAAATATTGCCATGTACGATGTGTCTGTAACCCATCCGTCTGTGGTTGTTTCCGAAGCATTCCGCGCAAGCCATCTGGTATTTGCGTCTCCGACATACAACGGCGGTATTTTCCCGAATATGGAGACCGTGCTGCTTGATCTGAAAGCACATAATCTTCAGAAACGTACCATAGCGTTCATGCAGAACGGAACGTGGGCGGCAACTTCCGGCAGACAGATGAACGAGTTGGTGTCAGGTATGAAAGAAATGACTGTCCTGGAACCAACCATAACGATCAAATCTGCGCTGAACGACAGCCAGTCAGAGGAAATCGACGCAATGGTTGATGCAATTTTGGAATCTATGAACTAAATAATATATATGCTAAAAGACGCTTTTAAAGGCCACCTCAATAGGCCATTTAAAAGCGTCTTTTTTATCCTCCGATCTGTGACATTTTCCGGCTGTCTGCTTTACCGTTCGGGTCTCTCTCAGAAAATCGGTGTCCTTCAGGCTTATCCAGGACAGTCTGGCATATGAGTTGTGAAAGCTCTTCTCTTGATATTCCGGATCTTAATTTTTCTCTCAGAGGTATGCCGCGGCTGTAATACAGACAAGGCTTTAAGAAACCTTCTGAGGTGAGCCGGATTCTGTTGCACTTTCCGCAGAATTTACAGTGGACCGCATCGATGAACCCCACGGCTCCGCAAAAACCGGGGATTTTTAAATATCTGGCAGGTCCGTTTCCCCTGACCTGTTCTTCTTTTTTGATGCCGGGATATTTTTCACGGAGCAGAGACATGATCTCATCCGAATCCATTCCGGTGAATTGTTTTCCAAAGCCGATGGGCATTATCTCAATGAAACGGATATCAACGGCATCTTTTCTGCCTATATCCAGCAGATCAAAGATTTCCCCGTCGTTGATACCCTTCATAATCACACAATTTATTTTGGTGTTCAGTCCCATGCAGGCGGATTTTCTGACGGCCGACAAAACCGTCTGTACTCCTGTTTTCCCGGTAACAGCTTTATACTTTTTCTCGTCCAGTGTGTCCAGGCTGACGTTAATGCCGTCGATCCCTGCCTCTTTCAGCCGTTCAAGATATGGTTTTAGGAGGAGGCCGTTGCTGGTCAGGGTGACCTGCCTGACTCCGGGAAGCTGTTTCAGCCTTTCTATAAAGCCAACACATCCTTTCCTCACCAGAGGCTCTCCTCCCGTGATCTTAAACTTACAGATGCCCAGATCTGCGGCGCTCTCACATATGCTTAACAGTTCTTCGTAGCTTAAAATATCTGCATGTTCCACAGATTGAATATCTTCCGGCATACAATACCGGCACCTTAAATTACAACAGTCAGTGACGGAAATCCTCATGTAATCAATTGTGCGTCCGTAGATATCTTTCATCACTGTGTGTCCTTTCTATCTCAAAAACAGATGAAGCAGCCTGTTTTTTCTCTCGTGGTATGGGTGGTACCGGATGGGAAGATCCATCCATGTTGATTTCTTTACAATACTCTTTCTGTGACTGAATGTCCGAAAACCATATTCGCCGTGATAGGACCCCATGCCGCTCTCACCGACTCCTCCGAATCCCAGGTGTGATGTGGCGAGATGTATGACGGTATCATTGATACATCCGCCTCCGAAAGCCAGATTGTTAAGAGTCCATTGTTCCATTTTCTTATTTCTTGTAAACAGATAGAGAGCCAGAGGCTTCTCCATCTGTCTGATATGCCGTACCGCATCTGAAAATCTTCGGTAGGAAATCACAGGCAGCACAGGACCAAAGATCTCTTCCTGCATGACGGGGGAATCCCACGATACCTCTGGAAGGATGGACGGTGCTATTTTCAGTGTTTCTTCACAGCCGTACCCCCCGAAGGCGGCAGTCTCTCCTTCGATCAGCTTCATAATCCTGTGATATTGCTTTTCATTGATAATCTTTGGGTATTCACCGTTTAAGAGAGGCTCCTTTCCGAGCATACGGCAGGTCCAGTAGATCAGTTCTTTTATCAAAGCCTCTTTTACAGATGCATGTACGAGGATGTAGTCCGGTGCCACACAAGTCTGGCCGCTGTTTAACAATTTTCCGAACACAATCCTCTTGGCAGCCAGAGAAAGATCTGCCGTCTTGTCAACGATACAGGGACTCTTTCCGCCAAGCTCCAGGGTTACGGGTGTCAGACGGCGGGCCGCATGTTCCATGACAATTTTTCCTACTGTCTTGCTGCCGGTAAAGAAAATATGATCAAACTTCTGGCTGAGAAGCTGTTGGTTCTCCTCTCTTCCGCCTTCCACAACAGCGATATAGCCTGCGGGAAAAGTCTCTTCTACGATGTGCCGGATCAGAGCGGATGTGTTGGATGCGTCCCTGGACGGCTTTAAGATACAGCAGTTTCCGGCAGCCACGGCTCCGATCAGAGGGGCAGACGTCAGCAAAAAAGGATAGTTCCACGGAGCCATGATCAAAACCACACCCAGAGGCTCGGAGATTTCAAAGCTTTTTGCGTGAAACTGGCTAACCGGCGTGGGCTTTCTCTGCGGTTTCATCCAATCTTTTAAATGTTTTTTTGCATAGTTTATTTCACTGTAAAACAATCCGACTTCTGTCATATATGATTCAAAGCCGGATTTATTCAAATCTTTTTTCAAAGCACGTATCAGCTGTTTTTCATGGCTTTTTACTGCCTGTTCTAAACGGCACAGAGCTTCCATCCGAAAAGTATATGATTGTGAAGCACCTGTATAATAAAAATTTCTCTGAAGTTTTACTAATCGGTCAATGGTCATAAAGGTTCCTCCTTATGGAATAAAAAAGAAAAAGTCATCTGTTCATAGTCAGACTTTTTTTCCAGTGGGCCGGGTATTTTCTGTAATATGAATTCGGTCTGTCTGTCATCCATAAGCCATATCCATGCATCTTCCGGGTCCAGGATGAGAGGCATTCTGTGGTGGACACTCTTCACAGATTCATTTGCTTCTGTGGTAAGGATCACGAAACGCTGACAGGCGCCAAACTGATTCCAGCATCCTGCCATCAGGAGCGGTTTTTTGTCTGTACGTTGAAAAGTATATTTCGTCTTTTTGCTGTCCCACTCATAAAAACCGCGGGAAGGCACGAGGATTCTTTTGGTACGGACGCTGTCCCGGAACATCCTTTTTTCGAGTGCGCCCTCCGCCCTCGCATTGAAGATCAGCTGATTTTTTTCAAAACCGGGAAATCCCCATCTCATCCTTTCAAGTCCGATTCCTGCCGGTGTGCGTACCAGAACATCCGCAGTGTCCGCGGGATGAACGTCCTCTGCCGCCGGGACAACATCTTCTGTCCCGGGAATCCTGAATGTATCATAGAGTTCTTCTGCCACTGAAGGGTCTGTAAAATATCTTCCGCACATAGTACTCTCCTGTCCGTTAAGCTTTATTTTTTCTCCGTTTGATCACTTTAAGCCTGGTGAATTCCTCTCTCTCCTTCTCTTCCAGGGCATTGGATATCTCGGTCACAAGACTCCTATAAGAAGGAATCGTAATATTTTTTAAGGCATTTGTACGCTTCTGCGTCTTTTTGATGCTGGCCGCCAGCCGATAGGCAGAGTTTTCGGCCATGGAAAGCCGGATGGTCAGATCTTTGACCTTCCGGAAAGCCTCTCTTGCTTTGTCTATGGATTCCCCTGTGGTGCTGAAGGAATAGGTCGGAATGTTTTGATCCGGTGTATAAGTCACCAGAGGGATCTCTGTTCCCATGATACTGCGGCTTTTTATTTGAATAGAATCCTCGATGGGCACCGTATAGGCCAGCTGGTCTGTCTCGCTGATGCCGTGTTCGATATTTGCGGCCTGAAGACATTGATAGGCGTAAGTAAAGGTCACATCGATCTGTTTCTGAATATCCTTCGCCTGGTCAATCAGGTTCATAAGCTCTCTGATCAGAATGTTTCGTTTCTTGTCCATCAGATCATATCCCTGTATAGCCAGGGCGAGAGAGTTTTTAGCGATCATCAGATTACCCTTAGTCGGAAAAGTCCTTGGATCCATACGTCCCCCTCCTTTCTTTCAGCTTGGGCTAAAACATCAAAGAATCTGTTGCCGCCGGAGGCCTGCTGTCCTCCGGTTTTTTGGAATAAGTATCCTTATCCCCGGTCTTTCGATAATAACGGTCCAGAAGTTTCGTATTAACACGGTCCAGTTCCTCTCTCGGAAGAATAGTGAGAAGTTCCCAGCCGAGATCGAGGGTCTCTGTCATCGTGCGGTTTTCCTCACTTCCCTGTTCGATATACCGTTCCTCAAACTCTTTTCCAAACTCTAAATACTTTTTGTCGATCAAAGACAGCTCGTCTTCCCCGATGACAGAGGCCAGATTTCTGGCGTTCCCCACTTTTGCATATGCGGAGAACAGCTGGTTTGCCAGGTCCTGATGATCTTCCCTTGTATAGCCCTCTCATAGATCATTGCCAGTTCACTGTATAAATAACCGGGAAATCCTTTTCTGCTTGGAATCTCTCCTTTGGAGGAGGAAACTTCCCTCATGGCCTCCGCAAAGGCCGTCATGTCGGTCAGAATGACCAAAATATGCATATGATGTTCAAAGGCCAGATATTCTGCCGCAGTCAGCGCCACCTTGGGCGTGATCAGCCTCTCAGCTACCGGGTCGTTAGCCATATTTAAAAACATCGCCACATGGCTTAAGGCACCGCTCTCCTCAAATGTCCTGCGGAAAAAATCCGCGTCGTCGTGTTTGACACCCATGGCGGCAAACACGATGCCGAAGTTATCCATGCTGTCCCCGGATCAGTGTCATCAGGCCGTCGATTGCCGAAATCCCTGTGCATATAAAATTCCTTGGATACTCCCTGCGGACCGGATTCAGAGGCAGTCCGTTGACATTGCGTTTTACGTTCGACGCAATGGGCCCCAGTCCATCGATAGGTTTTCCAAGGCCGTTTAATGTCCTTCCAAGGATGTCGGGGGAGAGAGAAATTTCCATGGGATGTCCCGTAAGCCTTGTATGAGTATTGGAAAGCCCCATATTATCTGTCGTGTCAAACACCTGGATGATCGCCTTGTCCTCATAAAGCTCGATGATCTTACCAAGTTTTTTCCTGTTTCCCTCTATGACAAACTCTACTATTTCCTCATAAAAAGCATCTCTGCAGCCCTCCAGTACCACTAAAGGACCATTGATCCTGTCAAGTCCCAAATATTCAATCGGCATGTTAAACACTCCTTTCAGGTACAATCCTTTTACACTGCAGACAATTTAACCGTTTTTCTCGATTATCTTCCGGTAAAAATCATCCACCGCTTTTCGATATTCATCAAACATCTTCAGCCTGTCATTGGGCACATCATATTTCATGGATATCACAGCTTCAAAGATTGTATCGTCTTTATGAAAGGCATTCTGCTGCAAAAATCCAAGACGGATCACTCTGGCGATCTCCAGGATCAGCTTCTGATCATCAGGGAGCACATCGCTTCCGATCAGCTTGACGATTTCCATCAGGCCGCTTTCCTGATTTAAGAGAGCCATGATGCGATTCCTGTGGTCCACAAACTCCATGGAGACGTGTTCGCCATACCAGGGAGCCAGATCTTTTAAGTATTCGCTGTAACTGGTCAGCCAGTGGATAGCGGGGAAATGTCTGGAATATGCAAGACTTTTGTCCAGTCCCCAAAAGCACCGCACAAACCTCTTTGTATTCTGGGTCACCGGCTCTGAAAAGTCGCCTCCCTGGGGCGATACCGCGCCGATGATCGATACGGAGCCTTCCGTGCCGTTTAAATTCATCATCGTTCCCGCCCTCTCATAAAAGGCCGACAGTCTTGAGGCAAGATAGGCCGGAAAGCCTTCCTCCGCCGGCATCTCCTCCAGCCTCCCGGAAAGTTCTCTCAGCGCTTCTGCCCAGCGGGACGTAGAATCTGCCATGACTGCCACGTCATATCCCATATCTCTGTAATACTCGGCCAGGGTCAGTCCGGTGTAAATGCTTGCTTCCCTGGCGGCAACAGGCATATTGGACGTATTGGCGATCAGAACTGTGCGGTACATCAAAGGATTCCCGTTCCTCGGGTCCACCAGTTTTGAAAACTCCTCCAACACCTGTGTCATCTCATTTCCGCGCTCTCCGCATCCGATATAAATGATAATGTCGGCATCCGACCACTTGGCGATCTGGTGCTGGGTCATAGTCTTGCCGGTTCCAAAACCGCCCGGGATGCAGGCCGTACCGCCTTTTGCAATGGGGAACATCGTATCCAGAATTCTCTGACCGGTGATAAGAGGCCTGGAGGCCGGATAGCGCAGACTGACCGGTCTCGGAACTCTGATGGGCCACTGCTGCATCATAGAAAGTTCCCTGAGATCACCATTTTCCTGCCTTACTGTGACCAACGGTTCATCGATGGTATAACTTCCGTCGCAGACAGTCTTTTCAACGACACCCTGAACACCGGGAGGCACCATGCACCGGTGGGTGATGGCGGCCGTCTCCGGCACCCTGGCTATCACATCCCCCGGTTTTATCTGCTCTCCCGCTGCTACGGCAATATGTGTTTCCCAGCGTTTTTGAAAATCCAGGGAATCCACCTGGGTTCCCCGTCTGATAAATTTGCCTGACTGAGCAGCGATCTGTTCAAGAGGGCGTTCAATTCCATCAAAAATATTGTGGAGAATCCCCGGTGCCAGTGACACAGAAAACGGATATCCGGAGGCCTCTGCCTGGTCTCCGGGACGGATGCCGGTCGTATCTTCAAAAACCTGTACTGTAGCCGCATTCTTGTCCAGAGAGATCACTTCTCCAACCAGTTTTTCCGGTCCCACATAGACCATCTCGGACATTTTAAACCCGATATCCCCCTTCACGTAGACCACCGGTCCGTTGATTCCGTATATACGGCCTGCCTCAGACATTTTTCTCACCTCCCCGGAACAGAAAATCCGCGTATTCCTTCTCAAGTGCGCGGGAGAGTTCCTCTTTTTCGTGGACAACGATTCCATCCACGCCAGCAAGCCGCATTCCTGTGCAAGTGTCGACATTATCACTGATCAAAAACATTTTCATGGCTCACAGCTTTCCCAGGATCATAAAGGCGATGACCAGCCCATAAAGGCAGATTCCTTCCGCCGATAGTATCCGAACGGTATTAAAACGCTTAAAATCAAGGCTGCAATCAGCACAAGCTTTGTTAATGTATTCATAGTGAAGACCTCCTTCCATCAGACAGACAAAAAGGTTTCCCTGGCAGCATAAATCTTATCCGCATTTTCGTTCAGTGTCTGTGTCATCTTATTATCCAGAGTCTTCTTTTTTTCTGTGAGAATAGAAAGTTTTCGGTTAAGGTCGTCATAAGCCTCCTCCGGAGTTCCGATGAACTCGTCCGGGATGAAAATCCTTTCAAAGTGAAGAGACTTGAAAATGGCATCGATCTGTTCCGATTTGGACCTGGACGTAAAATAGACCCCATACCCGTAGCTGTTATTTCGTACCCCCTCTACAAAGATCACATCCTGATTGTGTTCGATGAACTCCAGCATCTTTTCAAAGTATTCCAAAGGTGCCCGTCCGAAGCGGAATTTCACGAATTGAAAGTGGAACACTTCTCTCAGGACAAACTGCATGGGGCGGAATGGTTCAATCATTTTTATTTGTTCAGTGAGATGCTTTTCCTCAAGCTCCAGTGCTTCTTTTTGAGCCTGAATACTGCGGCTTTATCGACCCGTTCCAGAGGCTTTTTATAAGGGTTCGTATCCGTGAACGGCTGCAGGTTATCAACCGTCTTTAATTCCGACAAAGCATTTTCAAGCTGAATCTCGTATTTTGACAGATAATCGTTGGTGACTCTGTCGATGTCGCGCTTTGGGCCCGTGAGAGTTATAAACTTCATCTTAACAATCATACCCCGATAACTCCTTTCATATAACCTGCCGTCTGTTCAGGAGGCAGGCCGTAACGGACGCGTTCCATAATGGTGATCAGTCTCTGTATCTCCTCTTCCTTATAGAAGAGATATGCGGTCAGGCTTGCGATAGAGCCAGCCTGTTTACAATCGCATCCATCCTCACACCCCCTTCTGAAGTCAAAATGTTTTTTTCATTATACACCTAATGCATAAAAAAAGCATCTGAAAACCCAGAGATGTTTCCCTGTTTCCAGATGCATATTTCAGTCGGACCATTTTGAGTGCAGGATGTTAAACAGACCTTTTTCATCTGACACCGTATAGTCTGGAGATACTTTGCCGTCCGGCAGAATATCCTGTCTCCGGTTCAGCCAAATGCTATTCCAGCCGGCATTTATAGCTCCGCTTATATCTGTGGCATATGTATCCCCTATAAACCATGTATCCTTCCTGTCAAGTCCAAATCTCTGCTCCGCGAGTTTGAAAATCCCGGGGTCCGGCTTGCGGACTCCCTCGTCCCCGGATACAATGATCCGGCTGTCAGGTATCCATGCTTCCAGGTGAAGATTCTTTACTTTGTTCCACTGAGCACGGGAGAACCCATTTGTTATGACTCCGGTGAAAATTCCTTTTTGTCTGCAAAACTCCAGAATGTTTTTCATTCCTTCTGTCAGCGTGATCTTTGTCTGTTCTATCCGGTATACCTCATGAAATTCCATCACCTCTGACTCTGTAATCTGAATCCCGAATTTCCTGAAAGCTTTGCGGATTCTTTCAATAACAGGGACGTCATGAATTCTTCCCGCCAGAAACAGGTCCATAGAAGGAATGGAATATCTCTCTTTAAAAACCTTCTCGCATGCGCTGCAAAAAGGTATGGACACATCATAGAGTGTATCATCCACATCGAACAGTATAGCCAACATCCTCCACCTCACTTTTTCTCTTGATTATTTTGCGGCATCCACCGGTCTGATCCGTCTGAGACAAAGCTTCCGTCACCGATGCCAAGCGCAGACTTTGCAAGCATATCTGCCCTGTCATTGTACTCATCATTGGAATGGCCTTTTACCTTTACAAACCGTACCTGAAGCCGATCCTTCACACCATTGTAGAAGGAACGGTAGGCCTTCGTCCCCTCTTTCTTTGCGGCCCACTCCCCGGTGCACCATTTTGCGATTCCCTCATAATCATAGTAAATGGCCAGCTTTTGATAGCCTCTGTCCACAGCATACTGCATTGCCTTTTGAGCGCCCTTGATCTCGCCGGCCACATTTCTCATAGAGGCTAACGCAGGATCTGCATATTTTTCGGCAAAATACAATTCTCCCTCTTTTTTTCTGATGACCATGCCATATGAAAATTCTTTTTTTCGATGGTCATAGCTCCCGTCTACATAGGCTGTCAGGGTCTGGCCGTCGATCTCCATATCCTGCCCGGCCGAAGAGTTAAGAAATGCCTCGGCCTCGGACAATGCAGGAAAGCTTTTAAACTGAGCACACGGAAATCCGGAAACCTGTGCCTGACAATCCTTCCATGTGCGATAAATCCCCGGGTTACGTCCTTGTCTGACTGCGTAAAATTTGTTTGCCACGATGTAAATCCTCCATATTTTTTCCGCTTTTTATTATAACAGAAACAGGAAGTATCTGAAAGTACAGATACCCCCTGCCTGATTGCCGCTATTTCAATGATAAAAGATGAAGTTTTAGTTATTCGACAAATTTACAGAAAAACTGTATGTAGCATTTGCTTTGGCAAGGACCTTCTGTTTTACAGAACAATCGTCGATCAGATAGGAAAATTCTTTCATGACATCCCATAAGTCCCTTGCCTCCTGACCGCTTAATTCGGTTGTACGGTCATTCAGTAATTTCCCTACGGCGGCAGCGGTCTGCCTCACATTCTCTGTACTAAAATCATTTCCAAGCAACTCTAAAAAAACTTCAGACATATATTTCATATTTGCTCCTTTTATTATCTTAAAAGTAACACTGCTCATGCTTATAGAGTAAAGCAAAATTCTGAAAAAGTCTATTCTTTTCGACAGACATAAAATGAAGGAATCCGTCTCTATTCGACAGAATCTCCGTTCATACTTTTCTGAAAAGTATCCAGCAAATCTGATAATATACGTTTTTGTTTGGGAGTCAAACTTTCTACTTTCAGGAGAAGTTTATTTTCACTCTCAATTATTTCCGGATCAAATTGATCTTTTAATATTTCATTTGGTGCTGTTTTTAATGCCTGACATATTCTGATGAACAGAGGCAGACTTGGAAGCCTGATCCCTGATTCTATCTGCCTGATGTGTCCGGCATTTACATCACAAATTTCTGAAAGAGCTTCGGAAGTCAGCCCTCTTTCTTTCCGAATCTGGTTAATCCTCTTACCCAACAATCTGCGTTCCATGTGCATGGCTCCAATCGGTATTATTTTCTCTCTCTCATATCCTTTCACAGCCTTATCTATAAGGTTTTAACATACATGTATTTCATTATATACAAAAGGTTTCCCGTTTCACTAGATGCGTAGACGTATGTATTGTCATCTCTCTGCACACAAAAAGATGGATTTGAAAATGCTTCTTCTTTTATGTCGAATTTTGTCATCCATTTTCTATTTATATGATTCATAAGAAAGCCGTCTTTCAAACGTGACAGGAACAGGATATCAAAATGAAAATAAATTTATGAGTCATCGGGAGTGCAGCTTTTGCAGCCATCGCTGCAGAGCAGGACACTATTATGGAACTAATGCGGAAGGATATGTCAGATATATCGGCTTCATAAGAGAAAATCGGAACAATGAATGCGGAACTGAAAAGGAAGGATTATTTCTGCTGCTGATCTCCGGAAGCTCTCATTGCAGCGGCAATCTCAGAAAATTTTCCGGTGATATAGCCATAATTTTTTCTTTTATGAGGGATCATGCACTGACTGCAGTCTTTCACGCCGTTTTTTAATCTAAAGCTGCCGCCGCAGTTCTCCCCAAGCATATAAAGCGGACAGTAACAAAAAAGGCAATTAAAGTTATCGATATCATCCGTTTCATGGCAGGGGAAATACTCACAGTCTCTGTGCCGGAAAAATTGATAGTTTTTTTTCTCTTTCTTCATAATTTACTTCCTGTCTGATGTTCTAAAATAAGGCGGACGAGACTTTCGACCGATGCCTGCTCTGCAGTATATACATTCATCTCAAATTCTTTCGCCGCCTGGGCGGTCTGCTCTCCGATACATGCTGCCTTCATCCCTTTGATGCACGTATCCGCCAGGGCGGCCGCAAATCCCCGAACTGTGGAGGCGCTTGTAAAGACTGCCCAATCGATCTCTCCCGATTCGATCATTTCTTTTACAGGGACCAGCTGCCAGTTCTCACATCGAGTCTCATAGATTCCTATATCATCTGTCTGAATCCCGGGCTTTTTCTGAAGAATCCGTACAATTTCCTGATTTCCCGAAGCTGCCCGCGGCATCAGGATATGCTCCGTACCTGAAAGTCTGTCCGCGAGTGCCCTGGAAAGAGAAACTCCGTCATAATGTTCGGGTACCAGATCACAGAACAGGCCTTTCTCTTCCAATGTCTTTTTCGTACCCGCACCGATGGCGGCAATCCTGCAGGAACCAAGGCTCCTGATATCTTTTTTCTGCTTTTTCATTTCTTCGAAGAAAATCCTGACTCCATTGATACTTGTGAACACGATCCAGTCATAAAAATCGATCTTTTCAAGAGCCATGGAAAGTTTCCTCTGGTCTCTTGCCGGCTCTATGCTGATAGAAGGCATTTCCAGGACTTCGGCCCCTTGTTCCCTGAACATGGCAGCCGTCTTTGAGATAAGCTCTTTCGGGCGGGTCAGTAAAATGCGGCATCCCGCCAGAGGAAGATCTTCATACCAGGCAAAATCTTTTGAAAGTCTGCACACCTGTCCGACGACAATGACCGCAGGAGTCTTTATCCGGCTTTTGCACACGGCCTCAGGAAGTTCACAAAGCGGCGCAGAAACTCTTTTCTGTCCTGCCGTGGTTCCCCTGGAAAGCACTGCCGCCGGCATCTGAGGGTTCATTCCCGCAGAGATCAGGGAGTTTGCGATATCTGGAAGTGATGAAATACCCATCAAAAACACCAGAGTACCTTTTGTCCTCACGAGAGCTTCAAAGTCGATATCATATTCTGCTCCTGCTTTTTTGTGTCCGGTTATGATATGCACGGAAGAACTAAAGTCCCGGTGAGTCACAGGGATACCGTTATATTCCGGCACCGCAACCGGTGAGGTGATGCCCGGAACGATCTCAAATGGAATATAGTGTTCTTTTAATAGTTCCAGTTCTTCTCCTCCTCTGCCGAACAGGAAGGGATCTCCTCCCTTCAGCCGCACGACAAAACGGCCTTTTTGAGCTTCATTAAGAAGCAGCAGATTGATTTCTTCCTGAGGCATCGTGTGCTGTCCGGAACGTTTTCCGACATAAATGTAATCAGCCTGTTTTGGAAGTGCCGATAATATTTCGGTGCCGATCAGGTTGTCGTAAATGATCACATCCGCCTTCTTCAGCACTTCCGCTGCTTTTATCGTCAAAAGGCCGATGGACCCGGGCCCTGCGCCCACCAGCCATACTTTTCCAGTCTTCATCGGTAATTTCTCCTTTTTATTTCCATCATAGCATATTGACAAGGTTCTAACAACTCGATAAAATGGGAGAAATTGAATGTTTACAGGTGCCTTTGATAAAGGAGAATAGGAAAGCGGGTGAGATTCCCGCACGGTCCCGCCGCTGTATAGGAAGAGCCGCATTTCAATTATGTCACTGGGAAACTGGGAAGGCGGAATGCGGCAGTGAAGCCTGAGTCAGAAGACCTGCCGTGAACATGCGATTTACACCGGTCTGCGAAAGACAGCCGGTGTAGAATATACCGTCGAAGGAGCCGCGCCCTTCTGCGCCTATATTCGATGCACCAGTATATCTGGCGCTTTTGGTGTTGCAGTTTTTACACCGAAACACAGTTAAGTGAATCGAAAGGAGCAAACATGAAAAACAATCAAAAAATCATTGTAACCGCTGTACTGGCGGCGGCTGTCATCTTCGGCTTCGGCCGCACAGCCAGCGCCATGCACATCATGGAGGGGTATCTTCCTCCACAGCTCTGTATCTCCTGGGGAGCTCTGAGCCTTCCGTTTTTAGCCGCAGGATTTTTCTCCATCAAAAAGACGGTCAGCAAAGACCGGCGTCTGATGACGATACTGGCTATGTCAGGAGCATTTATCTTCGTTATCTCTTCTTTAAAAATCCCCTCTGTCACAGGAAGCTGTTCTCATATGACCGGCACCGGACTCGGAGCCATTTTGTTCGGCCCTTTGGCTGTGAGCATTCTGGGCATCATTGTGCTGATCTTCCAGGCAGTCCTCTTGGCCCACGGGGGATTGACGACCCTTGGCGCCAATACTTTTTCTATGGCAATTGCAGGGCCATTTTTATCCTTCGCAGTGTATAAGGTCTGTCAAAAATGCCGGCTGAACCGCCGGATCAGCGTATTTTTGGCCGCAATGCTTGGAGACATTTTTACATACTGCATCACCAGCGTCCAGCTGGCACTTGCGTATCCATCAGAGCAGGGTGGCTTTCTGGCCTCCGCGGCAAAATTTCTCGGAGTTTTTGCTCCAACCCAGCTCCCTCTCGCCATCGTAGAAGGAATTCTGACCGTTGTAATCATCATCTCGCTTGAGTCCTATGCCCGCCCGGAACTCAAGATTCTTGACTTCATCAAGGAGGGACATGCATATGAAAAGTGATAAGAAAAAAGTCATCATCCTGCTTTTAGTGGCCGCCTTTATTGCTGTGGTCCCTCTGTTTACCCTAAAGGGCGCCGAGTTCGGAGGCTCTGACGATGCGGGCAGTGTCATGATATCAAAGATAGAGGGAAGGGAATATCAGCCATGGTTCACTCCCGTCCTGGAAACTTTCATTGACGGAGAGCTTCCGGGCGAAGTGGAAAGCCTTCTGTTCTGTGTACAGACCGGGATCGGTGTCGGGATCATTGCCTATAACCTGGGACGTTTAAGGGAACGGAAACGTCTCCTTGCTTCGGCAGAGGCGGCAAATGATGCTGATTGATCAATACGGTTACCGGTCCGGGCTCAGAAAAGTAAACGTCATGGAAAAGTTCTGCTTTTCTGTGACGACGCTTCTGCTCTGTATCCTGAGCAGATCTTTTTCTGTTTCCATTCTGGTTCTTTTAAGCCTTGGATGGCTGACAATAAGAAAAGGAGGTATCCCCGTCCGCCGGTATATAAAGCTAATGCGTATCCCCGCAGTCTTCCTGCTCTTGAGCACGCTGGCGATCCTCGTCAATATTTCCAAAACTCCTCTGGATGCCTATGCAGTGCCGGCAGGTCCCTACTATATAACAGGAAGCACCGAATCGGTCATCTTTGGTCTCAGACTGATCCTGTCATCCCTTTCCGCGGTGTCCTGCCTATATTTTTTGTCCCTGTCAACCCCGGTAACCGATCTGATCGGCATTTTAAAGAAACTTAGATGTCCGGCACTGCTCATAGAATTGTTTCTGCTCATTTACCGGTTTATTTTTGTCTTAATGTCAGAGGCTTCTGCTGTAAGGATTTCCCAGGAGTCCAGGCTTTCCTGCCGGAATTTTAAGACGGCAGTCCGTGCATTCGGAGGTATGGCCTCTGCTCTGTTCATTCGGGCAGTGATGCGCTCCGGCAGATTATACGATGCCATGGAATCCAGATGCTACGACGGGACCATACGGGTCCTTTTGGAAGAATATCCGCCGAAGAAGAAAGAAATCATTTGCATGATATTGTTTGAACTTCTTCTGCTGTCTATCACGATAGGAAGGAATATTTACATATGAAAACAGAGTCTATGATAACAGCTGATAATCTGTGGTTTACTTATGACGGAGAGGATATCCCGGCCTTACAGGGGCTTTCTCTGGATATTAAGAGGGGGAGCAAAACTGCGGTTATGGGAGCAAACGGTTCCGGAAAGTCCACGTTTTTTCTCTGCCTGAACGGTATTTTGCGTCCCCAGAAAGGCGCCCTGTCTTTTTGCGGAGCCCCTTATTCCTATGATAAGAAAAGCCTGTTAAATTTGAGAAGCAGGATCGGCATCGTATTTCAGGACCCCGATAACCAGCTGTTTTCAGCCAGTGTCCGGCAGGAGATTTCTTTTGGCATTTTAAATCTTGGGGCAGACAATGAGACAGCCCTGAGAGAGACGGAAAAAATCATGGATGCGCTGGATATTACAGAATTAAAAGACCGCCCTACACATGCCCTAAGCGGAGGACAGAAAAAACAGGTGGCTGTCGCCGATATCCTTGTCATGCATCCTGATATTGTGATTCTGGATGAACCTGCCGCGGCCCTTGACCCGAAGCATACAGACATGTTAAATAAAATCATCGATCAGATGACAGAATCCGGTATTACGGTTCTGATCTCAACTCATGATCCGGACTATGCTTTTTCATGGGCAGATCAGATCATCTTGTTTCATCAGGGCAAAGTTCTCAAAGCCGGATCACCCCTGGAAGTATTTTCTGACAGGCCGGCTCTTAACCTCACCAATTTGTCTCAGCCGGCTGTACTCTCTATATATGAAAGTCTTTGCCGGAAAAAGATGATCAATGAGAAATTTCCGGCTCCCAGAAGTCTCATGGAGCTTTTACATTTCATCGAAGGAATCTGAAGATTCCCTGTCTGCGGAGGAGAATAATGAACGATACTAGAAAAAAAGCAATATTAGCGGTCAGTTTTGGGACCAGCTATGAAGATACACGAAAAAAAACGATCGAAGCAATCGAAGATACATTAAAAGAACATTTTCCGGATCACAAAATGTACCGTGCCTGGACCAGCCGGATGATCCTTGAAAAAATAAAAAAGAGAGACGGAATCCATATTGACTCTGTTCCCGAAGCCATGGAGCGCATGAAAGCCGACGGCATTGCAGATGTGATCATCCAGCCCACCCATGTGATCAACGGCGTGGAAAACGATCAGATGAAAACAGACGCTCTTTCCTTCCGGGACTCTTTTCATTCTATTGTCTTCGGGGCACCTCTTCTCTCATCGGAATCCGACAATGAAACGGTTGTGAATGCGGTGGCATCGGAGTTTTCGTGGATCTCTGACAAAGATGTCCTGGTTCTGATGGGACACGGCACTACTCACTATGCCAATACTGTCTATGCTGCCCTTGACTACCGGTTCAAGGATATGGGGTTTAAAAATATCTTTCTGGGTACAGTAGAAGCCTTCCCGAATATGCATTCCCTGATGCGTATGGTAAAAGAATTCCATCCGAAGAAAGTCATTCTTGCGCCTTTTATGATCGTGGCCGGAGATCATGCAAGACATGATATGGCGGGAGACGACCCGGATTCCTGGTACTCTCAGTTTGTGTCGGCGGGATATCAAGTAGAATGTGTAATGAAAGGACTCGGGGAATATGACGGGGTCAGGGAGCTGTTTGCAGAACACGCGAAATCCTGTACCTAGATATTGACTTTCTCAGTCAATATGATATTCTATAAAAAATAGCATAAATGTTCATTACCGCCGGGTAACGTCTTATTCATTCCAGTAGGCCTTTGTTGGAATGAGTAAGACGTTTTTTATGCCATAGGAAAGTCCTGCGGAGATGTACACAAATGCATAAGGAAGGTATATACCATATGAAAGAGATCTCATGTTTTAAAGTTTTTTTGAAGTATTCTTCGCTCAATGTACTGGGTATGTTAGGGTTGTCCTTTTATATCCTGGCAGATACCTTTTTTGTCTCCAGGGCATTAGGCGCTGATGGACTGACCTCCTTAAACCTTGCAATTCCGGTTTACAGCTTTATAAACGGCAGCGGATTAATGCTCGGAATCGGAGGAGGAACAAAATATTCAATTCTAAGAAGCCAGAAAAATAAAGTCAAAGCGAATCAGGTATTTACAAATGCTGTGGTTTTGACCGGAATCATCGCAGGTATCTTCTTCCTGCTTGGTATTTTCTGCTCCGGCCCTATGGTCAGTATGTTGGGAGCCAACGAATCTGTGTTCAAAATGACAAAAACTTATTTACAGGTTATTCTGTTGTTTGCCCCAATTTTTATGACAAATAATCTTTTGCTGTGTTTCATAAGAAATGACGGAAATCCCCAGTTATCCATGACAGCCATGATCTGCGGCAGTCTGTCTAATGTTATTTTGGATTATATATTTATATTTCCGCTCGGAATGGGATTGTTCGGGGCAGCGTTTGCCACCGGACTGGCACCGGTAATCAGCATTTTGATTCTGTCCCCTTATCTGATAAATAAAAGAAATCAGTTTCATTTAAAGAAATGCAGACTTTCGGCAAACCTTCTGCTTGATATTTTTTCAAGCGGACTTCCGTCTTTGATCACAGAAGTTTCTTCCGGTATCGTGATCATTGTATTTAATGTGATCCTGCTGCACATTGCGGGGAACATCGGCGTTGCGGCCTATGGTGTCATCGCGAATCTGTCACTGGTCGTCATGGCAGTCTATACAGGCATCGCACAGGGGATACAGCCTGTCTTAAGCAGCAATTACGGTGCCGGAAACCATAAAAATGTTACTGCGATTTTACGTTACGCTGTCACCGCGGTTATTGTAATCTCCGCCTGCGTTTATCTGTGTATGTTTTTCGGTGCGGAACCGATTACCGGAATCTTTAACAGCAATCACAATAAGACACTTCAGGATATCGCAGCCGCAGGACTGAAAATATACTTTACAGCCTCTGTATTTGCTGGTTTCAATATTGTGGCTGCCGTTTACTTCACTTCAACGGAATACCCCCGGCCGGCACACATGATATCGATCCTCCGGGGATTTGTCATTATCATTCCTATGGCTTTTATATTGTCTGCCCTGGGAGGCATTACAGGAGTCTGGGCAGCCTTTCCCATGACCGAACTGCTTGTCAGTCTGATTGGAATGATCCTGCTTTTTAGGTTTATTACAAAAACACAGAAGCAATCGAGTAGGGGAGATTAAATCTCCCCTCTCACACCACCGTACATGCCGTTCGGCATACGGCGGTTCAACATAACTTCAAAGCATGACGTTCCATGTAATAATCGTAGCAACTCACAAGCCCTGCCTGTTTCAGCTTTTCTTTTGAGATTGCCCT
>NZ_NQOG01000058.1 GCF_002270485.1 Anaerostipes hominis (ex Lee et al. 2021) | reverse complement strand
TGATCACAGACAGCCAGCCGTCGCTGGTGTAATGATAAGAAAGGCTTCTTACCCCATCTTTTTTCGTTGGATAGGTAACTTTCGTAAGTTTGCCTTCTGCGTCGTAAGTATATTTAATCGCATGGCTCTTGATCTCGTCAGCTGTTGGCCTCTCTGACTGACTCAGTTCCGCATAAGTTGTCTTTCTCTGAAGCCCGTCATACTCACACTCTGTATAGCGGTAAGCTGTTTGCGTGTTTCTTGGCTATTTAATTAGCGATGAATATTATTGAATCAATGGAGATATCTTCACTTTATGTTTCTTCCATTTTCACACTTGCCTTTTGATATTTTGATTTAATAAAATTCTTCATTTTATTTTCAGTTTTACATTTAAATATACATTTTCTCGTTCGTTTATCAATACAATAATATGTCTGTTTTTCTTTTTCATAAACAATGATAAAATCTTTATTACTAAAATATTTTTGAATATTCCCTTCAACTATGCTCTCTCCTTGACCATCCATCGCTGATTTGTTATTCTCAAAATAGCATAGTTGCCAGCATTTTGAACTAGAGGCTATTAGTTGATATCCATCATTTAAGTCATAACTGGGATCTCGTCCTGTATCATCTGTAACTAACACATAAAAACACATTGCACCAAAAATCAAGACAATTACAGCCATTACTTGTACTACTTTTTTCATATATATCCTTTCTGCAATCTTATGCTTGTTCTATATTATATGGCCTTACATCAAAATAGATCATTTTTGATGTAAGGCTCTTTTACAATAACTGTTATTTACGATAAAATTTTGTTGTAAATTTCCATTTGTATGGACGAACCACTTTACCTCTTTGAGGATAATATCCGAAAATATTGTTGACTAATGTTTTTATTATCCCTTGCTTTTTAAAACTAAATTTTGCAAAATCATAAGTGTCTTTTAATGCTAATTTAATCTTATATCCTTTTTTCGTTTTCTTATATACAGTCATCCTTATATTTCGAATGTGACCTACCGAATAAGCTAAATCTCTATCTTCAGAAAATCCAAATGTACCTTTTGGTTTCCAGGTAGCTTTTTTCTTTTTATTAGCTTTCTTTCTTAATCCTTTAAAAATTCTATATAATTTTTCAGAATTTTTCAGCCTGCTCTTAAACACCTTTTTAAAATTAAGATACGAAACATTTGATAAATTAATTCTCTTTGAATGTTTACTCAATGCAAACCAATACATTTTAACTGAAAGTTCCATGGGATAATGTCCACTTGGATCTGCATAGTTAATCGGATTATCTGCACAATAAGCATACAAATGCTGTGTATCTGGCTCGTTTGTCTCCCCACGGTAAGTATCCTCAGACAAAAACCTTCCGTCCTCCGGATTATAATACCGTGCATTCAGATAATAAAGCCCCGTTGTCTCATCATATCGTCCCCCTGTATAACAGGTTTCATTCTTAGCCGTATTCTCTCCAATGCTCTGCGTCTCTCCAAAGTCTTCATAGCGGTAAGACACATCTGCTTTTCCATCGTCTTTCAGAAGATTTGTAGTACTTCCCTGTACATCTTTGTTATACACATAATA
>NZ_NQOG01000057.1 GCF_002270485.1 Anaerostipes hominis (ex Lee et al. 2021) | reverse complement strand
GGTGGCTACTTTAAAAAGTGAATATTGAAAAGTTAAGGTTATGCAGTTGCTGACTTGATCTTATAACCTTGATTCCTTGCTATGATGATGGCCTGTTCTACCGTGATTTCACGGTCAACAGGGGGCACTTCTGATTTTCGGTAAAGTTCCGAATTATAGTTTTCACCGTTCTTCAGCATGTGATATAATGCAGTAAGAAGCATTCTTGCCACGGCAATGATTGCTTTCTTGTGACCGCGACGCTTTTTGATACGGAGATAACGGTTACGAAACTCAGGATGCTTATTACTTTTAATCACAGCGTTAGCACACTGTACTAAAAGAGGTTTGATATAGCATCCGGCCTTGGAAACCCGGACAGATTTTTTCTTCCCTGCACTTTCATTGTTGGTTGGAGCAAGACCAGCCCATGAGCACAGATGTTTCGCCGAAGGGAAAGCCTCCATGTTGGTACCAATCTCGGAAATGATTCCGATGGCAGTGAAGTCACTGCGGATACCAGGAGCGGTTTGGAGAATGGCAAGTTCCTGCTGATAGGGAGCGGCGAGCGCAAGAATGAGTTCTTCAAGCTCTGCTTTCCGGGATTCCAGGTTTTCATAATGCGCTTTGATCACCTTAAGTTTACCAGCCTGTTCCGGAGTGATATAGCCGTCAATGGCATCCCGGAGTTCAGGAAGTTTCTTTTTCAAACTTTTGTAAACGAGAGGTTCAAGGTCAAAAGAAGTATCTGCGGGATTTTCCAAAAGTTTATCCAGTATCGCCTGAGCAGATTTGCCGAAGGTGTCCGAAACAACGTTTCCCAACTGGATATTGGAAACCGTGAGACAGTTCTGCAAACGATTCTTTTCGCTTGATTTGAAGCAGGTCAGTTTGAAACGGTAACGCATAAGGTCGCGGAGCTGACGGATGTCAGCGGGTGGCATAAAGCTTCCGGTAACAAGGTCATGCTTAAACAGGTCAGCAATCCATTTGGCATCTTTCTTGTCAGTTTTCTTTCCACGGATAGCCTTAACATATTTGGGATGGGCAAGGACAATCGTACAGTCGTTTTCTAAAACGTTGTAAACAGGGATCCAATATTTACCGGTGGATTCCATACAGACATCCTTGCAGTTATGTTTGAGAAGCCATTGTAACAAATTTTTCAGACCTCTCGTGTAGGTTGAAAAACGGTGGCTCTCATAAGTGGTGACGCCTTTACCATCGGTAGAGGCGATGCAGGCCACTACAAAATTTTTGTGGACATCAATACCACAGCAGATTTTGTACACGATTTTTAAAGCCATAGGGACTCCTTTCAGAACCAAAAGGTTCACTGAAGATTATAGGGAGAGACGGCATTGACTGAACGCCTAAGCCATAAACGAGATTGTTTATACAAAGATAAGATTACGTGCTCGAAGTCACACTTATTTGTGCTTGAAAAGGCGGACTACACATATAAAAATACGGTCATCCGGAGAGCCGGACAGCCCACTCACCTCCTCGTGATTTGTAGTATACCGAGTTCCCTACAAAGAAGAATTATAAAGAAAAAATAAGCTCAGGGAAATATTTTCATAACGTTTTGTGCCTGAGCGAAGCGAAAGGAATGGATA
>NZ_NQOG01000056.1 GCF_002270485.1 Anaerostipes hominis (ex Lee et al. 2021) | reverse complement strand
ATATGCTCTGCCAATGGCGGGCTTCCACCTATGATAAAACGCAGGCAGTATTATGAGGATTTGGAACTGGCCGCATAGTCAGTGATATGCTTGAGAAAAATGTGTCAACTAATATTGACAATATCATGGAATAAAAAAGCCCTGCGGGCAAGTATGCACACAAATGCGTAAGGAAATCATTTGACTGCGTCAAATCGCATTTGGCGCACAAAGCGGAACGAGTCCCTCATGATTGAGGGATTTAGGGAGTTGAAGCGGACTTGTCCGCTTTGTTCCTTTACTTTATAGGAAACTTGTCGTTTCCTATAAAGGGGTGTTTAGAATAAAAAAATATACCCATCAAAAGATGGGCATGGCAAACAGATGAAATGGATTAGAAGAGATAAAAACCTTCTTCTCCAATTTCATCATCAAGATCATCCTCCTCATGCAGGAAATAATCCATATCCAGTAAGTCATCATCGCTCATAGATTTGATGTCTTTCGTGGTCATCCCTTCAGGTGGATGCTGCATATACGTTTGTCTGAGTTCCTCGATGTGTTTTGGATCCATTTTGATTGTCCTCCGTTTGGTTCAGTATATCACAGCGGAGGAGGCTGTGGGAGTAAAGATTAAGGACCATGATATTTTTCCTTGGTTTTTCGATAAAGTTCATCGAGAGAAACGCGCTTGTGATTATGATAGATTTCAAGCAATTCCATTTTTTGGTTACAGCATGGACATTGAATCGGGTCATATCCAAAAGAGAGGCTGATACAGTCCCGCCATCTGTTCATAGAAAGATAAAATTTATGCTTTGATATATGAATCGCATGATGGAGTTTGTAATCTTCTATATGGGATCTGGCATAAAGCCCATAGTAACGAACTTGTTTAAAATGTTTTTCTGGAATGTGTCGGATCAGTCTTTTGATGAAATCCATGGAGGGAAGAGTTTCTTCCACATAGTGATCATCTTCATGACGGTTGTAGTGAAACGTGACCGTATCATCAATAGAGTTGTAGTGATCAATGCGGGAAGTGGCGATGACGGGTCTGCCCAGATACCGGCCGATGTAGTTAATCACCTGTTTTGGCTTACAGCGGTTTGGTTTTGCATAGACATAAAAGCCATCCCTGCTGTTTTTGTAAACCTGAGAGACCACATCTTTGAAAGAATGTGGAAGTTTCTTCTTAAGTTCATTTAAAAGTGCAGTTTGAAAGGAGCTGCGCATGAAACCATAGTTGAAATGAGATTTTGCCCGCCAAAGGCCACTTTTGCCCAGCCCACCTTCTGAAAGGAGACAGTGGATATGCGGGTTCCATTTCAAATCTCTGCCAAAGGTATGAAGGACAAGAATGAAACCAGGAGTAAATAATTCTGTTTGATTATCCTTGTGGAATATGCGGAGAATGACACTTCTTACAGCAGAAAAAAGGCAGTGATATTGTCAATATTAGTTGACACATTTTTCTCAAGCATATCACTGACTATGCGGCCAGTTCCAAATCCTCATAATACTGCCTGCGTTTTATCATAGGTGGAAGCCCGCCATTGGCAGAGCATATCCTCCGGTTATTCCAGTAGCTGAGGAAGTATCTCCAAATGAGTACCTTTAATTCCTCTACAGTCATCTGCTTT
>NZ_NQOG01000054.1 GCF_002270485.1 Anaerostipes hominis (ex Lee et al. 2021) | reverse complement strand
ATACTGTGAAAGAAAGTAGAGGACAGCCAATAAAAGGCGCACTTTAATAAGCTGTCTAATGGCAGCGCAAAAAAGATTATTGTTTTAAAAAGCTAAGAAGCTAATTGCGATTCGGAAATTTTCCCTTCGCGTATAAGAAGTTTCATAGCCTGCTTGATTGCCTTTTCCTTTTGTTTTTCTTTCATAGGTTCTGGCATATCAATTTTAAATAAATCGGTCGGATTCCATGTTTCCCCAGTAGATAACATCTGATAGATAGCAGTGAGAATCATCCGGGCGATAGCAATAATGGCACGTTTTTTACCACGACGTTTCATGATGCGTTCATACTTTTGCTTGTAGTAAGGAGATTTATCAGATTTCACGGCTGCATGGGCAACTTGTACCAATGCAGGTTTGAGGTAGACACCGGCACGTGTTATCCTGACAGATTTCTTCTTACCAGCAGATTCATTGTTGCCGGGAGTGAGTCCCGCCCAACAGCATAAACGTTTGGAATTCGAAAACGGAGTCATATCGGTACCAATTTCAGAGATAACAGTGATTGCACTGTTACGATCAACACCTGGAATGGTACACAGTAACTGGACAGCATTTTCATATGGAGCAATCAAAGAATCAAGCATCGTGTCTATATCATTTATCGTAGATGTGATATAATCCAGATGTGCGCGGATGAGGCGCATACGATATTTTTGGGAATCAGTCATCTGATAGCCTTCGATGGATTCAATGACACTGTCAGACTTCTTCTTTAGGGAACGAAGCAGTCTGGAAGCTATTTCTTCGTGGTTGATGGAATTGTCAGGTTGTTCAATTAGGTAATCAATAACAGATGTAGCTGATTTCCCGAAGATATCGGAAACTACTGAATCTAATGCGACATTACAGACAGTGAGCGCATTCTGATATCTGTTCTTTTCACTGGTACGGCAGGAAGTCAGTTTGTAACGGTATCTTGTAAATTCACGCAGAATACGAATCGGCTTACAAGGGATATAACTTCCCGGAACCAGACCTAATCGAAACAAATCCCCAATCCATTTGGAATCTTTCGTATCATCTTTATTGCCTTTGACAGCTTTTACCCATTTAGGGTTAGCGATGGTGACGTTTATTTCGTCTTCTAAAAGGTTAAAGACGGGAATCCAGTATTTTCCGGTAGATTCCATACAGACATCGCGACATTGGTTTTTAACAAGCCATTCTTTGAATTGCAGAATAGAATTGTTAAAGGTGGAGAAACGCTTCTTTTGATACGAAGGTTCCACACCGGAAGTGGTTTTAATGATTGTGGCAACGAGAAAAGATTTGTGAACATCGACACCACAACAGGTTTGATAAACAACTTTCATAATCAAGAACTCCTTTCAAAATAAGATAAAGAAGCCATTGACTGTTCCACCACACATTTAACAGAGAAGTTAAAACAATTCTTACTGTACGGTCTTATAGAGCCCCTTATTTGTGCTTGAAAGATGGAACTTACACTGATTATTATGCTGTCTAAAACGAAGAAAGTCTTTACGACTTACCTCACCGTGCTTTGTAGTATAGCTTCTTTAAAAACTATTTTATCAGCAATGTGGAAAAGTGAAAGACTTTCATTACTATTTGTGCCGCCGACTTGGCGGCGGAATGGAGATTATTATGA
>NZ_NQOG01000053.1 GCF_002270485.1 Anaerostipes hominis (ex Lee et al. 2021) | reverse complement strand
CATCCGAACATTTGGTAAAATATAAATATCAAATATCGAGGTGATTCGCATGGCTTTTGTATCAAATAATAGTCAACAAATGTCGTTGACTGACAGCACATTTAACCTGACAGAAAGAGAACGTAGGTTTCTTGAAAAATCATGGGCAAAGACTTTTTCGGATAGGATTTTTCCTGCCATAAACGAAGATATATTTTCTGTATTGTATAGTAGTAAAGCTTCTCGTCCAAATACTCCCGTAAATGTCATCGTTGGTGCATTGATTCTCAAAGAAGCACTTGGTGATAGTGATGATGAACTTGTTCAGGCTCTAATGTTTGATATACGGTATCAGCATGCTCTTCATACTACTAGTTTTGAAGAACAGCCCTTGAGCGACAGAACTCTGAGTAGATTTCGTGCAAGATGCCTTGCTTATGAAACAGAAACCGGTATTGACCTGATTCATATATGTGTTACCTCTTTATCAAAAGAAATATCTGAATTTATGGGGCTTACCCCTTCTATGCAGAGAATGGACAGTATGATGATCGCGGCAAATATCCGGAATCTTTCACTATTAGAGCTTTTCTATACTTGTACTGCAAATTTAGCAAAAGTTATGGTTAGCAGAGGGGTTACTCTTCCAGAAAAGCAAAAACATTATGTGGAAAAGGATGATTACAATGCGTTTATCTATCACCAGCGTAAACTAGATGCTAACGAAAGAACAATTGTTGTAATGCATGATGCCGAAAAACTTCTGGAACTCTGCGAAGGAGATTTTGATGATACCAGCGAATATCAGCTGTTGATACGTTTACTCAAAGAACAAACCATCTTCAATGACGATGGGACCCGCAGGTTGCGTGAAAAAAAGGAAAAAGAGGATCCATCAAAAGTGTTGTTAAATCCATCTGATCCGGAAGCCACTTTCCGAAAAAAAGCAGGAGGTAAACATTTAGGATACGTAGCAAATCTCACAGAAACCGTAGGGGAAAACAAAAGCCTGATCACCGATTATGCGTACGAACAAAACATATACGGAGACAGCCAATTCATGAAGGATCATTTAGCCAAGGAACCGATATATAAACAGGAAGTATTACTGATTGCCGATGGTGCTTACGGCAGTGAGGTTAATGTTGCCGAAGCTGCTAAACATAGAATCCGACTTATCACTACGAATTTTACCGGGAGAAAACCGGCTGATATTTTTGCAGAGTTTATTTTTAGCGAAGATGGGCATGAACTGTTGGAGTGTATCAATCATAAAAAGCCATATCAGTTCCGCTATGATGAGCACAATGACCGTTGTGATGCGTTGTTTAAAAAATGTGACTGTGCAGACTGTCCATACCTGGCAGAATGCAAACCACGTTTACGCCAAAACAATGCGTTAAAAGAACTGTCTTGGAAAGCAGTCAATCGAGCAAAACAACTTCGTTTTATGAAAACAGAAGAATTCAAGCAGTATGCACATTTCCGAAATGGAGTAGAATCATTACCTTCACTGCTTCGCAGAAAATATCATGCCGACAAAATCCCAACACATGGCAAAAAACAGACTCGTCTGCATTTCGGATTCAAAGTCGCAGCTTTGAATTTTCAAAAGCTATTGGATTATGAAAATAGCTTGGTTTATTGTGCCTCTGAAAAAGAGATAGCATAATTAATACTCAAAACATCAAGCTCAC
>NZ_NQOG01000052.1 GCF_002270485.1 Anaerostipes hominis (ex Lee et al. 2021) | reverse complement strand
ATGGCTTAAAAATTTATTTTGAAATGTCTAAATTCAGGCGCTTTTTAATGGGAATAAATACGTTCCGGTTCTGCCATTTTGAATCTTATTATGAAGCTTATTTATGTTTCTTGCCATGGCAAGCAGTGTGCTTTCTGCAAGTACGTTGGATGCTCCTTTACTTAAATATCTGCGGAACTGCATATCCTGTTTCAAATCTCCAAAGGATCCTTCTGCCTGTATGCTCCGGTTTGTCCTGAAAAGGACTCCTTGCTCCGAAACGATCCGCTCCAGGTTTTCTTTCCTGTGTTTTAAAAATGTTTTGGCAACCTGAAGCTTCTTTGTTCTTTCTTCCATAGGTGTTTTGCAGTTATTTCCTTTTATGCATTCACTTTTGTATGGGCAGCCGCTACAGTCTTCGCATTTATAAATTGTTTTCTCGCTTATATACCCTGTTTTGCTTTTTGAGTGGCGGATATGGTCCGCTCCTAACTTTTTTCCGTTCCTGCAGGTATAAATATCTGCTTCGGCATCATACTCCATGTTTTCAATTCTTCCGATATCATTTTTATATTTACGGGTTTTGGAAATCTCATAGTTTGCAGGTTTGATGTACGATATCTGTCCATTTGTTTCGAGAAACAGATAGTTTTCCTCACTTTCGTATCCGGCATCCGCTGTTATGTTTTTGTATTTGAATTTTAAATGCTGCTCAGCATCTTTCAAAAATGGTATCAGGGTCGTGGTATCTGTGGGCTGTGGTCCGATGGCAAGCCATGTGATATATTCAGAGTCCACGCCATGCTGAAGATTGTAAGCGGGTTTTAGCTGTCCGTTCCCCATAGCGTCTTCCTTCATCCGCATAAATGTGGCGTCATGGTCAGTCTTGGAATAACTGTTGCGCTCTCCGCATATATGAACCTGTTGGTTGTACTTTTTTAACCGTCCCAGATAATCCTCGAGAGTTTCAATGCTTTTTTGAAGCGGTGTTTTCCTCTTACCGGTTCCATGCACAAACACTACCTGTTCCGATTCCTTTAATGCATACAGTTTTTTGCGCAGCCTTTTCACATGCTTTATCTTTATCGTATTTCCGTAGGCAATTCTGATATCATAGAGCTGCTCACATTCAGCCACAAAACCGGCAAGTTTTTGTAAAAGCTTACTCTGATTCTTTGTGACTGCTTTTTTCCAGACAAAAGTATATTTATTCGCACCGGCTTCGATTTTTGTACCGTCAATGAATATGGTTTCTCCTGAAATTTCACCAAGGTCAAAAAGCGCATTTGACATTTCTGCAAGAATACGCTTCGAACATGGTGCAAAATGGATGCTTCTAAACCGGGCAAACGTTGCATGATCCGGCACAGGGGCACCTTCCAGAAGAAACATGAAGTTGATATCCCTTTTACAATTGAGTTCCATGGAACGGGAGGAATAATCTCCATTCATGTAAGAGTAGAGTACAATCTTCAGGAGAGTTCTTGGCGATACAGAATTTATTCTTTCATAAGTAGAATACAGGTCAGTCAAATCCATTGCCTCCACAAACTGACTTAGTAACCGCACAGAATCATTATCCGGAATGATTGTTTCAATATTTAGCGGAAGTTTCAGTTGATATCCGCTCTGATTTTGGCTATAATCTTTTTGTAATTTATTAAGTGTTAGCATACTAATATTTTACACCAACTGCCGGATTCTTTCGAGGTCTGGCAGTTATTTTTTGCATAGAAAAGGAGCTGCGCACTAATCACTTAGTGCGACAGCCCCA
>NZ_NQOG01000051.1 GCF_002270485.1 Anaerostipes hominis (ex Lee et al. 2021) | reverse complement strand
GGAGGAATCGGCTAATGCCGATTTTTCCGATTTAAAAGAGAAATAGGGATACCCTGCGGAAATACGTGCCTTTCAGCATCGTCATATTCCGCAGGGTATCCCTATTTCTAAGATCAGTAATTATTTTTGAGCGCACAAAACAAAGGGGGCTCTTCCAAATAAGCCACGTTTTCCTTATGCTGCGTTTTCTTCCTGTTTGCCTTCAAACCTCTGGAGTTTATTGCATAAGAACCGATGATATTTATTGATATTTCTACCTATCGCATACAGCATAAACTCTTTGTATACTTTATCTGTTGAACGGTGATTAAAACGCCGGAAATCATCATTTTCTTTGATATCCCCAAAATGTCCTTCGGTTTGGATTGAGCGGATCTGACGATTTAGGATTCCTTTCTCGCTTTGGATATTCGCATGAGATTTTTCTTTCAATTCTTCCCAGCGCTCATTGATCTTCATAACTTTATTTTTGTCGGCATCTTTTTCTGGGTTATATTTATACAGGCATTTCGCTTTATGCTCACAGCCACTGCAATCAGCACATCCATACACTTCCAATGTTTGTGTATATCCTTCCATTTCTTTTTCTTCTGTGCGGATATGTCTCAGTTCCCTGCCATCATGACAAACATAATAACGTTCATCCTCAAATATCTGGGTTGTCATGTTGTAGTATTTTCCTATATTTTCTTTATAGGCACGGGTCTTTCTCTGTTCATGATCCTGCAGTTTGATATAACTTTCTATGTTGTGTTCTTTTAGGAACAGTAAATTCTTTTCACTACAATAACCACTGTCTGCAGTAGTTTCCTTTAATATTTCACCGAAAGTATTGATGTGTTTTTGAATGACTGGGATCAGGGTGTTGTAATCGGTTCTGTCATTACTTACATAACCATGAATGATAAAGTAGTTCTCTACAGCAATCTGAACATTATAAGCCGGTTTGAGCTGGCCATTCATCATGTGATCATCTTTCATTCTCATGAAAGTTGCCTCTAAATCTGTTTTCGAATAACTGTTACGGTCTTTCCCCATGATTTCAAAACTTTCTGCGTATTCCATGAGTTTTTTGCCACATCCTTCGAGTTCTTCGTAAAGCTGCTGGATTTCAGATTTTTTCTTACCTTTTCCGTAAACAAACCCAATGCCTTCACCATCTGCTATCGTTGCTAAATTTTTCTGGAGCTTTAGTAGATCCAATGGAGAACAGTTGTCAATTTCGATAATTTTATTGTTTGGTAATTTTTTGTGTTTTGTAAGTTTTCGCTTGCGGTTCTTTTCAATCACTTCCCGCACTTTATCCATACCCTCAATAATAAACATCTGTGCATTTCCAAAACCGTATTTTGCATCATATCCGTTTTCTTCTAAGAGCTCGTTATACTTTGCATAAAGGGAATCGATGGTATCAAGAAGCCCTGCCAGATGGTAATTGAGTGTTCCACGCCATACAAATGTATAACGGTTTGCATTGGCTTCTATCTTTGTTCCATCTATAAAAAGCGATTCTAATGTGATCAGACCTTCTTTTTTTAATCGTCGCAGCAATTGATAATTCAGGTCATCTAAGATTTCGGGTGTCAGTTTTTTGTTTATGAAATCATAGAAGGCATCCCGTTTGGGCTGTTCGCCCTGCGTGAGCCAGATGAATCCAAGGTCTCTTTTACACAGGTCAACAATACGGTCAATCTCACGAATTCCCCGCATATTTGCGTATGTAAGAACTGCATATTTCATGATTGGGTTATACCCGTGTTTCCCCTTACCAGAATACTGCGCCAATAACGCTGTAAAATCCATTTCCTCCATTACATTTTTAAGGGTAAAGACCGGATCGTCATCAGGTAAACTCAATTCATAAAAGTTAAAGTTCATTTTTAGTTGTCCTAATTCGAAAAATCGGTTATAATAATCTTGTTTATGCATAGTTACATTATAACATGTAACGGAGAGGAGATGGTTATGGTTAGCCATCTTTTTCTCTTTTTATAGGGATAAAGTTAGGGAAGGCAGCGACATCACCGAGTCGCTGCCTTCACTATTCATGACTGTCTATTAACCGACAGCCCCTTT
>NZ_NQOG01000050.1 GCF_002270485.1 Anaerostipes hominis (ex Lee et al. 2021) | reverse complement strand
TGAAAGCATCTCAGAGACTTCGTCTCTTCGATCGCGGCAGAGCCGCTAATACAAGCAAAAAGTAATTCTGCTTAGGAATGTAAACATTCCACACAGAATTCCGTTTTCCTTGTGCTTTCAATCCTGCATACGCGGATGTACCTTGAAAACTTCATACAGAACACAAAAAGTTATTTTTTATAAGAAATGACAAGACATCAAACAAAACGAATTACCCGTTGTCATCACGCTAGATGACAATGAGGATGATAGAACAACTATCGTCCGTTCTATGGTTAAAGTAGAAAGAGCGTAGGGTGGATGCCTTGGCACTAAGAGCCGATGAAAGACGTGATAAGCTGCGATAAGCTGCGGGGAGGAGCAAATATCCTTTGATCCGCAGATCTCTGAATGGGGAAACCCGGCGGAGTATCCCTCCGTCAGCGTATGGTGAATCCATAGCCATACGTGGGGAACCCGGGGAACTGAAACATCTAAGTACCCGGAGGAAGAGAAAGAAACCTCGATTTCCAAAGTAGCGGCGAGCGAAATGGAAAGAGCCCAAACCAGAATGCGTGCATTCTGGGGTTCGGACTGCAACATGGGATTATGTATGACAGGAGAACGGCCTGGGAAGGCCGGCCAGAGAGGGTGAAAGCCCCGTATCCGAAGTCAGAAGTACCCTGGCAGGATCCAGAGTACCACGAGACACGAGAAACCTTGTGGGAATGAGCGGGGACCACCCCGTAAGGCTAAATACTCCTTAGTGACCGATAGCGCATAGTACTGTGAAGGAAAGGTGAAAAGGACCCCGGGAGGGGAGTGAAAGAGAACCTGAAACCCTATGTTTACAAGCTGTGGAACCCCTTTAGATGGGGAACTGCGTACTTTTTGTAGAACGGTCCGGCGAGTTGCCCGTACTGGCAAGGTTAAGGACTTAAGGTCTGGAGCCGAAGTGAAAGCAAGCGTTAAGAGCGCGGTAGATGATCACACTTTGTGTGGTCATAACAGTCAGTGAGGGCAGACCCGAAACCGGGTGACCTATCCATGTCCAGGTTGAAGCTTCCGTAAGAGGAAGTGGAGGACCGAACCCACATCCGTTGAAAAGGGTGGGGATGAGGTGTGGATAGCGGAGAAATTCCAATCGAACCCGGAGATAGCTGGTTCTCCTCGAAATAGCTTTAGGGCTAGCCTCATCAAAGTCTGCTGGAGGTAGAGCACTGAATTGTCTAGGGGGCGTCAAAGCTTACCAAAACATATCAAACTCCGAATGCCAGTCAGATGATTGATGGGAGTCAGACTGTACGAGATAAGTTGGACAGTCGAAAGGGAAAGAGCCCAGACCACCAGCTAAGGTCCCAAAGTACGTGTTAAGTGGAAAAGGATGTGGGATTTCAAAGACAACTAGGACGTTGGCTTAGAAGCAGCCATACATTGAAAGAGTGCGTAATAGCTCACTAGTCGAGAGATCCTGCGCCGAAAATGTCCGGGGCTAAAACACGACACCGAAGCTGTGGAATGTAGAAATACATTGGTAGAGGAGCATTGTAAGCGGGATGAAGCCATACCGAAAGGAGTGGTGGACTGCTTAGAAGAGAGAATGCCGGAATGAGTAGCGAGAGGAAGGTGAGAATCCTTCCGGCCGAATATCTAAGGTTTCCAGAGTAAAGCTGATCTGCTCTGGGTAAGTCGGGACCTAAGGCGAGGGCGAGAGCCGTAGTCGATGGATAACTGGTTGAGATTCCAGTACCACATAAAAACAGAACTGTGGGGACACAGAAGGGAAATGGGAGCCAGGAATGGAAAGACTGGTGCAAGCGAAGTAGCCGTATGGGAGGCAAATCCCCCATGCAAGGCAAAGGCGTTACGCGGACCGAACAAAAGTAGGGAAGCCCAGGCCCCCAGCTGTCAAGAAAAGCCGCTATTGTTTTTTATGTGCCCGTACCGTAAACCGACACAGGTGGATGAGGAGAGAATCCTAAGGCCGACGGGAGAAGTGTTGTTAAGGAACTCGGCAAAATGACTCCGTAACTTCGGGAGAAGGAGTGCCAGGTAAGACTGGCCGCAGAGAATTGGCCCAAGCAACTGTTTAGCAAAAACACAGGTCTATGCAAAACCGCAAGGTGAAGTATATGGGCTGACGCCTGCCCGGTGCTGGAAGGTTAAGGGGAGGGCTTAGCGAGTGATCGCGAAGGTCTGAACTTAAGCCCCAGTAAACGGCGGCCGTAACTATAACGGTCCTAAGGTAGCGAAATTCCTTGTCGGGTAAGTTCCGACCCGCACGAAAGGCGTAATGATTTGGGCACTGTCTCAACAACACACCCGGTGAAATTGAAATACCAGTGAAGATGCTGGTTACCTGCGCCAGGACGGAAAGACCCCATGGAGCTTTACTCCAGCTTGATACTGGGATTCGGTACTGCATGTACAGGATAGGTGGGAGACTGAGAAAGAAGGACGCCAGTCCTTTTGGAGTCACTGTTGGGATACCACCCTTGCAGTATTGGATTTCTAACCAACAGCCATGATCTGGTTGGGGGACAATGTCAGGTGGGGAGTTTGACTGGGGCGGTCGCCTCCGAAAGGGTATCGGAGGCGCTCAAAGGTCTTCTCAGAATGGACGGAAACCATTCGCAGAGTGCAAAGGCAGAAGAAGGCTTGACTGTGACACCGACGGGTGGAGCAGGTACGAAAGTAGGACTTAGTGATCCGGTGGTATAACGTGGGATTGCCATCGCTCAACGGATAAAAGCTACCCTGGGGATAACAGGCTTATCACTCCCAAGAGTTCACATCGACGGAGTGGTTTGGCACCTCGATGTCGGCTCATCGCATCCTGGAGCTGTAGCAGGTTCCAAGGGTTGGGCTGTTCGCCCATTAAAGCGGTACGCGAGCTGGGTTCAGAACGTCGTGAGACAGTTCGGTCCCTATCCGGCGCAGGCGGAGGAAATTTGATAGGAGCTGTCCTTAGTACGAGAGGACCGGGATGGACGGACCACTGGTGGATCTGTTGTATTACCAAATGCATAGCAGAGTAGCCAAGTCTGGAAGGGATAAACGCTGAAGGCATCTAAGCGTGAAGCCCCCCTAAAGATAAGATTTCCCATAGAGTAATCTAGTAAGACCCCTTGAAGACGACGAGGTAGATAGGGCAGAGGTGGAAGT
>NZ_NQOG01000049.1 GCF_002270485.1 Anaerostipes hominis (ex Lee et al. 2021) | reverse complement strand
CACAACTTATACCGACAAAAAAACTATACCGACATTTCCAGGAATCCCACTGCATACAGATACTTTTGAAAAAATGTCGGCATAGTTTTGACAGCCGTAAAGATATACTTCATCATGGGAAGAAAAGGAGGTTCCTGATGATGAAGGATAACAAAAGAAAACTAGATGATCTGGTTGTGGAAGTAATGGGGCAAATGAAGAAAAGAAAGTATGGCGAGAAGATATCTTCCCATTATCGTTCCAGTTTTTCGAGCCTCAAGTCTATATCAGAAGACATTGGAGAAGAGTATCTCTCCGAAAAACTCATTGAATCCTTTTTAGATAGTCCAGTGGGATGCAGTGAAAAGTGGGGGAAAAAGGAGCGGACACACCGGCTACGTTGTATCAGACTACTAAAGTCACTTGAGCAAGACGGCTCTATTGATTGGGGAAGACAAAAACCAGAAAGCCTATCCGGCGCAATCATTATAAATGTTTTCCGTATGGATCTGGAACGATTTATCAGACAGATGGAAGATAGAGAACTCCGTCCGAATACCATGTATGGATATAAACGTATTGTCACATATTTCCTGATTTTTTGTCAGGAAAACGGATATACATCTCTGTCTGATGTAAAAGCAAATGATGTGACCAGATTTATCCTGTCGCTTTATAATGATGGAAGATTTCGGCCAACAACAATTGGAAGCGTACTCTCCGGGTTTCGTGAATTCCTATCTGCGAATGAATCTACAGAAAGATTTTCTATGGAGATACCAGTGCATCTTCCACGGGAGACAAAGATTATAGAAGTTTACAGCAGTGAGGAACTTGACGCTATAGAGAAACTGCTTTCGTCTGGAATTATGACCAGGAGAGATACCGCTATCTGCCGGCTTTTGTTGGAAACAGGGCTGCGCGGAACGGATGTCTGTTCACTGGAATTGAAGAACATTGACTGGGAGAAGGATGCCATTTACATTGAGCAGGACAAAACAAAAAGGATGCTTACTGTACCGCTGAAAGCTTCGTATGGAAATGCGATTGTGGATTACATAATGGAGGAACGTCCCAAAATTGAAGATACACATGTATTCCTGAGAAGTTTTGCACCATTCAAAAAGCTGGAAGCCGGAGCTGTATGGCCAATCTTACAAAAAATGGAGAACATGGCCGGAATACAAAAGAAAGGACGAGTGAGCGGAAGCAGAATGACACGGCATAACGCAGCGTCCTGCATGCTCCGAGCCGGTGTTCCCATGTCTGATATTTCCGCCGTACTCGGACACAAGGATCCAAACATTGTCTCTGTGTATCTTTCAACAGACGCATCCAGCCTTGCTGCCTGCACACTTCCGCTTCCTGCTATTCGGAAAGGAGGAGATCCTAATGCAGAATGATTCCCTCCAGACTTTAATTGATCAGTTTATTTCTTATAAAAAGCAGAATGGATATGCATACCAAAGTGGGGTTTATTATCTGAAGAAATATGCTTTATCTGTTTTAGAAATGGAAACAGCAGTGATAGTACCGACTAAGGAAAGTGCTGAAATATTCCTTGGAAAGTATGAAAATGCCCCGGGAAGTCTTTACAATGCTGCCGCGTTTTTACGTGAATTCAGCAGGTATCTCATAGCACGCGGATATTCAGAGGCATATCTTATCCCATCTGGAAGAATCCATCTTCCAACACCAGTCCAGCCATACTTTTTTACAGAAGAAGAGATCACGGCATTTTTTAGTGAATGTGACAAGGTTATGGATAATCCGCATTATAAAGGCCGCCACATAGTACTTCCCGCAATGTTCCGGTTACTATACTGCTGTGGCCTCCGGTGTAAAGAGGCCCGCATTCTTGCTCGGGAAAACGTACATTTGGGTGAAGGATATCTTGATGTCCTTCAATCGAAAGGCTCAAAGAGCCGTAGAGTTTATATTTCCGGAGAACTCAGGGATTATCTCAATACTTATGATCTTCGGATAGGGCAGTTGTTTCCGAACCGTAAGACGTTTTTTCCAAACCGGTATGATGCCCCATATGGCGCGTCCATGTTAGAAAAGAACTTTCTGCGTTTCTGGTACTCTGCTTTTCCAGAAAAAAAGAATTCCGGTATCAGCATCCGCGCGTATGATTTTCGGCATCATTTTGTTTATGCAAATATGAACCGCTGGCTTCGGGAGGGAAAGGATGTAAATGCCATGCTTCCTTATCTTATGCGCTATATGGGGCACTCTGACATAAAAAATACACTTTACTACTTTCACCTGATACCAGATATTTATGGTTCGGTCATTGCAAAATCCGGTCATTCGGAAAAACTGATACCGGAGGTGTGGGATATTTGAAACGAAATAGAGCAAAAGACCATGATAGTGTTTTCTTCTGGGAGACAGCCGCATGTTTTCTGAATCATGAGTTGCCCAAAATAAGAAAAAAGAGTACAAATACAGTTACAGCTTACCGCATTTCGCTAAATATCTGTATTGATTATCTGGAAGATGTGAAAGGAATCCAACGTGAAAAAATATGTTTTTGTGATCTGAAAAAAGAGAACCTGAAAGATTTTCTTGTATGGATGGGACAGGAAAAAAAGTGGAGTCCTAAAACCTGCAATCTGCGGATGACGGCAGTAAGATCCTTGTTATCTTTTGCGGCAGAAGAGTGTATGGATATCACTTATCTCTTTGCGGCAAGTAAGACCATACGCAGCCTGAATGTTCCCGGCAGAGAGATTGAATATTTCGAAGATGACCAGCTAAGTGGAATCCTTGAGGCGCCTGGAAAGGAAAAACGTTCCGAACGCAGGAACCGAATGCTGCTCATTCTAGGATATGACGCGGCAATGCGGGTGGGAGAATTAATAGATCTGAACGTAGAAAATATTCACCTTGATGCGGAAATCCCTTATGTTCGGATACTTGGAAAGGGAGAAAAATACCGTAGCGTACCCTTAATGGGAAAAACAGTAGAACATCTGCGTAAATACCTCTATGAGTTCCATGGAGATATCTCAGATCCCTCAGCGCCTCTCTTTTATGCTGTCACGCACGGGCGGATCCATAGCCTTTCTGATGACTGCATACAGAAAGTGTTAAAAAAATATACCGAAAAATGCCGTGTAAATGGGATCCATATGCCAGCAAATGTGCATTTTCATATGCTAAGAAAAACACGTGCCATGAACCTGTATCAGGAAGGTTGCCCACTATCCTATATTCAACAGATGCTGGGGCATGAAAATATTTCTACAACATCTGGGTTTTATGCTTTCGTAACGTTGAATACGCTTGCGGAAGCAATTGGAAAAGCTAACCCAGACAGAAAGAATACTGAAAAGAGTTGGAAAAAAGCAGAGACAGCAAAAATACTGTATAGGCTATAAGAAAAACTATGCCGACATTTTTTCAAAAGTATCTGTATGCAGTGGGATTCCTGGAAATGTCGGTATAGTTTTTTTGTCGGTATAAGTTGTGTA
>NZ_NQOG01000005.1 GCF_002270485.1 Anaerostipes hominis (ex Lee et al. 2021) | reverse complement strand
CTACGATTTCGCTATCCCTTCTTCTCGCCCACACCTCACGATGCAAACCTTGGGAGTCGCTTACAAGTTCGTCGGTAGCTACGCCTATGTGGACTTGCACCACAGAACACGGACATGCCCGTCATACTTAAAAAGACCCCATGAAAACAAAAAGTTTTCATGGGGTTGATTAATTCTCTTATATAGCAAAAATTATCTCTTTGAGAACTGTGGTGCACGACGTGCAGAACGAAGTCCCGGTTTCTTTCTTTCCTTCATACGAGGATCTCTGGTTAAATATCCTGCTTTCTTTAATACCGGACGGAAGTCTCCGTCAACCTGTAATAAAGCTCTGGAAATACCGTGGCGGATTGCTCCTGCCTGTCCTGTAAATCCACCGCCGATAACATTTACCAATACATCGTATTTTCCGAGAGTGTCAGTAGCAACCAATGGCTGGCGTACGACTACTTTTAATGTCTCTAATCCTAAATATTCGTCAATATCTCTTTTATTGATTGTGATCTTTCCTGTTCCTGGTACTAAATATACTCTAGCGATACTGCTTTTTCTTCTACCAGTTCCGTAATATTTTGCTGTAGCCACTTAATCGTCCTCCTTCTTAATACTTGATCTCTAATGCTTTTGGCTGCTGAGCCTGGTTGTTGTGCTCTGCGCCTGCATATACGTGAAGTTTCTTAATCATTGCTCTTCCCAAAGGACCTTTTGGAAGCATACCTTTTACTGCAAGATAGATAACATCTTCAGGCTTTTTTGCCATTTTTTCTTTTAAAGTTGTTTCTTTCATTCCGCCTACATAATCAGAGTGATTGTAGTAGATCTTCTGGTCTAATTTCTTTCCTGTTACCTGGATTTTATCTGCGTTCACAACGATCACGTTGTCGCCTGTGTCAATGTGAGGAGTATAAGTCGGCTTATTCTTTCCTCTTAAAACTTTTGCGATCTCTGATGCTAAACGTCCTAATGTATGTCCTGTGGCGTCAACTACATACCATTCTCTTTCAATTGTTGATGGGCTTGCCATAAAGCTCTTCATGGTTCTTCCTCCTAAATTTCTCAATCAATGTGTCTTCTATATAAAATACTCCCTCCGGGGCATTGGGGTAAGCATTTTCTTTTATGTCACATTTTCATATTATATAACACTGACCGGGGTGTGTCAATAAATTTTCTCCAAAAATTATGAAACAGAGCAGACCGGGACAGCTATTATCTATTGACGGTGATCAGCCGCAGTGATTTTGTTCTGCATACTTTTTAATATTGGAAACATTGCAGTGAGTCTCGAATTCATCCCCCCGCAGTACGACCAGGGACGGAGCCTGCATAATACCGTATTCCTGCACCAGCTCCTGATGTTCTTCCGCATCCACGATTTCAAACGGAATCTGGGAACTTTTAAGGACCTCTCCAGCCATCTTACAGTTCGGACAAGTTTTGGTTGTAAACAGAAGCATTTTCTGGGCTTCTTCCATCTTCTTTTCCGCCTCTGAGGCAAAGCTTATGTCTTTTTTCGGAGTCTTGGATGCTTTCAGGACAGAATTTTTGGGATCATACAGCTTCCTTTTCTTCATTCATATAACGTATGTTAATGAGTGTCAGTCCTTTTGCCGGGGCATTTGGACCTGCCTTTCCTCTTTTCGGATGCAGGAAAAGCTCCCGGACCCACTCCGGTTCTCTTTTGCCCCTTCCAATAGAGATCAGAGTTCCGGCCATCATCCTCACCATATTATATAAAAATCCGTTTCCCGTAACTCTCATTGTAATATACCGGCTGTTCTGCCTCACCTCACACTCATAAATCGTGCGCACAGTAGTCTTTGTAGGACTTCCTGTAGTGGAGAAGCTTAAAAAGTCATGCTCACCTAAAAAATAGCGGGCGGCTGTACGCATACGCTCCACATCCAAAGGTACATAAACAAAATGATGATGCCTCGCCGTGACCGGATTGTCAAACTCTGAATTGTAAATGGTATACTCATAAGTTTTTCTCGTATCCTGATACCTGGGATGAAAATCGTCCCTCACTTCTTTGGAAGACTGTATGACAATATCATCCGGCAGCCTCTGGTTCAGAGCCCTGGCGATCCTCTCACCCGGAATCTCCGTCTCCGTGTCAAATACTGCCACATTCCCAAGGGCATGAACCCCGGAGTCGGTGCGGCTGGCACCGATCACCGTGATCTCTTCTCCTAAAAGACTGCCAAGTTTCTCATTGAGAACCCCTTCTATGGTCGTATCCTTTGGCTGTATCTGCCAGCCGCAGTAATTTGTCCCTTCATATGCCACTTCTAATTTTATCCGTTTCATAGATCACCTCACGCCTATCTGCCAATCGGACAGAAAAATCCCAGGTAAATCATCAATGCCAAAAATAAAGCCAGGAACAGATAAGCCAGCAGGTCCCTTCTGCAGTATTTGAGAGGCTTCATCTTCGTCCGCCCTTCTCCGCCGTGGTAGCACCTGGACTCCATGGCCAGGGCCAGGTCATTGGCTCTCCTCACGGCCGCCACAAACAGCGGCACTACAATCGGCACCATACTCTTCATCCGGTGCAGAAAACTTCCGTTTTTAAAATCCACTCCTCTTGCGGTCTGAGCCTTCATGATCTTGTCCAGCTCCTCTGTGAGGATCGGGATAAACCTTAGGGCAATAGACATCATCATCGCAATCTCATGCACAGGAATTTTGATCAGTTTCAAAAAGCCCAGCGACTTTTCAAGCCCGTCTGTGAGCTCATTGGGTGTGGTCGTAAAGGTCATAAGGGAAGTGCCCAATACAAGCATCACCAGCCTTGTGCCCAGATAAACGGCTGTGACGACTCCTTCTTTGGTGATCCTGATGACACCAAAATGTACGATCGCTTCGCCCGGTATAAAGAAAATATTGATGACAACGGAAAAAAGCAAAATAACGCCAACGGCTTTCAGACCCCTGACAATAAAAGAGAGGGGTACGGTGGAAAGCCCGATCATCAAAGCCAAAAACAGCAGAGAAGCCGCATAAGTCAGCGAAGACTTTGAAAAAAACAAGGTTATGACAAAAATCAATGTCCCCGCCAGCTTCACCCGTGGGTCCAGCCGGTGAAGAATAGAGTCTGATCTGTAATATTGTCCTATGGTGATGTCTTTAATCATATGTTTGTTCCTTCTTTAATGTTTTTAAGATTGCCCTCTTGGCATCTTCAAGGGTCAGGATCTCTCCCTCGACAGGAAATCCCTTTTCTTTCAGATCGTTGGCCAGATGTCTGAAAAATGGTACGGACAGCCCCATCTGCTCCAGTTCTTCCTGATGAGAGAACACTTCTTCCTTATCCCCGTCAAATTCAAGGCGCCCACGGTTCATGACGATCATCCTGTCTACATAGGATGCGATATCTTCCATGCTGTGGGACACAAGTATGATTGTGATCCCCTGTTCCTGATTGAGACACTTCAGAAGTTCCAACAGCTGTACCCTTCCCTCAGGGTCCAGACCGGCGGTCGGTTCATCCAGGATAAAATATTCAGGCTTCATTGCCAGAATGCCTGCGATGGCCACTCTGCGCTTCTGTCCTCCGGACAGTTCAAATGGCGACTTTCCGAACAGTTCCTCAGAGATCCCCACGTCTTTGAGTGCCTCCTTCGCAGCTTCTTCGGCTTCTTCTTTGGAGGCCCCAAAGTTCATAGGACCGAAACAGACATCCTCCAGTATGGTCGTCTCAAACAGCTGGTGTTCCGGATACTGAAAGCAGAGGCCAACCTTTCCCCGAAGACTCTTGATATTATAATCCTCGGCATGGATATTCTTTCCCTCAAAATATACCCGTCCTTTTGTAGGTTCCATGAGCCCGTTCAGATGCTGGATCAGCGTAGACTTACCCGATCCCGTGTGTCCGATGATGCCGATAAACTCTCCCTCTCCGATCTCTAAATCTACATCGATCAGCGCGGGCTTTTTTATATCCGAATTATCTTCATATATATAACTTACTTTCTCTAAACTAATTGACATAACTCTTCCACCAGTTCTTCCCTTGTCGTTACCGCATCGGAAAGCCTGATTCCCTCCTTTTTAAGCTCATAGGCAAGCTCTGCGGCAAATGGCACCTCAAGCCCGTACCCTTTCAGCTCCTCTACATGTGCAAAGACTTCCTTTGGCTTTCCGCTCATCACGACCTTTCCCTGATCCATGACAAACACTCTGTCAGCCAGCAGTACTTCTTCCATATCATGTGTGATCAGAATGATCGTGATCTCTTTTTCCCTGTTCAGCTCCCCTGCAAGAGACAGAACATCCTGTCGTCCCCTGGGGTCCAGCATCGCAGTGGGCTCGTCCAAAATTATACATTCGGGTTCCATGGCCATGATCCCTGCAATGGCCACGCGCTGTTTCTGCCCGCCGGATAAATGATTGGGGCTTGCGCTGCGGTAAGCAGTCATCCCGACGCCCTCCAATGCCCCTGCCACGCGGCTCCAGATGTCTTTTGTGGGCACGCCGATATTTTCCGGGCCAAAGGCTACATCTTCTTCCACCACAGAACCGACAATCTGGTTGTCCGGGTTTTGAAATACAATGCCTGCACTTTGACGGATCTTCAGGAGCTTTTCATGGTCTCTTGTATCCATACTCTTTAAATAGACAGAACCGGATGTGGGCTGGAGCAGTCCGTTGATATGTTTTGCCAGGGAAGATTTGCCGGAGCCGTTGTGTCCCAGAATGGCAATGAACTCCCCCCTTTCCACCGACATATCCACACCATTTACGGCATTGACGGTCTGATTTTCCTCTTCCTTTTCCCCGTAAGTTATATATTGATGAATTAAATCTTTGATCTGTAATATTGACATTGGTTTCTCCTTTGACATATGCTCCATTATATCAATAAAATGGGCTGGAAACAATAGGTATTCATTGACATTACTGCGGGTAAATCCCGTGACGCAAAGCCAAGGGCCTAAACCATGAGATGGTATGACAGCCGGCTGCTCCATTTTACCTATCGGACATCATTTATATTTGATCTGACTGTCCTGTCAATGGATCTTACACTGCACTCTTTTCGTGCAGTTTACCTTACATTGTATACTTTATAGATAAAATAGACTCCGGCAGTATTCTGCCGGAGTTTTTTTCGTTTACATACTGTATATTTAGTTTTATATCATGAAAGGGGGAATCATTATGAGGCGATACAAAAGGCACACCATCCTGCTGGCGGCAACGCTTCTGGCATTTATTTTAGCAATGCTCGGCAATTTAAGCTATGCAGCCGATGAAACAAAAGACAATAAAGAGGCCGTTCAAGCCTCTTCTGCATCAGAGACACAGAGTAAAATCACAGAGACGGCATCTTCAGACACACAGTCACAGACAGAAGTCCCAGCCACCGGACGCTAACTCTGCTGTTCCTGCATCCGGCAACACTGCCGCTGACAGTTCGACGGAATCAAAAAAGAAAAAATCTGTTTCCAATGAAAATTCAGGTATACTGATCGAAGACTCTAATCTGTATGCCCAGGGTACGTCTATTCTAATAAAGAAGGACACCGGCGGAAAAAATAAAGCCGTGGAATCCAATGTCAGCATTGTCATCCAGAATGTACAGGTATCTTCCGTGTACGGGGGCGGTTATGCCATTGCTTCCAAAGGCAATGCAAGTGCTAATGTATCCGGTTCCATTTCCTGTACGCTGGAAAACGTCGATGTAAGTGAAGTCTATGCAGGCGGCTCTGTCGCTCTGAAAATCATAAATTCTGTCTCCCCGGTAGCCGAACAATGGGGCAATCTTGTGGCTGCCGCCTTTAAACGGCGGAGGTTCCGCTAACGGTTCCGGCTCTATTGCCATTGAGAAGCCTTCCGGGATGCCTGGCATCACCGTGGAGAATTATGAAGCCGACGCTCTTCTCACTGAGGAGGATGCACAGAAAATTGCAGCCGGAAGCACTATTGAGATTGTTTTAAAATCAGAGCCGGTATCTGCTCCTCCGAAACAAGCACAGAACCTTCTGAATAAGGAGATGGAACGTACTATTCTTCTGGATATTAATCTGTTAAAGATGACAGACGGCGTACCAGAAAGAATCCCTACCGTGGATTCTCCACTCACACTCACCTTTGATGTGCCGGAAAAATACCGCAATGAGACGCGGGAATTCTTTGTGATCCGTCTTCACGAACAGGCTGACGGAACATACTCTGCATCCACTTTAAAAGACTTAAACCCTGAGCCTGATAAAGTTACAATTGAAACTGACCGGTTTTCCGTATATTCTCTGGTCTACAAGAATGCACAAGATTCCTCACCCTCAACAACAGAACACAATACTGAAATTTCTTCCACTGAGAAAAATAAGACCACTTCCAAACAGAAACAGACATCCATAGGCAGGCGAAATACCTCCTCCCGCCACACAAGCTCTAAGAAAGGTACGAAAGCTTCAACGCACAACAGCACTGTATCCTATAAAGATACAGCGTCCACCGGAGATCAGAAGTATGATATCTCATCCTTGTTGATCCTCCTTTCAGGAAGCCTTATCTGTGCGGGCATGCTGCTCACAAGACATTTAAGAAGATGATCTTAGGCTCCTTATACTACAAAGAAGTCCAGGATTTTTCCTGGACTTCTTTATGATTACTGTCATATAGATTGTTTTATCCAATGATATACTCATCTATTTCTTCTAGAAATTTCCCGTAATCACTTTTCTCCGGTTCAATCTGAAGTTCTAATGGATGGGAAATATTTAAGCTGAAAATTCCTAAGATCGATTTTGCATTAATCACATATCTGTCTGACTTTAAATCTACACTTCCATCATATCTGCCGGCAGCTGCGGCAAACGTTTTTACATCCTCTACAGTATCTAATTGAATCGTTTTTTTAACCATAATTTTACTCCCTTTATTTTCTCAGTTCGCCTATTGTTTCTTTTAAACTCTTTAAATCTTGATCTAAGCTCTGATACATTTCTACATAATATGGATACAGCCTGTCATAAGCTTCTTCCCATTCTTTCACCGGCTGAATTATTTCTTTTACTTTTACGATTTTTTCGGCTGCCTTTGTAAGGTCCGGAAATACTCCAACTTTTCGTCCAACAATGAATGCGTCTCCCACCGGAACATCCCCTGATTTTTCGTCTAATAAATATACAGGAATATGAAGCATGGATGCCTTTATCTGAGCCCATGTACGGCTTTTTGCTCCGCCACCGCAAATTCGTAAACAATCAACGGCCGCCCCTGATTTTTTTACTGTTTCAAATACATGGCGAACAGCGTATGCTGTACCTTCAAATACAGAACGTGTCAAATCTGCTCTGGTCATATCCATTCCCATTCCGATAAACATACCTCTTGCATATTCATTCCACAACGGCGCTCTTTCTCCTAGCAAATATGGGAAGAATATCACACCATTTGATCCTGGTTCTGACTCCAATGCCAACTCATTTAAGTATGAATAAATATTTTTATTGTTTGCTTCGGCGTATGCTCTTTCTTCTGCTGCAAAAGTGTCAATAAACCATTTTAACGCCGCTCCACTTGTCTGAATTGGTGCATCAAATACCCATGGCATTCCATCAACTGCACAAGGTCTCGTAACAACCGGTACATCCGGCGCACTCTTAACATCACTTCCAATGAAAACGAGAGATGTTGTTCCAGATGACTCCCCACATTCCCCAAGACGACTGATTCCTGTTGCATGCATAGATGCCATAGCATCACTACATCCTGCAATGACTGGAACCCCTTCCTTTAATCCAGTTTCTTTGGCTGCTTCCTCTGTGACAAATCCGATAATTTCATCTACTAACTTTAATTCAGGAAGCATTGCTTCCAAATCAACACCAATGACATCTCCTATCTCCTTTGACCACTCCATTTTACTGATATCGAGACATTGCGTTCTTGTTGCCTGGTCAATATCAGATGTCATTTTTCCAGTCAGTTTATAGTTAATATAAGAACTTGCCTGTAAAAAATATTTTGTCTTTGCAAAAAGTTCCGGCTCATGGTTTTTAAACCATAAAATTTTGTTCGGAAGAAAGGCCACCGCCGGCTGTCCCCCTACAATACGGACAAATTTATCACTTCCTATGGTATCAACTATGTAATGCAATTCTTCTGCTGAGCGATTGTCCTGATACGTTAAAGCATTTCTGAGCGGTGTTCCATTTTCATCCAATGGAAGCATTGTAACTGTATGTGAACTAATGGAAATTCCTCTGATTTTCTTTATAACCTCAGATCCTGCCTGTTCTCCCAGACTTTTGAATATAGCAACTGTATTGCTCCACCACTCGTTTGCATCTTGTTCCTGCATGTCCGGACCAGGTACCAGAAATTTACTTGGTCTGCCTGCCTCTGCAACAACATCTCCATCTTCACTAAGTATAATCGCTTTCATATTTGTTGTTCCGCAATCCATACCTAATAAATAATTATCCGCTTTTTTCATTCCGCTTCCTCCAATGGTATTTAAGACTTTATATTGATTAACGTAAGAATAACAAATTTATTCTTCACACTCAAAAGGTCTTTTTCCTCATTTAAACGGAAATATTTCAGATACCATTTGCCGCAATATAACGGCAATAACGTGTTTGTTTTCTTCTGTTTTTATTCATTATACTAGAGTTGTAAGAAGGTATAACAAATAAAGAAGGGAGACTTACTTATGAAAATGAAAGCAGCATTAATGTATGGACCAAGCGATATTCGCGTTGAGGAAACAGACAAACCTATTTGTCCTGAAGATGGTCTGATTTTAAAGGTCATGTCCGTAGGTTTATGCGGATCCGATATCCGAAACTTAACAACTGATTCCAGAAAAGGAAACTACCCTTTTATCTATGGACACGAAATTGTAGGTTTTGTTGATGAAATCGGGGAAGAGGAAAAAAAATATAAAGTAGGCGACCGCCTGTTTTTATTCCCGGGAACCTATTGTATGGAATGTGATGAATGCATCAGCGGTCACAGTGAAAATTGTTCAAACACCGAGGTTGCAAAACTTGCAGGTACCGGAGGATTTGCCCAGTATGTTTCTATATCCGGCGAAAAGATCCGAAGAGGAGGTATTTATGAGATTCCCGATGACGTATCTTTTGATGCCGCAAGTCTCGGAGAACCTTTAACTTCCGTATTTGCATGTCTGGAAAATGTAAAGGTTGAATATCCTGACACCTTAGTCATCATCGGTGCCGGTCCTATTGGATGTTTCATGGCGCAGTTAGCTAAAATCCGCGGTGCACAGAAAGTTATTATGATTGATTTAAATGATACCCGTCTGGAAATGGCCAAAGGCTTTGGAGTGGACATCACAATCAATAGTTCAAAAGAAGATCCCATTGAAGCAGTTCAAAAGCTTACAGGTGGAAAAGGAGCCGATAAAGTAATTTCCGCCACACCTGCAAACGCAACACAAACACAGAGTATCCATATGGTACGAAAAGGCGGTTTGGCTGTTTTCTTTGGCGGCGTTCCAAAAGGCTCTATGACCGAATTAGATTGTAATTTGATCCATTATAACAATATCTGGATTAAAGGTCACTTTGGCGCTTCCTACAGCCAGTCAAAACGCGCATTCCAACTTGCAATTTCTTCATCATTTCCAACAGAGAAATTTATTACACACATCCTTCCATTAGATAAGATCAATGAAGGAATTCAACTTACGCGTACGGGTGAAGCAATTAAAGTGGTTCTTCATCCATTTGACAACTAACATCGTATTGGTGATGCTCTTTTTTTGCTCTTCAGACAGAACAAAGTTGTCAAGCCCCTCCTTCAAGAGGGGCTTGACAACTTTGAGCGCCAAATGCGATTTGACGAAGTCAAATGTTTTCCTTTCGCATTTTGTGTGCATCCTCGCGGAGCGTTTTTATGGCGGGCACCATAATAGAAGGTGTCGTCCCTTATAGTTTTTCTCCGATGTCGGAGATTATTCTCCTTGAGAATCTAGTGCCTGTGCATTCGTTGTTGGTGTCTTGACACAAGCGATGATACCAACGACTACCAGTCCAATTGCTGAAACAATAAAACGGTTGGAAATATCATTTCCCATTACATTTGCCATTGCATTTACTACGTATGCTGAGATAAAGTTACCAATATTATAGGTTGCAGATACGATAGCGATTGCAAGAGAAGCCTGTGCCGCCGGAACCATATTTGCCGCAAATGTTACTGCACCTGGATTCCTGATTGCAAAACCAAAACCTACAACTAATGCTCCTATACAGATGACATAGAAATTTGTAGACACACCAACCATTGCGGTACCTACCGCCATCAAAAGAATCGCTGCACCAATAGTAAATTTCCTGAACTTTTTAACAGTTGTTCCTAACAAGAGGCCTCCTACGATACCTACAACTTGCATAATAGAAGCAACCGTACCAGCTGTACTTGCATCCCCAATTCCTTTTCGGTCGATGTACATAGCAATATTTGTATTAAATGTTGCAACAAAAATACCTGTGATTAAACATAAGACACCAAAATACACCATTTCATTTGAAATCCTGCTGTTTTCACCTTTTACAACTGCCGGTATTGTTTCTCCCTTAGGTACTGTAAACAGAATGATCAATACGATAGGTATCGTAATCAAAAATACGAGGTATCCTCGTTCCCATCCAGCCATAGCTGTTAATAAACCAGAACCTTTTGCGATAATAGTTCCGCCGATACTTACAAAAATTGATTGTAATCCCATGACTCTTGATTTTTCAAGTCCTGTAAAGTAGTCAGAAATCAACGATGAGCTTGTTACAACAACAAAAGATAAACCTACCCCGATTACAATACTTGCTACATAAAGCATCCATAATTGCGTATTTAATACTTGTGGTATCAAGGCTCCCACGAGCATAAGAATTGTACCAATTACTGCAATATTTCTTTTGGTGATCTTCGTTTCCAACATTGGTTCTATGAACATTGCCGGTAAAGTTGTCAAATTAATCAGGGTCAAAACAATCTGAATTGCTGAATCACCTGCCCCTGGAAAGAATCTTCCAACCTCCGCTAAAATCGGCGCCAATGCACTATTACACGCCATAGTCAACGACATCACCAACAATCCGGCAGCAATGAATTTTTTATTTTTTGTGTTTTCCATTTTATACTCCTCCTCTTATCTTTTCCAGATGTATTTTCGTTCTTCTCCATTTAAGTAAGCTAATACTTCCTGAGACATCATTTCACCAGACCATCCGTCCACATCTGTTGTTAACCCTGCCATATGTGGTGTACATACAACATTTCTCATCTGTAATAACGGATGGTTTGCCGGAACCGGTTCCTCCCAGTACACATCAATCGCCGCACCTGCAATGTCTCCGTTTTGAAGTGCTTCTACAAGGTCTTTCTGGTCAATGACTGCCGCACGTGCTGTGTTAATCAAGAAAGCTGATTTCTTCATTTTAGAGAACCAGTCTTTATTAACAGATGCCTTTGTATCTTCAATTACCGGAAGATGAAGACTTACCATATCACTCTTTGTGAGCATCGTATCCAAATCAACTTTCTTGGCGCCATCTGCTGTGATTACTTCCTCTGGCATAAATGGATCATATGCTAAAATTTCCATACCAAATGCTTTTGCTCTAACAGCAACTTCACGTCCGATTGCACCATATCCGGCAATGCCAAGCTTCTTTCCATAAAGTTCAAATCCAATCCCATAATCTGTGAAAGGATGGTTCTCGTCTAACGGACCAAATGTTACATTTTTAACATCCGGAACATCATAGATATTTTCTTTCGCTGGTCCTGTATGTTCCCCTTTAGAAAGTCCTGTGGAACTAAGGGCCAGATTTCGTGCTGCCGCAATCATTAATCCCATATTAAATTCTGCAACGGCAACCCTGTTTCTTCCCGGTGTGTATGACAGTGGAATCCCTGCTGCCTTTAGCACTTCATTGTCAACTGTAACTGGTGTTCCTTTGGCAACTCCAATGAATTTCATTCCAGATTCAATCCATGTATTGATTGTATCCGCCTTTGCATTTTCATCTCCTAAAACAACGATCTCAAATCCTTTACATTCCTCACGGATCATCTCTTCTGTTACGTTTCCTTTTCCGTGTTTTAACTCTCCTGCCTCTGTAACATCACATAGCTTTTCAATTTCCTGTCTTCTCTTTTCAGGAAGCTGAGTACAAAGTACTAACCTTTTTTTCATCGTTTTCCTCCCAATATTCAGGTGATATAAATTTCGTCTTTATATTAAACACGTAATCCTGTATAATATCCTGTGTTGATCGCATCGTATATTTTTCCAACCTTCCTGCAGTCACCAAGGATATAATATTCGTCAACACAATCTGTAAGTGCATCCACTTTTTCAAATGGTGACTTAAAACCTAAGGCACATACAACCGTATCTGCTTCGATGATAATATCTTCTCCGTCCTTTTCACACAAAACTCCTGTGGAAAGGATTTCTTTCACCTTTGTATTCAAATAGCACGCTGCAGATTTTTCAACTTCTACCATAAGACCGCCTCTGTAAAATGAGTTTACTTCTTCTGCGATCTCTGATTTCATCTCGATAATCACACATTCTTTGCCTTCATGTTTGAATCCAACTGCACCTTCTGCCCCCACAAGACCGCCGCCAACAATAGCAACCTTCTGGCCAAGTTTTTCCGGATGAAGTTCCGCTTCAATAGCCATAACTACATGATCTGAATCAAGCCCCTTTATTGGCGGCCTTAATTCTTCCGATCCGATTGCCACCATAAGTGCATCCGGATGAAACGTTTTAATGTAATCTGGTGTGACCTCTGTATTCAGAATTACCTTTACACCCGCTTTCTTTACCCGGCTGCTTAAAACTTTTATCAGCTTTTGTACATCTTCTTTAAAATATGCAGCTCCTGCTGCATGAAGATTTCCGCCCAGCTTTTCTGTTTTTTCCACAAGTGTAACCTGGTGTCCCCGCCTGGCTGTTGTAATCGCGGCTTCCATACCTGCCGGTCCGCCGCCGACAATCAAAACTTTTTTCTTCTTTTCCGGCAGAGGTCTTTTATATCTCGCCTGCAGCTGCTCTCCCATAATTGGGTTAACCGCACATTTTACCATCTCCAATTCACCAGTTGCACCAAAACATTCATAGCATCGAAGGCATGGTGTAATATCATCAGCTTCATCATTATAAGCTTTTTGTGGAAGGTATGGATCTGCAAGACTTGCCCTTCCAAGTTCCACAACATCAGCCATTCCAGATGCAATGATTTCTTCCATTTGAGCCGGGTCGTTGAGTGATCCCACACATGCAACCGGAGTTTTTACATGTTTCTTTACTTCTGCTGCAAGATATACATTAACTCCTCGTTTATAAAATGCAGATGGATGAGTTCGGCAAAACATATCCGGATCCTCATGATTTCCACATGAGACATTGATAAGGTCAACTTTGTCATCGATCATTTCCGCTACTTTCACACAGTCATCCATGCCCAAACCTCTGTCGGTAAAATCATCCCCGGATATACGCGCTTCAATCGGAAATAATGGTCCAACTGCATTCCTTACAGCGTCCAATGAAAGCATGAAAAATCTTGCCCGGTTTTCTAAAGACCCGCCGAACTCATCGGTTCTCTGATTGAAAACGGGCGATAAGAATTGTGAAAATAACCAGCCATGAGCTGCATGTACTTGAACCATATCAAAACCGGTTTCCTTACAAAGCTTTGCAGCTTTTCCATAAGATTCAATAATTTCATAGATCAATTCCCGGGGCATCTCTGTGACATGTCCTTGCGGCATTTCAAAATCACTGGGACCATACGCAATATTTTCCTTGTCCACATCTCCGCCAACGCTGGCAAGACCTCCGTACATACCACCATGAGAGAGCTGGATGTTTGCATACGACCCTGCATTATGAATCAATCTTGCTGCCTCCGTCATGCCTTGTCTGACTCCAAAAGCATCTAGTTGAAGCTGTTTGTTATGGGATTTTCCTGTTGCAGAGTGTACAATCGCCTCTCCGTATGTAACTACACCTGCCCCGCCTTTTGCTTTTTCTTCTAAGTATGCTGTCATCTCCGGTGTAAAATGGCCATTTAAATCAATCATGCTTGGACTTGTTGGCGCACAGATGATTCTGTTTTTCATCTTTACATTTCCGACTCTCAATGGTGAAAATAAATGTGGATATCTTTTTCCGCATAGTTTCTTTTCTTCCATACTGTCTCCTTTTCTTATTACAGGGCTTTTTTCAAAATAGCCAGAACATCATCCTTTGTAACCCCTTGTTTCGGATTAAAATTAAGAACAGGTTCTTTCAATACATCGTTTGCAATCATATCGAAATCTTCTTCTTTGATTCCTTGTTCTGACAATGTTTTTATTTTTAATTCTTTTGTCAGCCTTAACAATTCTTTAGATAAAGAATATTTGTCTTCTTCTGGGTTTCCGCTCACCGGAAGCTGAATTGCTTTGGCAAGTTCGATCATTTTTTCAGGGCATGTATCTGCATTGTATTCCATAACATATGGAAGTACCGTTGCATTTGCCATTCCGTGGGCCAAGTGGAAATGTGCACTTAAGGTATGTGCGATTCCATGGACCAATCCTAAGTTCGCATTAGAAAATCCAAATCCGGCAATTATACAACCGAGCATCATATTTTCTCTCGCATCCATGTTTGAGCCATCCGCAACTGCCTTTGGAAGATTCTCATGAAATATCTGAAGGCCTTTGATGGAATGATATTGGGTTAAAGGAGTTGCCATGTTAGAAATATAGCTTTCCACTGCATGTGTAATGGCATCCATTCCTGTTGCTGCCGTAACACCTGCGGGCATTGTTTTTGTAAATTCCGGATCCGCTATGACTTTGTCCGGAACCAGCTTGTTATCAATAATCACATACTTACATACTGCCTTTATATCTGTTAAAGCTACTACATTTGTAACTTCACTTGACGTGCCAGCTGTGGTTGGCACTGCGATCAATGGCAGTACTCCTTTTTTTACAAGGCCAATTCCGCCATACTGTCCAATTGGTCCTGGATTTGTCATCAAAATATTTACTGCTTTTGTTAAATCAATACTGCTTCCGCCGCCAACTGCAACAAAAACATCAATTTTATTTTGCAGTGCAATGGATGCTGCCTCTTCAACTACTTCGTTTGTCGGATTTGGAATCACTCCGTCAAATATGGTTACATTCACATCTGCTTTTTTAATTTCAGCTAATACTTTTTCAGAGATACCTGCCATCTTAACTCCGGCATCGTACACAACCATAACGTTGTTTGCTTCGTATTCTTTTAAAATCTCCGGCAGCGCCTTTGCGGCATTTTTTCCAAATACCACATTGCTTTTTACAAAAAATTCTTTTGCCATTTTAAATCCCCCTGACTCTAGACTGCCTGATCCGCTGCGATTAATGCCTGCATTTTATCAACTGCTTCCTGAGGCATTGGCTCAAAGTTTCCAAGAACTCTTGCATAATATTCTGTAACTGCCATTTCCTCTGTATATACGGTTGCTGACATCGCAGCTTTCATATTTTTTCCGCAGCAGAACATTCCGTGATTTTTAATAAGAACTGACTTTCCACTTTCTCCTAAAGCTTCCACAACCCGATCGGCAACTTCATCACTGCCCGGCATTGTAAATGGTACTACTCTGACGGGTACAAATTCACATTGCGGAGGTGTGGTTGCTTTGATCTCTTCTGCTCCCATAGCCATGATTGTTGCAAACATTGCATGTGTATGTACCGTAGCTTTTACATCTGGTCTGGCTCTCATGACTGCTGTATGCATTGGAACTTCAGAAGATGGTTTAAAATTCCCATCCAGCCATTTCCCATTTAAGTCAACGATTGCAATATCTTCTAATGTCATTCCTTTATATGGAACTCCACTTGGTGTAATTGCAACAACATCGTCCTCGTCATCTCTTAATGCGATATTTCCTGATGTTCCTTTGATTAATCCTTGATCAACTGCATCTAAAATTGCTTCTAATACCTGTTCTCTGATTTTTTCGTACTTCATTGTTTGAATCCTCCTTTAAATTTGTATTTAAATCTTAGTCTATTGTAAGTTTATGCTCAAACAAGGATTTTCCGTTTTAAAACGGAAATTTTATTTATTTTATATACTAGTAATTTATTATTATAATAAAGGTAAAATATCCTTAACAATGAATTGTAATTCCTGTACAAGGAGGAAATTATGGAACACACTTCATTAACTTTGCGTCAAAGAAAACTGTTAAACTATATTCAACAAAAAACAGAATACGTAACTGGAGAAGAGCTTGCAAAACATCTGAATGTATCCGCCAGAACCATCAGAAATGATATTAACGAAATGAACCAACTCCTTGAAGACCATGGTATTCAAGTACATTCAAAAAGAAGCCGTGGGTATCTGCTATTTTCGGAAGACAATAACTTATTAAAGGAATTAAGCCAGACAGGGCGTTCCTTTTTATCGAGAGAAGACCGGATCCGGCATATTGCCTTTCGGCTTTGCCTTGCCGAACATCCAATTAATCTATATGATTTAGAAGATGAAATGTACATCAGCCATACAACCTTAGAGCACGATTTAGAAATGCTGCGCAGCAAATATATTCTTCCCTTCCCTCACATTGATTTTCACCGCGCCAAAAATACAATTTTTTTCGGAAAAGACGAACAGAAGAGGAGAGCCATTCTTAACAAATTATTTACTGAAAATTGGAATTATAATGCCCGGGGGAATACTTATTATCAGTATCAATATCTGGAAGAAGAAATTGTAAATTTGATTATGCCTATTACACAGAAATATCTTCAAAAATACAATATTGTTTTTGAAGATATTAATATGGTAATTTTGAATCTCTCGATTGCCATTATGTACTATCGAGTGATTAACGGACATATTCTCACTGATATAACTGCTTTAGCTTATGAAGATGCCACCGCTGTTCATGCAGCCAAAGAAATTTTTGATGCATTGGAGAAGAAATTAAATTGCAGATTTCCGGAAGCAGAACGGCAAGAAGTATACTTACATATTTCTTGTGCACGGCTCTTAGACGCAAGTAAACTAAGTTTTGCAACAGCCGGGACATATTTTAATAAAAATACCCTTGAGATATGCAATCGCTATTTGCAAATCATCAAAGAAACTTATCATATAGACTTAACGGAAAATGAAGATTTTTTCATTACCATCCTCCAATTTTTCCGTTATATGTTTCTTCCGGTCCATCACTTCAATAATGTTGATATTCCCTATGATATTGCCCGCAGCAATCTAATTATTTCTTTTGAAATCGCTTTTTTGGTTCAGCCGCTTGCCGCCGAATACTATAAAAACTATTTAGATTATACCGAACTGTTATTTTTAGCTTTTTGTATTTCCGGAGCTTTATCTTATAACAATAGAACGGCGCCAAAATTAAAAACAGTTGTTATGTCACATTTAAATCTGTCTTCCACTTGGTATTTGAAACAAAAAATTCTGAGCAAATTTCAGGATTATCTTTCAATTACTGCGCTGCTCCCTGTCTACATAAAAGACAGCTATGATTTTTCTAAAGTGGATTTGATCGTGACAACGATTAATAAAAATATAACAGAAAATAAAGATTGCCAAACGATTAGGATTTCCCCATTTCTGACCGCTCAGGATGAAGAAAAACTGGATGCTTATATTTCAAAATTACAAATCATACGACTGTGTTCTAACAGACTTCCTTCTATCCACAAGCTGCTTCAGGACGCATTTTGGCATGAACAATTAGAAAGTGATAATTATCTGGAAGTAGCGGAACTTTTAGCTGGAGATTTTATCCGGCACGGTTATGTGACCTCTGACTACATTACAAAGTTGTTTCAAAGAGAAGCAATTTTAACTTTTGCATTTAAACCCAGTATTGTTCTGATGTACGCTTTAACTCCAAGTACAAGAACCTGTCTTTCCATTGCCACAATGAAACATCGAATTCGCCGGAATGGATACAAGATTCGTACCATCATTTCATTAGCTGTCCGGCCGGAAGATACCACACTTATTTTCAGTTTCCTGAATCTGCTGTATGGAAATTTATTTGACATAGAAGAAACCAAGTTTTTAAAAACAAAACAAGCATTATTAGATTTTTTCTTGACATATAGTTCTGATTCTTAACATTTCAAAATCCAAAAAAGAGAAAGGAATATCCTCTCTCTTTTTTGGTTCAGATCCATTGCTATTTATTATTTGCCGGTTCCGGATGCTTTAGCTTATCCCACTTTCCTTCTTCCGTTATTGCTACAATCACAATGTTGATCAGGAAAAGGCATAAATATACTACGTACGCTCCTGTCAAACTGCCTGTAAATTTCATGACTGCTGCGTTCACCGCAAAATTCAGACATCCGATACAATAATTGATTGGAAAAATCACTCCGTTTACCTTTGCATAATCAAGTACTCCGAAAATAGACGCTGGAAATGACAGTGACATATTGGTGCTTCCACCCAATGAAAAACCTACAATAATAATTGAAACATATACCAACGGCATCCATAATGACGCAAGAAGGTTACATAGAATTCCCGTCGCAAATACTGCACAATAAATCATACATGCCTTTTTTGTACCAAGTTTTGTATCCATATATCCAATTGCATAACTTCCAATAATCCCGACAAGCCCCGCGATTGTCATTGCCGAAATTGCAACTCCATTAGATAAACCTAACGCCATATTTCTTTTTACGAATTGTGTAATGATACCCAAAAGTCCCAACGTAATAAATCCCGGAACAATCGCTGCAATCCACACCTCTTTGCATTTTAACATTTTAGGAATGGTCCAATCACTTACATACTCATCTTTTTCTGATAATTGTTTATACTCTGTTTCATAAACTTCCTTTGAAACATTATCCGGATACATACCCGCTTCTATCGGATTATCGCGCAATGTAATATACGCAAAGATTCCTAAGACAATGGCGGTAATTGCAAACAGTGAAAAACTTGTTTTATACTCTGCCACCGTTAATAAAAAAGTCATGAGGGGCGCTAAAACCGCTGTACCAATATTTGCTCCAATTGTACTGATTCCATTGACAACTCCCCTTTTTTTAGGGAACCAATCAGACTGCATTGGCCCTGTACATAGATAGAAGCATCCCTGTCCGCAGCTAACCATAATGCACTGTGCAATGGCATACATTACAATATTTGCTGCTCTTAGGAATAAAAAATAATATGTTAATCCAAATATAATAAATAATGCCGAACTTACTTTTCTTCCCCCGAATTTATCTCTGAACTTTGCAATTACAAGCATCATTGCCACACCGACAAACCCTGCTACCGTACCCATACTCAGACATAAATCATAGTTTAATCCTGCTCCTTTCGCAATTTGCGGAAGTGCAATGTTTAATCCATCGTTAACACCCGCATTTGTAACTAACATTGCTAAAATTGCAAAAAACATCAAATTCCAGCCTTTACCCAAATTGAAGCTTTCTTTTATCATTAGCTTTTTTTCCATACTTAATTCTCCCTGCCAAACTTCTTTCATCAACTGTTTCTCAGTTACTTTATGTGTAATCTTCATAACTTTTGACCGTGTAGTTGGTAAAATTGATGCATCTATTTTATATATACTCAACTATGATATACATAATATACAAAACATAAGTGCATCTCTTCAAACAGTCTTTTTCCGTTTAGAAAGGGAAATATCAGAATCTGCTAACAAGGATGTCCGCAGAAAGACACTTGCTGAATACCTTCATCATAAAAAACTGCATAAAAAATGCGGCCAACAACATGGCCGCATTTACTTATACAATTTTTAGTTATTCTTCCTGTGTACTTAACAGAGGCCCGTTCAATCTCCTGCTGCTTTTTATAGGATCAATCTTAAACTAATTCAAGCAATACTTCTAAAGCACCGTCACCTTTACGCTGTGCGATTTTGACGATTCTTGTATACCCACCATTTCTATCGGCATACTTCGGTGCATACTCGTTAAATAACTTTTCTGTAAGATCAACAGTCTTTGTATTAGCTTTTTTGCCTGCAAGTTCTGTCGGAACTTCTTTCACCGGATATAATACCTTTAACATCTGTCTTCTTGCATGAAGGCGGGAAGGCATATCCTTTGTAATCTCTTTTTTCACTGTTTCATATACAGTAACTTTCTTTCCGTCCACAACCTCTTTGACACGTTTTCCGTCGCTGTCTTTCTTTGCTACTTTAGCATCAACAGTGACTGTCTCAAAGTTATCTTTTTCTCTGACTGCCATAGCGATCAGTTTTTCTGCAATCTTGCGGATCTCTTTTGCCTTTGCTTCAGTAGTAACGATCTTGCCTCTGTATAAAAGATCTGTTACCTGTGAACGCAATAATGCTTTTCTCTGAGAAGATGTTCTTCCTAATTTTCTATACTTTGCCATTGTAATGACCTCCTGTGATTTTTCGCCATGCCTACTTCATACCTTCAGCCTAGGCGGGTCTTTTTATGATTTCTTATTCGTCCCCTGAATTTAATGCCAATCCAAGTTCATTTAATTTTGCAAGAACTTCTTCTAATGATTTGCGTCCTAAGTTGCGGACCTTCATCATATCTTCCGAAGTCTTGTTGGTCAGTTCTTCCACGGTATTGATTCCTGCTCTCTTCAGGCAGTTATAAGAACGAACGGAAAGTTCCAGTTCGTCAATGCTCATTTCCAGAACCTTTTCTTTTTCGTCGTCTTCCTTTTCTACCATGACTTCTGCTGTCTTGGCATTCTCAGAGAGATCTACGAACAGGTTCAGGTGTTCGCACAATACTTTAGCGGCGAGGCTGACCGCCTCGTCCGGTGAAAGGGTTCCGTTTGTAAAGACATCCAAAGTAAGCTTATCGTAGTCTGTCACCTGTCCTACACGGGTATTTTCCACCTTTAAATTCACACGCTCTACCGGAGTATAGATTGCATCAACTGCAATCTCATCGATAGAGTTGCCTTCCTTGTCTGCTTTGTCAGCACCGACATAACCGCGGCCTTTTGTGATCGTAAGTTCCATATCCAGATGTGCGTCATCTCCGCTCAACGTCGCGATGACCATATCAGGATTCAAAATCTCGATATCACTGTCAGCCTTGATGTCACCGGCAGTCACGACACCGCTTCCAGAGTACTCAATAAAGGCCTGTTTTGGTTCGTCCGTAGGACTGTTATTCTTAATCGCCAGGGACTTGATGTTCATGATGATCTCAGGGACATCCTCTTTCACTCCCGGGACTGAACTGAACTCATGCAGCACACCCTTGATCTTTACGGCACTGACTGCAGCGCCCGGCAGAGATGAGAGCATGATCCTCCTTAAGGAGTTTCCGAGTGTCGTTCCATAGCCGCGCACTAACGGCTCGACTACAAAACGCCCAAAACGGTTATCTTCAGAAATCTCACTAATCTCAATATTTGGCTTTTCAAATTCAAACATTTAAGCCCTCCTTCTGGGTTAGGAATTTGTTGAGGGTTATTACGATTATTTAGAATATAACTCGACGATCAGTGTCTCATTTACAGGAACGTCGATCTCTTCTCTTGCAGGTAATTCCTTTACAGTTCCGCTCAGTGCTTCCTGATTTGCTTCTAACCAAGAAGGAACCATTCTTCCGCCGGTCACTTCTAAGATTTCTTTGTATCTAGGAGAAGTTTTGTGTTTTTCTTTAATCTCGATCACATCACCTACTGATACTTTGTAAGATGGGATGTTGACTGTTTTGCCGTTTACAAGAACATGCTTGTGGTCAACGATCTGTCTGCATTCTTTTCTTGTTCTTCCAAATCCGAGACGGAATAATACATTGTCAAGTCTCAGTTCCAGAAGTGTCATAAGGTTTACACCTGTCTGACCTTTCATCTTTTCTGCTTTTGCGTAGTAGTTTCTAAACGGTTTTTCTAATACACCGTAGATAAACTTCGCTTTCTGTTTTTCACGGAGCTGAAGTCCGTACTCACTCTTTTTTCTATTTCCTCTTGTTGAGGTTCTGTTAGACTTTTTGTCGATTCCTAAAAATACAGGATCGAGGCCTAAGGATCTACATCTTTTTAAGACTGGAGTTCTATCAATTGCCATCTTTCAAATTCCTCCTAATTAAACTCTTCTGCGTTTTGGTGGGCGACATCCGTTGTGAGGTACCGGTGTTACATCTTTGATGCTTGTAACTTCCAGACCAGCTGCTGATAAAGCACGAATTGCTGCTTCTCTTCCTGATCCCGGTCCTTTTACCATAACGTCCACTGTTTTTAAACCGTGTACCAATGCTGCTTTTGTTGCTGTCTCAGCAGCCATCTGTGCCGCATAAGGAGTAGATTTCTTGGATCCTCTGAATCCTAATCCACCTGCGCTGGCCCAAGAAAGAGCATTTCCCTGAGCATCAGTTAATGTAACGATTGTATTATTAAAAGATGACTGAATGTGTGCCTGTCCGTGCTGAACATTCTTTTTCACACGTTTTTTAGCCGCTTTTTTTGTAACTTTAGCCATAATTAACTCTTTACCTTTCTTTAAACTAAACCATATCCACTAAACAGCGAGAAAACCTGACAACCCAACGGGGCGTGTCATGTATTTCCGTCCAAAGTATACCATCAAATATTTGATGATCCATGTATATGCTGTTATTTTTTCTTGTTTGCAACAGTTTTCTTAGGACCTTTACATGTTCTGGCATTTGTCTTTGTCTTCTGTCCACGGCAAGGCAGTCCCTGTCTATGGCGTTTTCCTCTGTAAGATCCTATTTCTTTTAATCTCTTGATATTAAGAGCGATTTCTCTTCTTAAATCTCCCTCTACTGTCTGTGACTCAGAGATAACTTCGCTGATTCTGCGAACTTCATCATCTGTCAGGTCACGTACACGAGTATCCGGGTTTACATTTGCTTCTGATAAAATACGTTTAGAGCTTGTAAGACCGATTCCATAAATATAGGTAAGTCCAATCTCCACACGTTTTTCTCTTGGTAAATCAACACCTGAAATACGAGCCATGTTTTTTCTTCCTCCAAAAATTATTCATTTTAATGTTGTTCAGGGGCAATCCATATATCCGCGTACGGTGAAATGATATATATGTCTCTTGCCTGACTACGATTTTATCTATATAAATATCAGCATGGAATCTGCGTTCCATACTGCAGCCGCCTAACAAAAAGTATTACTGTATGGTACCTTGAATACAGTAATATAAACACACAAAGAACAAAGATAGGAATCCTTGCTATATGAAATAGAAATTATCCCTGTCTCTGTTTGTGCTTCGGATTCTCACAGATCACTCTGACAGAACCTTTTCTTCTAATTACCTTGCATTTTTCACACATAGGTTTTACAGATGCTCTAACTTTCACTTGTAATTCTCCTTTCCCAAAACGTTCGGATTCAATTATATCATCATGTTATTTAATTTTCAAGGCTTTTCTTATTTATCCCTCCAAATAATTCTTCCCTTTGACAGGTCATACGGAGAAAGTGCAAGAGTAACCTTGTCGCCCGGAAGGATCTTGATGTAATTCATTCTGAGCTTTCCGCTGATATGTGCCAAAATCACATGCCCTCCCTCGATCTCTACCTTAAACATCGCATTCGGCAGTTTCTCCAATACGATTCCTTCTACTTCAATTGCTTCTGACTTTGCCATTTTTCCGACTCCTTTTTCTACTTTGATAATGATAATAATTCGTAACCATTTTCGGTTATTAAGATTGTATTTTCATAATGGGCGGCAGGGCTTCCGTCTGCCGTCACAACGGTCCAGTCATCAGAAAGCCATTCTACTTCCCATGTTCCGGCGTTAACCATCGGTTCTACAGCCAATGTCATCCCTGCCCTGAGCTTCATGCCTTTTCTGCGTTCCTTGAAATTCGGGATCTGAGGGTCCTCATGGAGATGCGTTCCGATCCCATGGCCCACCAGGTCTCTCACCACGGAATAGCCATTGTTCTCTACGTGTCTTTGGATTGCCTCGGAAATGTCAAATAGATGATTCCCTTCTTTGGCAAACTTCATACCTTCAAAAAAGCTTTCCTTTGTAACCCTGATCAGGCGGGCTGCTTCATCTGAGATCTCCCCGACGCCATAAGTCCTGGCGGCGTCAGAGTGGTATCCCTGATAGATGACCCCTGCATCCAGGCTGACAATATCTCCATCTTTTAAGATCCGCTCCTTCTTTGGAATGCCGTGGACCACTTCGTCATTGACAGACACACAGATGGATGCCGGATAACCATTGTAATTCAGAAAAGAAGGAATACACCCGTATTCCCTTATGATCTTTTCCCCGAACTCGTCAATCTCTAAAGTAGAAATTCCCGGTTTGATGATCTCGGCCAAACGGTCATGCGTCTCTTCCAAGATCTTACCGGCCTCTCTCATTTGTTCGATTTCTCTTTTTGATTTGATCGTCACTGCCATCTTAATCTTATGCCTCTAAAATACTTTTGATCTCATCAAATACTACATCAATGTGCCTTGTGCCGTCGATCTCATGCAGGCTGCCTGCACTCTTATAGTGAGAGATCAGCGGTGCGGTCTGTTCGTGATAAACATCCAGCCTTTTCTTTACTGTCTCTTCCTTATCGTCATCTCGGAGGATCAGCTCACCGCTGCATATATCACAGATTCCTTCTGATTTCGGAGGATTATATTTTGCGTGGAAGATCGCACCGCATTCCTTGCAGGAACGTCTTCCGGACATCCGGTCAATGATATTCTCATCCGGAACCTCGATATCCAGCGCATAATCAATTTTCATATCTTTTGCAGCAAGAGCCGCATCCAACGCTTCTGCCTGAGGAATCGTCCTTGGGAATCCATCTAAAATGAAGCCCTTTTGGCAGTCGTCTTTCTCAATCCTGTCAACCACGAGATCAACTACCAGCTCATCCGGAACCAGCAGTCCCTGGTCCATATACTCTTTGGCTTTTTTGCCAAGCTCAGTTCCATTCTTGATATTCGCCCTGAAAATGTCACCGGTCGAAATATGCGGAATGTTATACTGCTCTGCAATCTGCTTTGCCTGAGTTCCCTTTCCTGCTCCTGGAGCCCCCAACATAATAATCTTCATAATGAATCCTCCTTACATTATGTAATGCACAAATAAGCTGTAGAATTCCCTACAGCTTATCGCACATTAGTCATTTAAAAAACCAGTATAGTTTTGCACTAACAATTGAGATTTAATCTGCTTGATCGTTTCTAATATAACTCCAACCACGATAATGATGGAAGTTCCTCCAAAAGAAACCTGAGCACTAAATACACCGTTAAAGAAAAACGGAATGACTGCTACAATTGTTAGTCCAGCTGCACCTATAAAAATAATATATTTTAAGATCTTGTTTAAATAATCCACTGTCGGTTTGCCCGGACGGATACCCGGTACAAATCCTCCCTGTTTCTTCATGTTATTTGAGATTTCCAGAGGATTAAAAGTAATCGATGTATAGAAATATGCAAAAATAACAACAAGTACAATATATATAAGAAGACCCAGCGATCTCTTCGGATGATTTGCGTCAAACCATGTGGACGAACTTAAACTGTGCAGAACTTTTCCCATAAATCCATTGCTCTCATACTTAAACAGCTGCTGAATGATCAGCGGGAACTGCATAATAGATGAGGCGAAGATAATCGGGATAACTCCGGCTGTATTCACTTTCAGCGGAATATGGCTTGACTGGCCGCCGACCATTTTTCTTCCCTGAACTTTCTTTGAATACTGTACCGGAATATGGCGTTCAGCATCTGAAAGGATGATAACGAACACGACAGTCAACAGCACAACAGCTGCGATCACACATCCTGCAATAAGTGCCGGTCCGATCTGTTTGCCTTTCATGAACTGATTATAGAGCGCATAAAAATCTTTCGGCATTCCTGATACGATGTTGATCAACAGGATGATAGAAATACCGTTTCCAATACCATTTTCCGTGATACGCTCACCAAGCCACATAACGAGGATCGCACCTGCTGTCAGGGCAATGATCATCGTCACAATGGTAAAATTGGTGTGTTCAGCTCCCAGCGCACCGCTGCGGCTGAAACCGATGGTCATACCGGCGGACTCGATGAGTCCTAATACAACCGTCACGTATCTCGTGATCTTAGCTATTTTCTTTCTTCCATCTTCGCCGTCTTTCTGCATCTCCTCCAATGCAGGGATAGCGATCGTCATCAGCTGCATGATGATGGAAGATGTAATATATGGCGTAACACTCAGTGCAAATACTGACATCTGCAAAAAGGACCCGCCGGTAAAAGAGTTCAGGAGATTGAATGAATCTCCCAAAGTACTCTTTAAATATGCAGTCACCTGGGCAGTATCGATTCCTGGAATCGGCAGTTGTGACCCGAAGCGCACGACAATCAGAATGATCACCGTAAACGTAAGCTTTTTCCTTAGTTCTTTGTTTTTAAACGCATTTGTCAATGCATTCGCCATACTAAATCACCTCGGCTTTTCCTCCAAGAGCTTCGATCTTTTCTTTTGCCCCTGCACTGAAAGCATTTGCTTTTACTGTAAGTTTCTTTGTGAGTTCCCCACTGCCTAAGATTTTGACACCGTCTTTAGGATTAGAAACGATTCCTGCTTCTACTAAAGTCTCAACAGAAACTTCGGCTCCGTCTTCAAATCTCTCTAATGCTGATACGTTGATTCCAATGATTTCTTTAGAGTTAATGCAAGTGAAGCCTCTCTTTGGAATACGTCTGTATAAAGGCATCTGTCCGCCTTCAAATCCCGGTCTTACTCCGCCGCCGGAACGGGCTTTCTGTCCTTTATGTCCTTTACCTGCAGTTTTTCCATTTCCTGAACCATGTCCGCGACCTCTTCTGAAATTGTCGCTGTGCTTAGATCCGTCTGCAGGGCGTAAGTTTGATAATTCCATCCTTCGCACCTCCTAATCTACAATTAAATTTCTTCTACTTTTACTAAATGCTGAACCTGATGAATCATTCCCCTGACACTTGCATTGTCCGGCATTTCAACAGTTTTGTTTAACTTCTTGAGTCCTAAAGCTTCCACTGTCTTTCTATGCTTTGGAATGGCACCGATTGTAGATTTTACCAAAGTAATTTTTAATTTATCTGCCATTTTCATGTTCCTCCTAACCTAAGAGCTCTTCTACAGATTTTCCGCGAAGCTTTGCTACTTCTTCTGGAGTTTTTAAGTTTTTAAGTCCTTCGATCGTTGCAAGAACAACGTTCTGCTTGTTATTGGAACCTAAGGACTTAGAACGGATATTCTTATATCCTGCAAGCTCCAATACGTCACGGGAAGGACCTCCTGCGATGATTCCGGTACCTTCCGGGGATGTCTTTAATAATACAGATGAACTTCCGAATTTACCTGTGAAGTCATGCGGTGTACTTCCTTTTTCGTCAATCGGTACTTCCACTAATTTCTTAGCAGCCGCTTCTCTTCCTTTGCGGATCGCTTCTGGAATTTCCATTGCTTTTCCTAATCCTGCACCAACGTGTCCATTCTTATCTCCAACAACAACTAATGCTGCGAATCTGAAATTACGTCCACCTTTTACTACTTTGGTAACACGTTTGATAGATACAACTTTTTCTTCCAGCTCTAACTGGCTAGGGTCGATCATTGTACGCTTCATTTGATTTCCTCCTGTTAGAATTTAAGACCAGCTTCACGTGCTGCGTCTGCTAATGCTTTTACTTTTCCCTGATAAATAAATCCGCCTCTGTCAAAAACAACGGTGGAGATACCTTTTGCGATAGCTCTTTCAGCAATCACTTTTCCCAAGTGAGCTGCCGCTTTTACATCGTCAGTCTTTTCTAAATCAGCTTTTACGTCTTTCTGTAAAGTGGATGCTGATACTAAAGTATTTCCAACGGTGTCATCAATGATCTGAGCGTACATATGATTATTGCTTCTGAATACGCTTAAACGCGGTTTCTCCGCTGTTCCGCTAATATGATTACGAAGCTTTAAATGTTTTTTCGCACGAACTTTGCTTCTTGACTGTTTTTTAATCATCCTATCTCACTCCTTTACTTCGCACCAGTCTTACCGACTTTACGTCTGATAACTTCATCAGCATATTTAATACCTTTTCCTTTGTAAGGCTCAGGTTTTCTTAATTCTCTGATTTCCGCAGCGTACTGTCCAACTTTTTCTTTATCAATACCTTTAACGATAATGATATTCTGACCTTCCATTTCAGTTTCGATGCCTTCTGGATCTGTCATTGCTACCGGATGTGAAAATCCAAGGTTGAAAGTAATTTCTTTTCCTTTTTTCTGTGCTCTGTAACCAACACCGTTAATTTCAAGCTTCTTTTCATATCCCTGAGACACTCCAGTCACCATGTTGGCGATCAAAGATCTGGTCAACCCGTGTAAGGATTTCATCTTCTTTAAGTCATTCGGTCTGGATACCACGATCTGGTTGTCTTCTAATTTAATTTCCATCTCCACCGGAAGATTCTTTTCCAGTGTTCCCTTAGGACCTTTCACAGTCACTTTATTTCCTTCTTCAATCTTAACCTCAACTCCCTGAGGGATATCGATTGGCAATCTACCTATACGAGACATAGGTTACCTCCTTAAATTGTCGGAAAGGACTGGGCGTCCTTTCTGTTTTCAGAATTCGTTTTATTATATAATATAAAGTTTAACAATAAGATAAATTCAAGTTAAAAAATTTTTTCGAAACTTACGCAAGCCTTTTGTAAGGAAGTTCGGTTCATTAAATTCCTCCGAACGACCTTCGCACTGACCTCAGTCTGCGCTGACGCTTGCCTTCACTAAGTGCTCTAGGTCACCATACAAACGCAAGTACTTCTCCGCCTACGTGTTCTTTTCTTGCTTCTTTGTCTGTAAGAACACCTTTGTTTGTTGAAATGATCGCTACTCCAAGTCCGCCTAATACTTTAGGAAGTTCTTCTGAGTTTGCATACACACGAAGTCCCGGTTTAGAAATTCTCTTAAGACCTGTGATGATCTTTTCATTCTTGTCCTGTCCGTACTTTAATGTGATAACGATGTTGTTATATGCACCTTCTTCTTTGATGTCGAAAGATTTGATGAAACCTTCTTTTAAAAGGATTTCAGCAATCGCAACCTTCATCTTAGAAGCAGGAATTTCTACGGTATCATGTTTCGCAGTGTTTGCATTACGGATTCTTGTAAGCATATCTGCAATCGGATCGCTCATTGTCATTGTTAGTTCCTCCTTCCCTATTCTTACCAGCTGGCCTTTTTCACGCCTGGAATCTGTCCTTTGTACGCTAACTCACGGAAGCAGATTCTGCAGATTCCGTATTTTCTCAAGTAAGCATGTGGACGTCCACAAATCCTACAACGGCTATATTCTCTTGTTGAAAACTTCTGTTTTCTCTGTTGCTTTAATACCATTGACTTTCTAGCCATGGGAACCCTCCTAACTATTTCTTAAACGGCATACCAAATAAGGTTAATAATTCACGAGCTTCTTCGTCTGTGTTGGCTGTTGTAACGAAAATTACATCCATACCTCTGACTTTATCCACTTTGTCGTATTCAATTTCCGGGAAAATTAACTGTTCTTTGATTCCTAATGCGTAGTTTCCTCTTCCATCAAAAGAGTTCTGGCTTACACCCCTGAAGTCACGTACACGAGGCAGTGCCAGGTTGATCAGACGATCAGCAAACTCGTACATTCTCTCTCCTCTTAATGTAACCTTGCATCCGATCGGCATTCCTTCTCTTAACTTGAAGTTAGCAACAGATTTTCTTGCCTTGGTTACGATCGCTTTCTGTCCGGAGATCGTTTCCAGATCTGCAACAGCAGCATCTAAGAGCTTTTTATTTTCTTTTGCTTCACCAACGCCCATGTTGATCACGATCTTCTCGAGCTTTGGTACCTGCATTATATTTTTATATCCGAATTTCTTCATCATGGCTTCCATGATTTCGTTGGTATACTGTTCTTTTAATCTACTCAACTGTCCGAAACCTCCTCTCTTTATTAATCAATCACATCTCCGGTTGCCTTTGCAACACGGACTTTTTTACCGTCTTCTACTTTATAGCCGATCTTTGTAGTTTTGCCGTTATGAACAAACATCACGTTGGAAATATGGATCGGGCCTTCTTCTGTCACAATACCGCCCTGCTGGTTCTGTACGCTTGGTTTTGTATGCTTTGTGAGCATATTAGCACCTTCAACGATAACAGTATTCTTCTTGTGGTCGATTGCAACAACTTTGCCTTCTTTACCCTTATCTTTTCCAGCGATGACTTTCACAAGATCGCCTTTTTTAATTCTAATTCCTGACACAGTGTTTCCTCCTTATAATACTTCTGGTGCTAATGAAACAATCTTCATGAATTTTTTGTCTCTGAGCTCTCTTGCCACTGGTCCAAAGATACGAGTTCCTCTTGGATTCATATCCTCTTTGATAATAACTGCAGCGTTCTCATCAAATCTAATATAAGATCCGTCTTTACGGCGGGCACCTTTTTTCGTACGAACAACAACGGCTCTTACTACATCACCTTTTTTTACAACGCCACCTGGTGTTGCATCTTTGACCGTAGCTACAATAATATCGCCGATGTTAGCATATCTTCTAGTGGATCCACCTAACACTCTGATGCAAAGGATTTCTTTTGCCCCAGTGTTGTCAGCCACTCTAAGTCTTGACTCCTGTTGAATCATGCTGTTTCTCCTTTCCTAATGGAACAATCTATTTCGCTTTTTCGACTACTTCCACAAGTCTCCATCTCTTGTCCTTAGAGAGAGGTCTTGTTTCCATAACTTTAACTCTGTCTCCGATACGGCATTCATTATTTTCATCATGAGCTTTTAACTTGTAAGTTCTTTTCACGATTTTCTTATATAATGGATGTTTTACATTATCTTCGATTGCAACTACGATTGTCTTATCCATCTTGTCGCTTACAACTTTCCCGACACGGGTTTTTCTCAAATTTCTTTCCACAACAAATTCCTCCTTTCGATTTAAGCGTTAGCCTTTGCTGTAATCGCTCCCTGAATACGAGCGATGTTTCTTCTAACTTCTTTGATTCTGCTTGTGTTCTCAAGTTGATTTGTTGCATTCTGGAATCTCAAGTTGAATAATTCTTTTTTCGCAGCTACTAGCTCTTTGTTTAATTCATCAATAGATTTATTATTTAACTCTTTTACAAATTCTTTAGTTTTCACTGTTGTCACCGCCTTCTAAAGCTTCACGAGAAACAATTTTACACTTAACAGGTAGTTTATGAACAGCAAGACGTAAAGCTTCTCTTGCAACTTCTTCACTTACACCAGAAATCTCAAACATAACGCGTCCTGGTTTTACAACTGCTACCCAGTACTCTAAGTTACCTTTACCTTTACCCATTCGAGTTTCAGCAGGCTGTGCTGTCACTGGCTTATCAGGGAAAATCTTAATCCAAACCTTACCACCACGCTTGATGTAACGGGTCATAGCGACACGGGCTGCCTCGATCTGGTTGGATCTGATCCAAGCCGGCTCTGTTGCCACGATACCGAATTCTCCGTAAGTGATTTTATTACCGCGAGTCGCTTTTCCGCGCATGCTTCCGCGGAACTGTTTACGGCGTTTTACTCTCTTAGGCATTAACATTATTTATTTCCCCCTTCCTGCTTTTCTTTCGTCGGAAGAACTTCACCATGGTAGATCCAAGTCTTAACTCCGACTTTACCATAAGTTGTGTCTGCTTCAGCGAATCCATAATCGATGTCTGCACGGAGTGTCTGCAGAGGAATTGTTCCCTCGCTGTAAAATTCTGTACGGGCCATGTCAGCTCCGCCTAAACGTCCGGATACGGATGTCTTGATTCCCTGTGCTCCGGATCTCATCGTTCTCTGCATGCAGGACTTCATAGCTCTTCTGAAAGAGATACGGTTCTCTAACTGCTGTGCAATATTTTCTGCAACTAACTGTGCGTCTTTGTCCGGTCTTTTTACTTCTTTTACGTCAATCAGCAGTTTCTTGTCTGTCATCTTCTGGAGTTCTTTTTTAAGTTCTTCAATGGCAGATCCGCCTTTTCCGATCACTACTCCAGGTTTTGCTGTATAGACGATCAATTTTACTCTGTCGGAAGCTCTTTCAATTTCGATTCTGGAGATTCCTGCATTGTATAATTTTTTCTTTACATATTTTCTGATCTTATCATCTTCAACCAGGTTATCTGCAAAATCGCCTTCTGCATACCATCTGGAATCCCAGTCTTTGATAATACCAACTCTTAAACCATGAGGATTAACTTTCTGTCCCATTATTGCCTCCTTCTATCTTTCGTCAAGCACAACAGTGATATGGCTCATACGGTGTTCGATTCTGTATGCCCTTCCCTGTGCCCGAGGTTTAACTCTTTTCATTGTTGGTCCTTTGTTTGCATAACACTCTGCAACATAAAGGTTTTCCGGATTCATTCCATTATTATTTTCTGCATTGGCAATTGCAGACTTTAATAATTTTTCGATTAAACTAGATGCGTATCTTGGGTTATATAATAAGATACCAAGTGCTTCCTGAACGCTCTTTCCTCTGATCGCATCCAATACGAAACATGCCTTAGTAACAGACACTCTGGCATTGGATAAGGTAGCGCTAGGTCTCGTATCTTTTTGTGCATTTCTTTCTTTTTTGTACTGAGATCTGCTGTATTTCTTAGCCATGGATTGTGAAACCTCCTTCCATTCCTCTATCGATTATCTGATTCCTGATTTCTTTTCTGCTTTTGTATGACCACGGAATGTTCTGGTCGCAACAAACTCCCCGAGTTTGTGTCCAACCATATCTTCTGTTATATATACAGGCACATGCTTCCTTCCGTCATGTACGGCAATTGTATGCCCTACAAAGGATGGGAAGATTGTGGAACGGCGGGACCATGTCTTGATGACATTTTTGTCTCCAGCTTCATTCATTGCATCAACTTTTTTCAATAAGCTTGCATCCGCAAATGGTCCTTTTTTCAGTGAGCGAGCCATAAGTTACCTCCTTAAACTATTTAACGTTTTTACCGTCTCTTCTTCTAATGATCATCTTGTTAGACTGTTTGTGTTTCTTGCGTGTCTTCAAACCAAGTGCCGGTTTACCCCAAGGTGTACATGGACCCGGACGGCCGATACCAGTCTTACCTTCACCACCACCGTGCGGATGGTCATTAGGGTTCATAACAGAACCGCGGACTGTAGGACGGAATCCCATATGGCGTTTACGTCCCGCTTTACCGATGTTTACGAGGTCATGTTCAATGTTTCCAACCTGGCCGATAGTAGCTCTGCACACAGCAGGAACCATTCTCATCTCACCTGACGGAAGACGAAGGGTTGCATACTTTCCTTCTTTCGCCATAAGCTGAGCGGAATTTCCCGCGGAACGAACTAACTGTCCGCCTTTTCCAGGATACATTTCGATATTGTGGATTTCTGTACCTACCGGGATGTTTGCCATCGGTAAGCAGTTTCCAACTTTGATCTCAGCGTCCGGACCGTTCATAACTGTAGCGCCTACAGCTAATTTGTTCGGAGCGATGATATAAGCTTTCTCACCGTCTGCATATGTGAGCAGTGCAATGTTTGCTGTTCTGTTCGGATCATATTCGATAGCTGTTACTGTTGCCGGAATACCATCTTTTCTTCTCTTGAAGTCGATAATTCTATATTTTCTTCTGACTCCGCCTCCGCGGTGTCTTACTGTAATTTTACCCTGATTATTACGGCCGGCTGTCTTCTTTAAGGAAGTTGTCAGAGATTTTTCAGGAGTGCTCTTTGTCACTTCAGTAAAATCTAACCCGGTCATATGTCTTCTGGAAGGTGTATATGGGTTATATGTCTTGATTCCCATGTCTTTCTCCTTTCAATTCCAATTTAATATCACGCTTTTGTTGCGTATAGCTTCAATAAAATATATTAAGGTAGTTACACTCGACTAGCGTTCAGCTTTCGCCTGCGGCTCGGCTTCACTGAGTCTCGGTAACGGCTTTCGCACTAAGCTCATGCTGCGCTTTCGCTTGCACTCTCTAAGTGCTCAATGCCTATAACCCCTCGAAGATCTCGATATCTGCGCTTTCTTCTGTCAACTGTACGATCGCTTTCTTTGTCTTAGCGGTCTTTCCGAAAGTCATTCCACGTCTTTTTGTCTTTCCGTCGTAGTTCATTGTGTTGACTTTGGCAACCTTTGTTCCTTCGAACATCTTTTCCACTGCTTCTTTAATCTGAGATTTTGTTGCAGTCGGATGAACTAAGAAAGTGTATTTTTTCTCTGCCATTGCATTCATACTTTTTTCAGTTACAATCGGCTTTAAAATAACGTCATAATATTTGATGTCTGCCATTATGCGTACACCTCCTCAATATTTGCTACTGCTTCTTTAGAAACAACAACGGTATCATATTTTAAGATATCATATACGTTGATGGTGCTTGTGAGAGCAGTTTTTACTCCAGGAATGTTTCTTGCAGATAAGATTAAGTTGTCGTTCTTATCTCCCATGATAACCAGCGCTTTTTTTACATTTAAGTTGTTTAACATGTTTGCAACATTCTTTGTCTTTACTTCGTCAAATTTGAACTCATCTACTACGATGAACTTATTTTCATTGACTCTGGAAGTTAAAGCGGATTTCAGAGCTAATCTTCTTTCCTTTTTATTTAACTTCTTAGAATATTCTCTTGGTTTCGGAGCAAATACAACTCCTCCGCCTGTCCACTGCGGAGCTCTGATAGATCCCTGTCTTGCATGACCGGTACCTTTCTGTCTCCAGGGTTTTCTTCCGCCGCCGCGTACTTCTGAACGTGTCTTCGCGCTCTGTGTACCCTGACGGTTATTTGCTAACTGGCTTACAACTGCCAAATGCACTAAATGCTCATTTATTTCAACACCGAAGATGCTGTCGTTAAGATTTAATTTCTCAACTTCATTTCCTTCCATGTTTAACACAGATACTTCTGCCATCTGTTTGTCCTCCTTCCCTAGGCCTACGCCTTCACTGATTCTTTCAACATTACTAAAGATTTCTTAGGTCCTGGTACAGCACCTTTTACCAAAATAATGTTTTTTTCTGCATCAACCTTTACTACTTCCAGATTCTGAATGGTAACTCTTTCAGCACCCATCTGTCCCGGCATTTTCTTTCCTTTGAAAACTTTGCTCGGATCAGAAGCCATACCATTGGAACCTGCATGACGGTGATACTTAGAACCATGTGTCTTAGGACCAGTACTTAAACCGTGACGTTTGATACCACCTGCATATCCTTTACCTTTGGATGTAGCAGTTGCATCGATTTTATCTCCTGCTTCAAAAATGTCAGCTTTGATTTCCTGACCTACTGTGTATTCAGAAGCATTTTCAAATCTGAATTCTCTCACGAATTTTTTAGGTGCAACACCTGCTTTGTCGAAGTGCCCCTTCTCCGGTTTGTTTACAGACTTTTCTTTCTTATCTGCAAATCCGACCTGAACTGCTTCGTAGCCATCGTTTTCTTCTGTCTTTACCTGAGTAACGACACAAGGCCCAGCCTGCAGTACAGTAACCGGTGTTAAAACTCCGTCTTCGTTAAAGATCTGAGTCATTCCGACTTTTGTTGTTAAAATCGCTTTTTTCATTGATATTTCCTCCTATTTAATCTACAGCGGATTATAACGCATGACGTTAAAATCATCCTAGACGCTATGAAAGCTAAAGGGGATTCCTTATTTGTTCATAACCCTGCGGGATAACTTCCTATTTTGTTTTCATCTTGATATCGATGTAAACACCAGCCGGTACTTCTAACTTAGATAATGCATCGACTGTCTTCTGTGTTGGTGTGATGATGTCAATCAATCTCTTGTGAGTTCTCTGCTCGAACTGTTCTCTGGAATCTTTGTACTTGTGTACGGCACGGATGATGGTAACTACTTCCTTCTTTGTCGGCATCGGTACCGGTCCGCTCACCTTAGATCCTGTCTTCTTTACTGTTTCGATGATACTCTTTGCTGATGCATCGATTAATTGATGATCATACGCTTTTAATGTAATTCTCATTACTTGACTTGCTGCCATAAAAAAAGCCGCCTCCTTTTCGCACTATAAATTTCTTGTAGCACGACAAGTGGTGACTGTACACTCCTCCGTGTGTATCGTAAGATTTACACACTGCGTCTCTATCTTTATATTATAAAAATAGATTGTAATATTCGTACAGTGACTTGTCGCCAGTTTTAACAACTTGACATTCGCTCCACGGAAAACCTGCGCCGGCTTTTGCCGGTACAGCAACCTCACGCTTCACCGCTATCAAGGTCACAACGATTTGATTATATACGAATATCCAAGGTATTGCAAGGCTTTTTTTGTTTTTTTTGGAATACCAGACTGTAAATTTTCTAAATTGGTCAAAGTTTTTTCTTTTTGCTATATAATATAGAAGAAATACCTTTAAATCCAGTTTTCTTTTATTTCTTCTCTCAATTCCCGGAACATATCAACATATCTCTCTTTTGTCTTTTTGACAATATCCATGGCGATAGCATGATTGTATGCATGAGCAACATTGTTTCTGGAAATCAGCGCCTCCAGCCAGACCTCCTGATCCTTTATCAGATCTGAACTGTAAGCCAGTTTTATAATACTGCGGGGTGAACCTGTGGCTGCCTCTTTTATTCCATTGTCATATAGAACTTCTTTGACCGCCTTCCATGACTGCTCAAAGCAGATTTCATAGAGCCCTACCAAACCAGTGAGAACAACGTTGTCATACGGCTCTTTATACTTATATATATCTTCTAAATTATCTGCTGCCTTGCAGAAGTTTTCAAATTTTTTCATAGATGACTAACCCTTCTTCAATTATCTTATCTTTCAATTCCTGTTGAACCGGCAGACCCAAATCTACTACATCATACATCAACAGAGTAGAAGTCTCCTCATCCACTGCCAGTGTAAACCGATTTGTGTCTCCGCCGCACACTGCCAGATCAATGTCACTTTTCTTATGGTAATCCCCACGGGCACGGGAGCCGAATAAAATAACCTTTTTAACGCCGTAATCTTCTGCCAATTTTCTGATCTCTTCAAATACTGTTTTCTTTATTCCGCTTGTATCAGTGATATCCATATATTTTGTTCCTATTTCTAATTTTTCTTTTTGGTTTGACTACTTTTATCTAGAATAAATGTAGCATATCTATTTGAGAAATGCAATTTGTCATTATCTGTAGTTTTCCAATTAATAACTTGGATAATCTCCCAGAATATCGTATAATTATAAAAAATAAGGAAGGGTGGTCTAAAATTATGAAAACAAAAAAAAGATAAAGTGGCTTGCAAAGAATGTCACTTCGACAACCCGTTCTGGAAATTACTTATATTTAGACCCCTATTCAGGAGACGCCTATGGCGGACAGCCTCTCAGGTTTTTATCCACAAAAAATGATAAAGTTAAAACAATCTCCAAATGTGCAAATTATACGGTCCGCGGAAAAACTTTATATTATTCAAACTATAAAAAAACTCTCAAAAAAGGCTTTCTTGTAGATGTCATCCGCTGTAAGCGAAATGGATCTAAAAAAAGATATCTCGCCAAAAATATTAAGGTCATATGTACTTGGAATATTTCCTCAAAAGGTATGAATTATATGGATCAGAATTATACGGAAAAATACTATAAATTTAAGTAGCTTTTTAAGCAGGGATTGTAAAAAGCTAAACTAATACACATTTTATTGAACAGACCTAATATCCCTGGAAACATCGGAAGGACGGGCACACCCGTCCTTCTTTTTTCGCTTTCTTACATATAATTCCCGAATTTATCCTTCTCCGGTTCCTTTCCAGCCGCGATCATTTCATCCAGCAGTGGGAACCGGTAGGTTCTCGGATTATCTCCCATCTGGATCTGCTTCTCTGCGAGCTCCTGCATGCGGCTCATCTCTTCATCTGTCAGCTGGAAATCAAAATTCCCCATGTTCTGCCGGATCCTTCTCTCATTTGAAGATTTCGGTATGACTCCGAATCCATCCTGCACAAGTCAGTGAAGGAGGACCTGCGCCGGTGTCTTTTCGTGCAAAGCACGTCTATCTGAAGTATTAAAGGTACCCAGATTCGTTTTTCCCGCACCTAGATCAGTTGCTATTTCCTTGTTTTATCAGTATAATTAGAGTATCGATTTTAAACAAAGGAGGTTAGCTTCATGGAAGTTGAACCAGTCAAGAAAATCACTTTAACGGAACAGATCATGCAGGAGATTGCTTCTCAGATCACTTCCGGACAATTAAAACCAGGAGAAAAACTTCCAAATGAACGCGCTTTGGGCGAGATGTTCAATGTCACCAGAAGCAGGATTCGTGAGGCACTTCGCGCATTATCACTGATTGGTCTGATCACGATCAAACCAGGTGACGGCAGCTTTGTCAACGAGGAAGGAATCAAGATCCCCGATGAAACTTTATTATGGATATATCATCAGGAGATCCACAATCATGATGAAATTTATGCCGCAAGGAAGTTGATCGAAACTGAAGTATATTTAACATGTTTTGATCACAGGACTCCAGACATTATATCCCGTATCACTTCTTATGGTGATGTCCTGTTTGATGCCGATATCAATGAAATTTCGTCAGACACTTTCTATACATTGATTTCAGATATTGATCTCTATGTAGGAAGTGCATGTGGCAACAACATCTATAACAAGCTCATGCAGACCATGGTACTCCTCAGGAAAGAATCAGCTATGAAGATTCTTGCTTTATCAACCTCGAGAGCGTCTGCCATTTATTACCGCAAAAAAATCATTGACTGTTTTCACCAGGATGACCGGGAGAAACTAAAAAAAGCCTTAGATGACTTTTTTAAATATTCTATTCAATCTATTACCATAGATAATTCCGCATCCATTGAACAATAATACACAATAAAAAGAAGTATTTCCCACATTCAGCGGAAATACTTCTTTATTTTTAGTTCTCTAAATTTTCTCTGACCACACGATCCACAATTTCTTTTTCTTCCTGACTTAACTCAAGAAACGGTTTTCTCACTTCCCCTACATACATTCCTCTGGCATTTAAGATATGTTTGATCGCAGGGAACAATCCGATATTCCAGATACACTCCATAATATTATTTGCTTTGATCTGGAGCTTTCTTGCATCTTCCGATTTTCCGTCCAGATATAAATCATAAATTTTCTTGTAGTGCGGAAGCATAAAATTGAATGTGCTTCCAATGAATCCGTCGCATCCCAACGCTAAAAAGGCAACCATATTCTGTTCAAATCCGCCGAATGTCAATAACTCAGGGTTCACATTTTTGATTCTCTCCATTTGATACACATCCAGATTAGTATGCTTTACACCACTTAAGGCTCCCGACTTTAACAAGGCAATCGTATCCGCATTGTTCAAATCCAACTCTTTATATGTATTACAAGGGATATTATAATATAAAATCGGCATATCAACCGCCTCAGCAATATCATAAAAGTACTGCGCAATGGCCTTCTGTGAATATCCAAAGTAAAAAGGAGGTGTTGCCGCAATATTCTCATATCCCATCGCTTTGGCTTCTTTGGCATAATAGATTGCTTCATCCGTGGAAAGCGCTCCCACATGGGCAAAGAGATCTGCTTTTTCTTTAAATCCGCTGGCTATTTCAAACAACTGAACCCTTTCTTCTCTCGTCATCAGAAAGCATTCTGCGGAGCTGCCTCCCACAAAAAATCCTTTTGCACCTTCTTCCAAATTCTTGCTAAACAGCTGTTTGGCTGCTTCTTCATTGATCTTATTCTCTCTATCATAAGGGGTGATAGATGCCACATATAAACCTTTCATCATTTTTACCATTCCTTTCGCTTCGCTCAAGGCACAAACAGGTTAATGAAAAAAGTTGTGCCCCTCCATTTTCCGTTATATAATCTTCCTATGGAATAGCAATACACTACAGAGCACGGGAGGAGGAGTGGCGAATTTATTTCACCCCGTATTTTTATATGTGCCGTCATCCTTTCAAGCACAAACAAGTGGGACATTGAGCCCGGACTCTTATCATTGGTAATAAACCATGTTTATTTAGTCGCAGGATGACAGTCAATGCTGCTATTCCTTTTTTAGTTAAGGTGGTGATACTTATGATGAAGCTAAAATACTCCATCTGCTGTGGGCTTGATGTCCACAAAAATGTTATCGTTGCAACCATCGTAACCACCGGCAAGAACGGAATTTCCGAGTATAATCAAAAATCTTTTTCCACCATTAACTCGGATATCCAAAGGTTTCACAACTGGCTTATCAAGAATAATTGCTCATATGGACGTATCAAAAAGCGTCGTGGTCACAAGAAAGCCATTATCGCCATTGCACGTATGATGATGGTCTGTATTTACCACATGGTTTCCGAAAAGAAGCCTTTTACCCCGACTGACTATGAGGAATTGATGAATCCTCAAAATCATGTAGAGCGGGTTACATTAAACGAAAACAATGTTTTCGCCTACCTTGAATCTCTCGGTTACGATAGCACTAAGTTAGTAAAACGCAACGATAACTAATTTAAGTGCGTCTCAAAATCTACTTTATTTTTCACTCTTCCTCCAATACTAATCTAAGCGATATACGCGTTCCATATCAAGCCACGGTCCGTCCTCTGTGTATGGGGCAAGACACGGGATACATTCATCCCACCATCTCTGAGTTTCAGGATCTGCCGCCATTTTTGCCATGTCTGCCTCGTAATCATCCCCTGTATATTCAAAATAAGTAAACAGACGGTTATCATGATAATAAATAGAATAGTTTTCAATATTACATTCTTTGATCATCGCATTGATCTGAGGCCATGGATTGGCATGCAGCTTTTTATAATACTCTAATTTTTCCGGTTTCACTTTTGAAATACTTCCAAAACGCTGTACTTTTCCCATAATGATTTCCTTTCTTATAAATGATAAATCCGTTTGGCATTGTTATAAAATAGTTTCTTTTGAAACTCTTCTCCCCGCTCTCTTGTAATTTCATCCAGGCTTTTAATCCACGGGGACAGTCCGGTTGCTATATTACATACCGGATAATTGCTTGCAAACATCACCCGGTCTTCGCCAAAGATGTCCAGTGCAATATCCACAGCCGGACGTAAAGTATCTACATTCCACTCTCCGGCAGGATTTAGTCCTGAGATTTTACACACGACATGTTCAAGTCCTGCCAGCAATGTCAGGTTTTTTATCCACTGCCGCTTATACGCCAGTTCCTCTGCATCCGGAGCCGGCTTTGAAATAATATCCGGATCTGCAATTCCCATATGATCTAAAACGATCATTGTATCTGGACATTGTTTTGCCATCTGATACAGATCATGAAGCTCTTCATTCCTTAAACATCCCTCAAAGAGAAAATCGTTTTCTCCAAGATAGCGTACATTTTCAATAAATTGTCCGGAAAGACATGTTCCAGGCTTTACAGACGGTACATGAAGCACCTGCCTTACCCCTTTCACCTGAGGAATATCCCGATAAGCATTGATATATTCTTTAAATTGATCTTTCGTCAGGTCACCGGAAATAATAGCTGCAGATACCATATTGGAACTGTCCCTGCAAAGGTTTAATGCATATTGATTTTCACGTTCCTTTTCAAAATCGGCGCTGTCCACTTCCACGTAAACCGCTTTTTCTATTTCATAATCTGATCCTGCCGCCATATCTTTGCTGTAGTCATTTATAGAATAATTTCTTTTTAAAACAGAACCTTCTCCGTCCAGCCACGGCAGAGAAAACTCATTAATATTCCAAAGGTGTAAATGCGTATCTATTAATTTCATGATATCCCCTCCATTTTTAATATGGTACCGAGTATTACCACCTCAGCTATGGCAAAGCAGAAAAAACCAGTAAAGCCTCACAAGGGTAAGACCCGAAATATTCCTTCAGATAGTTACTGCTTTAAAACTCCAATGCCCATACTGTAGTCATGCACTCCAGCCTGTCAAAGACCGAAAACACTTCCGTGTCCATAAATGTATCAGCAACAACTATGCTAAGACAGCTGCTGTCATCATGGACAAAGTCTCTCGCTCGATTCTCGGATATCAGGTATCCACTTCCAGAGAGCCAGGTCCCTGTATCCTCACCATACGCATGGCCTTTGATAAATTCAAAAAGTTCCGTCCGTTTATGCAGTTCATAGAACGTCTTAACCACACCTTCAAAGAATCGTACGGCATTACTTGCGGCTATGGCACAGAAAGCGGTGCTGTTCACAACGCCTCCCTTTGGATTGCCTATTACAACTTCTTACGTCCACACGAATTATCCGGCGGAAAAGAACCCCTAAATAAGGTGGAATTGTTGGAAGGTGCAAGTGGCATACCCGACAAATGGCAGCTCCTGATTTTTCCTGGTCGACAGGAAATCCTGAAGCTGCAACGAAACAGAGCTGCTAGCTGTTCTTGAGTTCTTCGCCGTCGGTATGACGTTCAGAGCATTGCTTTGGCGCGCCGTCAAGGGTGGCGTATGCTGTCAGCATCTATAATATCTGCAATTATCAAGGTTCATTGAGCTCTATTTTTCTTTGGCTCGTTTTTTCATAGGCTACTTTACACTACCTTTAATATTCTACCGGCGTTGCACCATCAGCACTTGACTCATAGCAGGATTCCACAACACACATAGTGCGGTAAGCATCCTCTGCACTATTCATATAATGATAATCCGGATCATCTAACTTCTTCATCAATCCACCCATAGTGCCGATAAATGCTTCTGAGAACCAGCTTCCCTTCACTTCTACTTCACGCCATCCCTTGCCGTCATCTGTAATATATTCCAGTTTATCAGGCCGTCCCGTCGGATAATCAAGGATCAAACCAACCGTCACACGGATAGCACCCTTCATTCCTTCAATCTTTAATGTGCTTTCCTGATAGTCATTTGAAAAATCATGATTGTGATTGACATGAATGTTTACCCTCAGATCTTTTCCATAATCCATGATGACAGCTGTACGTGTCTGAGCCAGATCTCTCATTTTGGGATGCTGCATGGTTTTACAGTAAACTCCTGACGGATCCCCGACAATGCTTCGGATACAGTCAATGTAGTGGATGCTGTGATAATTGATTTCCATCCTCTCTTTTTCAAACAGAAAATCCCACAAATGCCATGGATGAAGTTCTACAACTCTCCAGTCCACATCTACAACATCCCCGATAACACCTTCTTCAATGAGCTTTCTTGCCGCTATAATATAAGGAGCCTGGCGGAGCTGGAAGTTTACTCCTGCAGTCAGATTCTTTTGATGACAGATGTCCAGAATCTCTTTTGCCTGTTCAATGCTTTCACCCATGGGCTTCTGCATCAGAACACCCCCTCCATCCGGAAGCTGTTTTAAGATCGCAGCTGTCGCTGAAGCTGGAACCGCGATGTCAAATACCGCATCATACTCTGTTCCGATCTTTACAAGTTCTTCTACAGTAGACGCTGTATTTGCGATCCCAAATTCTTTTGCCACACTTTTGGCCTTTTCCTCATCAAGATCATAGATGCCCACCACCGGATATCCTGCCAGCCGATATGCCGGGAGATGAGATCCTGAAACGATCCCTCCCGCACCTATGATCACAATATTTCTTGCCTTCTCAGGCATTTCTGGTACATAGTTTAATTCCTTTACACTGCTTACCATTTTTGCTTCCTCCTATTCAATATCATTATAATTAATTTACAAACCATTTGATATACCCACGATCACCAACGCTATTACGATGACGCCATTTCCCAGTAATGCCACCTTTTTTGCTTTCTCAAAGCCTTTCCATTCACCGTCGGCAAATCCCCATAAATTCGCAATGATCAGTGCCAAACCATTAAAGACAACCCATCCGGCTACCGGTCCAAAGGTTCCCAGCAATGATGTCGCTTTTCCATAGACAGCCAGTGCGCTGAACCACACAATGGATGTAATAAGAACTTTAAAGTATGCTTTTCCGCATCCCGGTTTGGTATAATCCGTATAAGTTTTGTTCTTGATCAATTTGATCATAGCGTAGACAAAATTTGCGATGAAACCGCCGAAGAATACCACTACCCATGATAATAAACTAGCACTTGTAGGATTGATGCCATCCGCAACCGCCAGATTCACAGGATAATTTGATGCTGTTGCGCCGATATTAATGGCTGCAGAACCTGCCCCGGATGCCAGTGCCATGATCAGTCCTGTCACAAATAAGGAACCTTTCTTTCCCTCTGTCTGCATACTTTCCCTGGTATCATCATTCTTCATAAATCCGGCTTTTGATAAAATCACAACTCCTACTAATAAAACGGCCTGACCGACCAGAAGAACAGCCAATACTCTTGCAGACGGCACATTGCCGAGGATGGCCATGGGAACAAAACTTCCCAGCAGATTAGAAAGTCCAAGGTTGATCCCGGTTACCAAGGAAACTCCTATCATATCAATGGACTTACTGTACCAAATAGAACTGATCCCCCAAAAGAATCCTGCCAGCGCCCCAAAAAATAGTGTCTTCGCCGGGGTCTGCATAATGTAGCTTATATAATTAGGAACTTCTATGAACGACCAGATATGAGGAATAAGCAGAACTCCTACAATTGAAAATAACACCCAGAACGCTTCCCATGAAAAAGGCTGATATTTTTTAAAACAGATACCAAAACTCCCCTGAAACAGACATGCAAGCAGCAAAACACCAAAACCATAAATCACCATTAATACATCCTCCTTAATTCACATTCGTTTTTTGGTACTACCACGATACCAGTTGTCTACACTTTAACACTGCATTTATTTTAATGCAATATGCAATATTAACTAAATATTTTATCAGTTTTTATCTATTTTTCCCATTGACGCATTTATTTTTCCTATTATACAATAAAACATATAATAAAAGAAAAAATTTTGGTAGTACCAACATATCATCCTTGGTATTACCGACTTGAGATAATGTTAGGAGGTAACATTCATGAACAAAACATTAAAAGGTATCACATGGTCGCACAGCAGAGGTTTTACCTCTATCGTAGCCGTATCACAACGATTCAGTGAACTCCATCCGGGTGTCGATATTCAATGGGAAAAACGTTCTCTCCAGGAATTTGCCGATGCTCCTATAGAAAATCTGGCGAAGACATATGATTTATTGATCATTGACCATCCATGGGCTGGTTTTGCTGCAGACACAGGAATCCTGCTTCCATTAGAAAAGTATTTGTCTAAAGATTTCCTAAAAGATCAGGCTGAGAATTCTGTGGGTGCTTCCCATATCAGTTACAATTTTCAGGGATTCCAGAGCGCATTGGCAATTGATGCAGCTACTCCCATCGCAGTATACCGGCCGGATTACTTTGAGAACACTGGACAAAATGTCCCTATGACCTTTGAGGAAGTGCTGACTCTGGCAAAACAGGGGGTGGTAGCTTACGCCGGTATCCCTTTGAACTTATTAATGGACTTCTATATGTTTGCAGCCACTTCTGCTTCCGGCTTTTTTACAGAGGATGAAGTCATCGATATCTCCTCGGGAATTGAAATTTTAGAGACTATGAGAGAACTTGCCAGTTACTGTCCTAAAGAGATGTTTTCCTGGGATCCAATCCAGGTCCATGAGGTTCTCTCTTCACAAGAGGAAATCTATTATTGTCCATTCGCTTATGGATATACCAACTATTCCAGGGAAGGTTATGCAAAACACCTGTTGAAAGCAGCAGATGTGGTCACTTACAAAGGAAATATGTTCAGAACAGTCTTAGGAGGTACCGGTCTTGCCATTTCAAGCCAGTGCAAGAATATTGATACCGCTGTTGAATTTGCTGAGTATACGGCATCTCCTCTCATTCAAAGAACCTTATTCTTTGATAACGGAGGACAGCCGGGCCACCGCGGTGCATGGACAGATAAAACCGCCAACAGCCGGTGTATGGATTTCTTCAAAGACACATTAAAAACCCTGGATCACTCTTATCTGCGTCCAAGATACAGCGGATACTTGTACTTCCAGGATCATGCAGGTGATTATGTCCAGGATTATGTTATGAACGGCGGTGATCCGAAAAAAACACTGAATCAGTTAAATGCCCTTTATCTCAAATCGAAAGGAGAAAACTCATGAAACCACTAGAAGGAATCTTAGTTTTAGACTTCAGCCAGTACCTGGCTGGTCCTTCTGCCGCTCTGCGCCTGGCAGACCTTGGCGCAAGAGTTATCAAAATAGAACGCCCCTCTTCTGGAGACGGCAGCCGCAGTATGACCCTGAAGAATCTAATTGCAGATAAAGACAGCGTCTTATTTCAGACAATCAACCGCAACAAAGAAAGCTTCTGTGCTGACCTGAAAAACAAAAGTAACTTTGCGGCCGTAAAAAAACTCATCGAAAAAGCAGATGTAATGATCGAGAATTTCAGGCCCGGTGTTATGAAAAAAATAGGCCTGGACTATGATGCGGTAACGAAAATAAATCCTCGTATTGTATACGGAACCGTTACCGGATACGGCACAGTAGGGCCATGGACAAAGAAGCCAGGTCAGGACCTGCTGCTGCAGTCCTTATCAGGAATTGCATGGCTAAATGGAAATGACGGTGAACCCCCTGCACCTTTTGCTCTCTCTATTGCCGATTCCTATACCGGGGTTCATCTTGCAGAAGGGATCATGGCCTGCTTGTTCAGAAGATTCCGAACTGACAAGGGCGGCCTTGTGGAGGTCAGCCTGTTGGAATCTATTTTAGATATGCAGTTTGAAGTTCTGACAACCTATCTGAATGACGGTCATAAGCAGCCTCAGCGCAGCAAATACAACAATGCCCATGCATACTTAAGCGCCCCTTACGGTATCTATGAAACCAGAGATAATTACATAGCACTGGCAATGGGCTCTGTGACAGATCTGGGCAGATATCTCCACATTGATGAACTTGCCCGGTATACGGATCAGAACGAATGGTTTACAAAAAGAGAGGAGATCAAGCAGCTCATCGGAGCAAAGTTAAAATCAGAAACAACCGGTCATTGGCTAGACATCTTGGAAGCGAACGGTTATTGGTGCTCTGATGTATATAGTTGGAATCGTTTAATAGAGTCCGATGGCTTTCAAGCCCTGGACTTTCTTCAAAATGTAAAGCGTCCGCATACCAGTCAGGATTTGTGGACGTCCAGATGTCCGATCACTGTAAACGGAGATTCTATGAAGTCTTCCAAGTGGGCACCTGCATTAGGAGAAGACACCGAAAAAATCAGCCGTGAATTCGGCTTGATCTCAGAGAAAGGAGATGCACTATGAAGCCCCTTGAAGGCATTACTGTATTAGATTTCAGCCAGTTTTTATCCGCTCCTTCCGCTGCCTTGCGACTTGCTGACATGGGTGCCCATGTCATCAAAGTGGAAAAACCAGAAACAGGAGATATCTGTCGCACGCTTTATATTTCCAACTGCATGATTGACGGGGACAGTTCTCTTTTCCACGCAATCAACAGAAATAAGGACGGCATTACACTGGATCTGAAGGCAGAAAAGAGCAAAAGTATCCTTGCGGACTTAATCAGTCAGTCCGATGTGACCTTATTTAACTTCCGTCCCGGAGTTACAGAAAAACTGGGACTAGATTATGATTCTGTAAAAAAAATAAATCCCCGGATCATTTACGGCGAGATCAGCGGCTATGGCTGTAAAGGCCCCTGGAAACAAAAGCCCGGACAGGATCTGTTGGTCCAGTCGCTGTCTGGCCTTCCTTTCCTGAACGGAAATCGGAATGATGCTCCCATGCCTTTTGGCCTTTCTGTTGCAGATATGTTTGCCGGTCAGCATCTGGTGCAGGGAGTTTTATCCGCACTGATCAAGAGAGAACATTCCAACGAAGGATCACTGATCCAGGTAAGTCTTTTGGAATCAATTTTAGACATTCAATTTGAAGTATTTACAACCTATCTCAATGATGGATACGAAGAACCTGTGCGCAGCGCTGTGAATAATGCCAATGCATATATCGGTGCTCCATACGGAATTTATGAGACTGCAGACAGCTACCTTGCACTGGCCATGGTTCCGATCCCTTATTTAGGGGAGCTCATCGGATGTAAAGCTCTACTTCAGTATACTGATCCCTCTTCCTGGTCTGATCAGAGAGATGAAATTAAAACAATCTTAAAAGATTTCTTAAAAACTAATACCACTTCTCACTGGCTTTCTATTCTTGAAAGAGCAGACATCTGGTGTGCCGATGTATTGAATTGGGATGAACTGATGCAGCTGGACGGATTTAAGGAACTTGAAATGATCCAAAAGATTACCCGCAAAAACGGTACCGAATTATATACAACGAGATGTCCGATCACCATTGACCGGCAGCGCTATACAAATAAAAAAGCAGCTCCTGCCATCGGACAGGATAACGAACTTTATATTCATTAAAAAGGAGATTTATCATGGAACAGGCAATTTATTATGAAGATTATGAAATTGGAAGTGTCAGAGAAAGTATCGGAAGAACCATCACAGAGACTGACATCGTAATGCATGCAGGCCAGACCGGCGATTTCTTCCCCCATCACTTAGATAAGGAATTTGCAAAGACAACCGCTTTTGGAAAGAGGATTGCTCACGGAACATTAACCTTCAGCATAGGTGTGGGACTTACTGCCAATGTGATCAATCCTGCGGCTTTTTCCTACGGCTATGACCGTTTGAGATTCATCGGTCCCGTCTTTATCGGTGACACCATTCATACTAAAGTCACTATTAAAGAAAAGAAGGATCATAAGAAAAATCCTGATATGGGGGTGGTAACAGAGGCATTAGAAGTTATCAATCAGGATGGAAGAGTGGTCCTGGCTTGTGAACATCTTTTAATGTGTGAGAAGAAAAAATAAATGATCCTCTTCATTTGTAAGAGCAGAACCATTCCCGGTTCTGCTCTTAATTCTTTATACTTGTAAAAGGGACACATGCAAAAAGCTGTCCCCAGTTTCCCGGCATGACAGCCTTTCCTGAATAAGAAATTCCTCAATCTCTCACATTGTATATTTCAGGCAGATTTATTTCAGCAGCCCGATTGCTGCTTTTCCAATCCCTGTCACAATGAAGTAACAGCTGGTGGCACCTGCGTCCAGAACACCTCTGGAACGCTCTCCCAGACGGCTTGCCCGGCCTATCTTTGCCACAAGATCCTTTGTTGACTGCCATCCCCTTTCGGCCGCATCATTCATTGCTTCCAGACACTGTACAAATTCTTTTCCTTCTTCTTTTGCCGCGATAAAGGCTTCCTTGGCAGGGACCAGGGTATCAATCATTGATTTATCTCCGACTTTTGCCGGACTGATCTCCTGGATACCCTCTACCGCATTGACCAGCATCTCACCGAAGACTTCTGCGTCTATATCTTCTGCGTCCTCGCAGGCCATGGCCATTTCATCAAACAGCATACCATACAGCGGTCCCATAGAACCTCCAATGTCGTCTAACAATGTCTCACCAAGGGTTGAAAAAGCTTCACTCAGATTATATGTCATATGGCTTAACTTTTCTTCACACATTGTAAAGCCTTTATTCATGTTGATACCGTGGTCCCCATCCCCGATCTTGCCGTCAATCTCACTCAGATAATCTCTCTGTTCCTGGATGGTCTTGATCAGCTGGTCAACAATCAAACCTGCTTCGGCATTTTTAAAACTAGTCATTGTTCTCACCTCATCACTTTTATATTATTTTACAACATTGCGTCTTTGATTGCTTTTGCTTCCGCTACAGGATCATCTGCATGGCCAATAGCAGAACCCACGATGATGATCTCCGGTTTTAATGCTACATATTTGTCAATGGTTTTGCTATTGATTCCTCCGGCTACGGCGATCTGTGCTTTCTTTGCATTTTCTGTCATAACTTTGAGATCCTCAATCGGTTCTCTTCCCGCTGCCTGCTGGTCAGCTCCGGTATGTACTGCCAGTATGTCAACGCCGATCTCTTCCATCTTTGCGATCCTGCTTGGAAGGTCTTCTACGCAGATCATGTCTACCACAAGCTTCCTTTCATAATCTCTGGCAGCCTTCAAAGCTCCTTCAATGGTCAGGTTGTCAGACACTCCGAGGATGGTTGCGTAAGCCGCCCCAGCTTCATATGCATAACTCGCCTCAAGGTATCCTCCGTCCATGATCTTTAAGTCCGCAAGGATTTCCTTGTCAGGGAAGAAACGGTGGAACTCACGCACTCCGCGCATTCCCTCATCCATAACAAATGGAGTTCCGATCTCAATGATATCAACGTGCTCTGCTACCTTATCTGCAAATCTCAAGGCGTCTACTAACGGCATTTCGTCTAATGCTAACTGTAATTTCATAATTGGATTCCTTTCCTAAATGATTAACATTGTCTATAAATTTATTTTAAACCTGGCGCTTTGGCATCATAGTCAAGCAGCTCTTTTAACTCCTCATCCAGCTTCATCACAGTAAGAGCCGCACCATTCATATCAAGTGAGGTCACATAGTCACCGATCAGTACTTTATATATGGAAAGCCCCTGCTCTTTCAGGTATGCTTCAATCTCATCGTAGAGCACATACAGTTCCATGATCGGTGTAGCACCCAATCCGGACAAAAGCACTGCCACTTCATCACCGTCAGCAGGCTCCAGGTCATCAATGACTGCTTTTGCCATATCATTGGCAATTTCCTTGGCTGGTTTTAGTTTCTGGACATTGATCCCTGGCTCACCGTGATGGCCGATACCGAATTCCATATCCCCCTCTTTGATGTCAAAGTTCGGATGGCCCACTGCCGGGATTGCACACGGGCTCAGTCCCACACAGATACTTCTCGTGTTGTCCACTGCCTTTTGCGCTGTAGCGATGACTTCGTCCAGGTCTGCTCCCTTAGCTGCCTTAGCGCCTCCAACCTTCCACATAAAGACTCCGCCTGCGATTCCGTGGCGTTTTTCTTTTGTCTCTTTCGGAGAAGATGCCACATCATCCGTTGCTGTCACATATTTTACAGTGACTCCCTGTTTCTTTGCTTTGCGGATAGCCATTTTTACATTCATGTTGTCACCGGCATAGTTCCCAAACAGGCAGGCAACACCTTTTCCAGAGTCTGCCGCCATAAATGCGTCATAAAATGCCTGGGCAGACGGAGAAGAAAATACCTCTCCGACAGCTACCGCATCCATCATATTTTCTCCTACGTATCCAAGGAACGCAGGCTCATGTCCGCTTCCGCCTCCGGTGACCAGGCCGACTTTGCCTTCTACCGGAGCATTTTTATATTGGACAACGCGGTCATTTTTTTCATTTTTAACGATCAGATCGTCATGAGCCTTCAGAAAGCCTTTAACCATATCCTCTACAATGTAATCCGGATTATTTACAAATCTCTGCAATGTTCTTCCTCCTTTTTAGATTCCTATTCTAAATTTGTATGTCTTCCCATCATCTCTTCGCTTGTCTGTCCCAGGTCGCTCATGAGATTCATGATAATGCTGTCATAGGTCAGCCAGCTCATCTGCTCAAACAGATTTCCCATTGGCTGATTGGATTCTGCCAGATTCTTTTCTCCTTCTGCTTTCTTCGGGGTAGATCCAGGCACTGTCACGATCACATCTGCCATCTGTCCGATGGTGTGTGTAGGAAACATAGTCACAGTAGCGATTCTTGCTCCAACCTTCTTTGCCTTTTCACCCATGACGATCAGACTCTGCGTTGTTCCTGAGCCAGATCCGAGGACGATCAGGTCTCCTTCTTTGATCGGCGGACAGGAGATCTCTCCTACAAAGTGCACGTCAAATCCCATATGTAATAAACGGTTGGTAAATCCTCTTGCTGCCAGTCCAGAACGACCTGCTCCTGCCAGGAAGATCTTGTTTGCTTTCCTGATCTCATCTGCCAGACCCTGGATTTCTTCTTCTTTGACCATCCCTGAAAACTTTGACAGTTCATCCGTGATTATCTTTAAATTGACTGCTTCCATGATATTCTCCTTTTCCTTAACATGTGGCAATATGTTTTTAATTGTGGTCTTTTGTTGCTTTATGCTTTCATTATAGATTCACAACCCAACAATGTCAACATAATATTTTGCTTTTTTTGCAGTTTTGCAGTTTTTTGTGTTGTATAAATTTGACTTCGCAATTAAAATGATGTAAACTATTTCTAAAATAGTTCAATAAGAAAACTTATCATAGTTTGATCTACGAAGGAGACACAGCATGGGAAAATTAATCGCGGCAGAACGCCAAAAAGAAATCATAAGGCTGCTAAACAGCAATGGGAGCGTAAAGATCAGCCAGCTTGCGAAACAGTTCCAGGTATCCAGAGAAACGATCCGGCGGGATTTACTACATCTAAATGAAATAGGAGCGGTAAAGAAAAGCCACGGCGGGGCCACTTCTGTCTATGAACTAAAACCTCTGCCGTGGGAGTCCAGGGTCAGGGAGAAGGTACCGCTGAAAGAAAAGCTGTGCGAACGGGCTATGGAGTTCATTGAGGACGGCAATGTGATATTCCTGGACTCCGGAAGCACCATCTTCTGCCTGGCAGGAATGCTGAGCAAGAAATCCGGCTACACCATTGTGACCACTTCACTGGAGGCTGCTTATGCCTTGGTTCACAGCAACAATAAGGTGATTCTTACCGGCGGCATGCTGAATCCAAACAGCATGGCAGCCGAGGGCTTCCAGGCTACCAGCCTGATCAACTCCCTGAAGGTTGACATTGCATTCTTAGGGACCAATGGTTTTGAACAGCACAAAGGACCTGCTGTATCGGACTTTCAGGATGCCCAGACAAAGCAGGCCATTATACCGAACGCCAGAACCAATGTGGTGATCGCAGACAGCTCCAAGGCCCAGGCATCTTCCCTGATCCAGTACACAAGCTGGCATGATATCGACCATTTGATCATCGATGGGGATATCCCCGGGGACGTGCTGCGCAACATACAGGAAATGACCGATGTGGTCCTGGTGTGAGCATTTTATCACTACCGCCATCAGACTTTATAAAACTACATATACTAAAAAAGAAGAACAGATCATGAAATATAATAGCTCGGAGAATCGAACATATATTTTATTCTCCGTCAATCTAAATATCATTTCTGTCAGCCTTATATAACCCTAGAATATTAGCCCGATGTTTGCACGTGCTAACAATAGGGTTGGCGTTCATTGTCAATGTTATGTTTGGCTTTAACAAAAAGGATTATAGTAACTATATTCTAAAAAGTACCAATCACTGTTTCTCCTTGATCTGCCATTATCCCACTCTGAAACTCAAGTTTTGGAAAAGCATCCGCATTAGTTACAACTAGAATACAATCTGATGCAAGACCTTTCTTTTCAATGAATCCTTTATCAAATTTTATCAATGGATCGCCAAGTTTAACTCTTTTTTCTTGTTTTGTCATTATCTTAAATCCTTCTCCATTTAACGACACCGTATCAAGACCAATATGAATCAAAATTTCTGCTCCATTGTCTGCTGTAATTCCTACTGCATGTCCTGTATCAGCAAGCATAGAAATTGTACCTCCGCAAGGAGCAAAAACTGTATTTCCGTCTGGTAAAATTGCAATTCCATCCCCTAGTACTTTAGATGCAAACACTGAATCAGCTACTTCTGTGATTGAAATAACTTTTCCAGAAATATATGCTTTTAGTTCATTTTCTTTTTCTTCTACTTTATTATTTTTCTTATAAAACAACATTTCCTACTCCTACTTGTCTATTTGACCATATTCGAATTTTCTAATAAATAATCCTGTATTTTTTTTAAATCTTCTTCTTTTAATAGATAATCCACATAAATAACTTTTGTCTTTTCGGGTAGCATTACATTATATACACGTGAACCGGTTATCAGTAAATCCACCGAAATGGGATTCATTCTATATTCTGAAAGAGACATCCTTTTTATGATATGAATTTTTTCTCCACAATAGTCTTTAATTTGGCGTTCCATATTATCCGCAATACTCTCACCAATATCACACAATATAATAGCCGTTAATTTTCTGCAAGAATACGCTCTAAGATACACTGCAATATAACATATCTCGTGTATATTTACTGTTAAACCATACCGTTCCTGCAAGAGCGTATTTATTTCATCTGCCATATTGACTTCTCTTTCATAATTAGCAAGGATATCTTTCAGGATGGAATTTGTTTCAAAATATCCCTCTTTCAGGCGTTGAAACATTTTCATCGTATGAATAATAAGCTTTTCTTTTAATTCTTCATTATTCTGATATTCTGTATGATATTTCTGATCAACAACTGTTAAAAAATCTGTAATCAATTCTAAAAATTCCTGATCAAATTCCCATTTCATATTCGTATCATATAATAATCTCTTTGCTTGTAAGCATTTGTAAAGATATTGCTTTTCTTCTTCCTTGATTGTATACCCCATTTCATTCATAAATCCACAAACTTTTTCTATACATGGCACTTCAAAATAAGAATTGTTTTCATCTAATATGAATCCTTCTTCCGTACGCATTAAACTTAGAAAAATATCAAGTGCAAACCCTTCAATTCCCTTGTCAATTAAACGATATCCATAATATAAAAGAATCTTGGGAAGTGCTTTAAAAAGAGAAATATAGTGTTGATATTTTTTTTGACCGAACAAAAAGGTTATGACACGTTCCATCAAGATAGAACCATACGTCCAATAATTTACAATTTCTGCCAGAACATGACGTTTTATAGCCTCATCTCCGCTAATCCACATACCTCGAGAACCTGATTCCAGATATATGTTATGATACCATCTAATAGTATCCTGAATCTGCTTTTTCGTTTCAAGCATAGACGTTTTAGATACATATAAACTCTCGGCAGCATGCTGTATAGACACAGGATTTTTTTGAAAAAACAGCCATGTAAATCCAAAGAGAAATCTTTCGTTCGGTGTTTCTGGAAAAATCATCTGCTTACTCTCTATAATCATCTCTTCCAAACTTTTTTGGATTAAGCGCTTATCCTCTTTCTTTATGTAATAACCACCTACATTAAACGAACGGATATATACGTTTTCTTTCTTTAAAATACCATTAATTTCGCGTATTTCTGCACGAAGTGTACGTTGACTGACATTCAATTTTTTCATCAGTTCTGCTGATGACATCTTTTCATTCTCCACAAGTACCCGAATAAGTTTAATCTTTCTGCTGTACATGTACTGTTCCTGCCTTTCAGCTTATCTCATTTTACAGTCAGTTCCCATTTAACATCTTTATGTTGACTATCTGTGCTAGCAGTAATTATATAGTCACCTATATCTTTTGTCCAGCCTTCTCCTGGAATCCAATAATTCCACACATCTGAATTCAACACAATTTCAATTTTTCTTTCTTCACCTGCTTTCAATAAAATCTTTTCCCATGTTACAAGCTCCTGCACAGGACGAGAGATAATAGATTTAATCTTATGAATATATATTTGCACCACAATTTTACCGTCCATGTTTCCAATATTTGAAACATAAATAGGAATCACATAATTTCCATTCCCTTTTTTCTTTATCTCACCGTTCTTCCTCACACAATATTCTGTATAACTCATTCCAAAACCGAATGAGTAAAGAGGTTCATTAGGAATATCCAAATATTGAGACTTATATCTTGGTTCAGACTGTAGATATTCTGCCGGGCGACCAGTTCTACCTCTATTATAATAGACTGGAATTTGCCCACTCCCATAGGGAAAACTCATAGTCAGATGACCGGATGGATTCACATTTCCATATACAAGATCTGCAGCTGCATTTCCTCCCTCTGTTCCAGGAAACCACATTTCAAGAATAGCATCTGCCCACGGTAAAATGGATCTTAAATCAAGAGGTCTTCCATTGAACAGCAACACTACCGTCTTAACACCATTCTTATGCAATTTTTGTAAAAGCTTGCACTGATCTTTCGGAATTTCTATTAAAGATCTGCTTCCGGCTTCTCCAGACCACGATACCGGTTCCCCCAAAGTTAGCAGCACAATATCCGCCTGCTTTGCTGAAGACAAGATGCTCTCTGTCATTTCTGGAGCAATATTCTCAGATCCGGTTTGAATTACATCAATAATCTTTCCCCCTCTGTTTTTCAATCCTTCCAAAACAGAAACTGCATCCTCTATCCTTCCATCCACCGACCATGGACCGAGGATATCTCCGGAATCAGCATATGGACCGGTCAAAACAATTGGACAATCTTTTTTGAGTGGCAATATCCCTTCATTCTTCAGAAGGACACTAGACTCCTGCGCTGCAATCAAAGCAGCACGGCGTTTTTCTATGCTAATAAGGGTTTTTTGCTCGTTTTCTCTGCTTACACCCCGGTATGGATCCTCGAATAGTCCAAGCTCTGCTTTTAGCGTAAGAACCTTTTCCACGGCTTCATCCAGTATTTTTTCGAGATCAGGGTTTTCTTCCAGAATCAATCTAATATGTTTAAAAATAATATCAGACGCCATTTCTATCTGAATTCCTGATTTCAAGGCCAATTCAGCCGCATCCTTTTCATTTTCAGCCACACCATGACAAATCAATTCCGGCAAAGCATTCCAATCTGAAATGATAATCCCATTAAACCCCAGTTCTTCCCGGAGAATTTTCTTTAGAAATCGCTTATTGGCTGTAGCAGGTATCCCATTTACGGATTCAAAAGCTGCCATTACAAGTTTTACATTATTTACAATGCACCCCTGGAAGGAAGGAAAGTATTGATTATAAAGCGTGTAATCAGATAAATCAGCTTGATTATAATCCCGTCCCCCTTCAGCTGCTCCATATCCAACAAAATGCTTAGCACAGGCTGCCAGTGTAGATGGATTTTTCAGGTCATTTCCCTGATATCCCTGTACCATTGCTCTCCCAAATTCGCAAGAAAGTTTACTGTCTTCACCGAAGCTCTCCATTACTCTTCCCCATCTGGGATCACGTACTAAATCCACCATAGGTGAAAACGTCACCTGATATCCTGCCGCGCTTCCTTCTTCTGCACTACATCTTGCACATCTCCATGCAAGAGATGTGTCAAATGAACACGACAGAGCAAGTGGCACCGGAAAAATTGTGCGATATCCATGTATGATATCTGTCATAAACATCATTGGTATCCCAAGCCGACTCCTGCTCATGTTTTCTTTTTGAATATGTCGCATAGAATTCGCATCAAGTCGGCCTAAAAGGCTTCCTGCCAACCATTTTTCTTCATCTGTAATACGCAATCTATTATCTGTACCGGTAAGCTCACTTTCATTATTTCCAAAAAGCCGAGTAGGCAGCTGTGTTAGCTGCCCGGCTTTTTCTTCTGGAGTCATCTTACCAATCAGCGCTCTAATCTGACTATTATCCATGTTACTCCTGTTCTTTTCCTTTCATTCCAAATAAGAATGTGAGCACAAATGCCACTGCAAACGCTGCCGCATTCACAAATATGTAGAGCGGAAGTTGATCATTTAAATACAGTAACATTCCGGGTATACCGGTCACAGACATCCCTGTACCTCTCAAATTTAATAACGCAGCCAACCATCCTCCGATGCCGCCTCCTACACATCCCCATACAAATGGATTCACCATCCTAAGGTTAACACCAAAAATTGCAGGTTCCGTAATTCCAAGAAGCGCCGATACCGAAGATGGGAAAGCAAGGGATTTCATTTTTGCCGATTTTGATTTTACAGCAACTGCCATCGCAGCACCAGCCTGTGCAACAATACCGCATGAGCCCACTGGATTGACTGGATTCCATGATGTACTTGCCAACATCTCAATTTCAACCAAATTAAGTGCATGGTGTACTCCTGTAATAACAATCACCTGACATAATGCTCCCCAAATGAGTCCTCCAATACCAAAGGGAAGTGAAAAAAGTGCTGTAACAACACCTACAAGAGCCATCTCGACCGTATGGAAGATAGGTCCTACAATAAAAAGTCCTAGACAGAGGGAAACAAAAACTGTCACAAACGGAGTTACAATCAAGTCAAGTGCATTTATTACATGATCATGTAACCACTGTTCCACTTTTGAACCTAAAAATCCAATAATAAATGCTGGAAGAACTGAACTCTGATAACCACTCACATCAATAAATCCAAAAAATGTCATTGGCTCTGTCACGCCTTGAGCCACGTCCCAAGACGTAGGCAACACATTACTTACAAGCATCAAGCCAATTACAATACCAAGCACTGGGGACCCACCAAATTTTTTAAATGCCGACCAACATACAAGTACTGGTAAAAAACTAAATGCTGTATCTGTAAGTATGGATGTAAAGTCAAGAAACTGTTGCGGAATTGCATCAGCTGACATTCCAAAGAATGCTAGCAGAGCCTCTTGTGTAAGAAGACCTCTAAGTCCCATAAATAGACCTGTCGCTACCATAACCGGTATGATAGGAACAAATACATCCGCAAATACACGAACTAGTCTCTGCGCTGTATTTCCCTTTTCCGCTGCTGCAGCCGCCTGTTCATTTTTAGATGAACCGGATATTCCTATTTTAATTACTTCATCATAAACCTTATTGACAATTCCCGTCCCCAATATAATTTGATACTGCCCTGCGGTAAAAAAACATCCTTTTACAAGATCAATTTCCTCAATTTTTTTATCATCTATAATGTCTCTATTCTTTACGATCAAGCGGAGCCTTGTTGCGCAGTGCGCGGCCGAGATAATATTATCTGCTCCTCCAACTGTCTCGATAATCTGTTTTGCTATCGCATTATAATCTGTTGTATTACCCATCATTTTACCTCCAATAACCATGTCTGAACTTCAATTTGCTTATCTGAATAAACCAGTATCTTAGTATCAACGTCAAAATAAGCTTTCATGGTAAGTACAGTCTTTCCCTCATTGACAAATATCTCTGCTGTACAGTTATCTAGAAAGATGTGAATATCGACTAAATTTTTTACCACAAGCATCCGTTCATCATACTCGTCAACATCCCATTTTTTTCTCTGTACACGTAACGCCTTACTATCTTTTGAATAATCTATTTTCAACACTCCACCAATATCAATTGATATCGATTTTCCTGTCAGTCCTTTTGCATAGACTTCTATGCATGAGGATTCTGGATCTATCATAGTGTTTCCACAGCTGAAAAACTTCTGTCTCTGCTTTCTCAAAACTTTTAATTCTTCTGCCGGTCTCTGGCAAAGTTCACCGTCCTTAACAAAAATCTCTCTAGGTATCGTTAGACTGTGAAGCCATCCTTCTTTTACTGCAGGCTGGCTCATTTGATAGTCAAATTCTCCGGAGCCAAGCCATCCGAAAAGAAGGCATCTTCCTTTCTCATCAACAAAGCTCTGCGGTGCATAAAAATCCATTCCTTCATCCAGATACTTTCCTGAACAATCTTCTATTTTGAATCTTCCTATTTTATAATCCATCTTTCCAGCAAATGCCATGGCACGGCAACCGTCTTCCTTCTGTCTGCTCACAACAAGAAAATCCCGTTTTTCACTTTCAATGATATCTGGACACTCGCACATATACCCCCAATCCATGGATTCGTCCAACAGATTGCCAAGCCATTTCCATTCTTTTAAATTATCCGATACATACAGCGCCACATTTCCCTTTAATTTCTTTGTTTGAGCACCAACAATCATCCACCATCTTCCATTTTTATGCCACACTTTGGGATCTCTAAAATGAGATGTATATGCTTCTGTAAGATAGGCTACTGGTCCTATTTTTGTGAAATTGTTTCCATCCGCTGAGACCGCTGCACACTGATAGGTTTCCCGGCCCCCGGTTTTGTCTCTGACATTACCTGTATAAAACAGATAATATTGTCCATTGTCAATGACACCTGAACCTGAATAACAGCCGTTTTTCTCAAACCACTCTTCCGGTTGTAACCCACAGCCCTTATCCTTCCACTGAATCAAATCATCTGATTCACAATGTCGCCACCGCTTATTTCCCTGCGGGGTTACTTCTGGAAGCCACTGATAAAACACATGATATTTTCCATTAAACTGTGCTAATCCGTTTGGGTCATTAAGAAATCCATATTCCGGCGTTATGTGATATTCTGGTTTCATCATTTTCTCTTCTCCTTTCCTTTATCTTCTTACATTTCTCATTTTATCCTAATTATTTATCGCAAAAAAATCTTTTTTTTGCCTATTAGCTGTGCAAAAAGGTGGACGGTTTATTGCAGTACAAAGTATTGCTCTGAATCAAAGATAGCTTTATACTCTGAAACATATAACTGATTTTGAGAGGAGATTTTTAGATGAAAGATATCTTTTTATCTAACCATTTTATCTATGGCGGAGATTACAACCCTGAGCAATGGCTTGACCAACCAGACATATTAAAGAAAGACATTACTTTAATGAAAAAAGCAGGTATCAACACCGTGACTCTCGGTGTATTTTCTTGGTCTGTACTGGAACCACAGGAAAATGAATTCCATTTTGAATGGCTTCAAGAAATTATAGATAGTCTGTATTGTCACGATATTCGTGTAATTCTTGCGACCCCATCAGGCTCTCGCCCCCGCTGGCTGGCAGAAAAATATCCTGAAGTACTGCGAGTACAGGAAAATCGTATGCGTTATCTATACGGTGAAAGGCATAATCATTGCTACACTTCACCCGCATATCGTGAAAGAGTTCGTATCATCAATCAGAAGCTTGCAGAAAATTTCAAAAATCATCCGGCAGTAATTATGTGGCATATCTCAAACGAATATCGAGATGAATGTCATTGTCCTCTATGCCAAAATGCGTTCCGAAATTGGTTGAAAAGCAAATATCAAAGTATTGATAAATTGAACCATGCATGGTGGACAACATTCTGGAGCCATACATATAATTCTTTCGATCAAATTGAAAGTCCTTCATTTATCGGTGACAAAGGTCTTCATGGGCTTTCACTGGACTGGAAACGATTTGTAACAGATCAAACCACCGACTTTATGTGTTGTGAGATAAAAGCTCTCCGCGATGCTGGAGCAACACAGCCCGCAGTGGTAAATTTTATGGATGACTATACAGGACTTAACTATTACCGGCTCGCAGAACATGTAGAGTATATCTCCTGGGATAGCTATCCTGCATGGCATCAACAACCAGATATTCAAACAGCATATGACACAGCAATGCAACATGATCTTATGCGCTCTATGAAACAAAAACCTTTCTTTCTAATGGAATCATGTCCCGCCAGCCCTAACTGGATGAACATCAGCAAAATTAAAAAACCTGGCCTGTTATCTAATGCATCCCTTCAGGCCATTGCGCATGGATCCTGCAGTGTTCAATTCTTTCAAATTCGTCAGAGTCGAGGGGGGTTTGAGAAATTTCATGGTGCAGTAATTGATCATTATGGGGAAGCGGATACTCGTGTATTCCGCGAAGTATCAGAACTGGGAAAAGCACTAAAACAAATCAAAGAGATTACTAACACACGTGTTCATGCTACTGCCGCAATTATATATGACATGGAAAGTAGATGGGCTATGGAAAACGCGAAAGGTCCAAGAAATGAGGGACTATATTACCATGAAGCAGCCCTAAAGTCATATCGCGGGTTGCGTGAAAACGGTTTAAACACGGATATAATAAATATGGATCAATCCTTAGAACAATATCAAATTATCGCTGCACCTATGCTTTATATGTTCCGTAACGGATTTGAAAAAAAACTAAAAAAATTTGTTGAACACGGTGGAATCTTAATCATGACATATTGGAGTGGGATAGTAGATGAGACAGATCTGTGTTTCCTTGGTGGAACACCTCATGGTCTTATGGATGTTTTAGGATTACGTAGTGAAGAGATTGATAGCTTATGCGATCACGAAGTCAATCATCTACTTCCTTTTACAGGCAATCCGATGAATATGAAAAATTCGTATTCCTGTAAACATTTATGTGATTTAGTGCGTCTCAAAGATGCTGAGCCCCTTATGGTTTACGGTGATAATTTTTATAAAGGTTATCCCGCACTTACACGGCATAAATATGGAAAAGGAATTGCATATTATGTATGTGCCGATGCAGAAATGAACTTTTATCATGATTTATATAATAGAATAATCACAGAAAATCAACTACAACAAATTATGACAGATATACCCGATGGTATTGAGGTATCAAGTAGATCTGGAGAAAAATATGAATATCTATTTATTCAAAATTATACTGACCACAAAATATCTATTAGAATTCCCAAAAACACAGAAATTTTATGGGGGAGCTATGACGGAGGTGTATGCGGATATTCTACTGTGATTTGCCGAAAAAAAATTAAGGAAATTTGAGCATATAAAAATAGCAAATCCATCCAAGAGGCAATCTGTGCACAAGCTCAAAATAATTATTCAGGACTCTTTGTCAAGAATATCTTTATACAATACTATTAACAAAAAATCTTCCCTCCAACAAGGCTTAATCTAACGAAGAGAATGTTCCAAAGCTATTTAATAATCATTCTTGTTTTGGAACATCCTCTTACTTTTTCAGTTCATTATCATTTTAATTATCTGCATAATCCATTTTTTAGATTTCGAGTTACAGTCTCAATTCGTTCTTTACTATACGATGACTGTAAATGAATAGATAGTCTGGATTTATCGATCAAATACTCCACACCGCCATATCTATTCTGTTCTTTCATACGGCAGAATTGCGGATACTGTCTGCTGAACTTTTCCAAACAAGTTTTTAATCCGGCATTATACGTATAGATGCTCGCCTCACCCGCGGACTCGTTAAACAAGATGATCGTTTCTTTCTCTTATTTTTCAGTCGCATTTTTACCTTCCTTCTTCTTTCAATAACTTCTCGGAATCTTCAGTCCTGATTTTATAAGGCTTCCCGGCATGACATGCTTTCCTTTCTCCATTCCTTTTTCACCATGAAAGCGTATCTTCCGGAACTGCGCATTAAGAAGCTCCCTCTGGATTCCGCCCATGATGCCTACGCTGTCTATGAATACTGCACAAGGGAGAACACCACACCCTTTATGGACCTGAACCCGGGACACTCCGGGCATTTCACGTATAAAGACGATTTCACCATTGACGATGACGGTGTCCCTGTCTGTAAGTTGGGCTTACGCATGCACAAAGATGGATATGAGGCTGCCAAGCACCGTGCAAAGTACTGGTGCCCAAAAGCAAACCGGAAACGTGGCTGCTTCTGTGAGCATCCCTGTTCACCAGTGAAATACGGCCGGACTGTACACATCTTTACGGATGACAATCCAAGGTTGTTTAACAAACCGCCAAGGGACAGCAAAGCAGGGGAAAAGGAATATGCCGGAAGAGCTTCCGCAGAACGCTCCAACAAGCGGGAGAAAGAGGACTATAAACTAGAAGACGGCAGGCACCGCTCTACGAAGATGTGGTACTGCCGCAAATTTTACGATAATTGAATTGTCTAATCCACTACTTTATTGTCTTTACAAGAGATGCCTGGAAACTGCATTATAATAATTGAAGAGGTCTCTCCAGACTCAGCATTTGCCAGTTCTGGCGCTTCCTAGATAAAGACTTTTTTACAGCCCTTTTTCATAATCAAATATTTTATCCTCTCGATAGTACAATTTCTAACCTATAAAGTACCATATTTAAAATTATTAACACATATTTTCGGAGTTTCTTCATTCCCATTTGCAGTAACATAAATTCCCAAAATAGTTCCTGTAAAAGTTGCAGAGATTTCACTTGCCAAAAATCTGCATTCAGCTTTTCCAATAAACCATTTTTTATTTTTTGAATCCTTAAAATAGAATTTGTACATTTTTTCATCCGCTTCTATTCCAAGAACTACATGATCATCCTCCAGTAATACCGCCGTTTCCTCTATATCAAAATCAGCAATTTTTTTTCGTAAAACAATATAATTTTCATTATTTTTTCTCTTTACACAAATAGCATAATAATAACGATCACTCATATAGGCAGTTAAACCTGCCTCATCATTTTCGTTCTTAAAATCCACATAAAAGTCCGTCGTTGTATCACACTCAAAATGACACTGTCGTTTTCCGATAAAAGTACATGCACCTCCTGAGCTAAGACTCTCTTTATTACCTGTCAACCAGAATCCTTTTCCACTTTTATCTAATGCGTAATTTCCTCTTTCCGGATTTCTCAGATATACCCATTCTTTCGGCCTGCATTCTGTCGAAAAATCATCTTCAAAATCACCAGGTCTTTTCTGTTCCTCTGTCATCAATGGATTTTCATATGTCTCTGCTACCATTTTGTCTGTTCCGACTTCTATCCAGCCATCTTGTGTCCATACAACTGGCACAAGGAATGTCTCTCTTCCAAGATGATGGAAATATGCATGACTCCCCTTTGGACGCATCCCCAGACATACGCCCCACCAGTTTCCTTGGTGATCTTCTACAAGATCCATGTGACCGATTCCTTGAAATGTATGCTTTCTACTTCTATGTGTCAGAACGGGATTATTCTCATAACTTTCAAATGGTCCATAAGGGTTATCGCTTCTAAATACAGTTACCATATGTCCATATTCCGTTCCTCCCTCTGCCAAAATCAGATAATATTTTCCATCTTTCTTATAAAGGTGGGGGGCTTCCGGCGCTTTCCCACCAGATCCAGTACATACCAATCGTCTTTCTGTTTTTAATTTTCCTGTATTGATATCCAATTCTGCCATATAGCATCCCAGAGTCTCTGCCTTTTTTTTATAAGAATTTCCCATAATATATACCTTCCCATCATCATCAAAAAACAATGATGGATCAATCCCATCCCATTCTTCTAACTTAACAGGATCTGACCATGGTCCGGTTGGATTCTCTGCCCAGACAATAAAATTATAATAATTTGTAACATTTGTTGCAATCACATAGAACCTGCCATTATGAAATCTAATTGTTGGGGCATAAATTCCATAAGAATTTAGAGCATTCTGTATCGGCAGCTGTTTATCATTTGTCAGACAATGTCCGATTTGTTCCCAATTCACCAGATCTTTGCTGTTAAAAATCGGAATTCCAGGAAAATATTCAAATGAACTTGTGATTAAATAATATTCTTCCCCAACACGGCATACGCTCGGATCCGGATAAAAACCTTCTATAATAGGATTTTGATACTTCATATATTTATTTCCTTTCCCTTTTTTATACAATAAAACTATCAAGAAACTATACAGGACTGCTCTATTTAGAGCAATCCTGTATAATCATTATTTATACTATTTTAAAAAGACTTAAAACTAAAGATAAAACCAAGATTCCAATAATTATCTTATTGGCACTTATTTTTTTCCTTAGCAGAGCAAAGCATCCCATGGTAGCGATAAGTGGTAAAAATCCTTTTAAAATTTGATCTAAGATCTCCTGAAGCTTAAATGTCATATCCCCTAATGTAAACTTTACTGTTGTTGCTAAACTTACATTAGAGTAAATCATTGCACCAACCATCATAAGTCCCAAAATGCCAGCTGCTCTTGTGATAATTTCAATCAGACCATTCTCATACGCTTTTTTAATAAATTGTCCACCAAGATTATATCCAAGTCTTAATAAGAAATATTTTGTAAGGAAATAAGGAATATTATACAGTAACAGGAATAATACAGGTCCAAGTGGGTTACCCTTCTGTGCTAAACTAATACCAATACCTGCTGCAATAACACGGAATGTTCCCCAGAAGAATGAATCTCCAATTCCTGATAATGGTCCCATCAAACTGGCTTTAATTGCATTAATTGATGATATATCAAAATCCGGTTTTGATGCATTTTCCTCTTCCATACTCCCTGCAATTCCTAACGGAAATGTTACAATTGCAGGTGTAATATTAAAATATGACATATGACGTTTCATTGCCGCAATTCTGTCTTCTTTTTTCTTATATACAGCATTGATAAATGGCAGCATGCAGTATAAAAATGCAACACCTTGTGCATTAATATAGTTCCATGTCCCTGATAATGTAAATGATCTCCAGAAAACTTTGCTAAATATTTTCTTTTTTCCCAGAGTTATTGTATTCTTCTGATTACTCATTGAAAAAATCCTCCTCTTCTGAACAATTTGTCTGTGCAACGACTACTGTGCTTTTGCGCTCTTTTTCAATTACCGCAGTAAACACTGCAATTACAACACCAATTAATGCAATTGCAATTAATGGAAGATCCATATATGCTATCAACACAAAACCTAAAAGCAGAAATACTGCAATTTTAGCATCCCATAAAGTATTTAATAATAATGCCAGTCCAAGTGCCGGTAATAATCCACTTGCTACAGTTAATCCATCCATCAGAAATTCCGGTATATCATTTACAAGTGACTGTACCGCATTTGCTCCAAAATAAATTCCGCAAAATCCAATAATTCCGTATACTAACGGTACACCAAAGGTACTTGCCATATGCAAACGAATGATACCCTTCTGATTATCATCTTCAATATAGTCATTAAATTTTTTCAGCAACAGACCTCTAACGAAAAGACAGAACTGGTTAATAAATACTGCCAGAATGCTGATTGGTACCGCTAAAGATAATGCAACTTCTGTTCCTGATCCTGACAAAATTGAAAATGCTGTTCCAAAAATAGCTCCTGTCATTGTATCTGATGGGAGTGCTCCACCAATCTGTGTAACTCCAAGGAATATAACCTCCAAAGACGCTCCGATTATAACCCCCTGTGTTAAATCTCCTAACAATAATCCCACTACTGATGATATAACAAGTGGTCTTCTAAGCATTGGGTCTCCCATTGCCATATCTGAAAGATCAGCAACAAACATAACCAATGCAATTATTATAGCCTCTTTTAACATTTCTTATTTCCTCCTTATTTCTTGTCTAATATATAGAAATTATGTATAATCAATCTTAAGAAATGCCCTGATAAGCCAGATACCTATGCCAATACGTAAACAGGCTGTTTTAGGGTATTTCTTTTCATATTATTTTAATACATCACTCAGTAATCTTTCCATCTCTGTTGGTACTGACTGAATGTTTACCTTTGTTTTACTTTTGTTTAAGAGTTTGAAATATTTCTTATCTTCTTCATCTACATAAATATTTTTATCAATCTGCTCTTTCCTCTTTATTTCTTCTGCTGTCGTTCCCATTCTTCCAGAATTTCCCACATTAATCAGTGGAATATCCGATACTGCCTCGTCAATTCTGTATGCATCTTTGGGATTGCTTACAACTACCAAAATATTTAATGATTCTGCTCTTGGATCATTTAAAAGTTTAATAGAATCATCTACATTCTTAATTATTGCCTTAATATTTTGTGGAACAGCCATTTTTACTGTCATCATCTGCATTTCATTATTTACAATTTCATCATTCGCAACAACAATACGATTAACTCCAAGATGTTTTGACCATACTACTGCTACCTGACCATGAATTAAACGATCATCAATCCTCATCATTTTAATCATAGAACATCTCTCCTTCCTCTTCCTGTGAATTCAACATTTCTCCTACATTTAAAATTGTTTTTTTCGCATCTCTCAGTGCAGATTCCAGAATTTCGTCTATATTACTACTTTCATCAGACATCACTATATCTAATACAAGCATAATATTCATTCCTGACACTAAAGAACATCTTTCTTCTCGAAGTAATTCAGATAACGCAGTGTTCACGCTTCCGCCCGACAGATCAGTAATTAAGATTGCTTGGCATGTTTCATCCTCTGCCAGAATTTCTTTAACTTTTTGAAGAACATCCTGAGGTCCCATAGTTCCGCACATGGAAACAGCATAAAGGTTATCCTGCTCACCAGCAATCATTTCCACCGACATCTTCATTCCGTTAGCCAGTTCTCCATGAGATGCTAAAATTATTTTTCTCATCTTTCTCTCCTTTCTTTTTCTTTCACTATATTTATATCGCAAATCTGATGCCAACTTTTCCCCATTAGCAAAAAAAAATTATTTAAAACATAAAAAAGGTTGAAATATCAACCTTTTTTATGTTTATTTTTTTATATTAAATTTATGTAATCCCAGATATATGCCATTTCCGACACTGGAATTTCGACACTATACCGTCTTTGTACGTCACTAAAACATTTTTTTATAACACTAATAAACTCTTGTTGTTCAACTTGAAAAGTCTCTAACTCTGCATATGTAGAAATTGGTGCTTTTTTGACTAGTCTTTCAATCAAATAACATATATGGACATACAACCCTATCAAAATTTTATTTGGAATCATAATCTTCCATTCTTTTCGAAATTTTTCCAATGCTTTTTCTACGTCATCCAAAACAATTTTCACATTCAAAATAGTGATCTTTTCAATAACATTTTGTAATGAAAAATTCTTTAAAACCGCAAGATTAAATTTTTCAAGTTCCTGTTCAGAAATATATCTGATAAGTATCTTATTTATTTCCGATTTTGCACTTCCTTCAATTATTTCTTCAATCGGTATAAATGGTGTGCCCGGTATCTGCGGATCTGGGCTTCCTACGATTGCAACCACATGATAATCTTTAAAGATTGGTGCATCCTTTTTTTGAACCACAAGTGAATAATAATCTACAGGAATAAACTTTAACTTTATATTCTGAATTAGACTATTTTGAAACAACTCCATCATACTCCTTGCAGCATGGATATCTGATTCATTGATAAAGAGAATCGTATCTTCTTTTTCCTTATTTTCAAAAACCTTATATGTACTAATATTATGCTTACACGCCGTTTCTGCAATTTTCTTCAATTCCTGTTTCTCTAATATGGTACTTCCTACTTCCAATGCCATTCTTGTTGTCACACCATTGATAATTGCTATATTTCCTCTATATTTTCCTTTCACATATTCATAAATACCTTCTAATGATCCCATATCTACTAAAAAGATTGCATCTCTGTATGTATTTTCCCTTTCTAGCAATTGCACTAAACGCTCCCCGATTTCTGATGTGGGTATATCCAATGGCATATCTATAGCTTCAAACACCTGGCTGCCCAACAATTTATTTGCAGCATCTTTTATACTGGTTGCAGTTGAACATCCATGGCACAAAATAACTCCAAATATATTGTTTGTGCTTCCTGTTTGTTGAACAGAATGAACATGTAATAATATAAGAATCTTATTAAACTCTCCTAACTGAAGTTCCATTCTTTTCCCAATCTGTTTTGTGATATTATCTGCAATTTCATATTCGATTGGACAGTTTATCTGAAATGTTTCTTTACACTTTTTAATTTCTTTGATATGTTCCTGTTCCCATTGTCTGAACATAGAAAGTCTCTGTGTGTAGTCACATAAAAATCTCACTATGATTCTTTCTTTATTGGTATCTCTTTTTAAACTATATCTGATTTCTGCCTGTTTCAGAATATCATTTACCATTTCTTCTAACAACTCTATCCTTGTATTCATATACTGCTTTTGATAGATCAGATAATCATAATATTCACTTATCTTTTCCAGCAGCATCTTCATACAATCCTCAAAATCTCGTCCATCTTTATAGTACTCTTCATAGCCTTTCAAAATCTCATCATATAAATGCAAAACATATTTCTGCTCTTTTGTATTTTTTATCTTATCGAGATCAAGCATTTCTACTTCTGTCCGTGTATCATCAATATGTTTTCCAGCCTCTCTAATAATATAATTTGGCATATTCAAAAGTTTAATATCTACCGTATTTTCTTTATTTTCTGCATACGCATTGGAACATCCCAGCCTTATACAATCTTTTAACTGACCGATATTACCGTCAAATCTGTAATTCATCAATGCATTAAATACTTGCCTTCCTATCCTGATCTTTCTTTTTATTCGTTCCTCCTCATTTTTGATTGTCATTAAAATAATTTCTTTTTTTTCTTCGATTGATCTTTCCTCCAAAGAAGGAAGATGAATAATCACCGGAATTCTTCTTAAAAGGGTCTTTAACAACACTGCATTCGGATCTTCCGATGTTGCAAACAGCATCTTAACAGAAGCATGACACACTTTTGAATTATCACCAAAACGATAAAATTCTCCCTTATCAAGAAATATAAATAATTTTTCCTGACATTTATCCGGAAGACTATGTACTTCATCAAGAAAAAGCACTCCCTGATCAGCCTCCTGGATTAAACCGGAACAATCCTGATATGCCCCTGTAAATGCTCCCTTTTTATACCCAAATAAATTAGCTGTCAAAAGTTCTGGATTATTTGCATATTCTGAGCAGTTCAATGTTACAAGTTTTGCATGTTCTGGAATCAGATTTTCTTTCTTCAAATACTCATATAGTATTTTTACCATATAACTTTTTCCACATCCTGTAGGTCCCGTAAGTAATACAGGAAGTCCATTTGGAGGATAAACGACCGCCGCTTTGCACTGATCTACCATATATGAAATACTTCCGTTCGCTCCGATTACTTTTTTAAAACAATCTTCTTTTTCTCCGGGTTTTCCATCTTCCAGACTTTCTTTTTCTACTGTATCTGTAATGTTTCTATCTGGATACAAATCTTCCAAAATTTTTTTTTCCAGATAAGCAACCGGACGATTAGATGTTTTAACCAGTCTTCCTTCTCTTACCATTTCATTCAGGTACTGACTTGCAAGAGTTCTACTAATTCCTAAACGCATACCTATTTCACCTGCAGAAAACCACTCTATTCCTTTGTCTTTCCATTTTTTTGTATTTTCTTGGACTTCTTCGTATATTTTTTCTTTAGTTTTATTCATCCACAAGTTCCTTTCTGGCAAAACTACTCTTTATGCCTAATTCTTTTCTATACTTCGCTATTGTACGTCTTGATATCAAAATCTCTTTTTCTTTAAATAGATCGACCAACTTACTATCACTATAAGGTCTTGCTTTATTCTCAGCTGCAATAAACTCTTCTAAAATATATTTAATTTCATCCACTGAAGTCATCTGACCATCCGTTTGTTTCACTCCCGAAGTAAACAAATCTTTTATGTATACAGTTTCGGCTACTTCTTCTTCATTCACTGAGCAAAATCCGTTTTCATCCAGATTTTCCGTCAGGTATTCTATAATTTCCAGCTCTTTTTTACTATACTTATTAAAATCCAGCTGTTCCTTGATATATAATACGATATCCTCCCCTATTTCTTCCAGCATAGACAGTTCTTCCATCCCACAATTTTCCACCATGCTTCTATCAAATCCATTTGACTGAGAAAGACTATGTGTCCGTTTTTGTTCTAAATTTATTCCGTACATAATTCCGTTCCTATTAATTCCTTTTTATTTTAGATTATAATACATATTAGTCCGGTAGAAATCAAGATATATACATATCTTTCAATGTTACTAGTAGTAATATATCAGATACGTCATCTCGTACTAAATCTCAATCCCTTAACTAGCAAACTCCTCACTTTATTTGAGTAGTACCTATCACATGGGAATACTTTCTTGAAACAGTATTGGGCAAGATACTTATGATTTTCTTTTGTCCCATTATACGTCGTATAAAGTGTCCTGATCATTGCACCGCCCTGATTGGCTATATTATTCTTGCACTTTCATTCTAATCCCTCATTTTCTAACATATTATATAAATATTATAGCAGACATTTTCTGAAAGTTTACATTCAAATGTTCTATACTTTGCAGGTAAATTGAATTTCCCAAAAAGGAAAAATATAACAAAACTTATAAGGGATACCGTTATTGCAAGGGAAATCTATGGAACGAAAAAGCGGGAACTGTTTTAGCATTTTTGCTAACAATTCCCACTCTTAAAAACGCGTCTCCGGGAGGATTTGAACCTCTGCCCCCTCGCTTAGGAGGAAATGCGTTCAATCATAGACAGAATCGGTAATGAGATCATAAAGCTGATAGCCGAACGGAGAACCTTTATTAAGCGGACCTCTCGCTTTGCAAATTTTAAGATGCAGCAATTTAGGAATAAAAAACACTAAAAAATCTCCGCAGAGGGCAAACGATCCTTCTGCAGAGATTTTAGATTACTATGAATTTTTAATATTTCATCTGGAGCATGACGATACCTCCCAGATTCATGAGAACCCCAAAAACAATGGCTGCATTCAGGAGCCAGTTAAAACGGACCTTCTCAATCCTTTTATAGATGACCGCCGATCCAAGTATGAATGCCATATATAAAAACAGATACGTCCTGGTGCTGGACGCAAACATGGTCGGGGTAAAGGCCAGGGCCATTCTGGTAGCTCCTCCGATCAAAAACCCTGAGATCACAAGCATCCGGTCCCTGCTGTCCTTGAGCCCTTCTATACAGACAAAGATCACACATATGATAAAAATCAGAAAAGCAACGCCCATAAGGATCTGGAATCCCCACTGTACTGCATTTTCCGGGAGAACCCGCGGTTCCGTGTATTCCACTGACCGATTCTTGACGATATCAACAAGAAAATACAGGCTGTAGATGATATCAAGCCCCATAGGGACCAGTGCTGCGGCAAGCTTCCATTTCCGGAACTTCCTGTCAACGGCAAGAAGAATGAGCAGAAGACAAAAGATAAACAGGATGAAGTTTGGCACAACGGTAAAATGTTGGAAGATTGACACAAATCCAAGTCTCAGCTTGTCAAGAAATGTCAGACGAATAAATTCCGGCATTTTGTCGTGGATCTCTTTTGCCACTCGGACAGAATTGCCCGGATTGCTCAAAATAAATACCAGGTTCCCAATGACAGCGATAAGTCCTGCCGCAAGAAAAACCACAGCTCTTTTATGATCTCTGAAACAGAAGATCAGCAGACAGAGACTGCCTGCGAGCACAATAGCCATCTGTTCCAGGTTCGCCGCGTAAAGTATGCCGGCCATATAGAGCACATACTCAGCCACTGACAGTTTCTTTTGTTCCAGGAACTTTTTAAACAGCACAAGACAGCCGATCCCTGCGGCCAAAGGCCAGAGATAATTGGCTGTGGTAACTCTCCATCCTGCAGAACCCATATGCATAAATGGATATACACAGAGCAGCGCTGCGGTGAAAATTGCACACTTCCCCTTGTTGTCCAGCAGATAATTGAGTCCTGCACCCAGCAGGATACAGACCAAGATATCTAAAGCCTTCCAGAGCAGAACCGGCATTTTAAGCGCCGCCGCCATGGAGATTTCAACCAGGAATCTGGAAGACAGGCTGTGATACCTGTGGACCAGCCACGGCAGGACAGCCTTGTGTTCCAGCTGTGCTCCAAAGATTAAGTCATCCCCAAAATCACTTTGGAGAATCAGATGGATCAGCACAGCTATACCTATGAAGATCCACAGATACCATTTCGCTTTTTCTCTCTCTCTTCTCATCTTAAATAGCTTCCAATAACGTCTTTCACAGTGGTGATCTTATTGCACTTCCACGCATCAGCTCCGCAGAAAATCAGTCCGTCATCCACATTTCCTTTAACAGCCTCGATCAGCCGTTCCGTGATACAGTAAACGGTCTCAGCCGGACTGCAGGCAGACATACAGTTAAAGCAGTGCTTCGGCTTGATCCTGCCTTCTCTCTGGACGATTTCCATAAATTTATTTTTGATGGCCCGCCCAGGCATTCCCACCGGACTCTTTACGATCGTGATATCTTCTTTTTTGCAGTTAATATAAGCCTCTTTATACTTGATATCCGCGTCACACTCCTCAGTAGTGACAAATGGAGTGGCAATCTGCACTCCGGAAGCTCCCATGGAAAGACAGTGTTCCAGGTCTTCTTTGGAGGAAACTCCTCCCGCCACGATAACCGGGATGTCTTTTTCATATTTTTCTTCATATGTTTTTACCATGTCGATGATCTCCTGAATCGTGTCATCATAATTTTCATAAGTCTCATCGCTGACAAGCTCTTCATATTTAAATCCCAGATGGCCCCCGGCCTTTGGACCTTCGATCAGCAGGGCATCCGGTGCCGTCTGATGCTTTTTATCCCACATCTTGAGAATCACCCGCGCCGACTTTTTCGGGGATACGATCGGGATAAGCTTTGTTTTGCTCCCCTTTGCCAGAGCCGGAAGCTCCGTAGGAAGTCCGGCGCCTGAAATAATCAGGTCAATGCCGTTTGCAATTGCTTCTTTTACATAGTTGGCATACAGCCTTGTGGCTACCATGATATTTATGCCAATGACACCGTCGGGTGCGATCTCTCTCGCCTTCCTGATATGTTTTTTCATGGCACGCATATTGGCGCCCTCAGGGTCCTGCTCAAAGTCCGGCTCGTTGTATCCAATCTGAGCCGCCGACAGCACACCGATGCCGCCCTCTCTTGCAACAGCTCCCGCAAGAGAACTCAAACTGACACCTACGCCCATTCCCCCCTGTATAATAGGGATTTTCGCAACCAAATCCCCGATCTTCAATGGTTTCACTTCCATTACCTCCGTGGTCTTTCTTTCAGTTACATTTTTCTAAAGCGCTGGTATCTCTCTTCTACAATCTCTTCCGGCATTTTCTTCTTATATCGTTTCAGGAAATCAACGATCATCTCTCTGATCTCCTCTGACAATTCGATAATATTATCAATACTTGCAGGTTCGGGTTCTCTGATGACCCTCTCGATCACTCCGAGTTCCTTTAAATCTGCCGCTGTGATCTTCATTACTTTTGCAGCCTCGGATGCCCTGCTTCCGTCTTTCCACAGGATACTTGCAAACCCTTCCGGGGATAGGACTGAGTAAGTGGAATTTTCCATGCTCCACACCTCATTGCCGACAGCCATGGCGATAGCTCCGCCGCTGCCGCCTTCTCCGATCATAATCGAAAGTATCGGAACTTTCAGGGAAGACATCTCATAAAGATTTCTCGCGATCGCCTCACCGATGCCGCCCTCCTCAGCTTCGATGCCGCAGAAGGCTCCCGGCGTATCCACAAAACAGATGACCGGACGATGGAATTTCTCTGCCTGACGCATGAGACGCATCGTCTTCCTGTAACCTTCCGGGGAAGGCATTCCGAAGTTCCTTTTTATATTTTCCTTTGTAGAACGGCCTTTCTGCTGTCCAACCACTGTGACCGGAATGCCGTCTATGGATGCCAGCCCCCCGACGATCGCTCCGTCATCGCCGAACAGGCGGTCTCCGTGCAGGGACATATAACGGTCAAAGATCGTTGTAATGTAGTCCAGACTGGTCGGCCGCTCCGCTGACCTTGAGATCTCGACTCTCTCCCATGGTGTTAAATTATTATGACTCATAACAACAACTCCTTATAATGGTGGCAAGCACTTTCCGCAGGTTCTTCCGCTCAACGATCTTATCTACAAATCCGTGCTCCAGCAGGAATTCGGATCTCTGGAAACCATCCGGAAGCTTCTGCCCAATGGTCTGCTCGATGACGCGGGGTCCTGCAAATCCGACCAGCGCTCCCGGTTCAGCCAGTATCACATCTCCGAGCATTGCAAAACTTGCAGTCACTCCTCCGGTCGTCGGATCTGTCAGTACACTGATGTACAAAAGCCCTGCCTGGTCGTGTCTTCTCAAAGCCGCCGACGTCTTCTCCATCTGCATCAGGGAAATGATGCCTTCCTGCATCCTGGCCCCTCCCGAACATGTAAAAATAATGATTGGTATTCTCTGCTCGGTGGCTCTCTCGATAGCCCTCGTGATCTTTTCACCGACGACCTGGCCCATGCTGCCCATCATGAAATCAGCACTCATGACTGCAATGGCCACTTCACTGCCGCCGATCTTTCCTTTTCCCGTGATCACCGCTTCTTCCAGATTCGTCACAGATTTCTGGTGCTCCAGCTTTTTCAAATAGCCCGGAAACTCCAGCGGATCGGACGTGACAAGTCCGGTGTCCCACTCCTCAAAGGTATTGCGGTCCAGAACCATGGCAATCCTTGTTCTCGGCCGTATTCTGAAATAATTTCCGCAGTGGGGGCAGATATAATAATTTTCAATGATATCTTCATTATAGACCGGCTTTCCGCAGTCACTGCATTTTTGGAACAGTCCTTCCGGCGCCTGATATTCAAGCAGGGTATCTTTGGCCTTTTTCACCCGTTCCGCCTGCTTTTTCTCCTGAGGTGTCAATGTTCTTTTCTTAAACATTTCTTTTAACATGATGCTTCACCCTGGCTTTCTGTCTCTTCTTCCCGTTCCTTCTGGAACCTTTCAATAAATGCGGTATCCACATTTCCGTCAATAAAATCCTGATGATTGATGATGTCATACTGGTAATCGATGTTCGTCTTGATGCCTTCCAGTACCAGCTCTCCCAGAGCATTTCTGAGCTTCCTCAAAGCCAGTTCACGGTTTTTGTCATAGACGATCAGTTTTGCAACCATCGAATCATAGAACGGAGGGATCTGATATCCGGTAAACAGGGCAGAGTCAATGCGCACACCCTTGCCTCCCGGAAAATGTACATTTGTAACAGTTCCCGGACTCGGCCTGAAATCATGTTCCGTATCCTCTGCATTTACCCTTACCTCAATGGCGTGTCCGGAGATATGGATATCCTTCTGCTGATAAGTCAGATGTCTTCCCGCCGCAATACGAATCTGTTCCCGGATTAAGTCGATGCCGGTGACCCATTCCGTGACCGGATGTTCTACCTGAATTCTGGTGTTCATCTCAATGAAATAGAAATTCCCGTCCTGGTCCTTCAGGAATTCAATGGTGCCTGCGCTGTAATATCCGACCACTTTTGCCGCTTTGACTGCAATGGCTCCCATCTTCTCTCTGAGCTCTTTGTTAATGGCCGGTGACGGTGACTCCTCAATCAGCTTCTGATGACGTCTCTGGATGGAACAGTCCCTCTCACCCAGATGAACCGCATTTCCGTATTTATCAGCCAAAATCTGAAATTCGATATGTCTCGGATCACGGATATATTTTTCAATATACATGGTGCCGTCGCCGAAAGCATTTTCTGCTTCCCGCTTTGCCGTTTCAAATATATGTTCAAACTCTGCGGAGTCTTCGCAGATCCTCATGCCCTTGCCTCCGCCGCCTGCGGATGCCTTGATCATGACGGGATATCCCATCTCGTCGGCAATCTTCCTGCCCTCCAAGGCTTCGTAAACCGCATCTTTGGTCCCCGGCACAACCGGAACACCAGCCTCCATCATAGTCTTTCTGGCAGAAGATTTATCCCCCATTTTGTCAATGATTTCTGCGGAAGGCCCGATAAAGGATATGTTGCACTTTTCACACATGCGGACAAACTTACTGTTCTCCGATAAAAATCCGAATCCCGGATGAATGGCATCCGCCCCTACTGCCATAGCAGCTCCGATGATCCTCTCCATATCCAGATAGCTGTCCTTTGCAGGCGCGGGCCCGATACAGACGGTCTCATCCGCCAGCTGTGCGTGCAGAGCTTCTTTATCTGCCTCGGAGCAAACTGCTACAGAAAGGATGTCCATCTCACGGCAGGCCCGGATGATGCGCACCGCGATCTCTCCTCTGTTTGCAATTAAAATTTTCTTAAACATACAACGCTTCCTCCTAGCCGATCATGAATGTGATTTCGCCGGACGCGACGACCTTTCCGTCCACCGTTGCGGTTCCCTTGCCGACGCCTACCGGTCCTTTCACCCTGATCATCTCTACTTCCAGATTCAGCACGTCTCCAGGTACGACTTTGCCGCGGAATTTTGCCTTATTGACTCCGCCTAAAAATCCGATCTTTCCTTTGTTCTCTTCCGCAGAAAGGCAGCACACGGCTCCCACCTGAGCCAGCGCCTCGATGATCAGCACACCCGGCATCACCGGTTCCTGCGGAAAATGTCCCGCAAAGAACGGTTCGTTGTATGTCACGCATTTTTTGCCCACTGCCCTTTTTCCGACTTCCATTTCCTCAATCCGGTCAACCAGAAGAAACGGGCTCCTGTGCGGGATAATATTCATAATTTCTTTAATATTCAGCATATGTTTCCCCTTTCCTACCGGATAATGACCAGAGTTTCCCCGTATTCCACAATATCCCCGTTATTAACCGGGATGCTCACTACGGTTCCTTCAAATTCACTCTCCACTTCGTTCATCAGCTTCATAGCTTCAACAATTCCAATGATCTGTCCCTTTGTCACCGTATCGCCTACCTGCACGAACGGTTCTGCTCCTTCCGACGGAGCAGCGTAAAAGGTACCCACCAAAGGAGCAGTCACGGCATTGCCTTCCGCCTCTTCGTCTTCCGGCAGAGCTTCCAGCGTGCTTTGCGACGCAGGTGCAGCCGCGGGCACAGGCGGCGCTGCGAATTCCGGTGATGCGAAGACTCTTTCCTTCTTCTTTGACAGCTTCACTGAGAAATCATCATCTTTATATTCAAACTTATCGACATCTGACTCTGATAATGCCTGGATCAGTTCTTTCATTTCCTCTAATTTCATAGCCTATCCTCCCTATTCCGCAAACTTTTTGATCAGAAGCGTTGCATTATGCCCTCCGAACCCAAGTGAATTGCTCAGAGCATAATTGACTGTGCGGTCTGTGACCGGCTCTAATGTATAATCCAGGTCACATTCTTCATCCGGCACCTTAAGTCCCACAGTGGGATGAATGTAATCTTCCAAAACAGTCTTTACACAGGTGATAAACTCAATGGCTCCGGCGGCCCCGAGTCCGTGACCGATCATCGATTTTGTAGAGCTGATCTTCAAGTCTCTGGCGTGATCGCCGAAGGTAGTTTTGATCGCTTTCGTCTCAAACTTGTCGTTGGCCGGTGTGCTTGTTCCGTGGGCGTTGATATAATCCACCTCATCGGGACGGATCTCCGCCTCGTCAATGGCAAACTGCATCGCACGCGCTGCTCCCTCTCCATCTTCTGCCGGTGAAGTGATATGGAAAGCATCGCTGGTCGCCCCATATCCCACAACTTCCGCAAGGATATTGGCTCCCCTGGCTTTGGCGTGCTCCAATGTCTCCAGCACTACCACGCCTGCTCCCTCTCCAATAATAAATCCGTCTCTCTCTTTATCGAATGGAATCGATGCACGTTTTGGATCTTCTGAACTGCTCAGTGCTGTCAGAGAGGCAAATCCCGCCACAGCTACCGGCGTGATGCAGGCTTCCGTTCCTCCTGCCACCATCACATCTGCCTCGCCGCACTGGATCGAGCGGAATGCTTCTCCAATAGACTGCGTGCCTGTAGCACATGCAGTAACTACATTGATGCTCTTGCCCCTTAACCCAAACGCAAGGGAAACATTTCCCGCAGCCATGTTGGAGATCATCATCGGAACCACCAGAGGCTTGACTCTGTTAGGACCCTTTGTACGGATGACTTCGGTGTTTTTTTCTACAATCTGCAGACTTCCTGTTCCCGACCCGACAGATACACCAATCCTCGCTGTATCTTCTTTTTCCAGATCCAGTCCGGAATCCTCGATAGCCTCTTTGGCCGCAGCCACGGCGTACTGGGAGAACAGTTCCATTCTCCTTGCAGAACGCGGGTCTATATAATCTTTCGCTTTAAAATCCTTTACTTCTGCTGCCAGATGAGTTTTGTATTCACTGGCATCAAAATGACTGATTGGAGCAAATCCAGTCTTTTGCTGTTTGATTCCGTCCCAGAACTCTTCCACACTGTTTCCGATCGGAGTAATCGCACCCATTCCGGTAACTACGACTCTCTTTAAATTCTTCATACTGCTCTCCTTTACATTCCCATTCCGCCATCCACACTGATCGTCTGCCCAGTAATATAGGACGCCTTGTCAGATGCTAAAAATGCTACTGTCTCTGCGATATCCTTTGTCGTCCCTACTTTTTTTAACGGGATCGTATCGATAATACCCTTCTTCACGTCCTCCGGAAGCACTTCCGTCATCTCCGTATCTATGTACCCCGGTGCCACCGCATTGACCGTGATCCCTCTGGACCCAAGTTCTCTCGCCAGAGATTTGGTCATACCGATGACTCCTGCCTTGGAGGCACAGTAATTCATCTGCCCGGCATTTCCGATCACTCCAGAAACGGAAGACATGTTGATGATATGGCCGGACTTCTGTTTCAGCATAATCCTTGCCACATGCTTCATGCAGTTAAATGTTCCCTTCAGATTGACATTGATCACCTGATCGAACTCTTCCTCGCTCATCTTCATAGCCAGGTTATCTTTTGTGATTCCTGCATTGTTGACCAAAATGTCGATGGAACCGAATTCCTTTTTCACGGAAGCCATCATTTCCCTGGCTGTATTAAAATCGGAGACATCTCCCTGATATACTTTGGCTTCTCCACCGTTTTCTTTGATCGAAGCGACCACTCCTTCGGCTTTTTCTTTGGACCCGCAATAATTGACGATGACTTTCGCCCCATAGCCTGCAAGGGTCAGTGCCACTTCACGGCCGATCCCACGGCTTGCGCCTGTGACAACAGCTACTTTTCCTTCTAACATGATAAGACCTCCTCAAGCTTTTTCAAATCTTCTTTTTTCTCTATATTGATCACTTTCATCTTCCGGTCGATCTTTCTCATAAATCCGGACAGAGTTCTTCCCGGACCGATCTCGATAAAAGTATCTGCTCCCGCTTCTATCATTTTATGTATAGATTGTTCCCAACGGACAGAAGAATAAACCTGTTTTCCCAGCAGGTCTTTCACCTGATCTTTGGAAGTGACAAATTCTGCAGTCGTATTTGACACATATGGAATCTCCGGATCATGAACTTCCACGTCTTTTAAGACCTCAAGCAGTTTTTCCCCGGCAGTCTTTAACATAGGAGAATGAAACGGCCCGCTCACTTTCAGCGGAAGGACTCTTTTGGCCCCCGCCTCTTTCAGTACATCTGCCGCTGCCTCGACGGCTTTGGCCTCACCTGATATCACAATCTGTCTGGGACAGTTGTAATTGGCGATGGAGACAACTCCGCTCACTCCGGGAAGCACGGCCTCGATCTCTTCTTTCTTCATGCCAAGAACAGCCGCCATGGCTCCCTCTCCGGCAGGCACTGTGTCCTGCATGAGAATTCCTCTCTGGCGGACTACTTTGACTGCATCCTCAAAGCTCATGACATTGCATGCAACAAGGGCACAATATTCCCCGAGACTTAAACCAGCTGTCATATCCGCTTTTATGCCCATGGCTTCGATCTCTCTTAAGACGGCCACACTGGCTGTCACCATGGCCGCCTGTGTATACTCCGTAATGTTGATGTCTTCATTTTCCTCGAAGCACAATGCCTTCACATCAATATCCAACACTTCATTTGCTTTTTCAAATACTTCTCTGCTGTGTTCAAAAGAGTCATAGAACTCTTGTCCCATACCGACATACTGTGCTCCCTGTCCCGGAAACATAAAAACAATTTTACCCATCGTTATCACCTCGTCAATTACTTTGAGTTTCAAAATATCTGTTTCTAAAAAATTGACTTATAACCTCAAATCATCAGTTATAAGTCAATATTTTGTCAATCTTAATCTTCTACGCCTTTATTCTTTAAGTAGTTGATTACATCTTCGACAGTATTAAGCTCTGTCAGATCGTCAGACGGAATCTCTACATCGTACTCTTCTTCTAATGCCATAACTAATTCAAATAAGTCCAGAGAGTCAGCTCCTAAGTCATCTTTGAAAGATGTCTCTAACGCAATTTCGCTTTCATCAACGCTTAACTGTTCTGCAATGATTTCCTTCATTTTCTCTAACATAATTAATCTCCTTCATACCTCATAATAGTTTGATTATCAAAGTATACCTACTTATACCCGAACTTGTCAAGTAAATTCACTCCTATATTATACTAACTCACATACAAATATGCAAGGAAGTTATTAGGAAATAACGGTAAAAAAATCTGTATCTCTATTCTTCTGCCGAATGCCGACCCAGCAGAATATCCTCCGCTTTCTTGTTCCAGAATCCCCCGGCCTCATCACATGCATCTGCCAGCCGTTTAAATAAAGGGTCTTCTTTTCCCAGCTTCCGAAAATCCTCAATCGCCGTCAGCGGCATAGAGATGTGCGTGTACACGATCTTTTTCTCTCCCGGCATTTTCTTTAAATACAGTGTAGTATCCACAACCGCATTAAGACCGCCGATATGGGTAATATTCATAGCCGGATCAACCTTTTTGTCACGGAGCAGTTCAAGGGCTTCCTCCATATCGCTTCTCAGGCCCCCGGATGAACCGATAAGCTTTGTCTTGAGATAATGGCTGCCGTAGATGTTCATGCCCGCCCTGTACTTCTTGTCCGCAGTAGCCGCGTAAATATTCATGCAGCCGTCCATGGCCATGATCCTGTTCCCTGTCTCCGCTACATTTTTCGGCGGGGCATAGACGAAAACATCATCATACCCCTTTTCATTGGTCAGCGCCAGCAGCGCGGAAGCAGGGTCTACCATCATGGACGGATTTATATAGTAAAGCTCCACTCCGGTCCTCTGGGCCTCCTGCACCGGTATCAGCCTTCTGGCCTTGGCAATCCGTTCTTCGTTTATATCCGTCACCACAAGCCTCTTCGGTTTCCTCTCCATAGCCAGGACATAGCGGATGGCCATCAGCCCCATGGGTCCGCATCCCCCGAGGATCACTGTATTGCCGCCTTCTTTAATGCCGGAGATATGGTCATGGGAACCAGGTTTGCTGTGATAATTGGAGTGAAAGCTTCCTACGATACTGTACAGTGCCTGTGCCACCGTTGCCTCATAGTAGCTTTCCCCCTCAAAAGTAAGCAGACATCCCTTTTCAATCACTTCTCCCGGGACAATGCAGTAGGTGGCAGCTCCTCCAAAATACTCATAGGAATAACCAGGAGACTCGATTTGTCCCGGTATCTCGGGAACAACTACATACTTGTCCCCTGGACGGTACTGATCCTTCCACTTCTCACCCACCTGTTCAATGACCCCGGCGAATTCATGTCCGATCAATATCGGATATCTTCGTATGTTCTTCGGAACCCTCAGATGCCTCTGTGCAAGCGTGATCTCTTTTAAAGTAGACATAGCAATTCCATTGCAGAGGATCTTGAGCAGGATCTCGTCCTCTTTGATCCCGGGAAGTTCAAATTCTTCCATCCTGATGTCCTTTACCCCATAAAGTCTGACGCCTTTTATCTTCATAGTCACCGCCCCTTTTCACACAATGCAGGTCATATGGAAATTATTTTCTAAGATTATAACAGAAATGGAAATAAAAAAAAAGACTTGTAACTGAGGATAAGAAGGAGAACACAAAAGAATCAAACTTTCATCACATTTTGTTTAGCTTTCTCTTTTATTCTGTTAAGAGACAACATAAAAGGAGGCAGTAAATTGATTGAAGTAAAACACCTTACAAAGAGCTATGACAGCCATCCGGCTTTGGATGACCTGTCATTTACGATCGAGAAAGGCCGGGTCTATGGTTTCCTCGGACCTAACGGTGCCGGAAAGTCTACCACGATGAACATCATGACCGGATATATCGGTGCAGACAGCGGAGAAGTTCTGATAAACGGGTTCGATATTTTAAAAGAGCCGGAGAAAGCGAAAAGATCCGTGGGATATCTGCCGGAAATTCCGCCCCTCTATCCGGATATGACCGTCCGGGAATATTTAAGTTTCGTATCTGAATTAAAAGAGATTCCCAGAAAAGACAGTGCAGCACAGGTGGATAAAGTCCTAAGTCTCGTCAGGCTTACCGATGTTTCCAGCCGCCTGATCCGCAATCTTTCCAAAGGATACCGCCAGAGGACCGGTCTCGCGGCCGCAGTCCTTGGTTTCCCCGATATCATTATTCTGGATGAGCCGACCGTTGGCCTGGACCCAAAACAGATCATCGAAATCCGGCAGCTCATCCGCACGCTCTCCAAAGACCATACTATCATCCTCAGCTCTCATATCCTGGCGGAGGTCCAGGAGATCTGCGATTATGTTCTTATTATTTCAAAAGGGCGCCTGGCAGCCGAGGGTACACCAAAACAGCTGGAAGAAATGTCCCGCGGAAAGGATACTGTGGAGCTTACCATCATGTCGGACCCGGCACGTATACAGTCTGTCCTGGATTCTCTCTCTGGCATGCACGCGATCTGCTGGAAAGGAGACACGGGAGATTCCTGCGACATCTCTGTGGAATTCTCCGGCGACAGCCAGAAGATCTGCCGGGAGATTTCCCTTGCTTTTGCAAGAGAAGAAATCCCGGTCACCAGGATTTATATTTCCAGGACGACTCTTGAGGACATTTTCCTGGAATTGACCGATACAGACATTCAGGAACAGGAAGGAGACGAAGAAAATGAAAGCAATTTATAAGCGGGAACTCCGCTCCTATTTTACCTCTATGATTGGCTGTGCCTTTGCGGCATTCCTCACTGTCATCGGGGGTGTATATTTTATGGTATATAACCTGATGAGCGGATATCCCTATTTTTCTTATTCTCTGTCCGGTGTAATTTTTGCCGTTCTGATCACGGTCCCGGTTCTGTCCATGAAATGCTTCGCTGAGGAGAGAAAAAACAAGACAGACCAGCTGCTTCTGACCTCGCCTGTGTCTCTGACAAAGATCATTTTAGGCAAATACTTTGCAATGATCACGGTATTTGCCATGCCCTGCCTGATCTACTGCCTGTTTCCTCTGATTATCAAGTTTCACGGAAATGCCCATCTTCTGGTGGACTATTCTTCAATCCTGGCATTTTATCTGCTGGGCTGTGTTTTTATCGGCATCGGGATGTTACTGTCTTCCCTGACAGAGAGTCCGGTCATTGCGGCGATCAGCACCTTCGGGGTTTTATTCTTTTTGTATATGCTTGATAATCTCTTAAGCTATATTCCGACCAGCGCACCCAGCGGTGTCATCATCACCATCCTGATCCTGTCACTGGCCGCAGGCCTGATCTTTCATATAACAAAAAATCAGATTATCGCCGGAACCGTAGAAATTGCCGGAGCGGTCATAAGTATTGCAGTATATTTCATTAAATCGTCTGTATTTGAAAATTTCATTCATGATATTCTGGAACATTTCGTCCTGACCGGCGTTTTCTATAATTTTGCCCAGAACTATATTTTTGATATCGGAGGGCTTTTATATTATCTCTCCGTCATCATTCTTTTTATTTTCTTGACGATACAGACATTTCAGAAAAGACGATGGAGTTAGGAGGACTGTAAGTGGATAAAATAAAACAACTATTTCAGACAAAGGATTCCAGGAGAGGCTCATACAGCATAGCTGTTACTGCCGTTGTCATAGGAATCGTAATCCTGTTTAATCTTCTTGTGGCCCAGCTGCCTCAAAAGATCCGGCAAATTGATATCAGTGACACCAATATATATGAGATCTCGTCAAAAAGCCAAAAGCTGCTTAAAAGTTTGAAGAATGACGTCAACCTTTATGTAATCGCGGAAAAAGGAAGCACTGATGACCGCATCAAGACCTTTATCACCAAGTATGCCTCTCTCTCCGGCCGCCTCAGAGTAGAATGGATCGACCCCGTACTGCATCCTTCTGCACTGACAAAGTATGACACGGAAAAAAACAGTATCGTCGTATCCTGTAAAGCAACAGACCGGCAGACTTCGATCTCCTTCGACGATATTTTAGTAACTGAATCTTCCTATTATAATACATCTTCTTCCGCCACAAAGTTTGACGGAGACGGGCAGCTGACCAGTGCAGTAGATTATGTGACAAATACAAAAGAATACAAGGCTTATTACACGGCCGGACACGGTGAAACCGCCCTGTCATCTTCTGTCACAGGCCTGATGGAAAAATCCAGAATCTCTGTGTCAGAGCTGAATCTCCTGACTGCCTCATCCATACCGGATGACTGTGACCTTCTTATACTCAACGGCCCCACCAGTGATCTCACAAAAGATGAAGCCAAAGTTCTGACCGCTTATCTGAAAAAAGGAGGAAACGTCATGTCCCTCCTGGCCTATACAAACAAGAGCATGACACGGCTCTATGGCATTTTTGAGGACTACGGCATGAAAGTCGCCAATGGATATATTGCGGATGCAGAGCGCTGCTATCAGGGTAATTATTATTACCTCATACCAAACTTATCTGTGAGCGGCGATATGGCTTCCGGTATTTCCTCAAATTCTGTGCTGGTGGTCAACTCGAAAGGCATGACGCAGACAGATCCTGTCCGGGACACAATCAACGTGGAATCTTTTATGACCACTTCCGAGAACGGCTGTGCCGTGACAGAGAAAAAACAGACGCAGGGAACCTATATATTGGGAGCAGCGGCCACAGAATCGGTCACTGTAAAAGACAGCGGAGGAAAGAAAAAAAAGAAAGACAGCCGTCTGACCGTTTACGGAAGCAATATGCTCATCGACGCACAGGTAACAGAGTCTTTCTCAACCTTAGAGAACCTTACTCTGTTCATGAATTCTGTCACCGCAAATCTGGACAGTGCAGATAATATCTCCATCTCACCGAAGAGCCTTCAGGTAACTTATAACACCATTGCACATCCGGGTATCTTCAGTATCCTGATCATCTTCGTGATTCCTTCTGTGGTCATTGCCGGCGGCTTTATCATATGGTTCCGCAGAAGAAGAAGGTAAGGAGGTTTCTATGAGACAGAAAAAAACACTGATCATTCTGACCCTGGTATTTGCGGGCCTTCTGGCCCTGTACGCCGGAATCCGCATGTATCAGAAAAAACAGTCTGAACAAAAACGTTCTTCCGATAAACTGATCATTAAAAATATGTCGGACCTCACCTCTATTTCTTATAACAACGGACAGAACCTGTCTTTTGTGAAAAGAAACGGTACATGGTTTTATGAAAAGGACAGCGAATTTCCTCTGGAACAGAGTTATCTCACCTCCATGGCATCTCAGTTTCAAAAGATAGAGGCCGTCCGGAAATTAAAAAACGGTGACAGTCTTGAAGACTATGGGCTGGAACACCCCGCCTATACGATCAGGGTGAAAGATAAAAAGGGAACACAGACGACTTATTATATCGGCAGTGCCTCCGGAGACAACTATTATCTGACGCTGGATGACAAATCAACTGTTTATACCGTATCCGCAGATCTTCTCTCTGGTTTATCTTACTCTCTGAATGATATGATGCAGACGGATACCTTTCCCACACTGAGCAGCGGGAATCTAAAAAAAGTTGTTGTAACCAGCGGCAGCAGGGTAAAAACCTACACATCTAAATCCAAAAATGATATGGACAGCATTGCCGGAGGACTTGGAGTTTTCACATTCGGTGACTGTCAGAACTACTCTGCAGAAAATAAAGACCTTGCAAAATACGGCCTGAACAGTAAATCCCGTATCACAGTAGATATTACTTACAAGGATACGGAAACAAAGAAAACAAAATCTCTCACCCTTTATATCGGTTCCAAAGACAAGAGTGGAGAAAATTACTATGTGAAGCTGAAAGATTCCAAAATGGTCTATTTAAGCGATACAGATATTGTAAAAAATATCCTGAATCCTTAGATTTACACTTTACTGAGAAGCAAGAAGAAAAGAGACTGCGGCCGCAGTCTCTTTTCTCTATGTTTTCTATCCGAAATATCTTTTTAATAATCCTTCAAAAGCTTTTCCGTGGCGGGCTTCATCCCTTGCCATCTCATGTACAGTATCATGGATTGCGTCTAAGTTTGCTGCCTTCGCTCTCTTTGCAAGATCAAACTTACCTGCTGTTGCTCCATTCTCTGCATCAACTCTCATCTCAAGGTTTTTCTTTGTGCTGTCAGTCAATACTTCTCCGAGCAGTTCAGCAAATTTTGCTGCATGTTCTGCTTCTTCCAGTGCAGCTTTTTCCCAGTATAATCCGATCTCCGGATATCCTTCTCTGTGTGCCACACGGCTCATCGCAAGGTACATACCTACTTCAGAACATTCTCCTTCAAAGTTTGCTCTTAAGTCCGCCATGATGTCTTCGCTGGCTCCCTGTGCCACTCCGACTACATGCTCAGCAGCCCATTCTCTTTCGCCTGTCTGCTCTTTAAACTTTTCTGCCGGAACTCCGCATGTCGGACATTTTTCTGGTGGAGTATCTCCCTCGTGAACGTAACCGCATACTGTACAAACCCATTTCTTCATACTTATACATCTCCTTTTGATTTATTTGTTTTACTGTTTTTGCTATGTTCAAGAAATCCAGTTAAGATATCAGTAACTATTACTGTTTTCTTACTGATCTAATCATAACACCGCTATTTTGTATTGTCAATATCTTTTTTTAAACATTTTTCACATACCCCACGGAAGTAAGTGACATTCTCGTCTACACGACCTTTAAATTGGGCGCTTGCAATCGCATTCACATAGTCGATCGGGTCCATCTCAAGATCGATAACTTCCCCGCACTCTTTGCATATAAAATGATAGTGCGGACCAACATTAGCATCATATCTGTCTGCCCCGCCGTCATAGCTCAGTTTTAAGATATCACCGCGGCTTGACAGCAGTGCCAGATTGCGGTAAACCGTACCTAAGCTGATGTTTGGAAACTCTTCTTTTATATTTACATAAATGGTATCCGCAGTCGGATGATCTTTTCTCGTCATCAAAAAGTTAATGATCGCATCCCTCTGCTTGCTCCTTTTCGTCGCAGGCTGCATAGGCGTCTCCTCTCATAATAATAATTGTTACTGTTTTTAGTATAAATCACCTTACTTGTGTTGTCAAGGACCTTACTTGAGAAATATGCGAAAAAAAGCACTATGACGAAAATTCATTCCGTCATAGTGCTCTGTATTTATTTCCTGTTTGCCGGCTCCATGCTGACACTTTTCCCTTTGATCTTTGCGTGTCTCATTCCGTACATAACGTCTTTTGCAACCTCTTTCGGCACTTCTACAAACGTATATTGATCATGCACATCAATGGCACCTACCAAATCACCGGAGATACTGGACTCCCCTGCAATCGCCCCAAGGATATCCCCCGGCCTGACACCTTTCTTCTTTCCGATATTGATAAAGAGCCGCACCATACCGGCTTCGGCACCGGTATCTCCAAAATCTTCACCCTGGCGAACTTCCTCTTCGTTTTCAGAAATCTGCTTTTTCAAAAATGCCGCGGCGATTTCCAATGCAGTGAAGTCAGTCTCATTAATAAACTCATCCAACATATCCACATATTTATCCAGATTATTTTCTTCGATCAGCCCTGTGATCTCTTCCAGGCTCTTTTCTGCTCTGGTAGCCTGAACATCGTTTATACTGGGGATCGGTCTTGCCTTAATCTTTGTTTTGCAGTATCGCTGTACGTCTCTCAGCTTATAAATTTCTTTTCCGGCTACAAAAGTAAATGCATTTCCGGTCCTGCCTGCGCGTCCAGTACGCCCAATCCGGTGCACATAAAACTCATCATCCTGAGGGAGATCGTAATTGAATACTGCATCTACGTTATCTACATCGATGCCTCTTGCAGCCACATCTGTTGCCACAAGGATATCCACGCGCCCGCCTCTGAAACTTTTCATGACACGGTCTCTCTGACTCTGCTTCAAATCTCCGTGAATTCCCTCTGCAAAGTATCCCCGGCCTTTCAGCTCTCCCGCAACTTCGTCTACCATACGTTTTGTATTGCAGAATACGATAGAAAGCTTCGGAGAATGCATATCCAGCAGACGGCAGAGCACTTCAACCTTCTGTTTCGGCCTTACCTCATAGTAGTACTGCTCTATATTCGGTACCGTCAGTTCCTTGCGCACTACCTTGATCAGCTTGGAATCCTTCTGATATTTTTTTGTAATGTCCAGGATCGCCTTTGGCATCGTGGCAGAGAATAATAAAGTCTGCCTTTCTTCCGGCACTTCTTTTAAAATGCTTTCAATATCTTCTCTGAATCCCATGTTCAGCATCTCGTCCGCCTCATCCAGGACTACCATTTTCAAATCTTCTAATTTTAAAGTATGACGGCGCATATGGTCCATGATACGGCCCGGTGTTCCTACTATAATATTGGCTCCTGCTTTGAGGGACCGGATCTGATTTGTAATGTTCTGTCCCCCATAGATCGGAAGCACTTTTGCTCCATGCATAAATTTGGCTAATTTACGGATCTCATCTGCCACCTGGATCGCCAGTTCTCTTGTGGGACATAAAATCATTGCCTGAGGCTTTTTCACCTTGGTATCCAACTTTTCCAAAAGCGGTATTCCAAATGCAGCGGTCTTTCCGGTTCCTGTCTGTGCCTGACCAACAATGTCCCTTCCCTCAAGAATCACCGGGATTGCCGCCCCCTGGATCGGAGAGGAAGCCTCAAAGCCCATCTCTTTCACTGCTTTTAATATTTTATCATTAATATTCAACTCATCAAATCTTACTGCGTCCATAAATTCCTCTGTATCTTTCTCTTTCAATCAAAAATAATGCTCCGGGTTGTCAGGCATGCTGACAATCCAGAGCAACAACGTTATCAACTATAACACATTTTCATGTTCCGCGTCAAGAAGACGATGTGCCTGTCTCTCGACAATTAGTGACGGCCGCAGCCGTGCTCCCCGCAGTTTCCGTCATGATGGTGGTCTTCACCGTGATGGCTGCACATGACATTTTCGTCATAGGATAGTTCATTTTTAAGCAGATCCTCAACAGCCTGATCCGCGCTTCCGGAAACTCCTCCGTACAGAGTAATTCCTGCTTCCTTTAAAGCTTCCTGTGCCCCTGCACCGATTCCGCCGCAGATCAGAGTATCTGCCCCGTGTTCCTGTAAAAATCCTGCCAAAGCACCGTGCCCGCTTCCCATGGTGGATACGACTTCACTGTTTAACACTTCTCCGTCGGCTGTTTCATAAATCTTAAACTGCTCTGTATGTCCGAAATGCTGAAAAATATCTCCGTTTTCAAAAGTTACTGCTATCTTCATCTTTCTTTCTCCTTTTCTATTTTACAGCAGTGCCCGCTGCATTTTTCTTTATCTCCAGAACAGAGTGTATAATCCCCGCCCTGAATCTTTAACATCTTTCCATGAATGAGAGCATCAGCCAGCTTAGTTCTGGCAGAATCGTAGATGCCTGTAACCGTGGTCCTGGCAATCCCCATCTGCTCCGAACACTGCACCTGAGTGAGCTTTTCCCAATCAATGAGCCGAATGGTTTCGTATTCATCAATACTCATCTTGACGATTCTGTTTCCGCAGTATTTTTCCTGTTTTCCCAGCGGCTCAAAGCCCTGATTCTCCGGCATGGCACAGACTCTTCTGCATTTTCTGGGTCTCGGCATCCGTTTTCTCCTTTGGTGGTTTTACTGACATATGTCATTTATTATGATACCACATTTCTGACATATGTCAATTAATATCTTAACTTTTTATAAATATAGGAAAAATCCTTGAAATGACTGCACTGTAGTAGTAGTATATAAATACACCGAATATAGTTTTCATTACTACATATAATATATTAATGACTCAAGTTTTTATCGGAGGTATATACACTATGAATTATAGACTGAAAGATCCCGGAAGTGCTGTCACACATTTTATAGGCATGGTTTTATCCATTGCGGCTGGTATTCCTTTGATTGTCAGCAGTATAAAGACCCATGACTATATCCGCATTGCCTCTTTGACTATTTTTGTCCTCAGTATGATCGGCCTGTACGGGGCAAGCACAACGTACCACTCCATCTATTCTTCTGAACATGTCATGAAAGTCTTGAAAAAACTCGATCATGCTATGATCTTTATCCTGATAGCGGGTTCCTATACACCGATCTGCACCATAGTACTGGGCGGCAAAGTGGGCTACGGGCTGCTGACCGCCATTTGGATCATCGCTATTTTAGGAATTGTTTTTAAAATGTTCTGGGTGACTTGTCCTAAATGGGTGTCATCTGTCATGTACATCGCCATGGGCTGGTTCTGCGTCATAGCCATATCTCCGTTATTTAAGAAATTGTCTGCAGTATGCTTCGGACTCCTTTTGGCCGGCGGTATCATTTACACCGTAGGCGGCATCATCTACGCCCTGAAGCTTTCATGGTTTGAAAACCACCGGAAGAATTTCGGACTGCATGAAATTTTTCATCTGTTCGTCATGGGAGGAAGCGCCTGCCATTTGATCATGATGTTTTTTATTTAACGTTTTGTTTGGAGGCAGCATATTGGGGAGATATCAAAAGAAACACAGAAGCATTGTGTTTCTTTTTTTCTGCGCAAACCCAAACTTGCCCACATTGCCCGCGGGCATCATGCTATATTCATTTCTGCAGTTAACAAATCATTTTTTACAAAGGAGAAAGAAATGAATATTTGGGAAAACACAGGTTTAAAAGAGAGCTATGACTTATGGCAGGTTGGTTTTTTCGCGGAAGATCCGGATGAAGGTGAGGTATTGTTTTGCATTTCACAGGCATCACAGGCGAAACATGTTCCTTCTGAAGCAGAAAGCCCGGGGTACTCTGTTACGTGGAATTTTTATTTTAATACTTCCAATACGGTACCGTTTGAAGTTGTACTGGATTCCAGCGGGTTGGTGAATATTGAGGCTTACCGGGAACATACAGAAGCGATCAGTGAAGTGAATCGTAGGGCTGATGATTTAGATTTGGCTTTAAATAATACAACTTCGGCTTTAAAAGCAGATAAAACCAGCTTAGATAATACCAATTCACAACTAGATAAATTTGCAAATAGAAAAATATTGATAAACCGAGGAAGTGTCAGTGTAAACGCTTCTTCTACCGTAGATGCAAGGGTGAATTTTACCGAAGCTTTTTCTTCTACTCCGATAATTGTAATTGGCCTAGAAGGAGCAGTCATGAACAGAAGAGTATCTGCACACACAGTAGACCGTTCCGGATTCACGGTTACAGCTCGCAACGATTCTACAACAAAGTGCGACGGAAATAGTGCTGAAAAACTCACACTTTTATGCCGGGCAGTTTTAATTTCTCTGCCCGGCTCATCTTTTTTATGGCGGCTTCTCTTTTCATCGCCGCCTCTTTTGTATCAAACTCCTCCAGGTACACAAGTTCAACCGGCGTCCGGCCTCTTGTGTACTTGGCGCCTTTGCCCTCGTTGTGGGACTTCAGCCGTTTTTCAATGTCATTGGTCCATCCTGTGTAGAGACTCTTGTCGCTGCACTTTAAAATATATGTATAGCTCTTCATTTATAATTCTCCTTCGTTTATTCGAAGAAAAAGCTGCCGAAGCGGCAGCCTTTCTTCTACAGCAGCCAAAGATGTGAAAAGTAAAATACCCTAAAAAGCAAAGTAAAGTAGAAAGTACATTGACTGTTATTTTTGCTTCTTATATAGTATACGATATTTTTACATCTTTGTTCCACTATTCTAAATAACTGGTTGGATTAATTGTCTTCTTGTCCTTTTCCATCTGCAGGTACACATTTGCACCCTCCAGTGTAAAGCAGTCAGTAGGAGCTGCCACCTTACCGAGGATCTGGTTCTTGGTCACCATATCTCCTTCTTTCACAGCAAGATCTTTCAGCTGTCCATAGAGAGCGGTGTAACCGTTTCCTAAATCCAGGAGTACAGTCTGTCCGTATTCTTCGGTCTTGCGGATTTCTTCTACTTTTGCATTTTTCGGAGCTTTTACTGCCATTCCCTCTTTTGCCTCGATCATGATTCCCTTATTTACCCGGTACTGATCCAGGGATTCAAAATAAATAGTGGAGTCTACGCTGTAAGGCATCAGAATGTTTCCTGTCAGCGGCCAGGCAAGCTTTGTTTTTCCATCATATGATACCGTATTCTGGTTCATAGTCTCTGTGGTCTTTTCAGTCTCTGCCTCTGTCGCTTCTGTTGTCGTTGCTTCTGTTGTTCCCTCGGTAGCCCCGTTATTGACACCGACAGAATCCTTGTTTAAATCTACCTGCTGTTTTGCTAAGTCTCTTTTATTTTTAAATTCTATGCTGTAATATGTCATGATCCCGATAAAAAGGGCCAGTCCTACCAGCATCACCGCATAGTATTTCTTTAATGGGGAAGAGACGTCCCGGTTATGTCCTTTCATTTTCATCACCTCAGTGATAGTTTTACCGAATTCAGAGGCTTTATTCACTGATCAGACATTTTTGTAATTTGAATTCCTGTGTAATAATATTTTAAGATTTTTTTATAGCCTTTTCCGTCCTTGGCCAGCTCATTGGCTCCGTATTGGGACAGTCCGAGTCCAAGTCCTTTTCCCAAGGCGACCATCCTCAGTTTGCCGTCATATGGCTCCAGATAAAAGTTGGTAGAATTCAGCTGAAAGCATTTTGCCCACGCCTCTCCGGTCATAACATATTTTCCTACCTGTACCTTTTTGACATAACCGTTTCCCGTCTTTTCTTTGATTCGTATGGATTTCTTGGCTTCTTCCACCGACAGACTGATCTTTTTCTCCTTTTTTAGCTGAGTCACCACCTGTCCGTATGTAACTGGGATACCAGTCATATATTCCGATGATTCCACATCTTTCAAACTGTCTTTTTCCTGAAGATAAGGGATCTCTTTTCCAAACCATTCTTTGGCACTCAAAGTAGTACCGACGCTGATGCCATGGAAATACGGCTGTATGTACTTTCCCTCATATGTCATGACCTCCCCGGTCGTCTCCCCGACTGCCTGTTTTCTTAACTGATCGGATATTTTATATTTTTGTTCCCCTAGCTTTTCCTGAAGGTTGTCATCCGACTCATGTTTGTATGGAAGAGAATCCTGGCTTATGTTCTTTTTGTCACCCATTCTTCGTATAATATCTGTCCTCAAAATGACCGCCTGGGCTTTTAGCGCCTCTTTTTCATCATCCATAGAAATCTGTGTCGGCAATACACCCAGCAGATAGGATTCTAAGTCCATTGGTTTTCCGCTTACTGTCACAGTATAGCCGCTGGTGTGTGTCTGAAAATCCACAGGTTTTGCTTCTTCTTTTCCTGAAAGCACTACTGTCAGCAGATATGGAACACTGCAGAACAGAAACAGTAAAAAGAAAAGGTAGGACAATTTATTTCTCATCAAAATCCCCCTTCCTGTCCGTCTTATTATTTTATTCAGGACAGGCAGAATGTATTCCAAAAACTATTTTACATAGTCAATCATAATTGTATATAAATAGAAATAAATATTGACAGTCTCAGGATTCTATATTATAAAAGATGGGCGGGATACCCATCTGCTGATGATATCCCGCCCATCTCTTTTTCATCTTTATCTGATGATTTTTATTCTTCGTTCTTTTTCACCCCAAGAGTTACTTTTTCTCCGTTGATATTCCACTCCTTGGTGAAGCCTGCTGCCTCTCCTGACACAATCCCCGTAGCCAGCACATCGTTCATGACAGTACTTTCATTTTTTGAGATCAGCTCGTTGACTTTTTCATTTGCTTCATAAAAGATCGTGATCTTATCCATCACTTCAAATCCCGCCTCTTTTCTCATAGACTGGACTTTGCTGATGATTTCGCGGACAAATCCTTCTTCGAGAAGTTCTTCTGTCAAATTCGTATCCAGCACAACAGTAAATTCACTGTCCGCCTCTGTCACAAAGCCTTCCTGCTTCACCACTTCTATCAAGAGATCTTCTTCGGAAAGTTCCACCGGCATACCATCCACAGTAAACTCAAGCATTCCCTTGGAATCCAGCTCTGCTTTGGCCTTATTTCCGTCCAGCTCTGTCAGATGCTTGCGGATACCGTTTAAGAGTTTTCCGTATTTCGGTCCAACCGTCTTTAACTGCGGTTTAAAATTATAAGTGGTGAAGTTTGAAACATCATCCGTAAATTCAATGGCTTTTACATTTAATTCTTCGCGGATAATATCCTGATAAAATTCCGGCAGCTCTGAAGGTGCTTTTACATACATCTGCCCGATCGGCTGGCGGTTCTTAATGCTTGCACTGTTTCTGCACGCACGTCCGAGAACTACAATCTTCAGTACAGCGTCCATATTTTCTTCCAGCTCTTTATCACAAAGACTTTCGTCCACAGCCGGGAAGTCACACAGGTGGATACTCTCAGGAGCCTCCTGATCCACACTCTTTACGAGATTCTGATAAATCTCTTCCGTCATGAACGGAATCATCGGAGCCGCTGCCTTGCAGACAGTCGTCAAAGCAGTGTAAAGGGTCATATATGCATTAATCTTATCCTGCTCCATTCCCTTTGCCCAGAATCTCTCACGGCATCGTCTTACATACCAGTTGCTCATCTCATCGACAAATTCCTGAAGAGCCCTTGCTGCTTCCGGAATCCTGTAAGCGCCCAGATTCTCATCTACAGTCCTCACCAGAGAATTCAGCTTGGATAAAAGCCAGCGGTCCATGACCGGCAGTTTGTCATGATCCAGACTGTATTTTGTAGGATCAAACTGATCGATCTCTGCATATAACACATAGAATGCATAGGTATTCCACAGTGTTCCCATGAACTTTCTCTGACCCTCAGTAACAGCTTTTCCATGGAATCGGTTTGAAAGCCATGGGGCGCTGTTTGTATAGAAATACCAGCGGATGGCATCTGCCCCGTGCTCTGCCAGTGCCTCCATAGGATCGACTGCATTTCCTTTGGACTTGGACATCTTCTGTCCGTTTTCATCCAGGACATGGCCTAATACAATGACATTTTTATATGGAGCCTTGTCAAACAGCAATGTAGAGATCGCCAGGAGAGAATAGAACCATCCTCTTGTCTGGTCCACTGCTTCCGAGATAAAGTCCGCCGGGAAATTCTCCTCGAAGATTTCTTTATTTTCAAACGGATAATGCCACTGGGCAAACGGCATGGAGCCTGAGTCAAACCAACAGTCGATGACTTCTTCCACCCGGTGCATCTCTTTTCCGCACTCCGGACACTTCACGGTCACATCGTCAATATATGGGCGGTGCAGTTCGATGTCATCCGGACAGTTGTCAGACATGCTCTTTAACTCTTCAATAGAACCGATGGCGTGCTGATGTCCGCATTCACATTCCCAGACATTCAGCGGAGTTCCCCAGTAACGGTTTCTGGAAATACCCCAGTCCTGGACATTTTCCAGCCAGTCCCCGAAACGTCCTTTACCGATGTTTTCCGGAATCCAATTGACGGTGTTATTGTTCTTGATCAGCTGGTCTTTTACATCCGTCATCTTAATAAACCAGGATTCTCTCGCATAGTAGATCAGCGGAGTATCACATCTCCAGCAGTGAGGATAACTGTGCTCAAAGTCAAGTGCCGCAAATAAGAGCCCTTTTTCTTCCAGTTCTTTAAGGATCAGTTTATCCGCTTCTTTACAAAACGTTCCTGCCCAAGGTGTCTCTTTTGTCATCTCACCTTTTTCATCCACCAGCTGTACGAACGGCAGTCCGTACTTTCTGCCGACCTGAGCATCGTCCTCACCGAATGCAGGGGCGATGTGTACCACTCCCGTACCGTCTGTCAGCGTTACATAGGTGTCGCAGGTTACGTAATATGCTTTCTCTTTCGGTGTCACAAACGAGAATAGCGGCTCGTACTCCTTGTATTCCAGGTCTGTTCCTTTGTATGTCTTAAGCACCTTGTATTCGCCTTCGAGAACACTGTCACAGAGCGCTTCTGCCAGATAATAAGTATATCCGTCATTTTCCACTTTGACATAAGTCTCATTCGGATTCACACAGAGTGCTACGTTTGACGGAAGGGTCCATGGGGTTGTGGTCCAGGCCAGAATATAGGCGTCTTCTCCCTTTACTTTGAATCTTGCGATAGCTGATTTTTCTTTTACATCTTTATACCCCTGGGCAACCTCGTGAGAGGAAAGCGGGGTTCCGCAGCGCGGACAGTAAGGAACGATCTTATATCCTTTATAAAGAAGACCTTTGTCCCAGATCTGTTTTAATGCCCACCAGACTGATTCGATATAGTCGTTGTGATAAGTTACATATGGATCGTCCATATCTGCCCAAAAGCCTACCACACCTGAAAAATCTTCCCACATGCCTTTATACTTCCAGACACTTTCTTTACATTCTTTGATGAAAGGAGCCAGTCCGTATTCTTCGATCTGTTCTTTTCCGTCCAGTCCAAGCTTCTTTTCCACTTCAAGTTCTACCGGAAGACCATGGGTGTCCCACCCTGCCTTACGGATGATCTTGTGTCCTTTCATCGTCTGATAGCGCGGGATCATATCCTTGATGACACGTGACAGGACATGGCCGACATGCGGTTTGCCGTTTGCTGTCGGAGGCCCGTCATAAAAAGTATAGGTGTCATCCCCTTTTCTCTCTTCGATACTCTTTTCAAAAATCTTGTGTTCTTTCCAGAACTCTACTGTCTGTTTTTCGCGGTCAACAAAATTCAAGTCGGAAGATACTTTCTTGTACATCGTCTATTTCTCCTTTTTTATTAATAAGCTATGGAATAAAGGAACAAAGTGGGCAAGCCCACTTCATCTCCCCAACCCCTCACTCTTTGAGGGGCTTGGCAACTTTGCGTGCCAGATGCGATTTGCCACAGGCAAATAATTTCCTTACGCATCTGTGCACAACCCGCGGAGCGTTTTTATTTCATAGGGAGGTTCGTAGAACTTTCCTATGGAATAAAAAAGTGCTGCCCTAAAATAGGACAACACTTGCTGCTTCTATACCACCTATTTCACATACTGACATATGTTATCCTGATAACGGAGGATGCCGGCACAGCTTACTTTATTCAGCTTGCAGCTCAAGAGTGATATTCCTTATGTGCTACTTGCATCAGGCTCCCACCGCCCCTGACTCGCTCTCTGCTTTTACAGCATAAGTACTGTCTCTGTCAACGCTCTTTGAAAATGTTTATTTGTGTTTATTTTAGTATAGGCATTTATAAATGTCAACCACCTTCATGAATTTCTGTTCCCGACAACAAAAACCGCAGGTCCGCATCTGTAAAATCATGGAACGGATCTTCCTACCTGCAGTCACAATAAAACAACACCGGCCTCGTCTTCTTCTGCATTATGAAATCTTAATAAATGACATAAAAATCTTTTTCTCCAAACAAATTTATGGATTTTTTCTTTCACAATATGTTACCATAGATAGTAATAAGATTATATCAAAATACCAAAATAAATCAGGTAACATTTGGAGGTTTTATCTCATGAAAACACTTTCTTATAAAATTGAGGCACCGAACGGACTCCATGCCCGTCCTTGCGTCTCTATCATTGCTTTAGCCAGAAATACCGGCTGCTCTATCGTGCTTTCCTGCAGAGGTATTGAGGCTGCTGCCGAAAATCCCATTGATCTCATGGCCCTGGGAGCCGGATGCGGGGATGAGATATCTGTCACGGTTGAGGGACCAAATGAAGAATCCGTCGGAGAGCAGCTCCTGAATATTCTGGAAACGGAACTTTAAAATTCATCCCGCGACGGAAACTGCGGTAAAAACTCATGATTTTTAGTTTACATTTTATGATATAATATATAAAAATGACGATAAATCAAAATCTAACTACACAAAGGAGATATCGGGGGATGATGACTCGAAATTTTACATTGCTTACGGACCTTTATGAACTGACCATGATGCAGGGATATTACAAGTCCGGCAATGACGAGACCGTGATTTTTGACGTCTTTTACCGGGACAATCCTTCCGGCAGCGGCTATGCCATTGCCTGCGGACTTGAGCTGGTTATTGATTATATCAAAAACCTGTCTTTCTCATATGAAGATATTGACTACTTGCGAAGCCTTGACATATTTGATGAAGATTTCCTGGAATACCTTGCAGGATACCATTTTACCGGTGATATTTATGCCATTCCGGAAGGCACTGTTGTTTTTCCGATGGAGCCGCTCTTAAAGGTGATCGCTCCTATGATGGAAGCCCAGCTGATTGAGACTGCCATATTAAATATCATCAATCACCAGAGCCTGATTGCCACGAAAGCCTCCCGCGTCGTCTATGCAGCAGGCGGAAGCGGTGTTATGGAATTCGGGCTGAGACGGGCCCAGGGTGCCGATGCCGGGACATACGGAGCCAGAGCCGCAGTGATCGGCGGATGTGACGGCACCTCCAATGTACTTGCCGGGAAGATGTTTGACCTTCCGGTGCTGGGCACCCATGCCCACAGCTGGATCATGAGTTTTCCGGACGAATATACGGCATTTAAAACCTATGCCGCTCTGTATCCGGATGCATGCATGCTTCTGGTAGACACATATGACACATTAAAATCCGGTGTCCCCAACGCCATCCGGGTTTTTAAAGAGTTGCGGGAAGAGGGCATACATCCCCGCAAAATCGGTATCCGCTTAGACAGCGGAGATCTTGCCTATCTTTCTAAAAAAGCGAGGGCCATGCTGGACGAAGCAGGATTTCCCGAGGCTATTATATCCGCCTCCAGCGATCTGGACGAGAACCTCATACAGAGTTTAAAACTCCAGGGTGCTCCGATCACCTCCTGGGGAGTCGGCACCAAGCTTATTACCTCCTCAGACTGTCCTGCGTTCGGCGGTGTATATAAGCTTGCGGCTGCAAAGCATCAGGGTGAAAAAGACTTTACGGCAAAGATCAAGATCTCGGAAAATCCTGCCAAGGTTACAAACCCGGGAAATAAAACTGTTTATCGGATTTATGACAAGACCACAGGCAAGATCCGTGCGGATTTGATCTGCCTGACAGATGAAGCTTATTCCAGCAAAGAGGACCTGGTCATTTTTGACCCGATCGCTACCTGGAAAAAATCTACGATCATAGGTGGAACCTATACACTCAGAGAACTCCTGGTTCCCGTGTTCCTGAAAGGACAGTGTGTCTACGAAAATCCTTCGGCTATGGAGATCAGAGATTACTGTACCGGAGAGCTCAACACTCTGTGGGACGAGACTCGGCGTTTAGTCAATCCGCAGAATGTCTATGTGGATCTCTCTAAACCTCTGTATGATTTAAAAAATCAGCTGCTCTCTCAAAAGCCGTAAAATAAAGAATATTGAAAGGAGAATCTCTATGATTCGTTTTTTTGCTGATATCATATATCTTTTTTTCTTCCTGACTCTCACTTTTCCGATGTACCCGCTGTTTAACCATTGGAATAAAACCGGGCAGGAACAACGCAGGGCAAAGAAAGCCCAGTCTATGGTCATGAATGCATTTAAGATCTGCCTTCGGTTTGCAGGCACTAAAGTCATCGTAGAAGGACGCGAGAATATACCCGAGGATACCGCGGTCCTCTATGTAGGGAATCACAGCAGTTATTACGATATCCTGTGCAGCTACGTGGCAACTCCCCACGGCGCCGGATTTTTCGCGAAAAAAGAGATGGGTAAGATTCCTTGCCTCAGCCACTGGATGACATTCATCAACTGCCTGTTTCTGGACAGAAAAAATATCAAAGAAGGTATGAAGACGATCAACAAAGGCACCCAGTATCTGAAGGACGGATTTTCCATGGTCATTTTCCCGGAAGGCACAAGAAGCCAGGATGAAGATCCACACACATTTAAAGAAGGCAGCCTAAGACCCGCTTTGAAATCAAAGGTGCCGGTAATTCCCATGGCAATCTCCGGTACGCCGGATATTCTGGAGAACAACAAAAAATACACTGTGAAGCCTGCAGAGGTCCATATCACATTCGGCCGGCCGATCTATCCAGACCAGCTGGACCGCCAGGCCCAGAAACATCTGGGGGCGACAGTTCGTGAAGAAATTATCGAAATGAGAAAAAAACATAAGACAATGGCCTGAAAAGATGATATAATGTTTTTTAGGCATGCCGTACGAGGGCATGAAGTTTAAGATGTGAAAAGCCAGGAGGAAGAAAGAAATGCAAGTATGGATGGTTTTATTGATTATTGCTGTCGTCATTATTGCTGTTCTTGCCATTCTGTATTTTGTAGGAAACAAACTTCAGAAGAAGCAGGAAGCCCAGCGGGCACAGCTGGAGAGTGCAGCTCAGATGTATTCAATGCTGGTCATTGATAAAAAGAAGATGAAGATGACAGAGGCAGGTTTTCCGAAGATGGTCATCGACCAGATTCCAAAGCGCGGCAAGATTGCCAAAGTACCTGTGGTAAAAGTAAAGATCGGGCCGAAGATCACTCCATTGTTATGTGATGAACTGATCTACGATCAAGTGCCTGTCAAAACCGAGATCAAAGCCAAAGTCAGCGGCATATATATTACCGAAATCCACAATCTGCGCAACGTTGCACCGCCGCAGGAGCCCAAAGGATTCTTCAAGAAGTTTAAGAAGAAAACGATCGAAGCATCCCGTAATGTTTCAGGCAGGAAATAGGAAGAATTGAAACATAAGAATTAAAAATATGACATATACCCGCAAAAGCGGCCGATCAAATATGACCGGTCGTTTTTGTTATTTCATGCAGAGCTTTTTCCATTCTTTGTCTATCTTTTGTTCCATTTCCTCCATGGTCAACAGTCCGTTGAAAGAGTCATACTCTGTTACACAGGAGGCTCCCCCGGTATGGATAGACGCTTCGCCGACCTGCAGAAGCTTGCCCGGCAGAAACCACTCTGATGCAGCTTTTTGCTGTTCCCGGCTGCCATGGAATTTAGGCGTGATATCCAGACAAAGGTATCCTGCAACTACTACCTTTTTCATAAGCACCTCCTGACTGCTAAATAACCCTCATAACATAAAAAGCTGTGCCACCCAAAAAGGATAGTACAGCTTTCCTGTTCACCTATTTTTTTGCTCTGCGCTCTTCAATCCTGACAATGACATATCCCTGGTCTTCGGTGTCAATGTAGCCGAGTCTTAAATACTGTCCATCTTTCTTAATGTATCCTCCCTGAGTAGAAGGCAGATGATACCCGAACTTCTTAATAAAGCGGTCTCCGTAAGAAAAATGTAACCCTTTGATGTCGAAGCTCTCCTGCTCCGTATCTTCATTTGTCTCCCCGCCCTTGGACGCCGGAATAAAATTCTCTACGTAGCCTTCGATTGTTTTATAGTTCCCCTGTTTATATGCGTGGATGATCCTTACATACCCATAGCAGAATCTCAGAGCCGTCACGGCACAGATCACAAGGCAGACTCCACCAAGCAGCTTAAAAAAGGATTTCTTAGACGCAAAAATAAGGATCAGCCCGATCACTCCGAGAATTGCAAACGGAATGACCCAATGGGGCTGTATAGTAAAATTGCTGGCTTCATACCATAGTTTCATATATATTCCTCCAATATCAATCACAATAACCAAGGACTCTCTCAAATTCCATAGGCCCGCCGAATAAATCCAGAGCGCTGCCGACGGTCACATCCACTCTGTTTCTTCCTTCTCTTTTGATCAGTTCAAGGTCGGCAAAGTCCTTTATGCCTCCCGCGTATGTTACAGGGTTTCCCATGTAGCTTCCGAGAATCCGGACCAGTTCCTCGTCAATGCCCTGTCCCTTTCCCTCCACATCGACCCCATGAACGAGAAATTCCGAGCAGTATTCTTCCATCTCCTCTAAGCGTTCTTTTGTAAGAATGACATCTGTAAACTTCTGCCAGCGGTCTGTGACGATATAATACTCTCCGCCCTTCTTCCTGCAGCTGAAATCCAGCACCAGATGCTCCCGCCCGACGATATTCGAAAGCTGTCTCAGGCGCTCAAGCCGGATCAACCCTCCGGAAAATACATAGGAAGTGACGATCACATGGGATGCCCCCTGTTTGATAAAAAAGGAAGCGTTCTCGTCAGTGATGCCGCCTCCAACCTGAAGTCCTCCCGGAAATTCACGCAGTGCCGCCAATGCTTCCCGTACATCCGCATCATAATACTCTGAGCTTTTAGGGTTCAGGATGATGATATGTCCTCCGGATAAACGGTGCTTTCTGTATAGTTTACCATAAAAACTTCCGTCATGTATGGAAACAAAATTTTCTTCTGCATGGTCTCCCTTGTCTAACAGGCTGCCTCCCACAATCTGCTTAATCTTTCCGTTATGAATATCAATGCACGGCCTGAATTTCATTTCGCCTTCCCTCTTTTCGTGTCTCTACCAGGCATCCAGCTCTTCCAGCATAAGAAATGCCTTCCCTTTCGGCTCCGCCTTAAAGGTACATGCCTCCCCGGTCACCGGATGCCGAAAACTGATCCTGGTAGCATAGAGTCCTATCTCTTCGTATTGTTTCTTCGTCTTTTGGAATTTCTTATTGTATTTAGTGTCACCGTAAAGTCCAAAGCCTCTGGCGGCAAACTGGACCCGGATCTGGTGGTGTCTCCCGGTCATGAGATGAATCAGACAGTAGGTAAGTTTCCCTTCTCCTGTCTCCACCATATCCAGAACCTCGTAAGACAGCTCCGCTTTCTTTGCTCCCTGCGTTTCCCCCGGCACGGTGCAGGACGTATTTTTCTTATCGTCTTTCAACAGATAATCCGTAAATACCCCGTCCTCTTCAGGAAGCCAGCCGTTTATAATGGCCTGATAATCCTTCTCAAATATATGTTCCCTGATCTGGCGGCTCAGCTCTGCCGCCGCCTCCTTCGTCCTGGCAAACAACATGACGCCTCCCACGGGACGGTCAAGCCGGTGGATCACATAGAGCTCCGGTTCCCTGTCAAGGTTCTCCTCAAAAAAGAGCTGGTTTTTAAGACTGTGAAATACATCCATATCTCCGCTCTTGTCATCGGCCGTGGGCATCCCCGCCGGCTTTTCACAGACGGCAATATCCTGATCTTTGTAAAGTATCTTTACTTCTCTTTTTCTTCTCATGACTGCTCCTACATCTTAAACCGGTATCCGACACCCCATATGGTCTCGATATACTGCGGCTTTGCAGTGTTAAGTTCAATCTTCTCCCGAATCTTTTTAATATGGACGGTGACCGTGGCAATGTCTCCGAGAGATTCCATATCCCAAATTTTATTAAATAATTCCTCTTTTGTAAATACCCTGTTTGGATGGCTGGCAAGAAAAGTTAAAAGGTCAAACTCTTTCGTCGTAAATGCCTTTTCTTCTCCGTTCAGATAGACTCTTCTTGCGGTTTTATCAATTTTGAGTCCGCGGATCTCCACCACATCATTTTCCTGGGTGTTGCTGGATACCAGACGGCGGTATCTCTCTAGATGAGCCTTTACTCTGGCAACCAGTTCGCTCGGACTGAACGGCTTTGTGATATAATCATCTGCTCCCAGACCCAGTCCGCGGATCTTATCGATATCCTCCTTCTTGGCGGATACCATCAGGATTGGAATATCTTTCTTCTCCCGGATCTGCTTGCAGATCTCGAAACCATCCACACCCGGAAGCATAATGTCCAGAATAATCATATCAAAATCTTCGGTAAGGCCCAGTTTCAGACCTTTCTCTCCGTCCGTCTCAATCTCTACTTCAAAAGAACTCAGCTCCAGATAATCCTTCTCAAGCTCTGCGATGGCCAGTTCATCTTCTACAATTAAAACTCTACTCATTACTCTCTTCCTCCTGGGTGTCTGCGATTTTATTTAATGTAAAAAATATTGTGGTGCCGGAGCGCAGCTTGCTCTCCGCCCATATCTCTCCCCCATGTTCTTCAATGATCTTCTTACAGATGGAAAGTCCCAGTCCGCTGCCTCCGGCAGAATTCCTGGACATATCCGCGCGGTAGGTTCTGCGGAAAATATTGGGCAGATCCTCCCTGGAAATACCGATGCCGTTGTCTTTAATCGCAACCTGGATCTTGCGGTCCAGCTCTTTTAATGTAATGCTGACCTTGCCCTTCGCTTTATTGGTATACTTACAGGCATTGTTAATGATGTTGTTCATCACCCGCTTTAACTGTTCAGGATCAGCCATCACCGCTACATTTGCGTAACAGTAGTTGCTGTATGAGAACATCATTCCCTTCTGCTCCAGGTCTGAACCAATCTCATCCACACAGTCTTTAAAGTAGGCGTTAATATCGATCTTCCTGAAATTATAAGGAATAATGTTGGAATCGATCTTGGAATACAGGGACAGCTCATTGATCAGCACATCCATGTCGTTGGCCTTGTTGTAGATCGTCTTAATATACCGGTCCATCTTCTCCGGCGTGTCTGCCACTCCGTCCATGATCCCCTCCACATAGCCTTTGATGGCTGTGATCGGCGTCTTCAGGTCATGGGAAATGTTGCTGATCAGGTCACGGTTCTGTTTTTCATAGATAATTCTTGCCTCAATAGACTCTTTTAATTCCGCCCTCATGGCATTAAAGGAAGCACAGAGTTCCCCGATCTCATCCTTGCTGTTGATCTCCACATCGTCGTCTAAGTTGCCCTCCTTGATCCGGTCTGCACCTTCTTTGAGTTTCTTTAACGGCCTTATGAACTCAGAGTACATAAACCAGGAAAGCAGAAAACTGGTAAGAATCAGGATCGCCACAATCGAAAAGAAGACCTGGCTTATAATATTCTTATAATGAGGCAGGACTGTCTCCAAATCTGTCAGAATAAACGCAGAGCCTTTGCTTCCGTCGGTATACTGAAAGTCCTGCTGCTTGACAAGAAAATTTTCCGGTTTCCCGAGAAATACTCCGCTGTCCTGGCTGCTGATCTCACTCCCAAACCCGGGAAGTTTCTTCTCCGTCTCGGTGTGATCTTCTTTTGTTCCCCGATATACGATTGTCCTTCCTTTTCTGATGATCAGATAAGACTCTTTTTCTTTTAACCTCTGATTGATCCTGTTCAGGTAATCCGTATCCTCAAAGGCCGCGGGATTCTCGATGGCACTCCTCTTCAAGTCGTTGAAACAGGACTTCGTCTCATTGTTCATCGTTTTCAATGGATTGGCGAATCCTTCGATTCCATTGGAATATATGTTTTCGTTGGTTGTGCGGATATACCCTACACTTAAAGCAGCGATTGATACTACCATCAAGAAAATCGGCAGTATAATCGCTGGCAAAAATATAATTCTTACTTTGTTCACTACTTTCATGACCCCGTACCTTCCTGCTGCTTTTGGTACTTCTATTATATCATAGGAAGGTGGGAAAAAGAGTATTTGAATAAAGTTTTATGAAGTTTTAATAAAATCTAAAATGGCATCTGCCACATCTTCTTTGGACATGATGGGAAGCTGTTTTTCCCGGTCATCGGTGATCAGCGTCACCACATTTGTATCCGTCCCGAATCCCGCTCCGGACTCCTTCAGATTGTTGGCTACAATCATGTCGATCTGCTTTTTCTTAAGCTTCTTTCTGGAATTCTCCAGCATGTTCTGGGTCTCCATAGAAAATCCGCAGATAAACTGGCCTTCTTCTTTTGTTTGGCCCAGCTCCTGTAAAATATCTTTTGTCCGGACTAGAGGAATGGACATATCCCCATCGGTCTTTTTCATCTTCTCATCGCTTACCCGGGCCGGAGTATAATCTGCCACAGCCGCCGATTTAATGATGATGTCCTGTTCCTTTTTTCTGCTCATCACAGCCTCATACATATCGGCTGCACTTACAACCGGCACTGTGGTAACGAACATCGGCGGCTCAAGCTCTACCGGGCCGGTAACCAGGGTCACATCAGCACCCCGGAGCATTGCCATCTTTGCCAGGGCATAGCCCATCTTCCCTGTCGAGTGATTGGTGATATACCGCACAGGACAAATCGCCTCTCTCGTGGGTCCAGCAGTAATCAGCACCTTTTTTCCTGCAAGATCCTTCGGCCGGTGCACAGCCCGCTCAATATAAGCCATGAGGACTTCCTCAGAGGGCATTTTCCCCGCACCTGTATCCCCGCAGGCCAGATGTCCGCTGGCCGGCTCGATAACCGTATAACCGTATGTTCTGAGTTTCTCAAGATTGTCCTGAAGGATTGGGTTCTCATACATATTTGTATTCATAGCAGGCGCGATCAGGACGGGACTTTTGCATGCCATTACGGTGGTTGTCAGCATGTCATCTGCAATTCCGCCTGCGATCTTTCCGATCACATTGGCGGAAGCCGGAGCGATCAGCATGGCATCTGCTTTCTTTGCCAGTGACACATGCGCCACATGAAATTGAAAATTCCGGTCAAAGGTTTCCACCAGACATTTTGTATTGGTCAGTGATTCAAATGCAATGGGATTGATGAAGTTGGTTGCATTTTCTGTCATGATCACATGGACTTCGCATCCCCTTTTTATCAGCATGCTCGCCATGTTAGCCATCTTATAGGCCGCCACGCTTCCCGTGACACCCAAGACGATTGTTTTTCCACTCAGCATAGTCTTCTCCTACATATCCTCCAGCCGGCCATGTTTTTCATAGCTGGTCAGACGGGTGATCTTATTATTGTCATCTACAAACACTACTTTTGGTTTATGCTCTTTTGCCTCTTCCGGCGTCATTTCAGCATAACACATTATAATGATCTTGTCTCCCTGGGATACACACCGGGCCGCCGCCCCGTTTAAACAGATCATGCCGCTTCCGGGCTCTCCGGCAATGGTGTATGTCTCAAACCTGCTGCCGTTATTGATATCAACGATGGCCACCTTTTCATATTCCAGAATGCCTGCTGCCTCCAAAAGTTCGGGGTCCACCGTGATACTTCCCACATAGTCCAGTTCTGCCTGTCTCACCGTGGCCCTGTGGATCTTTCCTTTTAACATCGTAAGCTTCATCATCTTTCTCCTTACACTAACACATTGTCGATCAGTCTTGTTTTTCCGATATAAACTGCCATAGCCAGCATACAGCCGCCTTCCAGTGTCTTCACCGGCTGCATGGACAGAGCGTCCACCGCCTCAACATAATCAATCCTTGCCAGCGGCTCTGTCTGTATTTTATCCTTCATAGCCAGGACAACCTTCTCAGCATCCTTTTCGGTCTTTGCAAGCTCTGCTCCCAGCCGCACCGCCTGACTCAGAATCAATGCGGCTTTTCTTTCCTCCGGTGAAAGATATGTATTTCTGGAACTCTTGGCGAGTCCGTCTTCTTCTCTTACGATCGGACAGCCCACGATCCGGATATCCATATTCAGATCTCTCACCATGCGTCTGATCACCGCCAGCTGCTGGCCGTCCTTCTGTCCGAAATAGGCTCTGTCCGGAGTGACAATATTGAAAAGCTTCGTGACAACCGTGCAGACTCCCCTGAAATGCACCGGCCTTGTTTTCCCACAGAGTCCTTCCGTCAAAACGCTCATATCAACGAAAGAGCAAAAGTCGCCGGCATACATCTCCTCCGGTTCCGGATGAAAGATCAGATCTGCCCCTGCACTCTCACAGATCTGTGCGTCATGTTCCAGGTCTCTCGGATAATCGGCCAGATCCTCCGCCGGGCCGAACTGCATCGGATTTACAAAAATACTCACGACGACTCTGTCGTTTTCTTTTCGTGCACAATCTACCAGACTTTTATGCCCTTCATGGAGATACCCCATGGTCGGCACGAATCCGACGCTCTGCCCCTGCATCTTCCATTCTTTTATCTGTTTCCTGACATCATCTACTGTACTGACAATCTTCATGATCCTCTCCTTAATACAACTTCTCTATAATATCGTCGTCGATCGCAAATGTATGCTGTTCTTCCGGAAATGTCCCGTCTCCTACTGCCCTGACATACTCCTGCACTGCCTCTTTCATGACCGGGCCTGCGTTTCCGAACTGCTTTACAAACTTCGGTACAAAATCCCCGTACATATTCAGCATATCCTGGTAAACGAGGACCTGACCGTCACAGTCTGCCCCTGCGCCGATGCCGATGGTCGGAATGCGGAGTTTCTCAGAAATAAGCTTTGCAAGTTTTGCAGGAACGCACTCCAGCACGACCGCAAATGCTCCGGCTGCTTCTACTGCCAGGGCATCCTCCAAAAGCTTCTTCGCCGCTTCTTTGCTTTTGCCCTGTACTTTAAATCCTCCAAAGGCGTTTACGGACTGCGGAGTAAGGCCTACGTGGGCCACGACCGGAATGGAAGCCTTGACAATGGCCTCGATATGCGGACACACGTCCTTTCCGCCTTCCAGCTTAACTGCCGTAGCTTCTGTCTCTTTCATGATCCTTCCGGCATTGACCACTGCATCGTATACAGACGTCTGGTAGGACATAAATGGCATATCCACTACGACAAGCGCATTCTTTGCTCCCCTCACAACCGCAGCGCCGTGGTGGATCATGTCCTCCACAGTCACCGGGATCGTCGTGTCATAGCCGAGCATAACCATCCCCAGGGAATCTCCCACTAGGATCGAATGAATGCCGGCCTCGTCAAACAGCCTGGCCGTGGAATAGTCATATGCTGTGAGCATGGAGATCTTCTCTCCCTTTTCTTTCATCTTCTGAAATGTACTTACTGTGTTCTTCAATGTTCTTCCTCCAATATTCTCTCCATATGTTCATAGCTTCTCATCGGATATTTGCTTTTCGCAATCCTTATCAGCTCCCTGCACAGAGGAAGGTAGATCTCCTTCTCTTCTCCGGAAAGAGCATTTAAATTCTTTTCCACAGTAGCTGCATCATTTCGCTCCACCGGTCCTGTCAAAGCTACTTTCGGCCCCGAACGAAGAATATTTTCAAGATTCGGCCGGACAAGAGGAGCAAGCGCCATAAGGCCCTCCTGCTCACTGAATCCGCAGCTTTCAAGAATCCTTAAAGCCCGGTTCATCAGCGCCGCCATCTGGTTGGACGCCATGACCGCGGCCGCATGATAGCGAACCTTGTGCTCCGCCTCGATCTCCACGACCGGGTTGGGCAACACGCTTAAAAATGAGAGCATCTGATCTCTGTGCTCCCTGTCACCCTCAAGGGTAAACAAGGCTTCAGAAAGATCTTCATATGAAGTTTTCTTACTGTTAAATGGAAACATTGGATGGATAGAATAGCCGTAAGCCCCTGCTTCGGTTATTTCAGAGAAAATAGCGGAACTTAGGGAACCGCTGCAGTGACAGATAAACTTTTCCCGGACCGGAAAAGCTCTGATCTGCTCCCACACGTCTTTGATCCGACCGTCGGGAACAGTAATGAAAAGAACATCACACATTGATAATAATTTGTCAAATGAATCAAAACTTTGTGTGTGTGCTGCGTCTGCCGCCGCCTGGGCTGAAGCCTTGCTGCGGCTGGCATACCCTGCCAGAGGGATGCCGTAATGTACGAAATACCTGCCAAGGGAACAGCCTGCTTTGCCTGCCCCGATAAACCCTGCTTTCATACGGAATAATCACCTGCCTTCTTGAGGTGATGTCCTTCATAAGATTCGATCACTGGTATGATTTCTCTAAGGAATACCATCCAAGGGTACTATATCACCTCAATTTGCATTTAGCAAGAAAAATTGGCATGTTTGAATTGTTCTTTTTTATTTGCTATAATCTCACCCGGAGGATACTTATGAATGATTTTATTTTCAGCTTAAATTCGACTGTCCCTATCTTTTTTATGATCTTTCTCGGATGGTTTCTGAAGGAAAAGGGATGGTTTAACGAAAACTTTGTAAACACGGCCAATAAATTTGTCTTTAACGCGGCCCTCCCGGCCCTTTTATTCCGGGATATTTCCGGTGCACCGCTGAAACAGGCCTTTGATCTTAAATACTTTTTTTTCTGCATGATCGTCACCACTCTGATGTTTTCCGGCATCTGGATCTTTGCAGAAATTTTCTTAAAGGACAAGTCCATGACCGGGGCGTTTGTCCAGGCCTCTTTTCGGGGCAGTGCCGCCATCCTGGGAATCGCCTTCATCGAGAATATTTACGGGCATTCTACTATGGGACCGCTGATGATCGTTGCCAGTGTACCTCTTTATAATATCTTTTCTGTCATCGTTTTGACAGTCAGGGGATCGGGTTCCGGCACAGGCAGCATGAAATCCGCGCTGATTAATATCGCAAAAAACCCTATCATTCTGGGAATTCTTGCCGGACTTCCGTTTTCCTATCTGTCCGTGGATTTTCCGCCGATCATCGATAAATGCTTAAACGAACTTTCTGTCACCGCAACTCCGGTGGCACTGCTCTGTGTCGGCGCAGGTTTTGAGGGCGCAAAGGCTTTGAAAAAAATCCGGCCTACGATGGCTGCCGCAGTCATCAAGCTTTTTATACTGCCTCTCATCTTTCTTCCGTTTGCTGTTTTTTTCGGTTTCCGGAATGAAGGGCTGATCGCAATTCTGATCATGCTCGGCTCACCGACTACCGTGAGCTGCTATGTAATGGCGAAGGCCATGGACAACGACCATGTACTGACTTCCAGTATTGTGGTGGCTGCAACCGTACTTTCTTCTGTCAGCCTCACATTTTGGGTTTATCTGTTGCGGATGTTTTCGTTTATCTGATATAATCATTGTAAAGAATAATAGAGTAAGATGAAGAAAGAGAGGACGTACCTATGAAAAATGTAAAAGAACGTTCTGCAAAAATTTACGATAAAAAGGCTGAAAATTATGAAAAGACCATCAGCGGTAAGATGGCGGCTTCTCTGGAACAGGAGATGATCAAAAAGATATGTGTCCGCGACAATGATAAAATTCTGGATGTGGGATGCGGGACCGGAGCGCTGCTCGCCGGACTCACACGCTGGAGAAACGCTGAAGGATATGGAGTCGACATCTCCGGAGAGATGATCCGCAGGGCCAGTGAAGATTATCCCGACCTGCATTTCCAGGTAGGCAGCAGCGATGACCTGGATTTTGAGGACAATACATTTCGCATCATAACTGTGTGCAGCGCATTCCATCACTTCCCCGACCAGGCGGAGTTCATTCAGAAAGCGGCCGATCTCCTGACTCCTGGCGGAAGGCTTTACATCGGTGTCGTTGCATTCCCGGAGGTAATAAGAATCACCGGCAACGTGGCGGACAGGCTTCTTCCTTCCTGTAAGGTGAAACGGCCGTCCACTCATGAAATTCTTGGCATGTTCAAGGCAGCGGGACTCACAAAGTTTCGTGTACATAAGCTGAAAAAACTGCTGTTGATCTCTGCAAAGAAACCTTTGCCTGAGGATTAAGCAGTCCAAACATACATACCGCAAGACACGCTTTAGCGGCGTGTCTTTTTCATCAGCTGAATCGTCCATGATTTTCTGTCTACATGAGCATTGCCTGGAAGATCAGGATCATAGTGATGCCAAGTGAAATCAGCAGGACTGAACGGTAAAAATCCTTCATTTCTTTTAGTTTATCTTTTTTTATTTTTTTCTTCATTTGTAGATTCTCCTTACATCCGTATTTAATAATTAGACGTTTTGGGCAGCATAAAAGTTGTGCCTGTTTCATCATTTGTTTTTATGGTTCCCAGATAGTGCACTCTTTATGTTTTTTGCTTTCTCACAGAGAAAGGACAAAGTGGGCAAGCCCACACCTCATCTCCCCAGCCCCTCACTCTTTGAGGGGCTTGACAACTTTGCGTGCCAGATGCAATTTGCCGCAGGCAAATAATTTCCTTACGCATCTGTGCACAACCCGCGGAGCGTTTTTATTTCATAGGGAAGGTCATAGAACTTTCCTATGAAATGAAATAAAAGAGGAAAGTTTACAGAATACACCTGTAAAATTCCCTCTTTGTATTTTGATATGTAATCGTCTGCAGTTACCGGAGGAGCAGCAGGAAGGCCAAAAGCATCAGAATCCCTGCTGTTATGAGCAGCAGAGACCTATAAAAATAATTGATCTACCATACCGTATGCCTCTTTGAAATCTTTTTCATCCATACCATCTCCTTCACTTTCTGCCCCTCTCAGCCGTGTTGGAAATAAAATGTATTTTTATAAATTTTTAAAACCTTTGTAACTTTATTATACCTGTTTTTTCAACAAATATCAACGAAAAAAGTAGTTAACTTTTTATATATTTATTTAGTAAATATTACCTCTCTACTCCAGCCATTTCAAAAACCAGGGCAGCTTCTCTTTCTTCCTTTCCAGCTTTTTCACTCCTTTTTTTCCTACCTGCTGCTCCAGTTTTTTTCTGGTATTTTCGTCTTTTGCCGCTTCACTCTCTTTGGTAATGCAAAGGTCCGGAAACATGACACACCACCAATTATGTCCACTGGCATTTCCGAGATCAATTCTCAGTGCATCGTAGGTTCCCTCGGGAAATACGTAGCTGCCATAGTCTTTTTCGGGAAACTTCTCTCTGGTCAGATAGACTTTGACCGGAAGATCCCTTCCCCTCTTTTGCAGCGTGGCCTTTGCCACTTTGGCAATATCCTTTTTCCGGCTGTCAAGGATTCTCTTTGCATCTTCTTTTGTTTTGGCCTGCTCCATACAGGGCTTCAGATATGCCACTACCTGATCCCTGACCAGGAGTTTCTCTGCCTGGTCTTTCCTGCTGTTACTATTTGCCCGTATATGGAACCGCACGACTCCCTGTTTTATTTTCTGATCCGCTTTGTCGTCTTCCTCTTTTGCCCAGACCACAGAGAAGATCACTGCGGCGGCAAGGAAAAACATCCAAATGTTTGATTTCTTCTTCATACTATGAACATGCCCGGATTTTCTGAATTTTAAACATGAAAACTTTTATCAGATACCCGGTAGACAGGCAGAAGCATCCAGGTTATGATGGAGCCGGCTAAAAATTTTACATTAAATATTTCGATTCCGGGGTTGACATTCCGGTGCCAGGTATAGTATTTTAAAGACATAAGTCATATGACTGACGGACAAGTGGAGTTTACCACAGGAAGTATGACAATGAATTTTTAGCCGACCGTCTGGGCACTCTGCCTGGACGTGCGGCTTTTTTTATTTCACAGGAAAGTTCTACGACCTTCCCCATGAAATAAAAACGCTCCGCGGGTTGTGCACAGATGCGTAAGGAAATTATTTGCTTTTGGCAAATCGCATCTGGCACGCAAAGTTGTCAAGCCCCTCAAAGAGTGGGGTGTTGGGGAGATGAGGTGTGGGCTTGCCTACTTTGTCCTTCCATAAACCGCTTATACTCGTATCCCAGGCAGCCAATCAACATTTTTACAGGAGGTTCCTATGATTGTTGGACACATCCATTCCATGGAATCCATGGGATTAGTGGACGGCCCGGGCATCCGCAGCGTAGTCTTTTTCCAGGGCTGTGCCCTTCGGTGTAAGTTCTGCCATAACCCCGACACCTGGGAGTTTCAGGGCGGTGAAGAGATAACTCCGGAGGCACTGGTGAAAAAGATTTCCCGCTTTAAGCCGTACTTTAAACAGAACGGCGGAGTGACCTTTTCGGGCGGAGAGCCGCTGATGCAGCCGGAGTTTTTGCTTAAGACCCTGAAACTCTGCAGACAGGAAGGTATCCATACGTGCATTGACACCGCAGGCTTCGGACAGGGAGATTATGATGAGATCCTCTCTTACACGAATCTGGTACTTTTAGACCTCAAAGAAATAACCGAACTGGCTTACGAGTCTATGACAGGAAGACCGATGGAGCGGTTCAACGAATTTCTAAAGGCATTGGAACAAAACAGCACGAAACTATGGATTCGCCATGTCGTAGTTCCGGGACTTACAGACAGCGAAGAGCACATGCAGGAATTAAAGGAATACATAGACCGCATACCAAACGTAGAAAAGGTAGAGCTTCTTCCCTATCATCTGCTCGGTGCCAACAAATATGAGGTAATGAATCTTTCTTACCCACTCAAAGGAGTTCCGGCAATGGACAAGGAACGTACCAAACAACTTCAAAAAACCTATTTTGATCAATACGGAGGAAAACAATGTTAAAAGAATGGAATGGCTTTAAAGATGGAAAATGGACAAAGGAAACCAACGTAAGGGACTTTATACAGAAAAATTATACGTTATATGAGGGCGATGACTCTTTCCTGGCAGGTGTTTCAGAAAAAACGGAAAAAGTGTGGAACAAATGCGAAGAACTGCTTTCCGAAGAAACAAAAAAAGGCGGAGTTTTAGATGTAGAAACTGACATCATCTCCGGCATCACAAACTTCGCTCCCGGATATATCGACAAAGAAAATGAAGTCATCGTCGGTCTTCAGACAGATGCTCCGTTAAAACGTATCGTAAACTTATACGGCGGAAAGAGAATGGCCCATTCTTCTCTGGAGCAGTACGGATACAAGCTGAATCCGGAAATTGACCGTCACTTCAATGAATACCGCAAGACACACAACGAAGGTGTCTTTGACGCTTATCCGCAGCGCACAAGACTTGCAAGGACTGCCGGTCTTTTGACAGGGCTTCCGGATGCATACGGACGAGGACGTGTAATCGGAGACTACCGCCGTGCCGCCCTCTATGGAATTGATTATCTCGTTGAAGAAAAGAAACGTGATCTGGATGCCTTAGACGGACCGATGAGCGAAGACCGCATCCGTGCAAGAGAGGAAGTATCCGAGCAGATCCGTGCTTTAGGAGCGATCAAAGAAATGGCTGCTTCCTACGGAGTGGATATCTCTAAACCCGCATCCAACGCCAAAGAGGCTGTTCAGGCCGTATATATGGCTTATCTTGCCGGTGTAAAAGAAAACAACGGTGCGGCTACATCCCTCGGACGTACTTCCACTTTCCTTGATATTTATATTCAGCGCGACCTGGAAAACGGCGTTCTGACGGAGAAAGACGCCCAGGAACTGATCGACCAGTTTATCATCAAGCTTCGTCTTGTAAGACATTTAAGGACACCGGAATACGATGAATTATTCGGAGGAGACCCTACCTGGATCACAGAGTCCATCGGCGGCATCGGAATCAACAGCAAACCGCTTGTAACAAAGACTTCTTTCCGTTATCTCCATACTCTTTATAATTTGGGAACAGCTCCGGAGCCGAACCTGACTGTCCTCTGGTCTGAAAAGCTTCCGGCGAACTTCAAAAAGTTCTGCTCCAAAGTTTCCATTGACACAGACTCTATCCAGTATGAAAATGACGATGTCATGAGACCGATTTACGGAGATGATTATGCTATCGCCTGCTGTGTGTCTGCTATGAAAGTCGGAAAACAGACCCAGCTGTTCGGAGCGCGCTGCAACCTTGCCAAGTCCCTGCTGTATGCAATCAACGGCGGCATCGATGAGAAAAAGGGGATTGAAGTCATTCCGGGCATCGAGCCGATCACCGATGAAGTATTGGACTACGAAAAAGTTTGGGCAAACTACAAAAAGGTTCTTTCTTATGTGGCCGAATTATACGTTGACACAGTAAATATCATCCATTATATGCATGACAAATATGCCTACGAGGCGAGCCAGTTCGCACTGCACGATACCAATATGGAGCGTATCGCAGCATACGGCGTGGCAGGTCTTTCCATCGCGGCAGACTCCTTATCAGCGATCAAATATGCCGCTGTAAAACCGGTCCGCAATGAAAACGGTGTGGCTGTAGATTTTGAGACTGAAGGAGACTTCCCGAAATACGGCAATGACGATGACCGGGCAGACGACCTGGCTGTCAACACTGTCACTTTATTCTCTGAGGAATTAAAGAAACACCCGATCTATAGAAATGCCATCCATACATTATCTGCGCTTACCATCACATCCAATGTTATGTATGGAAAGAAAACGGGCTCCACACCGGACGGAAGAAAATTAGGAGAGCCTCTTGCTCCTGGTGCAAACCCAATGCACGGACGGGACAACAGCGGCGCTCTGGCTTCTCTAAATTCCGTAGCCAAGATCCCTTACCGCGACGTATGCCAGGATGGTGTTTCCAACACCTTCTCCATTGTACCGGAGGCCTTAGGAAAAGATCAGGGCCAGAGAGAAGAAAATCTTGCAAATATCCTGGACGGTTACTTTGTACAGGGCGCTCATCACCTGAATGTCAACGTATTCAACCGCGAGACATTGATTGACGCAATGGAACATCCGGACAAGTATCCGACACTGACGATCCGTGTTTCCGGATATGCGGTAAACTTTAATAAGCTTTCCAGAGAACAGCAGGAAGAAGTTGTAAGAAGAACGTTCCACGAGGGAATGTAGGGCATTTTGCACACGATTTCTGTTCGGCTTTGAATTGCCTCACTACAAGCGTGTGCAAAATAAAATCTCAAAAACCACTCAGAAAATTTTATGAAACAAAAGGAGCAACCAGCATGGGCTTATATAGATCAGACCAGCCGAGAAGGCGAGTAAACTCTGTACAATTCAGACCGATGAAACATTGTGCAGAGTACGGCGGATTTTATCCGCTTTAAGATTTCATCGGGAGACAAATCCAGAATCATCTGCGGCTGCATGAGCAGTCCTTATTTGGATACCTGTTTTCCCGAAGAATCCCATGCTAAAAGGCTGCGGACAATGTTTTGTCCGCGGCCTTCTGTTGTTCTATAACATACTGACAATACGGCAGAAGGCAGATACAGAAATGTATTTTGTCTTCTGTCTTTTTTATATGAAAGGATCAGATCATCATGAGTTTATTAGATATTAAAGATTTATCACATTCATTCGGTGATAAACAGCTTTTTAAAGAAACAAAATTCCAGCTCAATAAAGGAGAACATATAGGAATTGTCGGTCCAAATGGTGCAGGAAAAAGTACGTTTATCAAAATCTGCACCGGGCAGATTACTCCCGACAGCGGACAGATCTTCAGACATCCTGCAGCTTCTTTCGGATGCCTGGATCAATACGCACAGATGAAAGAAAATATAACGATCTCAGATTTCTTAAAATCTGCTTTTCAGTCTCTCTTTATAAAAGAGGAGCAAATGAATCTGCTGTATTCAAAAGCAGCGGCCGGAGATGAAAAAGCCCTCCCTGCCGCCGCACGGCTCCAGGAACAATTAGAGCTCCATGACTTTTATCAGATTGACACCAGGATTGAACAGGCAGCTGCCGGACTGGGACTCCTCACTATCGGTCTTGAATGCCCGGTAGAAAAAATCAGCGGAGGTCAGAGAGCCAGAGTCATCCTCGCTAAACTTTTGCTGGAACAGCCTTCTGTCCTGCTGCTGGATGAACCTACAAACTTTCTGGATAAGGAGCACGTCTCCTGGCTGGCAGACTACCTTTCAGGGCTTCCGAGCGCTTTTCTGGTTGTCTCCCACGACAATGAATTTTTAGAACAGAGCGTCAACCGCGTATGCGATATTCATAACGGCAGACTTACAAAATATTACGGCACCTACTCTGATTTTTTAAAAAAGAAAACGTTTCTTCAGGAAGAATATATCCGACGGTATTCTTTCCAGCAGAAAAAGATCAAAGAAACAGAAGAATTTATCAGAAAAAACATGGCCGGGCGAAAGTCAAAAATGGCCAGAGGACGCAAGAAGCAGCTGAACAGGATGGAACGCATGGAAAATCCAGACGTAACTGAGAACCGACCGTGTTTTAATTTTTCACAGCTTCCGGTGACAAATGCTGACCACCTGTCCGTGAGACATTTGTCTGTGGGGTATCAATATCCGCTTCTCTCCGGCCTTCAATTTTCAGCAAAAGGAGGACAGAAAATTGTGATCACAGGTTTCAACGGAATCGGCAAATCCACCCTTTTGAAAACTCTGACGAATCAGATTCCTGCCTTAGACGGCAGTTTCTCATTTTCAGAGCAGGTCACCATCGGATACTTTGAACAGGATCTAATATGGGATGATATAACCAAGACGCCGCTACAGATCGTGTCTGACTGTTATCCCTCTCTCCCAATCAAAAAAGTACGGCAGCATCTTGCGCAGTGCGGAATTTCCAGCCGTCATGCCGGACAGGAGATTGGATCATTGAGCGGAGGTGAACAGTGTAAGGTAAAGTTATGCCTGCTGACACTAAAACCATGTAATTTTTTAATTATGGATGAACCCACAAATCACCTGGATGCAGCGGCTAAAGAAGCATTGAAAAATGCATTGAAAAATTTTACAGGAACCGTACTGGTTGTATCTCATGAAGAGAATTTTTACCGCGGCTGGGTGGACAGAATGATACAAATCCAAAAATAATTTTAACCTTGTATTGCTATCCATACATTTCAAAAATCGAGCGGAGATCATACAGGAACTGTCATGCTATGATCTCTGTTCCATATTCTCTCAGCACTTCTCTTATCTCTTCCTGAGGCTCCTTCTCACAGATCACCCCATCTACCTGTGTGAAATCTGTGAAGACATAATTTGCCTGGAAATCAAACTTTTTTGTCTCCATCACCAGATATCTTCTGCGGCTTTTATCAATGGCCTTCCGCTTCATGGCTCCGTCCTCCGGAACATAGGTAGTGACTTCATTTCCTTTTATATCCGCCCCGACAACACCCATAAAGCAGAGATCAAATCTGAAGTTCTCCATCATAGAAAGGGTCAGCGAACCCAGGAACCCAATCTGAGAACGGTTGAACTCTCCTCCTAAAAGTATAAATCCAGTGTTTACATCTGCTGCGAACAGATTTGCGATATCCAGCATACAGCTTACGACCGTCACTTTCCGTTTAGAACGGATGATTTCCCGCGCAACCTCCAGGTTCGTTGTGGATGTGTCCAAAAAAACCACATCCCCGTCGCTGATCAGCTTTACCGCTTTTTTTGCAATCCTCTGTTTTTCTTTCAGGTTCGTTTCCTTCCTTGAAGAAACCGCATTGCTGTGCCCCGGGTGCATGCCTTCCGTCAAAACAGCACCTCCATAGGCACGCTTTAAAAGGCCGCGGCCTTCCATACTGGCCAGATCTTTCCGGATACAGTCTTCTGTAACCTCAAACATCCGGCTCAGCTCTTTTACTTTTACTTTCTGATTTTCATGCAAAAGTTCAAGAATCTTTTGCTGTCTTTCTTCTACAAACATGATCTGTCACCACCTGATTTTTCTTTTTATTTTAACAGAAAAGAGAAAGACCGTCTATTGTACCTTTTAGAATTCACTCTTCACTTCTTCCATACTCCAATCCCTTTAAAAGTAAAAACTCATTGACCACAAAAAACTGAGCCGTCATATATACATCGGAATTACACCTTCCCTTCAGCACCGGATGAGCATAGAACTGAAGGCTGATATCACTGAGCCGCGACAGCTCATTATTCCCCACTTTTGTCACAGAGATGATTTTGACACCCTTTGCTTTCAGCCTGCCTGTCAGCTCATTGACAAAGGCATTTTCACCGGAAAGAGAAAACAGAAAAAATACATCTCCCTCTTTTACGATTTCCAGCACCATCTTTATTTCATCTCGTCCTTCAATCAAATTACATAAATAGTCCAGGAAAAGCAGGTTCTTCTTTAACTCTCTTGCAGCATTTTTCTGGACCGCTCCTGTTCCGTATACATATATGCTTCCGGCCTTGGAAAGCATCTCTGAGACATCAGAACAGTCCCTGTCCTTCATCATATCCAGAGTCTTTATGTAGTCCTGGTAGACCCGCTCGATCTCCCTCACATCGAAGGATTCCTCCTCCCGGCTGTCCCATTTCAAAAAAATCTTCAGTTCCCCGTAGCCTTCCATCCCCAGTTTATGAGTAAATCTTGAGACTGTTGTGTGGGACACATGGCACTGTTTTGCCAGCTCCTGGATCGACATGGTCTGACACTCCTTCTTATGCCGCAGAATATAGTTCCAGACACTCAAATCATTTTCATTCAGTTTATCATAATTTTCTTCAATCAGGGTTTCCAGCCTCATCCGCTATCTCCTCTTTTTTTGTCTTATATTCCATGTACTTTAAAAATAAAATCTCAATCAAAATGAAATATGATGTGAGAGAATCATACTCTATGTGACTGAACGGCTGGGAAAACACCGTCTCAGTAACGTAGAGAGCATAGTCCGCCATATGTGCCAGCGTATTTTCCCGAAGCTTCGTGATGGACAGCACAGAGACGCCCCGGATCTTTAGATTTTTAGTAAAGTTATTGATAAATTCATTCTCTCCTGAAACAGATATGATGATAAACAAGTCATCCTCCGTGACAATGCTGAGAAGCCTTTCCGCTTCCTCATATCCGCTCAGATCATAGATCAGCCTCCCGCTCATCATGAAGGTCCGCTTTAACTCTTTTTTAATGGAAGACTGGATCATGCCGATCCCATACACGTAGATATTCTTTGCCTGATCAAACTTCCTAAAGATATCTGTACAGTCCTTTTCTTTCATGCTGTCGATCACCCGGCGGTAAGACTCACAGACCATGTCCACATGCCCGATGTTTTCCTTTGCCTCCTGATTATCAAGCTTTAAAAAGACCTTTAGTTCACCATAACCTTTTAAGGACAGTTTCTGGGCAAACCGCAGAACGGTTGTCCTCGACACACTGCACTTAAAAGCCAGCTGGTCTATGGTAAGCTTTTCACACTCTTTCCTGTGTGAAAATATGTAATTCCATATGTATAAATCATTTTCATTGAGCTGTCCGTAATGCTTGTTCACCAGTTCATCTAATTTCATAAAGACATCTACCTCATAAATGCTTCCGCCGCCTTCTGGTTCCTGAATCTTACCCTAATTTTACTCTATTTCCCACATTTTGTCCATTGATGCAAGAAGGCAGATATCCTCATGATACCTGCCTTGCAATAATGGAGAAATTTCCTACTCGTATTCCACCAGAGGACTTGTTCCCGCCTCCACTGTCTGTCGTGTATAAAATTTAGTCAGTTTATGTCCGTTTGGTTCTATGAAAACCAGCATGGAGACGTCCGGAATTTTTTCTTCCCTGAGCATCTGACGGTCCACCTTTACAAGGGGATCACCGACTTTTACCTTCTGTCCTGGCTCCACATAAGTTTCAAAGCCCTTTCCATCAAGTTTTACCGTGTCCAGTCCGATATGAATGAGCACCTGAACACCGTCACCGTTCTCAAGACCGATGGCATGCTTTGTATCCGTCACCGTAGTCACTGTACCGGTGCAGGGAGCCGAAAACACATCCTCCTCCGGCCAGACAGCAATCCCGTCACCCAGAACCCTTCCTGCAAACATTTCATCATCTACCTCAGAAAGATCAATACTCTTTCCTGTTACCATGGAATAAAATATCTTCTCTTTTTTACTTTTTCCCTTTAAAAATCCGAACATCCCATACCTCCCATTTGACTTATTTCAGTTCCGGCCAGAAGTCTTTGTTTGCTTCAATCAGGTCATCCAAAATCAGTTTTGCAATCCTTGCACTCGGAACTGTCTTTGAAAGAGTCAGCGCCTGCCACAGTTTCTGATAGCTTCCCTCGATCCACGCTTCCACTGTCAGTTTTTCTACACTTACCTGCTGTTCCATCAATCCTTTCTGGAACTGAGGAATTGCTCCCTGGCAGATCTTTTCATATCCGTTGCAGCCTACGATACAGGGAATCTCAACCATGGCTGTGCGGTCAAAGTTTTCCACTGCCCCTTCATTCGGAACGATCAGGAGGAATCTTTCCTGTGTATTCTCAGCGATGGCACAGGCGAGGTCAACGATATAAGTTGCATGTGCATCCGCCTCAAACGCACATCCTTTGCTTGTGCCGTTTTCTACAATCCGCCTGCACTCTCCGAACACAAATTTCTCCCGTCCGTCCATGACTTCATTGGCCCTTGTGTACTCCGGATCAGAGGTTTCTACCACATAATCAGGGAACAGATAATATTTTAAGTAGGTATTCGGGATCGTCTCCGGATCTACTGCGTAGACATCTCTTGCCTTTTGGAAGGTATGTACCCAGCTTTCATCCACATGCTGGTTTGTATCGGACAATGCGTCCGCAAAACCGTTTGCTTTCATATGCTCTTTAATCTGCGGCATCAGATCATTTCCGTTATTGTCATAAATCTTATGCCACCATCCGAAGTGGTTCAGCCCATAATATCCGACCTGCATCTCTTTTCTGGAAGACAGCCCGCACATATCTGCCATTTTCTCTTCCAGGTCGATCGGCATGTCGCAGATGTTCAGGATCTTGGAATCAGGACGCAGCCTCCTGGTAGCCTCCGCAACGATGGCTGCCGGATTTGAGTAGTTCAGCATCCAGGCATTCGGAGAATACTGTTCCATATAATCTAAAATCTCGATAACGCCGCCTATGGAACGCATTCCGTAAGCAATTCCTCCCGGTCCGCAGGTTTCCTGTCCGAGCACCCCGTATTTTAACGGAATTTTTTCATCCAGCTCTCTCATGGCATATTTCCCTACCCGGATATGTGCCAGTACGAAATCAATGTCTGTAAATGCAGTCTCCGGGTCCGTCGTATATCCAAATTCAATTTCCGGTGCATGCTCTTTCAGGTAAATCCGGCATGCCTGTGCCACTACTTCCTGTCTCTCGGCGTCATTGTCGTAAAACATGATTTTTCTGATTGGAAAACGGTCCATGTGCTCTAAGAGCATCAGAGCGATACCCGGTGTAAATGTGCTGCCTCCTCCTGCCACTGTAACTGCATATTTCTTCTTTGTCATAATCAACATCCTCCTAGCATTTGCTTTGTTGTTTTCTTCACTGACCAAATAGTACACCCCAAAAGCATCCGGTGACAATAGATTTGCCGGGTTTAGGGAGCGGTCATTGGTTCCGTGACACAGAACAAAAGCTGTGAATTTTCACATTTCCCGGATTTTAGCCCGGATTTTCCATATACCTGTTCCTATGTAGAGTTTGACCGCTGTATCGGCGGTCAGATCCCCTGGCACTGCATAAGGAGGCCGGATTATTTTATATCCAAAAAGAAACTCTGGAATATTACACTCCGGGCGGAAAAATGAGCTTTCCTGCCGGTTCCGGCGGTCTGGTCAATTCCAATGTCCTGCACGCCACAAAATCTCTGGACTCAAAAAAAATAAAATCCATAATGCAGTACGTTCAGGAGCATTATTCTGAAAAACTGACGGTCTCTCAGATCGCACACGCATTCGGGAAACCATGGGATGTTCACCAAAAGAATACCGACGCAAATGGCAGGATAGTGATATAAAGCAGCAGTAATCTTATATTTTTATCTGTATTTTTTCGTTATAATGATATTACAGATAAGCAGAACAGAAACAGGGCCCCGATTCTTTCTCTCCTAAAAACTGTAATCTATGAAAGGAGGGCAGATCAATGATAAAACTTTATATTTTTAACCTGGATGAATTTCTGTGCCTTGCAGACCATTGCAGCGGGCCGGTGATTCTTTGGACTGACGGCGGTAAGCCTCTGGATATATGGAACAGCCGCATGATCCAGAAAGGTTTATATCAGGAATACAGAAAAAACGGCGGCCCTCTGTGCCTCCGTCTGACGATTCCGGATGTAAAAGACTATTTTCGCCTGGTGAACTTCTCTATCGGAGATATGTAAACAGATATTTCATTCAATGAGTTTTTTACCACTATTTCCGTCGCGCTTTAAAATGCGCTCCTACAATAGTGGTAAAAAACTATTGTTAGATGGATACTTATCCGGTAGAAATTACGTCCATTTTCTGCTTAATGCAGCGCAATTCTTATGGTTGCAAACAGGCAGACAGAGCACAGCGCGATCACGACAAGGCTCCCTGAAATAACACTCAGAAACTGATTCCTCCAAACTTTTTTAAAGCTCTCCCTGACGGTCAGTCCGCTCTCCCGGGTTGTCTTATACAGTATAAACCCAAGGAGCAGGATATACCAGATGTTCTGAAGCATGATTTCTGCCGCAATGAGCAGGGTGAGATTGACAACTGCATAGGCAGCATCCATGTGTAATTTCTTCTGCATAAACGTCATGAGGTATGCGATAAACGGATTGATCATAGACACCAGAAACATCACCGCAAGCTTAGGGTCCTCCCCGATCGCGGCTGAGACTGAGCCTCCCACTCTGGCCGCTCCCATGGAAAGGTACGCAAGGCACACGAACGGTGTCAGGCAAAGGAGGACCCTGGCGATATTGTAATACCTGTCTAATCTGCTGCTTTTTACATTCATCATCTTTTTCCCTGCTTTCTTAATTCAACCTACTACAGTAAACTCTCAAAATCGTCCCGGACGCCCGCTACTTTCAGGCCGATAATAACCTGGAATGACTTTCCATTTACTGAGCAGCCATGGGCTCCTATGGATTTAAAATAAGGGTCGTCCTTACAAAGCTTTTCATCTTTTACATTGACCCTGAGCCTGGTTGCACAGTTTGTCACATCTTCTATGTTATCCTTTCCTCCCAGGCCTTCAAGGATCAGCTGCGCAAACTCTATTTTCTGGTCCTGCTTAGAACCTTTCTTCTCCCTGAACTCTTTCTTGGAACCAAATTTAATCTCATCATCATCTTCCCGACCCGGTGTCTTGAAATCAAATTTCTGAATCAGAAATTTAAATACCACAAAATAAATTCCGGTAAATACAAGGCCGATGACCAGCAGGAGCAGATACTGTTTCCAGTGATTTCCCATCAGAGGAATCCAGTTTAAAGAAGCCATTTCGATCGCTCCGCCGGAGTGGATTCCTACGATTCCTGCCAGATACATGGTAGTGGATAAGGTGGCCGCCAGCAGTGCGTGGACTACAAAGAGTACAGGCGCCACGAACAGGAAGGTAAACTCGATCGGCTCTGTCACGCCGCAGAAAATCGCGGTCAGTGTGATCGGAATTAGCAGACCCAGGATCTTCTTTTTCTTCTCTTTCTTCGCAGTTGAGTAAAAAGCCAGTGCGATCCCCGGACATCCGAAGATTTTTGAGAACCCAGTGGATGTGAATCCGGCCATAGGAACCAACGATTTTAAAGATGCACCGGACGCTGCGATCTCAGGCAGCTTGGTTGCCCAGTAGGCATAAAGTCCTCCGGGTACCACCACATTGTCGTAATAAAACGGTGAATATAAGATATGGTGCAGGCCAAAAGGAATCAGGGCTCTCTCTAAAAAGACGAAGACCCATATTCCGAGAGCTCCCGCTCCTTTGACAAATCCCTGGAATGCAAACATACCAATCTGGATTTTGGGCCATAATAATGCTGCGAGGACTGCCACCGGAATCATCACGAAAAATCCGACCATGAATACGAAGGTGGAGCCGCTGAACGTACCCAGCCATTCCGGAAGTTCCGTGTCAAAGAAACGGTTATGTAAGTAAATGACGATTCCCGCGATAGCGAGTGCGCCCATCATACCCATATCCAGGGTTTTTATATTTGCGATCATTGTGAGACCGCTTGTGCCGCCGACTTCCTGTGCGAAGTCAACCCCGAAGACTCCTCCCCACTGGGAAAGGATCGTGCTCAGGAAATAGTGAAATGTGAGATATAAAACCAAAGCTTCCATACAGCACCGGGCATTCTGTTTTTTCGCCATGCCAATTGGAAGTCCGACAACAAACAGGAGAGGGAGCTGGTTAAATACGGTCCAGCCGCCCTGTAATATCACATTCCAGCATTTGTACCACATGCTGGACGGAGCAGCAAGACTGCCCATAATAGTCTCTGTGGTAAACAGGGTTCCGATCCCTATGACAATTCCCGCGAAGGCGAACAAGAGAACCGGAGTAAACATCGCCCCGCCGAATTTTTGAATTTTCTGCATCATAATTTTTCATCCTTTCTTCGTCAACTGGACTCAAAGCCCGGCGCCTGGGTATTGAGCACAACACATCAGACGGAATCTTCTGATCTTTACTGTGTTGTTATTTTCAACAAATCCATCCTAACAGACCTTGAAAATGTAATCAATATATACAAAGGCTTTAGGGAGAGGGGCTATCAAACAATGAAGCTGCACAATTCCCGTGAAATTTCCCAGGAGGAATATATTCCCGTGTCTCTTTGCATCAGTTTTATTCTTGATATGCGTTGTCAAGATCAATATATTGTGTTAATATAATTTTTAGCATCCTACATATAGTTGAAAGGTGAACAATTCATATGAAAAACATAACAAGAGCACAGGGCTCCGAAAACGCTGTCATTGTAAGACAGACGATACTGGAAGCATTCCGGACAGAGGAATTTCCGATTGGAAACCTTCTTAAATCCATACAAAATGAGTTTCTGCAGAAAGAATATGACTTAAATATCCTGAACGAGAAGTTTCAGAGTTTTCTGAAGGAAAATATGGAGGATCATGAGAAACTCCTTCTGCTTGTAAAGGCGGCCGCCGAGCTCACTTCCCAGGAGGCTCCCAAATGGGAGAATATTGCCGCAAGGCTCAAGATCCTGGAGTTCGAATCTGTGGTTAAAAACAATTTAGAAGAATACCATATCCGGAATTTCTGTGATAAAATTATATTTTTGAGTCAGCAGAATTTATATGGAGATTATATCCTGAAACATTACTCTAAAGATGAGATCCGTTTGTTTTCATCCTGGATCCGGCCGGAGCGAAACAGCCTGTTTCACTATTCCGGCCTGGAACTTCTGCTCAGCCGGTATGTGATCCGGGACCGGCAGGGGAATCCTCTGGAGACTCCCCAGGAAATGTTCATGGGCATCGCCATGCATCTGGCGATGAAGGAAACAGAAGACAGAAATCAGTGGGTCAAACGTTTTTATGATATGTTAAGCCTCCTTCAAGTCACCATGGCCACTCCGACTCTTTCCAATGCCAGAAAACCTTACCATCAGCTCTCTTCCTGTTTCATTGACACGGTTCCGGACAGCCTGGACGGAATATACCGAAGCATTGACAGCTTTTCCAAAGTAAGCAAATTTGGAGGAGGCATGGGCCTTTACTTCGGAAAAGTGAGGGCCAGCGGAAGCTCGATCCGGGGATTTGAGGGAGCCGCGGGAGGTGTGATCCGCTGGATACGGCTTGCAAATGATACGGCTGTGGCCGTAGACCAGCTTGGAATGCGGCAGGGTGCCGTGGCCGTTTACCTGGACGTCTGGCACAAAGACCTTCCCGAATTTCTGAGTCTCCGGACAAACAACGGAGATGAACGAATGAAAGCCCACGACGTGTTCCCTGCAGTCTGCTATCCCGACTATTTCTGGGAACAGGCAAGAGATAATATTGAAGGCAGCTGGTACCTGATGTGCCCCCACGACATACTCACAGTCAAAGGTTATGCACTGGAAGACTGCTATGGAACGGAGTGGACAGAAAAATATCTGGACTGTGTCCGGGATGACAGAATCAGTAAGCGTGTGATCCCCATCAAAGATATCGTGAGGATGATTATCAAAAGTGCAGCAGAGACCGGAACGCCATTTACATTCAACCGGGATCATGTCAACCGTGCAAATCCCAACCCACACAAGGGTATCATCTACTGCAGCAACCTCTGTACCGAGATCGCCCAGAATATGAGCGCCTCCGTACAGACAGAACAGAGAATTGAAATTATCGGTGGTGAGGAAGTCGTTGTGAACGTCACAAAACCAGGAGACTTTGTAGTCTGCAATCTGGCAAGCCTCTCCCTCGGGAATCTCTGTGTCACCGATTACGAGCAGCTGTCCTATGTCACAGAAAGTGCAGTGAGGGCCCTGGACAATGTAATCGACCTGAACTTTTTTCCTGTGCCTTATGCCGAGATCAACAGCAGAAGATACCGCCCCGTAGGCCTCGGAGTCAGCGGTTATCACCACATGCTGGCAAAGCATAAAATACAATGGGAGAGCGAAGAACATTTAAAATTCGCAGAAAGAGTATTTTCCGATATCCATTATGCCGCACTGGAAGCCAGTTCAAAAATTTCCCAAGAAAAAGGATATTATCCGTATTTCCCGGGCAGTGACTGGCAGACCGGGGAATATTTCAGAAAGCGTGGTCTCACAAAAGGACGCTGGAAAGTACTTGAGGACCGGATCAAAAAACACGGGCTGCGCAACGGCTATCTGCTTGCCGCAGCACCTACAAGCAGCACCAGTATTATCGCCGGGACCACGGCAGGCCTGGATCCTGTCATGAACCGGTACTTTCTGGAAGAGAAGAAATATGGGCTGATCCCAAGAGTTGCCCCTGAACTGTCCATGGAGACGTTCTGGTATTATAAAAATGCCCACTATATTGACCAGACCTGGTCTGTGAGAGCATGCGGTGTCCGTCAGAGACACATCGACCAGGCACAGAGCATGAATCTGTATATCACCAATGAATACACGTTCCGAAAAGTCCTGGACCTCTATATCCTGGCATGGGAACAGGGAGTCAAAACAATTTATTACATGCGGTCCAAAAGCCTTGAAGTTGAAGATTGCGAAGTTTGTTCTTCTTAACTACAGAAAGAGAGAGAATCAATGACAGAACTTACAAAAAAACCTCTGTTTAATCCTTACGGTGACACGGATGTCCGAAAGCGCAGGATGATCAACGGAAATACAACAAACCTGAATGATTTTAACAATATGAAATACCCCTGGGTCAGCGGCTGGTACCGCCAGGCTATGAATAATTTCTGGATACCCGAAGAGATCAATCTGGGGACGGACATCAAAGATTATAAGCAGCTTTCCGAGCCTGAACGCCGGGCATATGATAAGATCCTTTCTTTTCTTATCTTCCTGGACAGCATTCAGACGGCAAACCTTCCAAATATCAGTGAATATATCACAGCCAATGAAGTCAATCTGTGCCTGTCGATCCAGGCATTCCAGGAGGCAGTCCACAGTCAGAGTTACAGCTATATGCTGGATACGATCTGTGAGCCCCAGGAAAGAAACGATATCCTGTATCAGTGGAAGAATGACCCTCATCTGCTGGAGAGAAATCAATTCATCGGAGACCTTTATAATGATTTTCAGACTAATAAAAATACAGAAACATTCGTAAAAACACTCGTTGCCAACTACATCTTAGAAGGCATTTACTTTTACAGCGGTTTTATGTTTTTTTATAATCTTGGAAGAAATCACCGTATGCCTGGTTCTGTACAGGAAATCCGGTATATCAACAGGGATGAAAATACACATTTGTGGCTGTTCAAAAATATTCTGCTGGAATTAAAGAAGGAAGAACCCTCCCTGTTCCATCCTGACTGTATCAATGACTACCGCCGGATGATTAAAAAGGGCTGTGAGCAGGAAATCCGCTGGGGTCATTATGTGATCGGCGATGAGATCCAGGGTCTCAAAAAAGAAATGGTGGAGGAATATATCCGTTATCTTGGAAATCTGAGGTGCCAAAATCTCGGTTTTGAACCCATCTATCCAGGCAGTGAAACTGAACCGGAATCCATGTCCTGGGTCAGCCAGTTCTCTAATGCCAACATGATTAAAACAGATTTTTTCGAGGCAAAAAGCACTGCGTATGCAAAAAGCAGTGCCTTAGTGGATGATCTGTAAAAATGCAGATCCGGCAGTTATTACAGCTGCCGGATCTTTGATTTACCGTTTATTCACTTTTCTTCTTTACCGGAACCCAAACTTCATATTTTGCATTTTCAGGGTCCGCATTCAAGTATACCTCAATGTCCGGCGCTTCCCCAAACTCATATCCTGAGTTCGGCAGCCATTCCGTCCCGATCCTCTTTTCCAGCTGCTGGATCGATTCCGGCATGGTACCTTCTCCTTCAAAGATTGCCCAGGTGGCAGCCGGAACCATATATTCATCCCAGCCTTCTTCTGTGGGATCATCGCTTGAAACTGCGATGAGATATTTCCACTGCTCTGACTTATCGTCACATGCACTGACTCCCAAAATGCCCTGAGGTTCTTTTCCAATCTTAGAAACCAGTTTCTGGACAGATCCGTCTGCGGCAGCTTTTGTCCACAGTCCGGGCACCATCTGAAAGTTTTTTTCCACATCTTTGTGCATCGGCGCAGACGGCCCTATAATACGGAAGCTCTCTTTTGTCTCAATTCTGTAATTCATCTCTGCATCTCCTTTTATTGTGATCTGAAAACTGATGGGAGGATAGGATTTCAATATGATACCGTTTTTTCTCGCCGCCGAAGGCGCTGTGTGATGAACACTTTGAAATGCCCGGTTAAATGCGGTCGGTGAATCATAGCCATATTTAAGTGCTATATCCACGATCTTTTCCTTTCCGGTGCTCAGCTCAGCCGCTTCATCCATTCCATCTCTAAACTCCCTCCTACAACAAAAGAATACAGCCATATGAAAAAATATTCCTCTTAATCTGTGCACGAAAAAGAGAACTGCCTCACAGACTATTTTCCTGCAATTCCGTCTGCTATCAATTTTGCTACCTTTTTCATATCTTTTCCCAATTCACAGTCACCCTTATTATCGCAGAAAAAACTTTCCACAAGAATAGCCGCCGGTTTTGTTCCATTCAGAAAATACAGATGATCCTCTTTTTTCGCTCCCCTGTCCCTGAATACACCGGCCAGCTTTTTCTGAACTCTCTGTGCATACGCTTTTCCTGTCTCCGTCTTGTAGTACACTTCCGCGCCATGTCCTGTTCCGTCGCTGGCATTTAAATGCAGTTCCAAAGCCAGATCATAGCCGCCCTGATTGATGAGAGGTAGTTTATATGATTTTTCCTCTTCCTTAGATGCAAATTTCTTTTCGGGACATACAATAACATCTGCTTTCCACCCGTTCTTCTCCAGGTACACCTTTAAAAGAGGGGCAAGCGCCTTGTTATACTGGTATTCATTCACAACACCGCTGGCTGAAGTGCACATACCGTTTTTCAAAATACTGTGGCCCACTGAAATTACTGCTTTTTTCATACATTTGCCTCCTTTTTTTATTTCGGATCAATGAAAAAGGCAAAACCATAAAGAAGGTCCTGCCTTAATCTTACAACCTACACCTGTCTTTTGTGATAGGTCTATTATAAAAATTTTCTGCTGCTCAAGCAATAGTTCTGCAGTCAATCACTTACCCGGGTGAGTGAATCACTGATTCTATGTAACCTATTTTTCATACCTGTTGATCTGGTTTGCACTAATGACCACATCGCCCTTGCCGACCTTTATTCCCTTGGCTTCCAGGAGCTCAGATACCGTGCACACTTCAAATCCCTTTGCCTTCAGCTGAGGAAGAACCTTTTCCACTGCCGCCACCGAAGGTTTATGGATATCATGCATCAATACGATGTCTCCGTCCTTGGCCTGCTTTAAAATCGTGTTGACCGTGGCATTTGTATTCAGTGTCTTCCAATCCAGCGTATCGATGCTCCATAAAATCAGAGGAGCATCAACATTGGCTTTCACCGTGTCATTGATAGCACCGTAAGGAGGTCTAAGCTGTCCCACATCTGCTCCTGTCACCTTGGAGATGGCAGCGTTCATCTTCTGCATCTGCAGCCGGACTCCGGAAGTCCCGATCTTTGTGAGCTGAGGATGATTCCATGAATGTCCTGCCACTTCATTTCCTGAATCCATGACTTCCTTTACCAGTTCCGGATACAGGTTGGCATTCTGTCCCAGCATAAAAAATGTTGCTCTCGCATCATTTTTGTCTAAAGCCTTGACAATCCTGTCCGTATTCTCTCTGGCCGGACCGTCATCAAAAGAAAATGCGATCAGCTTCTTCGTTTTATCAATTTTTCTCGGAACATAGAGCGACTCCTTTAATTCGTCTCCTGTTCCTTTGTCCATGACACCTTCATTGGCCTTCGCGGTCATTTCTCCAATCCCGTCATTTACACTTGTGTATTTTGTCTTTCCGGAACGGACAAACCAGATACTCCCGGCTATGACTACAGCCAGTAAAAGAATCCATCCGGCAATACCGGCTTTGTTCCATTTCCTTCTTGTTCTCCTTCTTCTGCTCATTCTACTCACCTTTTTCCTTTATCATCTGAAAGTTTTTTACATCCACCAGTCCTTTATCTGTCAGGCGTAGTTCCGGTATCACCGGCAGCGCCATAAATGACAATGTTATAAAAGGATCACAGTCCTCTGATATGCCCATTTCCCTGGCTCTCCGTACCATGGCATCCAGCCGGTTCTGTATCTCTTTTGCAGGCCGCGTACTCATGAGTCCGGCAATCGGAAGCGGAAGTCTCAGAATATCTTCCCCGCCCTGCACCAGAGCATAGCCTCCCTGCATCTCTTGTATGATCTCCACAGCTTTCATAATGTCTCTGTCATTATCTCCCGCTGCGATAATATTGTGTGAGTCATGGGCAACAGATGTAGCAACTGCTCCATTTGTGATCCCATACCCTTTCAGCGGAGCGGCCTTAATATTCCCTGTACCTCTGTGCCGCTCAAACACACACAGCTTTGAGTATGTGGAATCGGGACAAAAAAGACCATTTTTAGCAGGCACCTCTTCTTTTAGGTACCTTGTCGTGATCTGTCCGGGCACCAGCCCGATCACCGGCACTTTTCCTTCTGTGTGCAGTTTCAGCTGTTCCTCAGTAAACGGTTTCAGATTCACTGTGTGCAGCATTCCCCTGTAATTCGTTTCATGTTCCGCCCTGTGTTCCAACCACCATCCGGAAGGAAGACCCTTTTTATAGACTTCAAGAACATTCATATTCTCCAGAGAATCTAAGACTGCGATGTCTGCATCAAATCCCTTTTCCAGGCATCCGACGCTGGCAAGGCCATATGTCCGCGCCGTATTCCAGGTGCCCATGGCCACTGCTTCCTCCGGTTTCAGTCCCAGCCGGATGCTTTTCTTTATATTATAACTGATATGACCTTCGTGCTCGATTGTATCCAGATGTTTATCATCTGTACAGAAAAGAAATCCTTCCGTGTCAAGGCCCTTCTTCACGATTCCTGAAACGATCGCCTCCACATTTCTTGCCGCACTTCCTTCCCGGATGAGAATCTTCATGCCGGCTCTCCGCTTTTCTTCTGCCTCTTCAAAGGAGGTACACTCATGGTCCGTCATGACCCCAGCCTGTATATATTGATACAAATCGGTTCCTGAGAGTCCGGGAGCATGTCCATCGATCACTTTTCCCCTGCAGAGAGCGATCTTATCCATAATCTCCTTTCTTCCTGCAAGAACATCCGGATAACACATGACCTCTCCCAGGCCGAGCACTCTCGGATGTTCAATCCACGCCTCTATATCTTTAGACGTGAAATCCGCCCCATTAGTTTCAAATGGTGTAGAAGGAATGGAGGACGGGAGCATCACATAGACGGAAACCGGCAGATCCTCTGATGCATCCAGAAGATATTTCATAGCTTCATTTCCCCTGACATTGACCATCTCATGAGGATCGGCGATTACCGTCGTAGTCCCATGGGGCAGCACTGCATCTGCAAATGAAGCCGGCGATGCCATGCTGGACTCAATATGGACATGGGCGTCTATGAATCCCGGACAGAGCACCTTTCCGCTGCAGTCCACTACTCTTTCTCCGTCAAGACTGCCGATCTCTGCGATCACTCCCCCTGACACAGCCAGGTCTGCCCTGTAACTTGTCTTTGTCTTTACATCTACAATGGTTCCGTTTTTAAACACAAGGTCGTATGACATCATCCTATCCTCTTATTTGGCCTGTTCTCTCAGCATCTCTGCCTTATCCAGGCGTTCCCACGGCAGATCCAGGTCATTTCTTCCGAAATGTCCGTAGTTGGACGTCTGACGGTAGATCGGCCTTCTCAGATCCAGCATCTTGATGATGCCTGCCGGTCTCAGATCAAAGTTTTTCCTGATCAGTTCCACGAGATCTTCGCTGGATATTTTTCCGGTGCCGAACGTATCCACATTGATGGAAGTCGGATGTGCAACACCGATCGCATAAGACAGCTGGATCTCACATTTGTCAGCCAGTCCGGAAGCTACGATATTCTTTGCCACATAGCGCGCAGCGTAAGCAGCCGAACGGTCTACCTTGGTACAGTCCTTGCCTGAAAAAGCTCCGCCGCCGTGCCGTGCATATCCGCCGTAGGTATCTACGATGATTTTTCTTCCCGTGAGTCCCGCGTCACCCTGCGGCCCCCCGATGACAAAACGTCCTGTCGGATTGATGAAAAATTTTGTTTGATCATCCACCATTTCTTTCGGAAGAACCTTATCAAAGATCTCTCTTTTCACATCTTCGTGAATCTGCTCCTGATCCACTTCCGGATCATGCTGTGCAGATAAGACTACAGCTTCCAGACGGAAAGGATTTCCGTTTTCATCATATTCCACACTGACCTGTGTCTTTCCGTCCGGCCTTAGATAAGGAAGAACCCCGTCTTTACGTACCTGCGTAAGTCTCTTGGACAGCTTATGAGCAAGAGAGATCGGATAGGGCATATATTCCTCCGTCTCATTTGTAGCAAATCCAAACATCATGCCCTGGTCACCTGCTCCGATGGCATCCAGTTCCTCATCGGACATATCGGATTCCTTTGCCTCCAGGGCCTTGTCCACACCAAGGGCAATATCTTTGGACTGTTCATCGATGGCCGTGATGACACCGCAGGTACTCGCGTCAAATCCATATTTGGCTCTCGTATATCCGATATCCGTCAAAGTCTGTCTTACTATTTTCTGGATATCCACATAGGCATTGGTTGTGATCTCGCCCATGACCATAACGAGTCCCGTTGTGGTACAAGTCTCACATGCTACCCTGCTCATCGGGTCTTGTTTTAACAGTTCATCTAAAATAGCATCTGAAATCTGGTCACAGACTTTGTCCGGATGTCCTTCAGTCACGGATTCTGATGTAAATAATATTTTTTCCATTATGTGCTCCTTTCGCTCTGCTGAACAGCAACTATATATATCGAAAAAGGCCCGAACTGATCGGACCTGCTTCAATCTAAAATCATAAATTCGGCATGATATTTACATTCCTGCTGCGGATGACTTCCACTTCCTTCACCTGCCCTGCGGCAACTTTAGATACGCGGATTGCCCCGCCCGGAAAATAATAACAATGCCCGCACTTTACTTCTTCCTTTTCCAGATCGATGCCCTTGAGTACTGCTTCCCCTATGGACTCTCCTTTGTATTCCTCCGGAATGTTCACATGGACCAGCTCATTTACTTTGGCAATCTTCTGGTTTGGCAGAAATACTGTCTTGTCAATGTCCTCAAAACGGTCCAGAAAATACTTTCTTATAATAAAGAGGACCGCGATTGAAAAAATACAGAGCAGATTTTCCACCGGACTGGTATGCTGCGCAATCATCTGTCTTGCAATCGCAAACATCAGCACTTCTACCAGTGTTGACGCAGTATGCTTGCAAAGCATCTTGATGAATTCCACGCAGATCACAAGATTAAATGCATTGAGTACAAACTGATAGACAGCATTGGAATCCGGATTGGATGATAAAATAGTGATCAGATCTTTGATCATCCAGATCCCGCCGCCGATAACCGCTATGGCAATCAGCGCAGATAAATAAAATTCTATCCACTTGGATATTTTAAAAACTTCATTCTTCAGGTATTGTCGCATCGGCAATTCCCCCTTTATCTATACAATACGAAGTTTAAATCTGGCGATTTCTTTCTCGCTGTTTACCAGCTGGATATCTCCGCCAAGATTTTGAATTTTCTTTTCAAAACCTTCATAGCCCCGGTAGATATATCCGATATCGCTGACCGTAGTATAACCGTCGGCCGCAAGGCCTGCAATGACCAGCGCTGCCCCTGCACGCAGATCGGGTGCTGAGACATCTGCCCCGGTAAACAATTTGACTCCGGTAATGATGGCCGTTCTGCCGTCCACCTGGATACGGGCACCCATCTTTGTCAGTTCATCTACATACCGGAAACGGTTTTCAAAAATGCTCTCTGAAACGATGCTAGTTCCGTTGGACAGAGCCAGTGACACTGCCATCTGAGGCTGCATATCCGTCGGAAACCCTGGATACGGGAGAGTTTTGATCTGGGTGGAATCGAGCCTTTTTGTCGCTACAACTCTGACCGCATCGTCAAACTCATCTACCTGCGCACCGATCTCCTCCAGCTTCGCGCTGATGGCTTCCAGATGCTTTGGAATAACATTTTTGATCGTAATATCACCCTTTGTAGCCACGGCCGCAGTCATGAATGTCCCCGCCTCAATCTGGTCCGGGATAATGGAGTATTCACAATTTCCAAGCTTTTCTACGCCTTTGATCTTGATCACATCAGTGCCGGCTCCGCGTATGCTGGCTCCCATGCTGTTCAAAAAATTGGCTACATCAACTACATGCGGTTCTTTTGCCACATTTTCAATGGTTGTATTTCCCTTTGCCAAAGCCGCTGCCATCATGACGTTAATAGTCGCACCGACAGATACCACATCCATATAAATGTGACAGCCGATCAACTCATCGGCAGTCGCTGTGATCATGCCGTTTTCAATCTCAATCGTGGCTCCCAGCGCCTTAAATCCTTTAATATGCTGGTCAATCGGACGGCTTCCGATCTCACATCCGCCCGGCAGGGCTACTCTGGCCCTTTTATACTTCCCGAGAAGAGCCCCGATCAGATAATAAGAAGCCCTGATCTTCCGGATATACTCGTTATCCACATCGCAGTCCACATTCATTCCGCTTCCGCTGATAACTACTTCATGTTTCCCTAATCTATTAACTGTGGCTCCAATGCCTTCCATGGCCTGGAGCAGAACATTTGTATCCCTGACATCGGGCATATTCTCAATAGTACACGTCCCGTCTGTCATAACTGCTGCTGCTAAAATGGGCAGTGCAGCATTCTTCGCACCTCCAATGACAACTTCCCCTACCAGTGGGTTTCCGCCTTTAATGATATATTGTTCCATCATACACCTCTATATAAAACTCTATTCAATCAATCGAATCATTCATTCTCTATCAATACTCTATCCATTCTTCTGAAAAATAAGCGTATCTTTTTCATACATAACCCTTGGACAGGCAATCAAAGCCTTCATAAGTCCAAAAGTTCCATGCCGCTTACTCGCATATTTATCAGTATATCACACTACATTAAGTTTTCCAACACTTTTTCTAAGGCTTCCCCGATCTTTAAATCATCGGCATCTACCGTGATGTCTGCATATTTTTCATAGAGAGGTATTCTTTCATGGTATAAGTCACTGAGTGTCTGCCCGTTATCCAGCACCACACCCCTTGCCGCAAGGTCCCCGAGGCGTTGGGCAACCGTCTCATAATCGAGCTTCAGATAGATGACTGTACCAATATTTTTAAAATGTTCCATCGCTTTGGGGCTGTAAATGGCGCTTCCCCCCGGTGCAATCACAGAGTTTTCTGCTTCGACAGATGCGTTGACCTCCTCCTCGATCTTTTTAAATGCTTCGTTTCCTTCCTGGCTGATAATATCTCTTAAAAGCTTTCCGGTCTTCTGCTGGATCACCAGATCCGTATCGATAAACTCGGCTCCCAATGCCTTGGCGAGCAGAACTCCGATGGTGCTCTTGCCGGCCCCGGGCATCCCGATTAAAATATAGTTATTTCCTTTTTGGCTTGTCATTTCTTTTCTTCCTTTTTTTCTTCTTTACGGAGTATCCAAAACTTCCGATCTGTCTGCCCGTCTCAAAATATCCTCCATGTGAATAGATCAGAGGATTGGTCTTTTCGAGGGCAAACCGTCCGTTTTCTTCCATATAAGTATCATCTGCGAGAATGTTTACAACTCTGGCCGTAAACATATGGTGGGAGCCCAAAGGATTGATCTTTTCTACCCGGCATTCGATGTTCACGGGGCTCTCCTTGATATACGGCGCATATGAGAGTGTACCGTGTTCCCTCGTGAGTCCCGTCTCTTTAAACTTATCCAGGTCCCTTCCGGAGCGCACGCCGCAGAAGTCTGTCGCTTTGGCAAGTTCTGCCGTGGTAAGGTTGATGACAAACTCACCGCTCTTTTCAATCATATGGTAGGAATGTCTCTGGGGTCTCAGTGAAATATAGGTCATCGGCGGATTTGTACAGATCGTACCCGTCCATGCCACAGTAATGATATTGTCAGGCTCGCCCTCTGCGCCGCAGCTTACCATCACTGCCGGCAGGGGATATATCATATTGCCCGGTTTCCAGGATATCTTTGACATGCCCTTACATTTCCTTCCGTATGGCTTCCCTGAGCTGTTCCATCTCTCCGTCTTCATAGCTCAGTTCTTTCCATCCTATATTCACGGTATCATCCTCGAATCTCGGGATGATATGCATATGAAAATGGAAGACAGTCTGACCAGCCACAGTTCCATTGTTTTGTAAAATGTTCATTCCGTCGCAGCCAAGAACCGACTTTAAAGCCCTCGCAGTCATAGCTGCAAGTTCAAACAGTTCTCCGGCTGTGGCCGTATCTATATCGTAAATATTATCATAGTGTTCTTTCGGCAATATGAGTACATGCCCCTTGTTGGCCGGAGCGATATCCATGATCACCTTAAATTTTGAATTTTCATAAATGGTTGTTGACGGAATCTCTCCGCTGATTATCCTGCAAAATATACAATCCTGTTTTTTCATGATCTTCATCTCCTTTGGTAAGTATTGTATCTTATTTATAGGCCTTTTTCAAGAATCCAAAAATGAAGTGTGAAATTATTACTATAATATTCGCTTAACTAAAAAAGGTGAGTCTCTGCGACTCACCTTTTAGATTATTTAATTGTTATTGATCGGAGGCTTCTCTTCGATCCGCCCTATTTCATACATGCCATACACAACTTCTGTATTCCCTTCAATCTCTCAATCAATCCGAACTCTGAGTCTCTGCGACTCAAACATCAAACTTCTTGATCTTTCATTTCTTTTATTTCCGTTCTCTTCTATATACGTCTGATTCTTCGTATGACGTTCTACCTGTCCTGTCTCTCCGACCTGTGTATAAAATCTATACTGGACATATTTATTCTATATTCTGAAGGCTCACTGTATGAAATTTATTACTCTCTGTATATAGAATGTCTTCTATGTCTTTCGACATAATATCCAAACAATATCGCCTCCCATCGATTCTTTCTAGGTATCCGTTCCCTTGTTCCTCTTTATGTTATTATTATAAAAAATGGGTTTTATATTGTCAAGCAATTTCAATATGTATACAGTGTTTTTTTGTTTTCTCATTATTTTTTTCAAAAGATTCTGATAATTTAACCTCTTTTTTTAATTTATCCACAGTTTCTTCACGGTTTGGTCACAATTATCCAGTAGAATAAGAAATGTAAAGTAGTTAAACATTTTTAAATACTTTCAAATCCTACCCCTCTTGAGGATGAAAATCCTCTCCTTATTGTTTTAAAGTTACTTACAGAAAAAGAGCAGCCTGCCCGGCTGCTCTTTTTCATTTCATAATTCAGTTCTTCCCTCCAGTGCCCGAAGAAGGGTAACCTCATCAATATATTCCAAATCTCCGCCCACCGGAACTCCGCTGGCAATTTTGCTGACTTTGATGCCTGTCGGCTTCACAAGCTTGCTTATATACATTGCCGTGGTCTCTCCTTCCAGGCTTGAGTTGGTAGCAATGATCAGCTCTTTCACATCCCCCTGAAGTCTGGCCATCAATTCTTTCAGCCGGATATCTGAAGGTCCGATTCCAAGCATCGGAGATATTGCTCCGTGCAGGACATGGTAAATGCCCTCGTATTTTCCTGTTTTCTCATAGGCCATCAGATCCCTGGTACTCTCCACCACCATAATAGTACTGTGATCACGCTTGCTGCTGGAACAGATCGGACAGATGTCCTGATCCGTCAGGGTACAGCACTCTCTGCAGTAGTGGACATTTTCCTTTGCATCCAGGATGCTCTCAGACAAATGCTTCACCTGGTCAAGCGGCATATTTATAATGTGGAAAGCAAGCCTCCCGGCCGACTTGGGGCCGATTCCGGGAAGCTTCCCCAATTCTTCAATCAACTTCGTGATCTGGCTGCTGTAATAATCCATATCCGCTATCCATCCTTAGAAAGGAAATCCGCCTCCCATGCCTCCTCCGAGACCTCCGGTGATTTTCCCCATTTTGCTCTGTGAATCTTCTTCCATCTTGCGAAGCGCTTCATTGGCGGCTGCCACGATCAGGTCCTCCAGCATCTCAATATCATCCGGATCAACCACTTCCTCATCCAGACTTACGGATACCACTTCCTTTTTGCCTGAAACAACAACCTTTACAACTCCGCCTCCGGCTGTGGCTTCATATTCAGTCTCTTCTAATTGTTTTGTGGTTTCTTCCATCTGCTTCTGCATCTTCTGCGCCTGTTTCATCAAGTTGTTCATATTTCCGCCCATACCCGGAAATCCGCCTCTTTTTGCCATTTTAAATACCTCCTGAAATAAAATTCTTTTTACTCTTCTATTGTCACATCCATGTGGATACAATCCAGATTAATGGTGTCTTCGTTTTTCTCAGACTCCAGTTCACCGATCTCTATCTTTACCTGGAACCCTGATCTCTTCGCCAGTTCTGCTTCCAGTGCCTCTATCTTTTCGGGATGTCTCTGAAAGTAATCCTTCCCCATGTTCATGCTGCCTTCCGGTTTGAACATAAGTCTCAGAACTTCTGTCGATTCATCCGCAGTCAGGATTCCCTTCGAAAGGAGATTCTTTATCATCGGCGGCTGTGCAAGCTTCACCTGCTTCCAGTGCTTAATGATCTCCTTGAGTTCCTGGGCTCTGGCTTTCGGAAGCCTCTCTTCCAGTATTTGCTCCGGCGTCTTTGCCGGCTCCTCAGGCTGCTGAACGGGTTCTTCTGAGGCAGTCTCAGGTGCCAGGGAGATTCCCCGGGATTTTATCTGTTCAAGCGAATCTTCCAGCATGCGCATTCGCTCGAGCACACTGGAGAGGTCGGTCTCCATCTGCGGCCGGCACATCTTGATTAATGCCACCTCGGCCAGCACTCTTTTTGATGTGGCAAACCGGATCTGGTTCAGCAGATCCGACAGTATGCGGATATACCGGATCACAGTCTCTTCTTCCACCTGTGCTGCTTTTTTCTGCATCAGGCTGAGCTGCTCCGCAGAAACTTCCAGAGCCTCCATGGACGCATCACCTTTGCCTGCCAGCAGAAGATTTCTCAAATACCAGATGAAATCTGTGATGAACTGGGAAAGTTCTCTTCCCTGCTCCACAACCTTTCCGACGATCCCGATGACTTCCGTCACGTCATTTACAAGAATGCTGTCCAGAAGTCTTTCATATACACTGATATCTACTGTCCCTAAAACTTCAAGCACATTTTCATAGGTCAGTTTTTTCCCAAGATAAAATGCAATACATTGGTCCAAAAGACTCAGCGCATCACGCATGGAACCGTCCGCCATCCTGGCCACATATCTCAGCGCTTTTTCTTCCGCCTCCACGTGTTCTTCCAACATCAGTTCCATGAGCCGGTCAGCAATAATATCTGCTGTGATCCGGTGAAAATCATATCTCTGGCATCGGGAAAGGATCGTTATGGGTATCTTGTGTACCTCTGTAGTAGCCAGAATAAAGATCACATATTCCGGCGGCTCTTCCAAAGTCTTTAACAGGGCATTAAATGCCCCCATGGAAAGCATATGCACCTCGTCGATAATAAACACTTTATATTTTCCTGAAGCCGGAGAATACTGCACCTGTTCTTTGATATCGCGGATATTGTCAACACCGTTGTTTGACGCCGCGTCAATCTCCATCACATTCATAGAACTGCCTTCCTGGATTTCCCTGCAGCTTTCGCAGACCCCGCACGGATTTCCGTCCTCCGGGTGCTCACAGTTTACTGCTTTTGCAAGCAGCTTTGCAACCGACGTCTTTCCGGTCCCCCTGGTTCCGCAGAACAGATAGGCATGGCCGATACGCCCGGCTTCCAGCTGGTTCTTCAGCGTCGTGACGATATGATCCTGCCCCTTGACCTCATCAAAGGCCGACGGCCGGAACTTTCGGTATAAAGCCATATATGACATATTCTTTCCTCCTGCATCATTTCCTTATTGTATCATAACCTCTGAAAATGGAAAAGGAAAAAAATCGTCGAACTTTTGCCCCTGTTTACCGTTGCCTTTTACACGATCTCCCATATAAACTTATAGTTGCCGATGTATAAAATTTGTAATAGAAAGAAGCGTGAATATGAAGAATCAAAATGAATTGACAACATTTTCTCATGAATTAAAAAACTCTCTGACTTTAATTTACAGCCAGCTTCAGTACATAGAGCAGACACACCCGGAGCTCTTAAAGGACATTTACTGGTCCGGAATGAAAGCTGATTTTTCCTCTGTCTTTGACATGGTCCGCCAAATGCTCTCCCCTGTATCCGATGCCTCAGCCGCACTGGAGCCCGTGGACTTAAAAGCCCTCCTGGAAGAGATCAGGTGTTCATGGAATTCCAGGCTAAACGAGTGTAAAATCCGCTTTTCTGTCCAGACAGAGGATTTCTCCCCCTATTATGTCAAGGGCGCCAAGACTAAATTCCTTCAAATCTTCAACAACTTAATCTCTAATGGTGTCAACGCAATCAGCAGAAAAAAAGAGGCCTCAAGAGAGCCTCTGATTTCTGTCCATTTAAGCCGGGAAGGCGATTATATTGTCTGCAGTCTTTCTGACACCGGAATCGGCATGACAAAAGAACAGCAGTCCCGCGCCTTTTACCGCGGCGTCTCTTTTGTGCCCAAAGGAAACGGCATTGGCCTATCCGTAGTCAGTGAGATTGCCAGGGAATTGGACATCTCTATCCATATGGATTCGGCCTTAAATCAGGGCACCACCTTCACCCTTATTTTCCCCTGTCTCGCCGATACAGCAAGATAGCCAAAAGGAATCCCCCGATGCAGCCCCCAATATGGGCTGCATTGTCAACTCCCATGGTAGAGAAGCCGTGATACAGGCTTCCCGCGATCATAAGTGCGACTCCTCCTCCGTAAAATTCTTTTTGATAACCCCGGTTTTTGATCAAGATCCAAAGCATCGCACCAATGAGTCCGAAAATAGCTCCCGATGCCCCGACAGATGCCACCATTTCTCCTATATTCATATAGTATACAGCGGAGGCGATGCTTCCGCATAACCCGGCTCCCATGTATAAAACCACATATCTGGCCCTGCCGAAGCTCCGTTCCAGTCTGCTTCCAATCAAAACAAAGACGATCATATTGTTAAACAGATGATCAAATCCATTGTGCAGAAAGTTGCTGGTAACCAAACGGTAAAGCTCCCCCTGTTTGAATGCATGCATCCATGTAAGCGCTCCCCAATTAAGGATCTCTGTGCTGGCCGCCGACCACAGATACATGAAAATATTGATCATCAATATAACAGCCGTAGCCCGGTAATCTTTCAGTTTTCTGAAACGGAACTCCTCTGACGGAGCCGATAACCGGCCCTTGCTGTCTGAAGCTGAAAGTATCATGCAGACAGGATCATATAATTCTTCAAAAGACCTGTCAGGGTCCGTCCATATGGATCCGCCCTGTTCTGAAAGAATCAATACAAGAATCGATGCCTTCGGCCCAATATACTGCTTCAGTTCCTCATTCAATGAGCCCGTTTCCTCTGCAGTATAAAGGCTTCCGTCCGGTTTATGCTCGTAAGCAATAAACACTCCTTTTTTTCTACTAAGCTCTTCTTTTACATAACATGGGCCCAAAGGAGTCATTTCTTTTTGATATCCTCTGATATTTAGCAAGTTTAATATTCTCTGATACATGACATTTCCTCCAATAGAAGCCTTTTCAACTTTATTGGAATTATATCATAAATTCAAATTGTTCTGTACCTGCTTTTATCACATCTCCGCTCTTTAGTTCCGTTTCCTTCCACACTCTTTCACCATTCAAAAATGTTCCGTTTCTCGATCCCAGATCCCTGAGTATGTATCCCCCATTCTCTGTCAATATCTGAAAGTGCCTCCGGCTTACTCCGGGCTGGGGCAGATAGAGATCAACTGCTTCTTCCTGCCTCCCTGCAGTGAACTCAGCGCTGTTTAATTCTATTTCCGTATGTTCCTCTCCCGAAGGCTTTAAAACAGGTCCTTTATCCCGGACTAAAAGCACGGTTTCATCACACATCATCACGGTCTCATCCGCAGGCTGTTTCTCATCTTCTTTCGGCTTCACTCTGATTTTTCTGCTGTTTTTTACTTCTGCCCACAGGCATCCTGTGTTTAGCATAATCAGAAACCCTGCGATCACAATCCCTCTGAGATTCGAATAGGTCATTCCCTCATTCCATGCTCTGACCGCAAAATATGCGGCAGAGAAAAGAAGCGGAATATACAGCATGGCAGAACAGACCTGCATCCTGCCTCTTTTATCTTTCTTGCTCTCAAAAGGTTCATCTTTTATGAATTCTTCTGTTCCCGGAAACTCCTTTGCCCGCTCAATCAATACCGGTTCAGGATTCATAAATTGTTTCAGCCCTTCCAGGGAGACTGGGGATTTTCTCAGCCTGTTATGCAGTTCGTAAAAAAAAGTGACCTGGCTCCGGCTTCCATAATCCAGCTGATCAATACAGGACTGTACAAACTCCATGAGCTGCTCTGTGATGTCTGATCCGTTTCCCGGCACATAGCAGAGAGCCGGCTTCCCGCCGAAAACATACACATGCCTCGGTGTCAGAATAAATTGATCCGGATTCAGCAGGTGATCCTCCGCTTCTTCTATCGTCGTGATCAGATCCATAAAAAATTTTCCCGCATCCAGCTTTCCAATCTGGTCAATATATAAATCAGATGAAACAAGATGAAAATAATATGCCTCTTCATTTTCCGTCCTCCGAAGTTCACAGGGAAGGATCCCCGCGATCATATTTGACAGAAGGACCTGCTCTTCATAAACTTCCCCGCCTGTTTTAGGCACAACATAGTAATGATCAAACCCTTCCCGGACCCACTGTTCATTCAATCAAGCTCCACCTCCTGATCTTTTCTGTCTCTTTTGGAAGCATAAATTCCTGCTGTTCCGTAATCTTAAACAGTCGCAGCCCAAAGAATTCCACACTTCCCGCCACCGGCACTCCAATTTCAGCCTGTACTTTGATCTTTCTCTTTTCCTTTGTCTCAGATACGCTGAATGAACTGATCCGCCCCATCATGATCTTTCTTTCCAGATCCCGCCTCAAATCTGTTCCATATTTTTGCTTCTCCGAATACAATCCTGCTTCTTTTACAGTACCAGATACAATACCCAGATCCATAATATAAAAGAAAAACGAAAACAGAAGTACAAGTAAAAAACAGATAACAGGTACGATAAGGCTCGCCTCTAATGTCATATATCCATCTATTTCCCGCATCTTTCGCATGGCTTCATCCCCTCTGCCTCACTTTTCTTTTTCTTACTGACTGTTCTTTTTAAGCCGCTGCATCCTAAGTCCGTGTGATAAGCGTCTCCCTCTTTCGCAATAAATAAAATGGATATATCCCCTTTATGGTATTTTGTGCAGCGTTCACATTCCCGGTATCTGGTCTTTCCGTCTCTGTACTTCTGCACATCCGAATCAGAAACAATGGACAGTGAAAGATGCGTACAGTTTATGTCTTTGTGGTATACACTCTCATAGGGCGTTATATATACTTCCCCGCTGCCAGCTCCTCTCTGTCCCTCAGCATATCCGGTCATAGCTTTTTGTCTGATCTTCTGCTCATAGTCTCCTGTAAACGGCGGAAGAAAAGGAAGACGGTACACAATTCGGTAGCGCGCCCTGATCTCATAGATTTCGCGGTCTTCCTGAAACCGCGAGTCTGTAAACAAAATACCCTGTGCACCTCCCGCAAGTGAGGAGCTATTCAGCCTTTTTTGATCCACAGCAGTCAGAAACTTCTGTTTCAGCAGCACGGTCCTCATTGAAGAGATGTTCTTTTTGGCCAGCATATACTCATATACCGCTTCCTCCTTTGCAGCCTCTGTAACTCCGTGATATACCTGACCGTGAATCCACAGGTTTTCCCCGACCGAGGCCAGCGCCAGGAATAAAAATACAAAAACCGGGATCAGAAGGCTGGCTTCCAGCGTCATGCTCCCACCGGAGGAGGAGAGCAGAGATGTCCCTTTGGATCGTCTGTATTCAATTGATATTTTTAAATTGTTGGCTGTTGGCTTGGAGAAATGTTTTCTTTTACAATCCAAGAACATCTCTGCTCCCCTCCTCCCGTTTAGACATTAATATTGTGATATTTCTTTCATTGGCCATTGATACCGTCCCATGACCGGAAGATTGATTCCCCCGAATCTGAACGGATTCAGACTCATGTTTGTCTCTGCTTCAAAGGAAACGTAACAATCCTTCAGAGAGAACCCGGGGACTTTCCTCTTTATATTGTCCTCGATCACATCCATCATCCGCAGATATTTTTCCTGTTTTTCAGTCTGGAGGAATAATAATACCTGAAGATAATCTTTATAAGACAGTCCTTTCTTTACAGACTTTCTTCTGCCGGTAAGTGAGGAAAGACCCGCAAATTCCATCTGCCATGTGTCTTTGGATTTCCACAGAGGCACCTGTTTTCCTTCCGAAAGATTCCTCAGATCAAGAATTGATTCTCCATAGGCCAGCGCTGCCAGAAGCAGATGCTTTGCCAGCTTGACAACAGGTACGAGCCCGGTAATTCCGAGGATCGAGACCGCAAGTGCCTCTGCCTGCCCCTGTTTTACAGTATCTCCCTGAACATAGATCAAGTTTGGCAGGAATCTCATCAAGAGAATCTTAGAAAACACCGAACCAAGATTTTCTTTTTCCGACTCCTTTCCGGCAATCAGATATTCTGTTTCATACTGCAGGCCCTTCTTCTTTTCTTTTGATGTATAGTTCCTGAAATATTTTACCCCGTAGGCTGTCCCCATAAGTTCTGTTTTTATCCCCGGTGAAGATGCATACTGTCCCCGGCCTTTTAATGACTGACTTACTGATTCCGCCTGATAGAAATCAGGATTCTTTTCCTTCTTCGTGTCCCTGTGTCCGTAGACGATCGGTACATTTTGTTCGGATACTTCCGCCTCTTTTCCCAGTACAACAGTCACCGTGCCCTCCCGCAAAATCTTGACCAGCCCTTTCCTCGGATCTTTTGATCTCACCGGCGTTTTTGTTTCCGTCTTTTTTCCTGTCTCCTCCGCTTCTTCCTCCTCTTTGGCTTCTCTGTCTGCCTCATTGATGACTTCTCTTGCCCGGGAGGCATCGTCTTCTTTCGGCATCTTAAACACGTTATCCGTCAACAGCCTGATGCCGTCTTTCCCAAGGTCGTATTTCATGAATTCTGCGATCTGTTCTCTCAGGATCTCACCTCTTCTGTCTGCCAGCGAAACTTTATGAGAGGTTCTCACAGAGCCAGGATAAAAAGAAAACGGATCCCTGCTCTCTGTCAGATTGTATTTCAATGCCTCCGCAAGTTTCTCGTCCAGCTGTTTTCCATACCGCACATCCAATCCGAACAGATGATATTGCTGCTCCAGCTCTTTTTGATAATTTCCTCTGGCACCTGCGAGGGCCGCCATGTAAGCTCCCTGGGCCTTCCCTTTTCCCAGATAGAGATAAGCTCCTTCCAGACACATGCTAAGCAGCAGTAAAACTACGAGAAACATAAGACTTGCATATACAGTCACACTCCCCCTCGTATTTGTTTTCATTGAACCTGACCCGTCTTGGATGTGATCGTTTTGAAAATGTTCTGTACCACTTTCTTGATCTGAGTTTGAAAAATAATGACAAGCCCTATGAGAACGACGATGATCAAAATCACTTCTACCACACCCATTCCTCTTTCATCTTTCATAAACTCCTTCATAGCAAACTCTCCTTTCTACGAAAATGATAAAAATGCAGGCACCATCAGCAGGGTGAGAATAACGATCAGCATAAGGATCATCGGCATCAGCAGCTTAGTGCTGGCCTCCTCCCCTTTTCGCCGGGCCGTTTCCTTCCGCTCTGAAAACGCCGCTGTCTCTTCCTCCTCAAGTCTGCTTAAAAGATCCCTTGTTCCTCTGAGCAGACTCTGGGAAAGCAGGACCGACAGCTTTTTATAGCATGGCAGCTGAATGCTGCTTCCAAGTTCACTGAGAGCCTGCGTCTGGGACATCCCGAGAGCGATCTTTCTATCTGCCTCCTGAAACTGCCGGTAAACAAACTTGGGGTGATCCCCGTCATAAGAAGATCCGATGGAATGGACTGCTCCCTGAACCGTCATTCCGGCTCCCAGGAGCAAAACAAACCGGCTGATAATCATAGGATACTCCTCCATCGTCTCTTTCATTGAATTAGCCTTCTTCTGCTTCTGTCTTTCTTCCTCTGTGTACCACAGGAGCCCGAGACAGAGGATACCCATTGCAGCCAGTATCGGGAGACGGCTTTTCCCCTTGTCCGCCTCTGTAATCTCACTGCCGTTTATACTTGACGGAATACGAAATGTTTCTTTCCCTGCATTTTCTTTTTCAATTTGTTCTAATTCCTTTTTAATTCCGGCAATTTTTGATCCCTTTTTGCCGGCCTGTCCGGGAACCAGGCGGACCGGTGTCATGATTATTTCTCTGCGCTCTCCGTATGAGAGAGACGCTCTCACTTTTATGATCACAGGATTTTTTAAATCTCCGTTAAATACATTGCCTGCCTCATCGATCAGACTCAGATCCCCTGTATCCCAGCTGACTTTTATCTGACTTCCCGGAATCTGCCCTGGGAAATCAAGCGGGCTTTTCACTTCATTTAAAGACGGATTGTCACCTTTCATATGTTTTTCCAGATAGCTTTTTGCCTTCTGAAAGGCTTCCCTTTCTTCTTTTTTGGTATATGCCTTCGGATGAATGGTCAGATCATAGGACTCTTTTTCTTTGCCTGTATCAATATTTAGTTCCTGGTTCAGTTCTTCTCCGTCTTTATCCCTGTGGATGACAATATCTTTTCTTCCCAGCCATTCTGCCCCTGCCGCTAAAAAGATGACCCCAACAAATATAAAGGCTGCGAGAAATACCCTCCTCCACTGTTCGAAAAGTGAACGCCAAACCTCTTTCTCCTGTTCCTCCCTGCTGCCGCAGAAGTAGCTGCGGATGCACTCCCTCCTGTTCCTGACAGCTGTTTCCGGCAGATGACGGACCCATTTTTCTATCAATGTTACACCTCGATTTCCACAATCCTTTTTGCCCACATTCCTGCAGTGACTAAAACAATCAGACAAACCGTCGACAATATCACGCCTCCCGGCGAGTCATACAGAACCTGAAAATATCCCGGGTTCATGAGACGCACATACAAAAGGACAAAAAACGGCATCACAGACATGATTTTCTGTTCCATCCTTTTGGAAGACACCATCGTAAGGATTTCTTCTTTCACCTGTATCTTCTGGTTCATATGCTCCACCGACTTTTTAATGATCTGGATCAGATTCCCTCCGTTTCTCTTAATTATCCACAGCACCTGTGCAAACTGCACTGCTTCATCCACACCAAGCCTTAAAGCCATCTTGTCCATCAACACTTCGATAGGCTGATTCACCTCCAGTCCCGCGCACACCAGAGAGAGTTCCTGTTCCAGCACACTTTTCTTATCTCCATTGACTGTTTTCAAATCATCTCTTGCGGCCCTCACAGCGTTTTCCAGGGAGTATCCCGCGCTCAGACTGTTATAGACGGAGAGCAGCATCTCTTTGAATTCCAGCCTGGCCTGTCTGATCCGCAGCTTTCTCTCCTCTCTGGCCTGGTACAGCATATATGGGAAGCAAAACACGGCATAGAGGAGCCCGAGCCAGATCCGGTCATAAAAGAGATAGCATACTATAAAAAACAAAATCATTCCCTGTGCCGCTTTGAACGCAGCCTTTCGTATATCAAACACTTCAAGGATGTTTACCTCCTTGATTCTGCTGAGATAATAGTTCTTTATAAGCCTCATACTGACCATACTCCCTAAGTTTTTTCGTATTGTTAAGTGATCCGGCAAAACAGAGCCCTTTTTCCTGATCATACGTAAACAGTTTTGCAAGCTTCACCTGACCGTTGTGAATTCCAAGAATCTCATCGATCTCCATCAGCTTTCTGCTGCCGTCTCTGACTCTGCCGAGATGAATGATAATATCAATGGCAGATGCGATCTGTCCCCTTATGGCTGAGACCGGCATATCTACTCCCATGAGAACCATTGTTTCCAGGCGCCTGAGCATATCTTCCGGGCCGTTTGAGTGTCCCGTCGAAATGGAGCCGTCATGTCCAGTGTTCATGGCATTCAGCATCGACAAAGCTTCCTCACCGCGCACTTCCCCCACGATGATCCGGTCGGGTCTTGACCTGAGCGCTGCCTTAATCAGCTGTGCAATCGTAATCTGGTTCTCCCCGGCAATATTAGCATTTCTCATCTCCAGACGAACCAGGTTTTCAATACCATTGAGTTTAAGTTCGGCCGAGTCCTCTATCGTGATGATCCGTTCATCTTTTGGAATACAGTTTGACATTCCGTTCAGCAATGTTGTCTTTCCGCTTCCGGTGCCTCCTGAAATAAAAATGTTATATCTGGCCTTCACAAGTATCTCAAGAAACTGCTCCGTAAAATGCGTAAAGGCTCCTTTTCCCCTCAGCCATTCCATCGTCATAGGTTCCCCCGCAAACTTTCTGATCGTCATAGCGGCACCGTTTAAGGAGACCGGCGGCAGCATTACATTCACCCTTGAACCGTCGGGGAGCCTGGCATCCACTATGGGATTCGTCTCATTGACGATACGGTTGGCCCCTGCCACGATCTGCTGGATCACCTGATACAGCTTCTCTTCGGAAGAAAACTTCTTATGACATCTCCTGAGCTTTCCGCCGATCTCAACAAATACATTTTCATATCCGTTGATCATGATCTCCGTGATCGAAGTATCGTCCAGCAGCTCCTGGAGAATATCAAGTCTGCGCAGAGAGTTATAAACCTCTTTCAGCAGTTCGAACTTGTACTTCAGCGGCAGATACCCTTCTTCCGACATCCGCTGCAGTTCTTCTTCTATCAGTTCCAGGAGCTGTCTGTCGCTTATATCGCAGATGAGGTCAGCCCTCTGAAGAACTCTTTCTTTTAATATTTCTCTGCAGGACATCTCGTCCTGTCTGCTCGGTTCTGTGTCTTTGATAAATATACCTCCTTCCAGTGCAGTGTTGAAAGTACAGGGTGCTGTTTTGAAAGCTCTTTAAACCCCAAAAACCGGGAATCCTCTATATCTTCTTCCCAAACAGGAAGATACAGACAGTCACACAATGAGAACAGTTCAAAATCATAAATACAGGCGGTACTCATATCTAATACGGCGGATATGCCTGCTTCCCCCAGCTGCTGAAAAAACCATCGGTAATCTTCCCCGGACATGTCCTTATAGTCCAGAAAACATCGGGCAGAGTCTATCCTTTGGACTCCGTCAGTGCCGGCGGTCAGACTGTATGCATAATCAATGATGCCCTCTCTCCTGGCCTTTACCGCAAACAAAAGGTCCTCCATGCTCCTGTTATAAACGGCATAACCAAAGGACTCCATGCCTAAAAACAATGCATTGAGTTTTTCGGCGGTCTCAAGTGCAAATCCGGTCCGCTTCAGATTATCGGAAGGAGAGTAGACACCCGTGACACCGCCTGAACTCAGACCTTTCGGCCTGAAAGCTGCATAGGCCTCCTTCACGATCTCCTTTGCACTTCCATACCGGCATGCCTCCTGTGTGGAATCTTTCTTTAAGTAATAAACCGGTACTTTACTATCGATCTGTGTTCCCTCCTCAAGAATTAAACCTTTCACATCCTGACTGCCGGTAAATTCTGTGAGTGCTTCTAAAGAAGCAAACGCCGCCGCTGTGAGAGGATACTCTTTCTGCCGGTTGATATACTCCATCAGCCGTTTTCCATAAACAGCGTCTTCATCATAGATGCCGATAAAAATATGGCTCATAGGCACTCCTTCCATGCACACAGCATCAGATACCCGATCATCACTGCCGTGGTAAAATGAATTTGATTTTTCTCTTTCTGAGGGGAATAAGATGGATACGTCATAAACTTTCTTTCATGGATACAGCGGAGCAGATAGAAATAGAAACAGACAAGACGCGGAATCAGACTTCTGTCAGATAACATCTGAAACAGAGAAAGAACACCTCCGGCTGCAAATGATACCGCCACAAGATATATGTTTAATCCGCCGAGGAACAGTCCTGTGACAGCAAAGAGCTTGATATCTCCCGCACCAAGGACACCCATGCAAAACAGCGGATATAAAAAAACAGCAGGGCACAGACACCCCAGCAGGACTTCCTGTATGCCATAGCCGCGAAACGGCAGGAGCAAAGCTCCAAGAATCAGTCCAAACAAAATAAAATAATTCGGTATCCGGAATGTGGTGAAATCCCATATAACCGCGGCTGTGAGATAAAATAATAATACCATAGGCCTCCCTCCTATGGTATTATTTTACAATTATTCTTTATGATTGTAAAGCAGTTTTTTGTAAATAATTGTTTATTATTTTTATATATTCTTTACATTCCAGGCATCCTTTTTCTCTCATGATTCTCATAAAATGAGATCCGATGATCACCCCGTCTGCCCCATGGCTGCACACAGCCTTCACGTCTTTTAGCGTCTTTATGCCAAATCCCACATAGACAGGCAGGGCTGTATTTTTTTTTAAAAAATGAACAGTCCGTATATATCCGTCCGGCGGGCGCGAAAAAGATCCGGTCTTCCCATTTCCGCTCATGACATATGCAAAGTTTGCATTCTCAGCCAGTAGTCCGAGCATTTGAACTTCCGTCATAGTTTCATTATATATCTGAACCGGTTTCATCCCGCTATCTGCCCTTATCACTTCATCCACACATAAAATGCCGTCGTATAATTTTCTGTCCAGTTCAGATAAACAAAACTTTTCCATACCCTCCTTATACGTCATTAGTATGATACGGAATTTATACTCTCTCCGTATTTTCTGCAGCCACCTTACGATCTTTTCCCTGCCAATTCCTGAATCGAGCACCTGCTTGTGGCTTTGCCTGATCAGATCACCGTCCAGAAACGGATTCCCGACCGGAATTCCCAGCTCCAAAACAGGAACTTTTTCCTCATCCAGCATATCCAGCATTTGAAAAAAAGTATTTTCATCAGGATAGCCAATGGTCATATACAATACAAGATCTTTCATCTAAATGCCTCCCAGAAGTTTTAAAAGTCCTCCTAAAAGCGGTCCGTATAAACAATAGTCAGTCTCACTTAATATTCTCATGATCGGAGCATAAGTTCCGATCATTGGAAGCAGGAGTGCCTGGCCTATGATCAGAATCAATCCGTTCAAAAATGAACCTGCAAACGCACCCCGGATCCCGCCTGTGGAGTTTCCAAAAATAGCCGTAACCGCCCCTGTAAAGAATGTAGGGATCAGAGCCGGAAACACAACGACCGGATAATTGACTGCTCCTAAAATCCCCATGCCGATAAATCCTGCGGCCAGGCTCACCAAAAATCCAAAAATAACGGAAGTTGGATAATTGGGAAACAGCAGCGGCACATCCAGTCCGGGAACTGCGTTCGGAATTACCTTATCTGCAATTCCATGGAATGCAGGGATGATTTCTGACAAAAGCATTCTCACACCGGTGATGATCACCGTAATCCAGAGTCCAAACTGTAAACCGTTCAGCAGGGAAAAACTGATGATATCTCTGCCTTGACTGACCTGCTGCACAACCCATCCCGGACCGCTGATCAGAGAGATTACGAAAAACATCAAGGTCATTACGACAGTAAGTGCAATCGTCATTTCTCTCAGGAAATTTAATTTCTTCGGTATTTTAATATCCTCCAGATCCTTTTCTTTGTTTCCCACAAGTCTGCCGATCTTTGCAGCCAGCCAGATACCGCAGGAACTGGAATGTGCCAGGGTAAATCCTTCCCCTCCCTTGATATTTTTCATCAGAGGTGCCACGTAGGCACATGTAAAGGTCATATAGCACCCTAACAGGACGGCTCCTATGAGAACTAATGGTATAAAGCTTAAATTTGTCCCAAATTTTAATGCCGCCGCAATCAGCCCGGAAAAGAAAAATGAGACATGGGCAGAAAGATGTACATACTTAAATTTCGTAATTCTCGCCAGCAAAATATTCATCAGAAATCCAAGGGCAAAGATCAGGGCCATCTCACTGCCTATGTCCCCAAGGCTTTCTGCCTGTGCGGCTCCCAGATCCTGTACTTTTACCTGGAGACGGAAGACTCTTATGAGCATGGGCTGAAGAGGAAGCAGTGCAGCCCCAAGCGTCTGTCCTCCTGTATTGATCAGCAAAAATCCAATCATTGTCTTAACGGTGCTTGCAACGATTTTAGACATCTCCGTTTTTTGTACGAGCATTCCCAGAAAAACGACCATTCCTATGACAAACACCGCCTGATTAAAGACGTTGTTGATCAGGTACATTAATATATCCATATTTTATCCTTTCTCTAATCACTGTCTATATTTCTTTTATTGTTCTTAAAAGCTGTTCTTTCAGATAAGACTTGTCCATCATATTATCGATCCTCACGATTTTCGCTCTGGAAGCATGAAGAAGGTCTGCAAAATCAGATGTGGTGATCACAATGTCAAAGGTATCGGGATTGACAGAACCGATGTCTGCCGCCTCCACATTTGCTTCAATCCCTTCTTCCGACAGACTCTGCTGCGCATACAGACGCATCATCATGCTGCTTCCGACTCCTGCTCCGCACACTGTCACTATATTTAACATAAGGCTGCTCCTTTCTTTACAACATCCATAATCTCTTTGGGCGATCCGGCCTTTAAGATCAACTCTATTTTCTCCCTGTCATTTAATATCTCTACCAGCTCCGAGAGTGCTGTCAGATGTGTCTGGTGATCGACTGCGCAAAGGCCTATGACAATTCTCACAGGATCATTGACCTTATGGCCGAATACGACCGGCTCTTTCAATGTCATAAGGCTGATCCCGATCTTTTTTGCACCGCATTCAGGCCTTGCGTGAGGCATGGCGATTCCGGGTGCAATCACGATATAGGTACCGTTTTCCTTCACATTTTGGATCATCGCATCTATATAGCTCTCCTCTGCAAACCCCTGGCTGCATAATAGCCGTCCGCTCTCCCTCACCGCTTCATCTCTGGTTTTTATTTCTGCATTTGTTTCAATCAAGTCTTCGTTTAACACTTCTATCAACATTGGATCTCTGTCCTTTCCTTCCGTAATTAACTCTGTGGTTTCGGATTTAAAATACTGTTCCAGTTCTCTTTTCAGTCCTGCTTCATCCCTGATCATTCCATGACGTTTCATAATTTCCAAAATTTCATGTACGCTGATTTTTGTGTCGATGGAACCGAGCTGTTCGCTCAGCCGGTCCATGTCATTTTTACTCAGAACCGGACTGACTTTTATAATTTTTACATTGTCCCGGATTAATTCCACCGTAGAAATGATCAGATCGACTTTCTGACTCCTTAAAATGTCATCCACCTTTCTGGCCGGAAAAGCCCCCAGCAGGGAAATTTGAAATCTGCTTTTCAGCTGGGATAAAAGCATCTGTGATGTGCTTGTCCCCGTACTGCATACCACCATAACCCGGGGAAGCCTTTTCTTTTTCTTCTTCTGCCTCTCCAGTGCTGCCGCAAAACAGATCGTCAGAAACGAGACCTCTTCTTCGGGAAATAAAATTCCCAGGTCCTGCTCTGCCAGACAAATCTGGTCCATTACTTTTTCATGAATGAATCTAAAATTTTCCATGACATACTCATACATCGGATTGTCAACAGGCATGCCGCAGAGGATTCTGTAATACGCAGGCCTCAAATGTGCCAGCAGCCCATAAAACAGCTGCCGGTCCTGCATCAGTTCTGCATCAAGTTCTGCTTCCATGGCTTTGATCAATTTTCTGACTATGATCTGAAGAGGCAGCCACTGGTTCACAATCTTGCCGAAATTCTTTTCATCCTGCAGGCTGCTTGCTATAAAAAGTGATGAAAGATATGCCTTTTCCTTTTCTGAAAAATAAACACCGAATTTTTTCTCAAGTCCCCTTCCCCTTCTTGCAATGATCTGAAATTCATTTGATTCCTCCAGGCCTGGATAGAGGAAGTCTTCCTCTATTTCTCTGCCATTTCGAATCCTATATACAGAAAATCCGAGAGAAAAGACAATCCGGCCGTAAGCTTCATCGGACAGCCTTGTGTGAAGTTCTTCTTCCAGGTCAGAGACGGTTTGGATCAGCTTTACCGCTTCGTCTTTTCCTATGATGGTGCCCCATAAATTCAGCTCATTGATCAGATTTTTCCCCTGTCTTTCTTCTGTAAGGCACGCAGTCCACGCAGCTCTTACGGAATGTTCTTCCCCTTCAATGCAGATCCCCCTGTATGGATAAGTTACCAGTTTAAGCTCATGTCTGCCCATCCAGCTCTTTACTTTTTTCAAGTCATTGACGATCGTATTCCTTGAATATTGAAAGTGATTGGAAATCTCATCGATGGTAATATAATCAAGAGATTCTAAAAGGTAACGAGTGATCTTAATGCTCCGCTCCCTGGGAGAAATATTTTGGTCCTCCCCGCTCCAGATCATTTTCTGAAGTCTCCTTTTTTCTTGATTGTCCAAACGCAGTATAATTCCTTTGCTTTTTTCTCTGTCCAGATTAATAAAACCGTTTTCACAAAGAAAGTCGCTGATCTGATTCAAGTCATTGTAAGCGGTCCTCATACTGATGGAAAATCTCCGCGAAAGATCTTTCACCGTGATGTATTGATCGTCATTTTGTATTAAGAACAAGAAAATAGTTTTTAATCGATTATTCACCCTTTCTCCCTCCTTAAAACCATTATAAGATTGTATGAAAGGCCGTGCAAAACCAAATATTTTCAAGATGGACTGCAGATGTCTGAACACCAAAAAACTGCACTGAAACGTGCAGTTTTTAATAAATAGAATATAACTTAGATTAATAGTTTTTTATCACTATTGGAGGAACGCATTTCAAAGCGTGACGAAAATAGTGGTAAAAAACTCACACGATGCATCCCAGCACATAAAGCACCACGACGCCGGGCAGGCCCAGGAGTGCTCCTGTTCCGATGGAAGCTATGTTTAAATCCACAGGTGCATGAATTCCATTTTTCTGACAATAGATGTGGATAAAAAATACAAGAGCCGAGCAGAACCCTCCTCTCGCCAGCAAGACCAGGAGGTAGGACGGCCTCTTTAAGATTCCGTAAAGCACACAGAGGCCGCAGCCCACCACCATTATGTATAAAAGCATCTGATTCTGATCCATAAAAAATCCCTCCTTATGTCCAATATATGTAGACATAAAGAGGGTTAATCCACTTTTCTATGATTAGCTGAAAATTCCTTTAATGGTATCTACGAATCCTGAAAACCAGCTTTTCACCTTATCAAAAAATCCGCTGTCGTTGAGTTTGTTATAAATATCTTTTGCCTGTTCCTTCAGCTGATCCACATTTAAATTAAGGTCTGATATCTTATCCATCAGCTCCTGAATCTTCTGGCGGTCTGCATCGGAAAGATTGATTTCCAAATCCTTTGCAGACTCATCGATGGCTTTTCCGATTTCTGCCGGAGTCTTTAAACTGTCCTCAGCAACCTTCTGTTTTACATCGGCGATCAGTTTTTCCGCATCTTCTTTTCCGATGCTCTCAGATACCTCACCTGTTGTGATCAATTCGTCAGTTGCAGCATCCTTGCTCTTTTCGGGAATCTTTTTTCCGGTCATTTCCTCATAGGACTTCATGACGCCCACCAGTGCCGCTGTTCCGGATATTTTAAACGGCCCGGCCACCTTCACCTCTGCGTCTTTAATCCCCGCAGTGACAAGGGCATTCTTATACATCCCTTCCGTACAGTATGTAATATTTTCTGTGGTAACATTGACACCGCTTCCGCCGTCGGTCTTTTTGACTGTGACAGACGATAACGCCCTGCTGCCTATGACCTTGCTTGAAAGATAATCGCCCAGATATTCATGTTCCTCTTTATTTGTAACTGTAATCAACGTATAACTGCTTGTGTCGCTCACACCGAGCAGTTCCAGTACTGTCTGTTTTTCTTTTGAACTGAGATCTGCCCCTAATGCCAGATACTGATCGCTGTCTATACTGTCCGCTTTAACAAACTTAGACGGCCCCCATGAAAATGTCATGACCGCAGCCAAAGCCAGAGCTGCCGCCCTGAATAAAACTTTTCTTTTTCCCATCTTAATTTTCCTCCGTAAATTATTCTTACCTGTTTAGTTTAACATATCGGTCCCTTATAAATAGCAATAAAAAGCTTATTTTTTTCTTACACTTTTGTTCACAGTTTGTTCATAATCTTATCAAATTCCGCTCACATTTTCCGCTTATACTAAAATCATAGTAATTAAACAAATTTGATTGCTAGGCTTTTAAAATTTTTTCATAACCGGCCGGGAGCTTTACGGTTCCCGGCCTCCTCTCCGTCTAGGCGGATTTTTTTCGTTTCCTGATGCAGATCACTGCAAACACAATCCATCCCAGGGCTGTTAAAATGACCCCTTCTTTAAATCCTTCAGGACAGTATTTAAGCTCAATCTCATGCTTTCCTCCAGACACATCCACACATAGAAATGCATTTCCGATTGACTTTGCATCTGTCTCTTTTCCGTCCACAAGAACCTTCCAGCCCTTATCATACGGGATTGAGAAAAATACCGGTCCTGCCTCTGACATATTTACAGAGCCTTTCAGCATGCCGCTTGAAGACTCTCTCAGATGAAATGCCTGTTCCTGCATTTTCCCGTACAGGTCTTTCATGGAATCCTCGTCTAAAGATGCCAGAGTGACTCTCACCACGCCCGACATAAGGTCATCTTCTTTCAGTTTCATGTTCACAGTGATACGATCACCCTTTTTTAAATCTCCCAGATAAATGCACTGTGCATTCAGCCTGCCGCTTATATATATCTCATTGTTGCGGTAAATGGCGGTATCTTCCACCTGGCTTCCGTCGAAATGAAAATAAAGCTTTCCGTCTTCTGTGACCGGGATCTCAAATACCATGTTGTCGGAAAGACTTGCGGTATTTTCAAAGACATACTCCCCATCATTGCTCTGAGTAATCTTGCAGGCGTTGGTTTTTGGCTGTTCTGTCTTGATCATGTGAAAAATATCATTTCCCCCGAACGCATCACCGGACAGTCTGTTCTGTACGAGGAACGGATTAACGTCGTCATACTTCCATTTGTACGCTGACTCTTTCATACCGTATCCAACCGCCGTAGAATATGGGTTCTCATATACATTTACATTGCCGATGCGGTCCAGATATTGAAATTCTGTGGTATTCGTATCCGATGTCCTTAACAAATTATACTTCACTCCGAGAAGATTATTGGTAAAAGGGGTTGCCCCCTCATACAGGTACTCATTGATTCCCGTATAAAATCCCAGGTCGTCCATGATATCCACTACACTGCCGAGGGCCGTGGACCCAAACATGGTGACTCCGTTTAATGTATGCCAGATGCTCTCATCGAGCATTTTGCCCTTGACCAGTTCCATTCGCCGGTCCGGACCTGTTTTGTATTTGTCCTTTACCTTCTGGATATCTTTTGTATCCCCGAAATATTCAGTGACCAGCACCTGGCCGTTCTCAGAAAAGCCGTAGACTGCCATCCCGGCTGTTTCTATGGCCAGCAGAACCGAGCATATGGCAATCATCCCTTTTCTGGACAGCGTTTTTCTGTCGTACACAGCAAATACCAGGAGATACACGAAAATCGCTGCCGTTGTCAGTGCCAAAACTTTGCGGTCAAAGGCTTTTGTATTCAGGAGGCCTGAGATCCCAACTGACATACAGAAGATGCCGCAGGCAATACAGAGCTTCCATGCCTGTTCTCTTCCTTCCCTCTTGATGACCAGTAGTCCGTCATAGGCCATAATGAGCAGAAGAAAAATATATAAATATGCAAACCGGTTTGGTATTCCGTACTGATTGTGAAATCCGTGCCATATATAGCCAAGGAACGGCATATTAAAGCTGAAAAACAAAAGTATCAGAAGCATTGCACGTTTTATTTTTGTCTTCCAAGAAATCCGTGAGGCCATGAAATAGAACAGCACGAAGATCAGTGTCAATATCCCGCAGTAGAGATTAATCTCCCCGTCGTTGACAGAGTTGGTAATCGGCGCAGTCCCCAGGAAATGCCGGCAGTAGAGATCCGCAAAATTCCCATACCAAAGTTCTTTAGGAAAATCCCATTTTGCAGATGAGGTTTTCATTATTCCCAAATATGCCGGAAGCAGGACGGCCCCCGCCATCATTGCCGACAAAACAGAATATCCTGCAAATTTCAGACCGTTTACAAAAAAGTCTTTCACTTTTTTATGGTCATACATTAAATACCACAGTATGAGAAACAGACATGTCATGAAAGACATGTAAAAATTACAGAGCAGGGAGAAAAACAGGGCAGCACAGTAAAGCCTTCCGTCCCGCTTCTTTATCAGCCGGTCTATGCCCGCAAGGATCAGCGGAAGCATCATCATGACTTCCAGCCACATGATATTCCAGCTGTACCCCACGATATAACTGCTCAGGGCATAACAAATTCCAAATGCAGTGATGCTCATATCCTGCCTTTTTTTATCTCTGGATCTGAAATAATATGCCGCACTCAGCCCGCACAGGGCAATCTTTATAATATAGAGATGACTGAGAACCATGTTCAGCATTTCTTTCGGAAAAAGTACAATAATAAGGTTCAGCGGACTGGAAAGATAATACGCCCACAGCCCCAAAAAGTTGAAGCCGAGGCCGCCATGAAAAGAATAAAACAGGCTGTCCAAAGACCTGAGCTTCTCATGATAATCCGCAAAAAATGGAAGATACTGATGCAGTGCATCCACGATCAGAAAGGAGTTGTTCCCAAAGGGTTCTACTTTCATTATGACTGCAATTCCTTCGAGGATGAAAAACGGCGCAAGGAATGCCCATATTAAATATTTATTCCGTCTATAAAAATTTCTTCTTTTTGGCATCTTCTCTCTTCCACCTCCTGATCCGACGGTTAATTCCCATAATCATATCATATCGCTTTTTTAACATGGATATGACACTGCCGTGTGTAAGTTCGGTAACATTTCCGCCGTGCCTGCGGTACAGTAAAAGAACGTCTTCTAAAAATACCGGGTTCCCAAGCTGTTCAGCGAGAAGCCCGATCCACTGGTCATGAATCCAAATGGAATCCGGAACAGGAAGAATGCGGTTTAAGATATCCCGCCGAAATGCCATACAGCATCCTATATAGGAATTCTTTTTTATGTTCTTCCAAAATCCCGGACCGCTGTCCCTCCACTGAAATGTCGTCTCATCCAGAGGTTTTAATCCCTCATTAGAAATCTGCGCATTGTGGACTGCCACCGTGACATCCGGGTCTTTAAAGCAGGCTGTCACTTTCTCAACCTTTTGGGGCAGCCAGACATCATCCTGGTCGGCCAAAAAAACCAGATCTCCCGTGCAGTGAAGCAGACCGTTCTGAAAATTTTTTACCACTCCCTGGCCCGGGCCTCTGATCAGTTTTAAACGGCCGTCATTTTCAGCCATCTCCCTGAGCAGTTCCCCGGAACCGTCCTGATCGGAATCCACGGAAATGATCAGCTCATCTTCTGCTCCAAGCTGTCCTAAGATCGATTCCGCCTGTTCCTTTATATATTCTTTCCCATTATAATAAGCAATGACAACTGAATTTTTCATTATGTTTCCTTTCTTTATACCGCCGCATCCCCAGCAGTTCCCCGTCGGCGTTCTGCGCTCATTATATCATACCCCGAAAAAACATGAAATCTTTTCCTCATGCATTTCCCGTTCTTACTTCAACACATTAAAGCAGTAATTTACTATTGTCTTATGAGATTTTATCCTGTATAATGTTATCGATAAAAGTCCAAGCAAAACAAAATACTGAAGTATTGTTTCAAGGAGGATACACAATGTCATATGTAGATGAAGTAATTGAGAAAGTGGTTGCCCAGAATCCGGCTGAACCGGAGTTCCATCAGGCAGTCAAAGAAGTACTGGAATCTCTTCGCGCAGTCGTAGAGGCCAATGAGGAGAAGTTTAGAAAAGAGGCTCTGTTAGAGCGTCTTGTCAATCCGGAGCGCCAGTTCAAATTCCGCGTGCCTTGGGTAGACGATAATGGACAGGTACAGGTAAACACCGGTTACCGCGTTCAGTTCAACAGTGCCATCGGACCTTACAAAGGCGGACTGAGACTTCATCCGTCTGTAAATCTTGGAATCATTAAGTTCTTAGGTTTTGAACAGATCTTTAAAAATTCCCTTACCGGTCTTCCGATCGGCGGAGGAAAAGGCGGAGCTGATTTTGATCCTAAAGGAAAATCAGACAGAGAAGTTATGGCATTCTGCCAGAGCTTCATGACGGAACTCTGTAAATATATCGGTGCCGACACAGACGTCCCTGCCGGAGATATTGGTACGGGCGCCCGCGAGATCGGATATATGTTTGGACAGTATAAAAGAATCCGCGGAGTATACGAAGGTGTGCTCACAGGAAAAGGATTATCTTACGGCGGATCTCTGGCACGTACAGAAGCTACCGGATACGGACTCCTCTATCTGACAGACGAAATGCTCAAATGCAACGGCAAATCTCTCAAAGATGCCACCATATGTATTTCCGGTTCCGGAAACGTTGCAATCTACGCTGCCCAGAAAGCACAGCAGTTAGGTGCCAAAGTCGTAACTGTCTCTGATTCCACAGGCTGGATTTATGACAAAGACGGAATCGATGTAGATTTATTAAAGGATGTAAAAGAAGTGAAGCGTGCCCGCCTTACCGAATATGCTAAGGCCCGTCCAAGCGCAGAATACCACGAAGGAAGAGGCGTATGGACCATTCCTTGTGATGTTGCCCTGCCATGTGCAACTCAGAATGAATTAGATATCGAAGATGCAAAAACATTGGCTGCAAACGGATGTTTCGCAGTCGCAGAGGGTGCAAACATGCCTACCACCCTGGAGGCAACAGAATACCTTCAGGCAAACAATATCTTATTTGCTCCAGGAAAAGCTGCCAATGCCGGCGGTGTTGCTACATCTGCACTGGAAATGTCCCAGAACAGCGAACGTTTAAGCTGGTCATTCGAGGAAGTGGACGGCAAATTACAGAACATCATGGTAAATATCTTCCACAACTTAGACGACGCGGCAAAACGCTACGGCATGGAAGGAAACTATGTGGCCGGTGCAAATATCGCAGGATTTGAAAAAGTCGTTGATGCGATGACAGCACAGGGAATCGTGTAGAATACATACAATTTAATGCAACTAAAAAATACCGGGAACTGTGACTGGTTTCCGGTATTTTATTTCATTTATTCTCTGGATTTTTAAGTACTTTCAGTTCGTCTTGTCTCAGGTAATTCTTAGCAATACCAATATCTTTTTTAATTGGTATCTCTCCGGAAAATGAGGTTAAACCCATAAACGGCTTGTTTGCATCGGCACGTTCATAAATCACTTCTGCAGCAGTATGCCCATGTGCAGCAAAATGAAGTTTATTTTGTAAATAGCTCCAGCAGCCAGAAATAATTTTCTAAAGAAAAAACATGTTGCTCCGAAATTTGCAACATGTTTTTTATAAATAACGTCTTAATCTTTCTGCCTTAAAACACTTTTGCCGTATAAAGATCAGCTTAGTATTAGAAAAACTATCGCAGGTGGCACCTTTGATTTCTAAGCAGCCTGCTCCAGCAGATAATATGTCCATTTTCTACACGATTGGAGTGAGGCATTCTAAGAACCGAACGGAAATCGTGTGGAACATGTCATAATACCTTACTCAAAAATTCTTTCGTCCTGTCTTCTTTCGGATAGTCAAAAATCTGTTCCGGTGTCCCGGCTTCCAGAATGACTCCGCCGTCCATAAACAGGACTCTGTCAGCCACCTCTCTTGCAAACCCCATCTCATGGGTGACAACCGCCATGGTCATCCCTTCCTTTGCAAGCTGTTTCATAACCTCAAGAACTTCTCCGACCATTTCAGGGTCAAGGGCTGAAGTAGGCTCATCAAACAGCATGATATCCGGTGACAGAGCCAGTGATCTGGCGATGGCCACACGCTGTTTCTGTCCTCCAGACAGCTGCACCGGATAGTTGTCCGCCTTGTCGCCGACGCCTACGCGGTTTAGCAGCTCCATGGCCTTCTTCTTAGCCTCGTCTGGCGTCATCATCTTGTGACGAATCGGGGCTAACGTCACATTATCAAGAATAGACAGGTGAGGAAAAAGGTTAAAATGCTGAAACACCATGCCTACCTTCCGGCGGAGTTCATCCACATCAACCCCCTTCTCCATGATGTTCATACCGTCAATGGTAATGTCACCTTTTGTAGGTGTCTCTAAAAGGTTGAGACACCGTAAGAATGTACTCTTTCCGGAGCCGGACGCACCTATGATACAGACACATTCTCCCTTCTCAATGTGGCAGTTGATGCCTTTCAGGACTTCCAGAGAGCCGAAATATTTGTGTAAATCTTTAACGTTTATCACTCTGTCTCAGCCTCCTTTCCACAACCCCTAATACAAGAGTGAGAACCTTTACAACCAGATAATAAATAATGGCTGTTCCGATCAGAGGAGCAAACGCTTCATATGTTCGTGAAGTAACAAAATCCGCAACCTTCGTCAGGTCAACGATGGATACGTATCCCAATATAGCTGTTTCCTTGATCAGGACAATAAACTCATTTCCCAATGCGGGAAGAATATTTTTTACCGCCTGCGGAAGGATGATATCTTTCATTGTTTGTCCATAAGACAGGCCCAGAGAGCGTCCGCCTTCCATCTGTCCATGATCTACTGCAAGGATTCCTGCCCTGATGATTTCTGCGACATACGCTGCACTGTTCAGCCCGAACGTCACCGTACCGACGATCAGTCCGTCTACCCCTTTCAGAACTACAAAATACATGATCAGCAGCTGCGTAACCGTAGGGGTTCCTCTGATAATATCAATATATACATATGCTATTTTAGATAATAATGTACTTTTCCCTCTCCGCTCTGCTGTCATGCGCATCAGTGCAAGAATGGTTCCCAGCGCTACACCCAGGATAATCGCCAGCAGAGATACCAGCAGAGTCATTTTTAGTCCGTCCAGGTACATCAGGTACCGCTGCTCTGCTATAAAAGCCCGATAATATGAATCTAACATGTCAATATCTTACCTTTCCTGTAAACTACTTATCGGAATTATCGATGTATTTTGCTTTGAGCTTATCGTAAGTTCCATCTTCCTTGATTGCCTTTAACTGTTTGTTGATCTCTTTCTTAAACTCTTCGTTTCCTTTCGGAAGTGCCAGGCAGTAGTATTCTGCTCCCGCAGAGTCAATGACTAATTTCAGCTTCTTGCTGTTGTTCTTTACAAATTCCTGAGCAGGCTTTTCATCGATGACAACTGCATCCACTGATCCGTTTTTCAGATCCATGACTGCATCTACACCTTTTTTAAATCTTTTTACCTTTGCCTTCTTTACAATAACTTTTTCTTTTCCCGGCTCACCGAATTTATCTCCGGATGAAATAAGGTCTCCTGTAGTTCCTTCCTGAACACCGATTTTCTTTCCGTCCAGCTGAGACAGTTTTGTAATCTTGCTGTCTTTTTTTACGATGATAGCCTGATTGGATGTATAGTAACTGTCTGAGAAATCTACTGCATTCTGGCGTTCCTCTGTTTTTGTCATTCCCGCTGCAACTACGTTGATGGTCTTGGACTCCATAGAACCGATCAAAGATTTGAATTCCATATTCTGTATCTCGATCTTCTTATCCATGCGCTTCGCAATTTCTTTCATAAGCGCAATGTCGAAGCCGTCAACCTTTTTATTGTCGTCAACGTACTCAAACGGAGGGAATTCCGCATTGGTTCCTACAATGATCTTTTCCGGTATTTTGCTCTCTTCTTTTTTGCTGCATCCTGCAAACAGCATTGTTGCTGCCAATACACCAGCCAGTGCTACGGTTAAAATTTTTCTCATGATCTTCTCCTTCTTAAACTTGATTTAATCGCAATGGTTCTAGAACAATGGTACGACTGCACCTTTGTATTCTTTCTCCATATACTTCTTTACTGCGTCGCTCTTTAGTGCTTTGATCAGAGCCTTGATAGAGTCTTTGTCTTCATTGCCTTTCTTCACTGCAACGACATTTCCGTAGGTCTTTGCTCCGCCCACAGACTCTTCGTCTTCCACTGCCAAGGCATCCTTATTTACTGTCATACCGGCCTGTAAAGCATAGTTTCCGTTGATGACTGCAAAATCCACATCCTTTAAAGAACGCGGCAGCTGTGCTGCTTCCAGTTCTTTGATCTCAATATTTTTCGGATTTTTCACAATATCTTTTTTGGTTGCCGTAAGGGCTGCTCCGTCTTTGAGCTTGATCAGACCCTGTGCTTCCAAAAGTAATAATGCTCTTGCCTCATTTGTAGTATCATTAGGAACTGCGATCACTGCACCCTTTTTCACATCTTTCAGTGATTTTGCTTTCCCCGGGAAAATACCGAACGGTTCATAGTGGATCATTCCAGCGGAAACCAAATCCAGCTTGTGTTCCTTTGCAAAATTCTTCAGATAGGTGATGTGCTGGAAGTAGTTGGCGTCAAGATCTCCTGATCCCAATGCGTTATTCGGCTGTACATAGTCTGAATACTCTTTGATCTCCAGCTTGTAGCCGTCCTTTTCCAGTTCCTTTGCTGCAACCTTCAAGATGTCTGCGTGTGGTGATGGACTCGCACCGACTACGATTGTCTTGTCCTCATTTTTGGAGCTGCCGCACCCGGCCAGCACTCCAAAACAGACAACTGCAGACAGCGCAACTGCTATTAATTTTTTCATTGCTGCTCTCCTTACTTTAAAATAATATATAGCTTCTGTAATTGTACCCTTTAATAGGCAGATTGTAAAGACTCCCTAAACATTTCAAATGCCGATGGAATGGCATATTCCTCTTCTAAATCCTTCTTGCTGACCCATGTAAGTTCCTCTGACTCCACCGGTTCTTTCAGAGAAACCAAAACTCCTCTCATCTGCCATTCAATGTGGCTGAAAATATGTTTCCCCTCATGCGTAAATTCATAAGCACAGTCAGTCATGCCCCAGCCGTCCAATGTTTCTTTCACCAGATCCTGACTGCACTTCCCGAGTATATTGGGAAATTCCCACAGTCCCGCCAAAAGACCTTTCTCTTCTCTTTTATGAAGAGCTACCATGCCGTCCGTCTCGATGACGAACACGGTCCTCTTTTCTATCATCCGTTTCTTTTTCGGCTTCTTCACCGGCAGCTTGTCGATCAGATCCTCTCTGTATGCGGTACAAACTGTGTCCCATGGACAGTCACAACATTTCGGCTCTCCGTTAGGCACACAGACAATGGCCCCCAGTTCGATCAGCGCCTGATTAAAATCTCCGGCCCTTTGATCCGGCATGATCTCCATGACTTTCTCTGCCATCTCTTTTTTCGTTTTTTCTTTCAGGATATCGGAATCATCTCCCAGCAGCCTTGCCATAACACGCAGCACATTTCCGTCAACGGCCGGAACTCTGATGTCATAAGCGATAGAGGCGATGGCTCCCGCCGTGTACATACCGATCCCTTTTAACGAAAGCAGTTTATCATAGTCATCCGGAAGTTTTCCATCATACTGTTTTACGATGGTTTGAGCCGCGGTTTTTAAGTTTCTGGCCCGGTTATAATAGCCCAGCCCCTCCCACAGTTTCATAAGTTTTTCTTCATCCACTTCTGCCAGATCCTTTACCTCCGGCAGTTCCTCCATAAAGTGGTCAAAATAGGGCTTCACTGCCTCCACTCTGGTCTGCTGGAGCATAATCTCAGAAACCCAGATGCGGTATGGATTCTTGTCCGCCCGCCAGGGCAGGATTCTTGCATTATGGTCATACCAGAAAAGCAGTGCTTCTCCGATTTCTTTTGTCAATTCCATTACAAAGTCCCTTCTAGCAATAAAATGGTCAGCAATCCTGACGTTTTATTATATCAGGGAACCAGGCAGATTTCTACCTTGAGATTTATGGAAAGGTTTCAAAACATTAAATTGTATTAAATGAAATTTTATATCTTATTTTCGATTATCCGCATAATTATTATATTTTCAAACATTTTACCGTATAGAAAAACACTTATCCCAAGTGATGTATCAACAATTCTATTTATAGCAAATGCTAGGGGACTTGTATCGGTATTGTGAGTTACTGTAACACACAAAAATACGACACACATTAAAAAAGTTCCTTTCTGTTGCTTTAAGACCACTGATAAATAGATAATTGGCATAAGGGTAATAGACAAAATTAATTCTCTTATAATTTCGGAACTTATAGGTCTGAACATTCTTTCTACTATCAAAAAGCACATTCCCTCTATTCCTCCGATAATTGTAGCGATTTCTCGATTTTGGCTACAATAAGGGTACTTTCCATATCTGATTGCATACATAATATTGAAGCAATGACAGCATAAAATGAAACACTATCCCCCCTTAAACCGTCTATCACAAAACACAGGAATACAGAAATTACTGTTTTGATAGCTCTTAATCCAATCATAATATTTTACTTTTCATATATTCCTTTTAGAATTGCTTCATCTAGTATGTGTCCTTCCATACTTTCATACAGCTCATTGAGAAAGAAACCGTTCTTCAAATCAAGGATTTTATCTAACGCATAAATATGCAACTCATATGTATGTGACTTATCAGGTGGTGTCATACCACCATAACAACTTGATAACTCTATTGATTGTTGATTTCCCTGTACACTTATCCAACTATTTGCACTTTGAATAAAGTCAACTGCCGTTTGACTTTCATTTTCTTTCAATTCATGCCTTGTCAAATTTGCACCAATCCAATGTACCCAGATAAAGCCTGTAACTGGATATGCGTCTTTATCTAAGGATAGTAACTGGAAGATTGTAGGATAGATTTTTAACAGCGTGCATTTTTTGTAAGTCTGCACGCTCTCCCCTGCTATTTATTCATCTTTTATCCTACTACCTTGATTATAATCTCCTTTGTGGATAATAACAAAGGAGGAATTTATTATGGCGAAATACGCATATATCCGAGTTTCAAGCAAAGACCAGAATATCGCAAGGCAGGTGGAAGCCATGCAGGAAATTGGACTGACAAAGAAGCAGATGTATATTGATAAACAATCAGGAAAGGATTTTATACGCAAGAATTATCAAAGGCTGGTGAGGAAACTGAAAGCAGGCGACGAGCTTTATATTAAGTCCATAGACCGTCTGGGACGTGATTATGATGAAATACTGGAGCAATGGCGTTATCTAACAAGAGTAAAAGACATTGAACTGATTGTATTGGATTTCCCTCTGCTTGATACCAGAAATCAAGTGAATGGCGTTACAGGAAAATTCATAGCAGATTTGGTATTGCAGATACTTTCCTATGTCGCCCAGATAGAAAGAGAGAATACGAAGCAAAGGCAAGCGGAAGGAATACGTATCGCAAAGGAAAAAGGCGTACAATTTGGACGACCAAAGCATGATTTCCCAGAGCAATTTGAAGAAATTTATCAACTGTGGGAAACTGGGGAAATCAGTATGCGTGAGGGTGGACGACGACTAAACACTCATCACACTACGTTTGCGAGGTGGATAGCCCGTTACCAACAACAAAAGGCATAAAAAGTAGACTTTCTACACCACTTCTAAACTTTGTTTTTTTGTACTGATTTAAGTTTAAAACCGCTATTTTTATCCAAAATTATCCTGTACTAAATGATAACACACACGGCACAAAAAGTCTGCTTTTTGTGCCGTGTGTACTTCAAATCATTCAATCCATTTATCCTGATGTGAATATCATAAATCTACATTGAGGGGAGGGGGGAAAACGAGATAACGGCAAAACGAAGATTTTTCATAATGAGAAATCGGGAGAGCGAACCAGAGAAACAACGGCTCATGGAGATGCAGGATTTGCCCTGTCTGGTTCAAGACCTCCACAAATATGAAAAATAAAAAAGGAGATAAATAAGATGAAGCTAAAAAAATTAAAAAGCATACTTGCCTGTGTGCTTGTCTTATGTATGTTATTTGGTGTACAGTCTAATCTTGCTTTCGCACAGGAAAATGATGATACCATAGCGCAGGAAAATGTAGCTGACTCTACGACAGATGATACGACTGGTGCAACAACGGACGATACCAAAAATACAGACACAACGGGCGAAGATGATGTGAACACAAAAACAGAGAGCAGTTCTGAAATAATGAACCGTAGTATTGCGGAAACTGAACCAGAAGCAGAGATTACACCACAGTCCAATGATACTATACGCGGAAATTGTGGACCATATTCTATAAATGGATATACGAATACTGTGACGTGGAGACTTGACTCATCTACTTCAAGCGAAAACATGTATACTCTTATTATTTCTGGTTCTGGTCCTATGGGAGATGCGTATACTGGATATCCTAATAATATCAACAGCGGTGCACCAGAGTGGGATGCCTATTCTAACCAAATTGAAAAAGTTGTAATTGAAAGTGGAGTTACATCTGTAGGAGCGAAGTCTTTCAAAAACTATAAAAATCTGAAACTAGTAAGTTTGCCTTCTTCACTTCTTAGGATAGGTAAGGATTCTTTTTATGGCTCTGCTATTGCTTCAATTAATCTTCCTGAAAATTTAGAAACTATTGAAGAACAAGCTTTTTATAATAGTTCTTTGTCAGGAAGTCTTTCTGTTCCGAGTAGGGTTACTTCGATTCCCACCTATGCCTTTGGCAAAACAAATATTGAGGAGATAGTTTTCAAGGGAGCTATTACTGAAATCGGGACTTCAGCATTTCAGGAGTGTAAGTCGTTAAAAGAAATACAGTTGCCAAATACGATAACAACGATAGGAGCTCAGGCTTTTATGAACTGCAGCGACCTTACAAAGATTGCGCTTCCTGATAATTCAAACTTTATAAAAATAAACAAAGATACATTTAAAAACTGTTCGAAACTGTCTTCTCTTTTTATTCCTGATTCTGTTATTCAAATTGAGAACTCAGCATTTGAAGGATGTTCAAGTTTAGAAAAAGTGATACTGCCCAATCAACTCACTACATTCGGTTCTAAAGCGTTTTACGGAGCTTCTTCACTGGTAGCTGCCTACATCCCGTCGTCAGTAAAGAATATTCCTCAAGGAATAAATGCCAATAATCAGATATTTAAAGGAATGTCGTCGAACAGCGTGATTTATTTGGGCAATAAATCTTTAATTGCATTAATGCTACAGAATTCTGGTAATTTAGATTCGACATCAAATGGCTTTGATACAACTAAAACTGCTCTTGCGGTTACCAATGGCGGTACTTTTGCTGACGATACAGTATTTGAACAAGGAAAGCTGGCCGTCCCTTCTAAATCGGGTAGCATCTTTAAGGGCTGGTACACCAAAGACGGCACAAACAACGATTGGGGCGATAAAGTTACCATGCCAACAACAGGCGAAACCTACTACGCCAAGTGGATCGAACTGAAAACGGATGATGTTTCCATGGAGTATGGCTCTACTAAGGCGCTTCCGACCATTGCTGATGTCACTCTTTCCAACTGGGAATCCAGCGATAGAACCATTGTCTCTATTGAGGGTAAAAAGCTAAAGGCAAATAAGGTTGGTAAAACTACCATCACTGCCACTGCTACAGATGACCATGGCAGTACTGGAACCCTAACGGTCAATATAGAAGTAACTCCTATGAGAATTATCTATGGTTCACCAGATGAAACAGAAGACGGTCGGCCATATATTGTATATTCATTAAATGAAGATGGGACAGCACCTAAGATTAGTGATATTTTAGGATTCTATCCGGTAAAAGAGAAACATGGAGAATCTGGTACTTATGAAGCAGATACTTCTAAGTCAAAGATTACACTTAAACCTGGTATGGGAGCAGACGGCGATGTGGAATATACCTATGTAAATGATGTTAGTGATAACCAAATTACTACTGATACTTTACCAACTCATCCAACTGTTGATGAAAAGGGGAATCCTCATAGTATTCGTGTAAAAATGCAACTAAAGAATCCAAACTATCGTTTCACTACTGTTGGTACGAATTGGAAACCAGAAGATACAATTATATTATATGTCACTTGTTATGAAAAGGGTATGGTTGAGGTAGATATGTATCTTGAGGGAGATGAGAACCCATTAGACACCTTTGATGAGCGTCAAGAGTATGAATATACTGGTGAAGGCATTGTTCCTACTACGAGAGATTTAACTACCTTATATACCAAGGGTGAAACCACTACTAACACGATCACACAATTTACTGCTCATTTTCATGCAGTTGAGGAGGGAACAGCCTTTAGTGGTACACACTTAACTAAAGTTAAAAATACGGAACTGACTACAGATGCTTTAAAAGCAATCGCTCCAAAAGAATTAGGTGTCTACTCATTCGTTGTGAATGGATATAATAACTATACAAAGACTTATTGTTATGTATCACGTCGTTATAGAATTATTAAGGGTAGTCCAAAAGGATATCCTACATTTAATTTCATTGAAAGTGGAAAGACATTGTCAGATGTTCAACTCAGTGGAACAATGAAAAATAAGATTGGAAAAACAGTCACTGGAACATTTACGTGGGAAAATGGAACTCAAACGGTACAGGCTGGAACTGCCTATAAATGGACATTTACACCAGATGATAACGATCATTATGAGGTTGTTAATGGGGAAAGTATAGTATGCCCGATTCATCAGGTAATCTTTGATACAAATGGCGGTTCTAAAGTAAACGAAACAAATGCTGAATACAACAAGGAAATTAGTGAACCTGAAACAACTCGAGAAGGTTATCGCTTTGTTGGGTGGTATACGAATAAAGAATGTACAAAGGTATTTGATTTTAAGACACCGATTACGCAAGATATTACTTTATATGCAAAATGGAATGGCATTCCTACCATCAAAGCAAATGATGTAGTTTTAACCATTGGTGATAAATTCGACGCAAAGGCGAACGTTACGGCTACAGACAAAGAGGACGGAGATATTACAAAGAGCATTGAGGTTATTAGCAATAACGTAGATACTTCAAAAGCTGGAACATACAAAGTAATTTACAAGGCAACAGATAGTCAGGGAGCTTCCGTCACAAAGGCGATTACTGTTACCATCAAGGAAAAAGAAACACAAAAGCCAGCAACGGACACCAACAAGAAGCCAACTGGCACTGATACAGATAAGAAACCAGCAAATACGGATAAGCTGACAGCATCTGACAACCCTGAGACTGGCGATACCGCCAATATAACGGCATGGCTTGCGCTGATGATAGTTTCTCTTGGTCTGCTTGCTGGCTCATTTGCGGTAAGGAAATCACGTAAAAGCTGATAACCGTTGTGGGAGGGCTTTAATCGGCTCGTACAGACTATATGTTTTGTACGAGCTTTATTTCAGTATGACGGACATGCCCGTATTCTATAGTGAAAGTCCATTGTGGTAAAATGAGTGATTTTTAAATCATAAAACTACTTAAATATATAGTATCTATAAGGATATTAAAAATAGCAATCTGCGTGGCTCACATAGACTGGATCATAGAATCCAATCAGGATTTATATCGTCTGCTTTAGCCCTTTATATTCCATATCCGATTGCCACACAAAACACCCACACATTTTCTGCACCTGCCGCTTTCAAAGCTCTCGTACAGCTTTCCGCAGTGGCCCCTGTGGTATAAATATCATCTACCAAGAGGATTCTCTTTCCTTTCACCTCATCCGAAGCCCAGAAACTGTGTTCCATAGATACCAGACGCTCCCTTGGATTTAACGACTTCAGAGGCTTTGTATATTTGGTTCTAAACAGCACGCAGTCCCTGACCGGTACATGGAGCATTTCTCCAATGCCTTCTGCAAACAGCATCGCCTGGTTAAATCCCCGCTGTCTCTTTTTTCTCTTGTGGAGCGGAACAGGCAGTATCAGATCAATTCCCAAATCTCTCAGCCGCTTTAATTTCCTCTTTTTTATTTCCATAATATAAAAGTCTGCATACTCCTTATGATTTTGATATTTGATCGCCGCAAGGGAATCCCTCACTTCATCATTGTATACGCACAGTGCCATCCCTTTTTGAAATGTCTTCGGATGCTTTCTGCAGTCACTGCAGTATTCCGTTTCGTCTTTTTCAAGCGGTTTTCCACAGCAAAAACAGGCCGGCTCCTGCACAAAGACGACTCTCTGACAGCATTTTGGACAAATAAGACTTTGCTGGTTTTTTAAGATATGTTGACAGATCGGGCAGCGCCTCGGAAATAAGCAAGACAGGAATAAAGATAACATAAAAAATCCTTTCCGAAAGCAGGACGATTCCTTATATATGGATCATACCGCAAATCTTATAAAAAAACAATTCCTTGCATGCTCAAAAAAGTCCCGTATCTTTTCAGGATACGGAACTTTTCTGAGGATTTATTCATGATGGTATTATATTTGATTCTTAGATTTCTTTTTTCGCCTTTACAAGCGCCTGAAGCATTTCTTCAATCTTTCCTTTTCTGCTAGGAGCATTCAGGATTCCGCTTGTTCCGCCGCTTCCGTGAGCTCCACCCACTACGACTCTGTATACGTCATCCCCTGTGCTGACTCCGGCAGCCTGAATGATCTTGATATCAGGATTTACTGACTTCACTGCTTCATTTGTAGCTTCTATGTATGCGTCATCACTTGTGCTTCCTGTTCCGATCAGGCTGGTAGGTTCACAGATCATAACATCAGGTCCAAGCTCTGCAACCGCCCTTGTCTGTTCCACTGAATCTGAGCACACAATCGTGATCATATCCAGTTCATTTGCACGTTTGATGGTCTTATCCAGGTCACACATAGAAAGCGGATGCTCTGCGTGGTTTAAGATCACACCGTCCACTCCGGCTGCTTTCAGCGCATCCGGAAGGATGAATCCCATTCCTCTTCCCGGAACTAATCCGTCCATATGCTGTGTTGTAACGATCAGGTTCTTCGTCTCCTGTGCGATCTGTTTTAAGTCCACATGCTGTCCTGTAAAAATAATATCAATGTCATATTCCTCAGCAAGCTGGTCACAGACTTTTGCAAGCTCTAAGGATTCTTCTCCATAAATATATGCTTTCGGATTGACAATTAAAAATGGTACTCTCAATTCTTTCTTCATGCTCATGCCATCCCTTCTTATTCACCCATTACAATGATCTTGCATTTTCTTGTGCGGGCACGTGTGCGGTCAAAGTCTACAAAGTAAACATATCCGGTGGAACCGACGCCTAATTTTCCGTCTTCTACGTCAAATACCTGGCTGGAGCCGAGCATAGTAGCCTTCAGATGAGCATCACAGTTCCAGAGGGCTTTTCTGTCCCCGTCCGGAAGATATTCTGCAGCGTTCGGCCATGCCTCCACGGCCTCATAATGTTTTTCTCCCGGATAAATGTAGAGCTCTTTAGAATCCTGGTTCGGAATAATCTTTTCAAGTACATTGTTTAAGTCTTCCTGAAGGAACTCATCTCCTGCCTCATTGTAATCGTGTACAAATTCTTCAAAGAAAACAGAACAGGTTGTATGAGGTGAGATGACGGTGCAGGTTCCGCTCTTGATCCCGCTGTTTTTGATTGCTTCCTTTACCTGAGGGGTGATATCCAGGTAAGTCGGTGTCGTGCCATGAGAGTTCAGGCTGATTTGTTCTTTATATACGGTCATAATTGATTTTCCTCCTTACAGCTTGGAAATTAAGCTTCCCTTGTTTCAAATACTGCATAATAGTGTTCCAGACATTTCTGCATTCCCTGTTTTGACAATGCCTTTACATCCAGATACGTTTCCGGTTTATTATTGTCAATCTCCTCTTTTGCCGCCACTAACAGGTCAGAGAAGATATTGATTTTCGTAATTCCATTTGTTGCACAGCGGTTTAAGTTTTCATCTCCTGAAGAAGATCCTCCGTGAAGGACAAGCGGAGTGTCAACAGCCGCGGCGATTTCTTTCAGTCTGTCAAAATTAATTTCCGGAATGCCTTTGTACATTCCATGTGCTGTACCGATGGAGATTGCAAGTGAATCCACGCCTGTCTCCTCGGCAAACTTCTTTGCCTCTTCTACCGTTGTATACTGAGAATCTGATGTCTCATGGTTCTCATAGTTTTCACCGGCTCCTACATGACCAATCTCTGCTTCAACTACCACTCCTTTTGGATGTGCATAGTCAATGATTTCCTTAGTTTTTCTTACATTTTCTTCAAAAGTATCCTGTGAAGCGTCAATCATGACAGATGAAAATCCAAGATCGATTGCCTTTTTGATCACTTCCGGTGTAGTTCCGTGATCAAGATGAAGTACAACCGGTACTTTTGCTTCCTCGGCATATTTCTTTCCTACCAAAGCAGCGTCTTCTAATGTAATGTTTTCTCCGATATGTGCCTCAGCCAGTGCAAGGATCAGCGGGAGATTATGTCTTTCGGCTGTTTCCACATGCCAGCGGAGAGACTCAAGATCAATAAAGTTTGGTGCAGGGATCGCGAATTTCCCTTCCTGCGCTTTTTTAAACAGTTCCTTTGAAGTTACAAGCATCTTCTCTTTCCTCCTTAATTGAGAATGTCTCAAAGGTCAGGTCCGTCAAACGAACACAGACCTCCGGGACATCTTCTTTCTGTTCCTAGCTGTTAAACTATAAAACGTTTCTTCCGTACATTGCGTCCTGCTCTTTTCTCAGCTGGTAGATCAGCGTAGACTTATCTAATTCCACATCATCGTATGTCAAAAGTTCACCCTTCTTCACATCTCTCTTCATCACTGCCTTGTTTGTCACAAGTCCAAACGGTACGTATCCCTTCGCATCAGATTCTTTTGCTTCCGCGATAGATCCGTGTGTTGTGAATCCTCCGATTCCGTCGATAGTCTGGCCTGCTTTCAGGTCGATCTTCGCTCTTGTGATACACTCTGATACTAATCCGTCGATCGGTACACAGGTCACTTCTCCGTCGATAACTGCTTTCGCTACCGTAAGCGGTGTCTCTAAGTTACATAAGTGGTATGGACGGTATAAGGTCCAGAGCGGTCCAGGTCCCATGCTGTGGTATGCCATCTGGTATGCGATCTCTTCGTTCGGTGTGGATACGGTTACGAACACTCCAGGAGCAACTCCGTTTACATACTCTACAACTCCATGTTTGTTTAAGATTCCGCCGTCTTTTTTAAGCTTCAGGATATCATTTAACTCTTTGATGCCTTCGGTTCCCGGAGAAGTCTGTGGTCCGTGTCCTCCGATCACATCCGGTACCAGTCCTGTGTAGTTGGACATTGCGGTCATCTCTACCATCGTCTTTGTTCCGTCTTTGAATGCGCAGAGCATCTTGGGGCTCATGACTCTTCTGGTTGCTTCTTCTAATACGGTATCCGGGTTACAGTCATAGTCCAGTTTATTGTTCTTTCCTTTACCCATGACTTCTACATTCATTCCCATGGCTTTCGCAAAGCTGTAAAGTTCCATGACAGCTCCCGGCTCATCTCCTGCGGAACCTGTATAGATAACCCCTTCTTTTTCTGCCATCTTCTTTAAGTAAGGTCCGATGACTACGTCAGTCTCAACGTTCAGCATAACCACATGCTTTTTGTTCTTCATTGCGTCAGTTGCGACTTTTGCACCTACATCCGGCACTCCAGTTGCGTCGATGGCACACTCTACTAAGTTCGCCTGGGATACGAAGTTTGCATCTTCACAAGCTACATATTTCCCTGCTTCCATAGCTGCGTTTGCATCAGCAAGAGTTTTTGCCACTGCAATATCATCATCTTTTACACCTGCATATTTGAATGCATTGACTGCGTTTTCTACTTTAATGTCGGAAACGATGGCCGGCATCATACCGTTCATCAAAACCATCTGGGTTACCATTCCGCGTCCCATCTGGCCGGCTCCTACGATACCGGTTTTAATAATCTGTCCATCTTCCTGTCTTTTGATAAGTTTTTGGTCCATGTTTAACATAACATCAATCTCCTTAAATTCTATGTATGATTGTTAGATTGTTACCTGATTTCAATTGTGCCGCCGGCTTTCAAGTCCTCCGGCAGCAGTGCATTGCCTTCCAGCATAATGCATCCCGGGCGTTCTGCCTCGGTTCCGCCCTTAAAGCTTAATGTACAATGTCCAAGTTCCTTTAAGGTATGCGGTGCTTCACTGCCCACAGCGCTGATCTTAAAATCTTTGCCGCAGATCGTCATGGTATCTCCTGCCGCAGGTTCTTCTGTAAGTTCCGCCTTTGTATGTAAAACTGACAGTTCAGCAAGTTCCGGCGGAGCATCTTCATTAAAGATAATGATAAAGTTCATATCGGCATCCGAGAGAAACGCTAATGCGTCCGGCCCTAAGCCTGTGATGGTTGACTGATATTTCATATGTTCGTCTCTACCCTCCATTTTTGGTTCTATATTTCTTAATACATTCCAATACTGAATGCAAATGCGATCAATACGGCCAAAGGTCCGGTTACGATCCTTGAGAACAGCACTGCCGGAACACCCATCTCAATGGTCTGCGGTTCTGATTCTCCGAGACTCAGTCCAACCGGTACGAAGTCGGCACCAACCTGTGCATCGATAGCAAACAATGCCGGCAGTGCATACTGCGGCGGGATGTTTCCAAGAGCAAACTGTGCTCCCAAAAGAGTTCCGACTACCTGTGCGATAACGGCTCCAGGCCCCAAAATCGGGGATAAGAACGGCAGGGCACACACGAAAGAGATACCAAGCATTCCAGGCAGGGTACTGCACAGTGGGGAGATCGTCTTTGCGATGACATTTCCAAGTCCGCTGGCACTGATGATACCCAGAAGGGTACTTGTAAATGCCATGAATGGAAGCACGTTTTTGATGATCATCTCGATGGTCTCACGGCCGGCCTGGAAAAACTTGCTGACTACGTTTCCAACGCCTTTTCCGATCTTGACGATGATTCCTTCTTTTTTGCCGCTGTTTGCAGCGGCGATCTCTTCTTTCGCCCGGTCTTTGCTTTTCGGTTCATCTGCTGCAGCCGGTTTTGTCGAAGCTGCGTCTCCTTTATAATCAGATTCAAAGATATTTTTCTCTGTTACTGCAGAGACGTAAATCTCGGGAGTGATAAACTGTGCGAGCGGTCCTGCCTGCCCTACCGGCATCAGGTTGACGGTAAAGATACCTTTTTTCGGATAAACGCCGCATCTTGCGGTTCCTCCGCAGTCTACTACCGCTACCAGCACTTCTTCGTCCGGCGCCGTTGTCTTAAATCCGTCTAACGCTTCTCCGCCGGTCATATCTGCGATCTTCTGAGCTACCGGGTGGATTCCTCCGCCGGTTACACTTAAGATCTTGTGGCATTTTTCAGTTGCGGTGATTGTTAATGGTCCACCCCATCCGCCGTCTCCGGCCTTGATTGTAATTGTTTTATACATACTGGATCCCCCTTTCCGTTACTTGCTTGCTTTTCCGGTCATTCTGAAGTAGATCTGCTCTGTCAGCAATCCGCGGATCAGAATAACGATCACACCGACGATAAAGTATCTCACGGCAAGTCCTCCGATAGACAGGCCGAGCTTCGTGATACCGGCTGAGATACCGGTGTATACGAACAGTTCGCCGGGGTTTGCATGTGGAAAAAGTCCGGTAACAGGATGTACAAAACTTACACAGGAGTCATAATAAGCAGGTTTATATTTTTCATCTACGAAACGTCCGAAGGTATAGCACATCGGGTTTCCCAAGAAGAGCACCGCGATGATCGGAAGCAGTGTATAGCGAAGTACTGCAAATCTGGTCAGCTTCTGTGCGAAGCGTTCCACCCTCTCCTCTCCGATCAGCTTGATCACTGAGTTAACGGCTGTCATCAGGCAGACAACCAGCGGGATGA
>NZ_NQOG01000048.1 GCF_002270485.1 Anaerostipes hominis (ex Lee et al. 2021) | reverse complement strand
AACATCAAGCTCACCTTCTGTTGATTGTTCTAAATTTAATATTCTCAAACCAATTCGTGTTAAATTTTCAAGGTACAAACAAAATCAGATATTTATTAATGTGTCTTTTGACACCCTAATCCTATAAAGCAAAAAAAAGAAGAGATTAAAACCTCTTCTCTTTTATTTACTGTACACTTACTGTTTTTAATTCTAGTTTATCACCGCGGTGTCTTGATTTTGAATATTCAAAAATTCTTCCATCATCTAAAAAAGCAACCTGTTCTACCTCAAGAATCGGAAAACAATGCTCAATCTCAAGGTATTCTTCTTCTTGTACCGTTGGAAGCGTAGCCCGAACTGTTCGATGGGCACTTTTGATTTTTAATCCAAGCCCTTCCGATATATATTCATATATGGATTTTTCTAATATATCTTTCTTGATTCCAGGAATCACATCAATCGGCATATAGGTGTACTCCACAACATTTGGAACCCCTTCTGAATATCGAATTCTCTCAATATAATAAACAAAATCTTCTTCTGTGATTTTCAGACGCTGGGCAACAATTTCCGGTGGATTAATGATCTGAAACTCTTTAATCTCGGAACGTACATCTTTATGTCCTTCCGTATGAAAGAACCCGGAAAACTGATTGGACGTGGAAAAAGAATATTCATCATTGGCTGGCAAAGTAATATTCTTTACGAATGTTCCTGATCCTCTTCTTTTTATAACCATTCCACGCATAACAAGCAAATCCATCGCTTTCTTTACTGTGATGCGGCTAACACCATATGTCTCACACATTTCGGCTTCAAATGGCAGCTGATCATTTGGTTTATAGATGCCTTGTTCTATCTTTTCCTGTATATCTTTTGCTATACTTTCATATTTTATCAAAATTTGCCTCCTAATTATTTTATTCCGCAATAACAGATGTCTTTTCTTTCAAAAAATATACTCTTATTATACACTATAAAGATTCTTTGTGCAAAAAGACATGGCAAAAAACACAGGAAGTTTGCAAAAAAGACATTATATCATCCTTTTTTGTTTGTTATTTTACAGATTTTTTTAAAAAGTTCTTCTGCAAGACGTTTTTGTGATATGATTGATGGATGTCCATCTGCTGAATATCCATCGCTATCGGAATGTGGCTGAATATCTGCACAGTGTATATGAGCATCTTTCGTTTTCTCCTTATATTGTTCCACGGCTTTTTCCACAAATGGATACAGCCGGTCTCCCATGAGTCCATAGATGCATAGAATTTCTGCTATTGGATTCAACGTTCTTACCTTTTTTATGAACTTTGTGTATAATTCGGCATACTGTAGCTGCCGGTCTACCTGATCCTGACAGAAACTATCGTCATTGGTCCCTAAATTGATGACAACAACATCTGCTTTGAATCGGTCAAAATCCCATAAAATATCATCCAGCCGTGTACCGTCCGGTAATTTCCCATCCGAATGTGCGACTTTTTCATAATATTGTGGCAATGTTTCCCTGACATTGGCAGCATTTTCTTCTGTATAGCCTGAAAGAACCCCATATCCACTATAAGACACAAGGCTGTAATCTGCGTCAAGCTTTTGTGCAGCCAAATAAGCGTATGCCTTTGTGGCATCCTCTGTTTGGGTCTGAAAGGAATGTTCCGCATGTGGATCATCAATCCCATACCCACAGGTAATGGAATCCCCTATGACTTCTATATGAAAGGCTTTTTCTTTTGTTGGTTCTATAATGCCTTCCTTTTCGCATTTTAGCGGACCAATTCCCACAAGTGACATGGCTGCTTCCGAAATTTTTATAATTTTTACACGTACCGTCGTTTCTTCCGCCGAATCCCAAAGAATCAAGTGCTTTTTTGGCTCGGTCATACAAAAACATTGTGTTCGTTTTCCGTTAATCTCCACTGCAATACGAGCGCGGTGCCGCAACGCCTTTTCATCGGTATCTTTTATTAGGCTGTCTCCCCATACCATTGTCTCTAATCTTTTCCCGTGAAAAATAAATTCAATTCCTGTTCCTGAAAGTCCAAGCCATACGATTCCATCTTTTTGCCACGTTCTTCCCAGATGCTTTACACTTTTCATTGCTAAATTATCCTTCGACAAAAAAACCATGTTGATCTGTTATTTTCTTTAACCACTCTCCTGATTTTTTCACTGTACGTTTCTGTGTTTCTAAATCAAGAGCAATGAATCCATAACGGTTTTTGTATGCATTATTCCAAGACCAGCAATCAATTCCTGTCCATGCATGGTATCCAAAGCAATTGCTTCCTTCTTCCATCGCTTTTGCAAGTAATTCTAAATGCTCTTCATAAAATTCGATTCGGTAATCATCTTCAATTTTTCCTTCGGCATTGATGTATTGTTCTTCTCCTTCTACACCCATCCCGTTTTCAGAAATAAACCATGGAATATTCCCATAATTTTCTTGTACATTTTTGGCAATATCATAGATTGCTTTCGGATAAATTTCCCATCCACGATACGGATTTACACGTTTTCCAGGCATATCGTATTCTTCATAATACTGTTCTGGAGTCCATACATCACAATCTAACGGTGTTTCTCTGATCATGACACGTTTTGGATGATAATAATTTACACCAAGGAAGTCTACGGTATTTTCTTTTATAATCTGTAATTCTTCTTCCGTCTGTTCCCACAAAACATCATTTTCTTTTAATATTTGAATAACTTCTTCCGGGAATACTCCATTAACTGCAGGATCCAGAAAACTGCGGTTATAAAATGCATCAACAATCCTGGATGCTTCCAAATCTTCTTTAGAATTTGATCTTGGATATGTCGGTGTAAGATTCAAAATACTTCCGATTTTTCCTTTACATATTTTATGGAAAATCTCGATAGTTTTTGCTGATGCAAGATTCAGATTATAAATCACCTGCATTGCTTCTTTTCCTTTGTTTACATATTTCGGATAGTGGAATCCACATAAGTACCCTGCTTCAGGAATTACCATAGGTTCATTGAATGTTGTCCAATATTTCACTTGATCCCCAAACAGACGGAATGCTGTCTCTGCAAATTTGACAAACAAATCAACCACATGTTTACTTACCCATCCTCCATATTTTTGGAATAATTCAATTGGCATATCAAAATGGTGTAAATTCAGTACGAGAATGATATCATTCTTTTTGCATTCTTCAATCATATCTCTATAAAATTCTACTGCTTTTTCATCCGCTTCCCCCGTTTCGAAATCCTTAATCAATCTTGACCACTGAATGGATGTACGGAAAGAATTCATTCCAATTGATTTCATCATTTTAATATCTTCTTTATAATGATGATAAAAATCTGTCGCTGTGTTTGGACCTATTTCATTAAAAAATTCTTCTTTGCTTGTACGGTACCAGTAATCCATTACATTTTCATGTGCTTTTTCAAAGGTTCCTTCCATCTGAGGTCCACTCATTGCAGCTCCCCACCAAAAATTTTCCGGAAAACTAATTTTTCTGCTCATTGCCACATTCCTTTCTTTACTAATGATTCAACGTATCTTCTCTTGTATTATATAATTTTATTTTATAAATATCCACACTTTTATTTATAAAGTTATGTCTTTTTATTTTTATGGCATATTTTATTAACTTCCCAGACTTTTTTTTCGTATTTCATAGACGCAGTTTCTTATGAAATGGTGTGGTATAAAAAAAGTTGACAGTTTATTCTCAAGGATTTCATAATAAAACCAAGAGAATAAGGAGGTATTCAAAGTGGCACGTAAATATGACCATGAATACAAAGTACAGGCAGTAAAACTTG
>NZ_NQOG01000047.1 GCF_002270485.1 Anaerostipes hominis (ex Lee et al. 2021) | reverse complement strand
CTACGATTTCGCTATCCCTTCTTCTCGCCCACACCTCACGATGCAAACCTTGGGAGTCGCTTACAAGTTCGTCGGTAGCTACGCCTATGTGGACTTGCACCACAGAACACGGACATGCCCGTCATACATAAAAAGGGATACTTTTTTACAAGTACCCCTCAAATTCAATATTTAATTTGTTGTGTTCCCACACTCTATATCAACTACTACTGAAACATTGATATAGTTTTTAATCTCTTTATTTCGGATTTTATCACCCTCACTTGTAAACACGATATGCTTGAAAAAGTGCCTAAAATTAAGGATCTCTACATAGTTTTTCGTTGTAGCAACACACAAGTCTCCACATGAGTATCAAATTAAAACATATCCCCACAAAATCACGGAAATATGGACAATACTTATACAGTACTAACACTGATTGTGCATCCCTTTTCCCACAAAAAATATATTTAATACTCATTTTTACACCATTTATTATCTTCTGCTGTTTCCTACTTTATAAATTCTGTTTTCCTTTTTCTTCTAATTCCATCAAAAACTTATCGTAATCAGACATAAATAGTCTGTCTTGTACAATACGATATTTTTCAAATTCTGTTTCTGCATGGAGTTTTGCCTGCTCTGCACTAATCTTACCTGCACCTGTAAGTATCTCGTTTCCGTTAAATTCCAGAAAACCATCTAACCGCTTTGCCCAATCTTCCATACTCATCGGAATATGACGTTCTGCCTGCAATTCTGCATAATCAAGATATAAAGATACAATCCTTTCCATATAGGATATTTCTTTGTCATTTAAATAATTCTTTGCGATTGACACATCAGCTTTTACAATTTTTCCATTTGGAGCTGCTTCCCATGTAGATAATCCCATGTGTTCCTTCTCCGCATTAGCCCGTTCAACAATAAGTTCTGCTGCCGTATGTCTATGAACAGCCCAATGCATTTTATTTTGTACGGTCCGGAAAAAACGTCTGGTAGTCCCCGCATCCTTATCATAATCAAAAGCAGTAGCATATAGGTCAGTAATCTTTTGGTAAAATTTACGCTCTGAAAGCCTTATCTCACGAATGTTCTCTAACTGCCGCTCAAAATACTCATCTGTGAACATATGACCTTTTTTTAGACGTTCTTTATCCATTGTCCAGCCCTGGATGGTATAATCTTTAACAATTTGTCCTGACCACTTACGGAAACGCACTGCACGCTCATTGTTTACCTTAAAACCGACTGCGATAATCATCTGCAAATTATAATGGATAACTTCACGGTTTACCTGTCTTGTTCCTTCCGTTTGAACTATTCGGAATTTCCGAATAGTTGCTTCCTCAACAAGCTCACTATCATCATATATTTTCTTAATATGCTCATTTATTGTCGGCAAACTTACGTCATAAAGCTGTGCCATCATTCTCTGCGTCAGCCATATATTCTCATCCTCATAGCGCATTTCCATGCTATGCGCATTATCTCCGATAGACGCGACATACGTCAGATATTCTGCTGCCGAGCTATGGATAGCTATCTCATTTTTCTTTTTTGTCATTATATTTCTCCCAATGCAATTTTTCATCGTTACTCTAACACCAAAACCGCCTTTGTCTAACAAGTTCAAATTTTATTTATATAAATCCTTTCTCAGTCGCATTACCAACACATTAAATTGTTCTTCATTTTGTTGTTGGATAAATTTTTCTACTTCTTTCGTCAAACCGTCATCCTTGGAAATCAGCTTCAGCTTAGGAATTGCCATTTTTAAATCATTTATTGCATTATTTCTATTTTCATCATCAGATAATTCTTGTTATATCTGGCAACTCCTAAAGAAAGCTTGGCTTCAGCAGGAAAAAGTACAATTTGTGCAAATACAATTATTGATTCATACACTCTCTTTTTTTCCTGCATCGGCTGAAAAATGAAGGTAGATAAAATTAATGTAATCAAAGAAGAACCCAATATACTAATAACTATTGATATCACATTATCTATACTCATGTTTCTAACCTCAAAAATACATATTATATAACCTCAAAATGCTTCAAGGCATCTTTGATTGCTTCTACTTTTTCTGGTGTTGGATGCTTCCTCGGCTGTTTCAATTCCTCTACCGCATTTGGAGCATCGTACATCGGCAAACCTAATTTCCTCTTTACCTCTGCAATATATGCGGTATGTACTTTGAAGCCATATTTCGCTTCTATGTACTCCTGTATCATCTTGTAAGTAACTCGCTCTTTCGGCTTGTAGGCTTCTGCTCTTTCAGAAATCGCCTTTAGCGGAACCTTGTCCTCACCCTCGCCAAACTCTACTTTTACGTTGATATGACTATCTGGCTTTTTGTGGGAAAGCAGTACCACCGTCTCCACATGCACCGTCGAAGGAAACATATCCACACATCCCCCTCTCTCAACTTCATACCCGGCCTCCCGAAAGATTTCCAGATCCCTCGCCAAGCTCGTAGGCTTACAGCTGATATAAACCATCTTCTCCACCCCAAAGTCAATGATCTTCTGAATTGCTTTCGGATGTATCCCATCCCGGGGCGGGTCCAGCACAATAAAGTCCGGCTTGTCTTCCAGCTCATCGATCACCTTCAGCACATCCCCTGCGATAAATTCACAGTTATCAAGCCCATTGAAACCGGCATTTTCCCTGGCAGCCTCCACGGCTTCTTCGACGATCTCCACACCGACCACCTTCTTTGCCACCGGCGCCAGCATCTGGGCAATGGTCCCGGTTCCGCTGTACAAGTCAAAGATGACCTTGTCCTTCGTCTCTCCTACATACTCCCTGGCAGTCTCATACAACACTTCCGCCCCCAAAGTATTAGTCTGGAAGAAAGAAAACGGAGAAATCTTAAATTTCAGCCCAAGGATTTCCTCATAGAAAAAGTCCTCCCCGTAAATTGTCTCTATCCGGTCTGCCTGCACCACATCGGCCAGACTGTTGTTCATCGTATGCAGAATCCCCCGGATGCTGCCGTGAAGGGGCAGAGAGAGCATCTCCTCTGCCAGAGGCTTCATATCCACATCAGCCTGGGAAGTTGTGACGATATTGATTAGCAGGTCCCCATTTGCCTCGGAACGGCGGATAACCAAGTGCCTTAGATATCCCTCGTGGCTCATTTTATGATAAAAATCACAGCCTAATCGTGAAAAATAATTTAATGCACAGGAGACGATCAGATTATAATCATTATCCACAATTTTGCAGTCCGTAATGTTGACAATATCGTGGAATGTATTCTTCTTATGCATGCCCAGAGCCAGCGGGCCTTCTTTGACTTCATCTCCAAAGGAAAACTCCATCTTGTTGCGGTATTCCCACCATTTAGGGCTTCCTTTGATTCCCTCCCATTTTTCATCGGGGATATAATCCTTTAAAAGCTCCCGTACCTGACCCTCTTTGATTCTCAGCTGGTTTTCATAGGAAACCGTCTGATAAAAACAGCCCCCGCAGGTCCCGAAATGAGGACACCTTGGGATACCATCCTCCATCTCAGACGGCTCCAGCACTTCTACCAGTCTGGCGACAGCTTTGTCTTTCCGAAGCTTGGTCACCTGTCCTGCGATTCTTTGGCCCTGGATGACCCCTTTGACTGTGATCTCCCGGTCCTCAAATGCAAATGTCCCTTTATTCGGAAACTCTGTCTTTTCAATCAAGCCTTCTACAAAATCCTTCTTTTTCATCTTTATATCCATTCCTTTCGCTTCGCTCAGGCACAAAACGTTATGAAAATATTTCCCTGAGCTTATTTTTTCTTTATAATTCTTCTTTGTAGGGAACTCGGTATACTACAAATCACGAGGAGGTGAGTGGGC
>NZ_NQOG01000046.1 GCF_002270485.1 Anaerostipes hominis (ex Lee et al. 2021) | reverse complement strand
CCGCCAAGGAGATCTTTCAGGGCATCTTGAATATCTTGTGCTGTTTGGATATGGTATTCCTCCAGGAGCTGATGGATGATGTTGCGTTTCCCTTCCGTCATTTGTACTTTGTGTACTGGTTTCTTTTCTCTTGCCATAATAAAAGGCCCTCCTATGATTTTTATTTTATCATAGAAGAACCTTCTAAGTTCTATTTTACAGAAAAAGTTTCACACACTCTGGTATGATGTTCATAAGAATGATCTATAGTGATTTCTTTATTGCCTCCTTTTCTATAAGAAATGATCTTCTATAAGCTGGATTCTAAAATCAGCTTATAGAAGCAGATTAGGCCTTTAGTCAATTCCCTATATTATTTAAAAATCTATTATCTGTTTTTATAGAGACACATTAAGATTGTATCAAGTTTTCTTTTTATACTCTTGTTGAAATGTAGATATAACATCCATAATTTCTTCATCACTCATATCTACCATACCCAATGATAAGCATGTTGACTTTAAATCTCTTTTTTTAATCGAGTGGTTATCGAACAATCCATATTTTCTTGAAGCTTCGTATACCTCTTTTTTAGTTTTAAAATCAATGATTAAGTATCTTGCACCTTGCACATATGTAAGATATAAATTTGTAATCTCATTCCAACAAATCTTTCCTATAAAACCATTACTACGAAAATAACTCTCTATACCTTCTGCATCTAATTTAATAATGGGTTTGGTCGTTTGCTTTTTGTAACCATATAAATATAATATCAGTATCAGCATAGATACAATAAGAAGAATCCATCCAACCAATCTTAAACCGAGAGGATTTCCAGTAAGGAATCGACCCGGCCCTTTAATGTGATATTCCGCTAACTCTTCATTGCTGTTACTTAATATAAAAAATCCGCCCAACACAAATGCTAAAGTTATCAAAATAGAACTCTTATACTTTTTTTTATTGTTGTAAATGAGATAGATTTTGTGACTGGTTTTAGGCTCTAAAGATGTACCACACCATTCACAATATAAGGCACCCTCAACACTCCCTCTCCCACATTTCGGACAAATCTCTTTATTTTTCAAATGGGTGCCACACCACTCACAATACAAAGCATCTTCTACACTTTCTTTCCCGCACTTCGGACAAATCAATTTTTCTCCCTCCGAATTCTTTTTTGTCGTAATTATATTATAACATATGATTTGGATATAGAAAAAGGCTGGATATGGATGATAGTAATTTTTAATAACTTCCTTTCTCTTTTGGTTCAGACCAATGTTTTTAAGCCATTCCTTAGATCCTTGCCTTCTTAATTCTTAGTATGTCGAAAAGAGATTTTCTTTCGTAACCCTAAAAATCTATTTTAACTATGGGATGCAGATAGACGCCATTTCCTCTGCGGTATATAATAATTTAAAGAAAAATCATTAGGAGTGAGAACTATGCAGAAATTTTGAGAAAATGGAATTGAATTTTGTTGGAATGATAATGAAGGAGATCTGATAAACATCTTCTTTTTAGTTCTTTTGGATATTGGCATTCTGTGTATCATCAGAAATGTTCATCTTAGTTCTTTTGGATTATTTTTTCCCATTTTTTGTTTTCTGTTCTTCGGCATAGGCGCCCTACAATTAATCTATTATTGCAGAAGAAAAATACCACAACTTTATATGAACGAAAAAGAAATCAGCGTACGAGGTAATGATATATCTTGGGATTGGATCACAGAAGTTAAAAAGAATGATGTATCTGGGCCACGTTCATTTAAGCCAAGGTATCAGATTTTAATCCATTATTACGCACCAGGGAAAAAGCGAAAAAGGGTTGCCGGTCTTTTACCTGATCCGGAAGAATTACAAGAATTAATGGATTTTATAGAGGCGTATTGGAATTATTATCGGATTCAATAACTTTGCTAAAAAAACTTTGTGATCTGTAATCTATAAATAAACAAAAGAGGACAAACCCTCATTTTCAGGATAATAGTAAGAGGAGTGTATGACCGGATTCGGTCACATACTCTTTTGAACAAATTTATACGCTTTTAACTATACACCATACACTATTCTTAGTCTTCTACACAATTTTAACTTAATTGTTATACTTTCCTTAAATTACGACTTAATTATACCATCATTATCCCATGATTTGAAGCCATTTAACTCATCGCTTTCAGCTTCTTCCAAAAGGGATCTTACGAAAAAATCCATAAAAATCACAGTTTTTATCATGCTAAGTATGAAGGAGGAAAAAGCCGACAACGATTTTTATCTTTTACGGTGAATAATACTGCCGGATGCCTAAATATGAATTGGTTACCTAAGCGATAGCGACCTTTATAGGAAAGGTTCCCATCCAATCATATATAGCTGTCGAGGAAACACCCCAGAGCAGTTTCTAGGCTTGTCATTCTTCGTTCGTTTTCTTTGTATTATATATTTATTTTAAGTCCTTCATACATAATTCTTAAATAACTCCTATTTTTCCATACTATTTATATTAAAAATACTTTCATAATGAATTAAGGAACACTGTGATATACCATAGTTCTTCTTTTTTGATCCAAAATGCTTTTCCTATTATATAGGATACAGTAAGTGTCTGCTTAACCCAAGTGTAACATATAAGTAACATACGAAAGTGATTTTGCAGTTTTTATACAGTTCCTTCCATATTGTTTGTATAAAAAAAGAAATGACCTAAAAACCACGGTTTTAAGCCATTTCTTGATATATTTTTGAACTTTTAACTAGAACTTACCTTCTTTGGCGCTCTCCTCAATCGAAGCTTACAATCCGCATAAACAGGGGGGGTTTGCGTCGTTTTTGTAACCTATATGTCACCTATACATTCCTATTGAAAGCAAATGATAGCAATGGAGAACATTTCTTATTAAGATGCTATTAACGAACTCTAACTCGTACATCTTCATCAATCACTGTCTCTTACGCAGAACGATTCATATTACTAACCATATCGATAAATTCTTTCATATCCGCTACATATTGATAAGGTTCATATTCCGAATAAATATCTGGACTATCAAGGATGACAATCTGAACTCCATCTGCCCGCAAAGCCTCTAAAGTGCCTGGTAAACAACGTGCTTCATTCACGGTTTTACACTTATATGCTAAGCATCCCTGCCTATCAAAGATCTTCGCAACAATATAAATATTTTTATCTCCCATTTATCTCTCCTTCCCAATAATTTAGACGTTCCAAAAAATCTTTTTCACTACTAATTATTTTATCATCATATTCCTTATAAAGTATTTTCCCTATTTCAGCATTTTTATATTTATAAACGTATCTATGGCTCCAAATGTTAAATAAATAATCTTTTCCACACCACAACTGAATTTCTATTGGATATGCCAGATTATCTCTTTGGTAATACAAGTGAATGGCACGATAACCATCGTCAATCTTTTTCCCTTTTCTCAAATCTACAACTCTAAAATAATCCGGATAGTCTTCAGGATATTGTTCGAATCTAAGTCTGAATCCAAGAATGTCATTAAAACACTGTTTGAATCCGCCGCCGGTTCTAATCGTTTTTTCATATTTTCGAATGATAGAATCATCACTTTTAAATCTCGAACCGATTAAATTCTCCTGTACCAATACATCAATATAGCTGGCACGATATCTCTCTATATCTTCTAATATTCGCTGTAATGGGGTATTCCGAAGTGAAATTTGTTTTAAACTTCTTCCCAACGTTGATTTATAAGATAATATGTCTAAGGTCTCTTTTGGAATAAATAAGTCCATCCTGTTCACCACCTTTATTCAAATAGTTTATGCGCTATTATATCATAAAGCACAAAAAAAAGAAAAGCGTGCTGCTTCTCTTTTTTAAACGCAGTCATCTCCTCTATAGACATAACCGGTATACTGCCAAAATAAAAATGGAGAAATATAATAGTCATATTGACTGCTTCCTTCCTTCACAAAAGCACTGCCAAATGGCAGCTCTCCTTGCTGCAGCCCCAATCGAACAAACAAAACATCTTTGTGCATGACCTTTGCTGCTAAGGAAACAGGCACATTGCCATGCTCGAAATCCGGTATTTCTACAAAAATCTTTCCATTGTTTAACTTCTGATCCATAACGCCTCATCCTTTCTATTTTCATAAATAGTATGAATAAGAATTATTTTTTGTTATACTACGATCAGAGTATTAAAAAAGGAGATAACATGGAAAAAGACTATTTTAAAGATCGCACCAAGGAATCGACATCCTATCAAGCGATTCATCCCAGAGGTCAAAAGATCAAGGGCGTGGATGCCGCAACGGGAGAAAACCTAGTTGGTCGGGTTGTGTATCTCACAGAAAACGGAAATCGCATCATCACAACAAATGGCAACTTAACCGTTTCTGAGTGGTATAGAATTCATCAAAATAAAAATGTTGGGGCTGTCGCTTTAACGAATGAAAATTCGTGAAGCGGCAGCTTCATTTTTGCTGCTTTTGGCATGAAATCCAATCGGAACCACAGATTTATTCAATCATTTGATAATAATGGCGCACTTTAATAAGCCATTTTCAATGGCTTAAAAATTTATTTTGAAATGTCTAAATTCAGGCGCTTTTTAATGGGAATAAATACGTTCCGGTTCTGCCATTTTGAATCTTATTATGAAGCTTATTTATGTTTCTTGCCATGGCAAGCAGT
>NZ_NQOG01000045.1 GCF_002270485.1 Anaerostipes hominis (ex Lee et al. 2021) | reverse complement strand
ACCACATTTATGGGATGGGTTACCGGAATCATCCCGCTGGTTGTCTGCCTGATGACAGCCGTTAACTCAGTGATCAAGCTGATCGGAGAGGAGAGGGTGGAACGCTTCGCACAGAAGCTGACCAGATTTGCAGTACTTCGCTATACACTGCTTCCAATCATCGCGGTGCTGTTCTTGGGAAACCCGATGTGCTATACCTTCGGACGTTTCGTAGAAGAAAAATATAAACCTGCTTATTATGACTCCTGTGTAAGTTTTGTACACCCGGTTACCGGACTTTTCCCACATGCAAACCCCGGCGAACTGTTCGTATACACCGGTATCTCAGCCGGTATCACGAAGCTCGGTCTGTCCATTGGAGGACTTGCCGTGAGATACTTTATCGTCGGTGTGATCGTCATTCTGATCCGCGGATTGCTGACGGAACAGATTTACTTCAGAATGACTGGAAAAGCAAACAAATAATCTGTGGGAGGAGGAAAGAGTATGTATAAAACAATTACGATTAAAGCCGGAGACGGCGGTTGGGGAGGCCCCCTGACAATTACTGCAACTGAAAAATGCCATAAAATTTTAAGTGTAACCGGCGGAGGAATTCATCCGGTGGCACAGAAAATTGCAGACATGACCGGCGGGGAAGCGTTAGACGGATTTAAGACAACAGCGCCGGACGAGGAAGTGCTGGTAGCGGTAGTAGACTGCGGAGGAACCGCAAGATGCGGCGTTTACCCAAAGAAAGGTATCTTTACCGTCAACCTGATGCCGGTAGGGCAGGCAGGACCGCTTGCACAGTTTATCACACCGGAGATCTACGTATCCGCAGTGACAGAAAAATGTATCGTGGAATCTGACTATAAAGGTGTTACAGAGACAGCCAAACCGGCAGCCGCAGAGGACGGGCCGAAATCCAAAGACCAGGCGAAAGAAGAGATCGCAGCTGCAAACAGCGGCAAGAAAGAAGGAATCATCGTCAAGATCGGAAAAGGCGTTGGAAACGTAGTCAGCAAGTTCTTCCAGGCTGGACGTGAGACCATTGAGATGATCATCAAAAACGTGCTTCCATTTATGGCATTTACGAGTACCCTTCTGGGGATCATCAGTGCCAGCGGACTTGGAAATGTCATCGCAAAGACGATCTCCCCACTGTGCAGTACCTTACCGGGAATGCTGGGAATCTCCTTTGTATGTGCGCTGCCGTTCCTGTCACCGATCCTGGGACCTGGAGCTGTCATCGCGCAGGTAGTAGGAACCCTTTTGGGAGCCCAGTTCGCGCTTGGAAACATCCCAGCCCAGTATGCGCTGCCGGCCCTGTTTGCCATCGATGCGCAGGTAGGAGCTGACTTCGTGCCGGTTGGACTGAGTCTTGGAGAATCAGAGCCGGAGACCATTGAAATGGGTGTTCCAGCTGTGCTGTTCTCAAGGATCGTAACCGGACCTTTGGCCGTATTGATCGCATTCGCATTCAGTATCGGAATGTACTAAAAAACGGAGGTAGAAAGAAACATATGAAATACCAGTCAACCATCACAGGTCTGGGACCGGACGCTTTGGCGTTTCTGGCCGATGATGACATGAACTTTATCATCATTTTTAATGAAGATGCACCGCCTGAACTGGCAGAACTTTCTGTCCTGCATACGAAGGCAGAATTAAGGGCTGTACCGGAAGTGGGCGATACAATGACGATCTGCGGCAAAGAGTTTAAGATCAGCGCCGTGGGCAGCGAAGCTCCCCACACTTTGGCAGAGTTAGGACACTGTACCCTGAGTTTTAAAGGGGGCAGTGAGGCGGAACGACCGGGATGCATCATGCTGGAAGGAAATAAACTCACAGAGGCAGACCTTCGGGCCGGCGGAACGATTGAAATCTGTTAATTAAGAGTTGTTTTAGTTTTATAAAAGGAGATAGACATTATGTTAAACATGGACAAAAAACTGATCAAGAGACAGGAAGATGGACAGATCATTAAAACTGGTATCGTAGGAGCCGGCCAGATGGGACGCGGAATGGTAACCCAGATGGTTTTGATGAACGGTATGATGCCGGCCATCGTATCTGATATCAAAGTTGAAAATGCAGTGAACGCATTTAAATATGCCGGTGTAAAAGAAGACGACATCGCTGTGGCAAAAACTCTCGCAGATGCCAATGCAGCAATGGAAGCAGGAAAATATGTAGCTTGTGAAGATGCAAACTTCGTATCCCAGGCGAACTTAGTAGAGTGTGCGATCGACGCAACTGGAGTGCCGGATGTAGGTGCAAAAGTCGCAACTGACGCAATGAAGAACAAAAAGCATGTGGTTATGCTGAACGTTGAGACCGATGTAGTTATCGGGCCATACTTAAAGAAACTGGCAGCAAAAGAAGGTGTCATCTATACAGGTTCCGCAGGAGATGAGCCGGGAGCTGTTATGGAACTTTACAGCTTCGCAAAAGCCATGGGAATGAACGTAGAAGTCATGGGTAAAGGAAAGAACAACAAACTTGACTATGACTGCAACCCGGATACTGTATTAGAAGAAGCAACCAGAAGAGTCATGAGTCCGAAGATGCTCTGCGCATTCAAAGACGGAACAAAGACCATGGTAGAGATGACAGCCATGTCTAACTACACAGGACTGGTTCCTGATGTCATCGGAGGACACGGACCACAGACTTCTCCAGGAACCGAAGGAATCAAAGAGTTAAATGATATCCTGAAGCTTAAAAAAGACGGCGGAATCTTAAACAAACATGGAGTTGTAGAGTATGTAAACGGAGTTGCGCCCGGAGTATTCGTAACAGTGTCTACACCGAACGAAGAGATCGCATACCAGATGGCATACCACAGCATGGGACCCGGACCGCTCTGGACCTTATACCGTCCATACCACTTATGTAACTTAGAGACACCGCTTACGGTAGCGAAAGCAGTCATCGACGGAGAGGTTACCTGTGTGCCGATCGACGGGCTTGTATCTGAGTGTATCACAAGAGCGAAGATCGACCTGAAAGCAGGCCAGACTATCGACGGAATCGGAGGATTCACAACACACGGATCTATCGCGGAAGCAAAAGAATCTGATGCGAAGGGATACGTACCGTTTGGACTTGTGACAAACAAGGCAGTGATGAAGAGAGATGTGAAGAAGGGTGAACTTTTGACATACGATGATGTGGAATTAGATAAATCTACGCTGATCTACCAGCTGAGAAAAGAGCAGGATGCTATGTACGGAAGAAACGTTCTGTAATCTCTACATAAATAAAAGGAGCCTCACATTAAGGCTCCTTTTACTATCTTTTATACGAGCGCCAAAGCGGTTTCTTCGTCTGTAAAGAAGGAATTGACCAGGTTTAATGACAATGCGGCGTCTATGATCTGTACTTTGTGCAGTCCGTCGGCTACCCCGATGGAAACACGCGCATTTTTGGCAGCTTTAAATATATCTGCCTTAATCAGGTGTTTTGTTGCCTCGGTCTCTACGGTTTCACCTTCTCTGGTGAGAAACTGAAGGGCCACATCACCGATGGCGTGTGCGGCTTTCAGCTCCGCGATCTCCTGATCATTCAAAATGTTGTAGCAGGTGAGAATCGTTGATTCAAAACTTCCCAGACCCATGAGAAGAATATCCGCATGTTCACCTAAATTCAGGATCTGTCTTGTGTGTTCATTGGAGATCAGGGTTTCATATTCCTCTTTGGAAGAACAGAAGGCAGGGATATGAAGCATTTTTGCGGTTCCGCCGATGGTATTTGCCAGCTGGAGAGTGTTATAGGTGGGAAGCGCCTCGAAGGATTCACCGAAGCTCCCGGCCAGAGGGACAGTCTGTACATCCGGAAAGCTGATAGGATGAAGTTCTTTAATGAAACGGGACACGGCATTTCCCCAGCCCACACCAACAATGTCCTTTGGCTTCAGCTGTGAGATGAAGTAATCCGCGGCAGCCTGTGCCACATAATCTCTGTTTTGATCTTTTGTGCTGATGACGCCTGCATAACTTAAGCCATATTTTTCTTTTAATGCTTCCTCAAGCTGGCTGTTTCCGGTTACAGGGGAATTGATTTCTATCTTTACGATGCCAAGGTCTTCTGCCCTGGATAAAAGCTTGGAGACCCAAGGCCTTGATATACTTAATTTTTTTGCAATTTCCTGCTGGGACAGCTTGTTCTTATAATACAGCGTTGCAACCAGAACCATCTTGTCCAGCATATTATCTGCATTTTCTTTCTTTTTCATAGGGTAACCTCCCGATCATGAAATTGTTAAGGCACATATGTAACTATATGATAAGAGGATTATAAGTCATTTATTCAGAGTTTTCAAGGTTTTTGTGAAAAAATATATTTTAGTATTGACGAACATATGTAAAGTAATTATAATGAAGTTAACAAAAGTAATTAACAAGCACATATGTAACTGTCAAGGATGAGACAAAACAAAAGATGAAGGATCCACCACTGAACGTTAAATGAAAGGAGCCAAACTGTATGAATGGTATTTCAGTTTTTTTATTAGTAATTTTCGTATTGTTTGTTGTTCAGGCTGTCGGGGGATATTTTCAGGTGAAGGATTACCGCAGAGCGGTAAGGAGGGTACATAAGCTTGGGAATGTCGGGATCGGCCAGAAGAAAGGAAGGCTGCTTTCAGGAAACATTGTGATGATCGCCTGTGACCAGAACGGAGTGATCACCGGCGGGGAGATCATGGAAGGATTAAGCTTCCTGACAAAGTTCAAACCAATCTCTGAGTTTCTGGGAAAGAAACTCGTCGGAACGAGTATTTATGAGTACCTTGACGAAGTCAGAAACTTTGAGAAAAAGAAACGAAAATATTACAAAGGATATATCAGAGCTTTAGAAGCTTTGGATATGAGATTTCAGGGAAATACCTTGTAATCTGAATCAAGATATATAGAACGGCTGAAGAGGGAGTAAAACTTATGCAAGTTTCTAAGGGCCCGGAAACAATAATCGGTTTTCCTTTTCTTCAAAATTCATCTGCTAGTTTCTTCTATATATAGATCAAATCAATTTAGTAAGAAGGAGGAAAAGATATGGAAATTATATCTAACGCTGCCAACGGATTTATTAAGCTATTCCAGGAGGGCGGCACCACATTTATGGGATGGGTTACCGGAATCATCCCGCTGGTTGTCTGCCTGATGACAGCCGTTAACTCAGTGATCAAGCTGATCGGAGAGGAGAGGGTGGAACGCTTCGCACAGAAGCTGACCAGATTTGCAGTACTTCGCTATACACTGCTTCC
>NZ_NQOG01000044.1 GCF_002270485.1 Anaerostipes hominis (ex Lee et al. 2021) | reverse complement strand
CCAGGGACGATCTTTGGTTTCAAGATATTTATAGAAGCCTTGCCGGCTGATACCAAGCATTCGGCAATAAAATGAAATTTTCCCGGTAATCCTGCCGTCCTCTGTTTTCAAAGCCAAAAAGATCATTTTGCATCTGTCATACAAAGTTGTCAAGTCCTTTAAAGATTGAGGGGTTGGGGGCGTTGAATTGGATTTGCCCACTTTGTTATGCAAAAGCAACAAATTTTGTTAAGAAAAATTGTGCGAAATAAAGTTTTGTTTCTTGAAAAATATATTGACAAAATAAAATTTTGTATTTAAAATATATACATAAAATAAAGTTTCGCAAAAAATAATGAAACAAAATAAAGTTACTTTGAAGGAGGATAAGTATGAAACTGATCATCGCTGCCCACGGGCAACTGGCACAGGAAGTGGTCAATTCAGCGAATATGGTTTTCGGCGGAATTGAAAATGCTGAAGCTGTTACCTTCGTTCCTGGTGAAAATGCCGACGATCTGAAACAAAAGTACGAGGAATGTATGACAGAGGGAGAAGATGTACTGTTTTTGGTGGATCTGTTCGGAGGAAGCCCATATAATGCGGCATTTCAGATCACAGCACAGACTGAAAACACAGATGTGATTTCCGGACTGAGCCTTCCGATGCTCCTTGATGTGGTTGGCATCAGAGAGACATGCAAAGAGATCCGTCCATGGGAAGTGTATGACAAACTTGGAAAAGACACTTACATAAAATCATGCAGAAGTTTATTAAAACAACAAAAAGAGGAAGAAGAGGAGGATGAATTATAATGAAGATTAATTTATGCAGGATCGACGACAGACTGATCCACGGACAGGTCGCAACTGTCTGGGCAAAAGAGGCAAATGCGGAAAGAATCATCGTGTGCAGTGATGAGGTGGCAAAGGACGATATCAGAAAGACACTGCTTTTACAGGTGGGACCTCCGGGAATCAAAGTCAGCGTAGTTGATATCGCCAAAGCAATCCGTGTTTACAACAATCCTAAATATGAAAACGACACAGTGTTTTTATTGTTTACATGTCCTCAGGATGTGTTAAGGATGATCGAAGGCGGTGTGCCGATCACAAGCGTCAACATCGGAGGAATGGCTTTCAAAACAGGGAAAGAACAGATTACAAAAGCTGTTTCTGTGGATGAAAGCGATAAGGATGCTTTCCGCAAAATGCATGAGAGAGGCGTAGAACTGGAAATTCGTCCGGTAGCTACAGACAACAGAATCGACTTAATGACTAAAATCTGATAGAGGAATGAAAAGGGAGGAACTATTATGGGATTATCAGGAATTCAAATTGTATTGCTGTTTATCGTATCTTGTATCGTAGGAATGGGAAGTGTGCTGGATTCTTTTCAGACACACAGGCCACTGATTGCATGTACATTGGTGGGAATCATTCTCGGTGATGTGAAGACCGGAGTTATGCTTGGGGGTACTCTTGAGATGATCGCTCTCGGATGGATGAATATCGGAGCAGCACAGTCTCCGGACTCTGCACTTGCCAGTGTTATTTCTACCATTCTCGTTATCGTAGGAAATCAGTCTGTATCTGCAGGAATTGCCATCGCCCTTCCGGTTGCAGTTGCAGGACAGGTGCTGACCGTGCTGGCAAGAACCGTCACAATCTTCTTCCAGCATGCGGCAGATAAATATGCGGAGGATGCAAACTTTAAGATGATTGACATCTGTCATATCACTGCTCTTGCAGTCCAGGCACTTCGTGTTGCGGTTCCATGTCTTTTAGTATCTATGGTTGTCAGCCCGACAGGGGTTCAGAGTATGCTGAACATGATCCCTGACGTGATCACAACAGGACTTTCCGTAGCCGGAGGATTCATCGTAGTCGTTGGTTATGCAATGGTGCTGAACATGATGGGAGCAAAATATCTTATGCCGTTTTTCTTCCTTGGATTCGTCATTGCGGCATTCACAGACTTCAACTTAGTTGCTTTTGGAATCATGGGTATCGTATTCGGGCTTATTTACATACAGCTAAATCCAAAATTCAATATGCCGAAAGCTGTGCCGGCAGCCGCTGCTCCTGCAGGAGGGGCATCCATGGATGCAGGTTTAGATGACGACTTAGACGACGAATTAGATTAGGAAAAGGGAGGAAACAGGACATGAGTGAAGAAATCAAGAACACAGAAAATACATTGACAAAAAAAGACCGTGTCAGCATGTTTTTAAGGAGTAATTTCCAGCAGGCATCCTTCAACTTTGAGCGTATTCATGCTCTCGGATTTGCATTCGACATGGTGCCGGCCATCAAACGGCTTTATCACACAAAAAAGGAACAGTCAGAAGCATTAAAGCGCCACATGACCTTCTTTAATGTAACACCGGGCTGTGTCGGACCGGTACTCGGAGTAACCGCGGCCCTGGAAGAGACAAAGGCAAATGGTGCAGACATCGACGAGGGAACGATCGGAAGCATCAAAATCGGTTTGATGGGACCTCTGTGCGGAGTCGGCGATCCGATCTTCTGGGGAACCCTTCGTCCGATCACAGCAGCGATCGGTGCATCTATGGCATTGACTGGAAATATTTTAGGACCTGTATTATTCTTTGTACTTTTTAACGCTGTCCGTCTGGCCGCTTTATACTTTGGATTGGAGTTCGGTTACAAAAAGGGACTGGATCTTGTAAAGAATCTGGCAGGAAACATGCTCCAGAAAGTTACAGAATGTGCTTCCATCTTAGGACTGTTCGTCATGGGTGCTTTAGTTTCAAAGTGGACCACGATTAATGTGCCGTTGGTAGTGTCTAAAGTCACTGCAAACGGAAAGACAACGGTCACAACGGTCCAGAATATTTTAGACCAGCTTATGCCGGGACTGTTAGGACTTGTTTTGACTTTAGTTGTATGCCGTCTGTTAAAGAAGAATATCAGCCCGATTCTGATCATCTTTATCTTATTTGCAGTCGGTATCATCGGCTATGGATTGGGCATTTTAGGAGCATAAAGATTCTCTGGGAGGAGTGAAGAATGAAGACAAAAGCAGTAAGACTGTATGGACAGGAAGATATAAGACTGGAAGAATTTGAACTTCCTCCGATCAAAGAGGATGAGATTCTTGCTGAGGTTGTGACAGACAGCCTGTGCATGTCCAGCTATAAGGCAGCGATACAGGGCGAAAAACATAAAAAGGTGCCGGAAGATATCAAGGAGCATCCGATCATTCTGGGACACGAGTTCTGCGGGGTAATCCTTGAAGTAGGAGAAAAGTGGAAAGACCGGTATCAGGCAGGAGATAAGTTTGTGATCCAGCCGAACATCGGGACAAAAAACGGATACGCGCCGGGCTATTCCTATCCTTATGCAGGCGGAGACGCAACAAAGATCGTACTGATGAATCAGATCATGGAAAACGGTTCTCTTTTGAAATACAACGGGGAGTCCTTCTTTGAAGGCTCCCTGGTGGAACCGCTGTCCTGTGTGGTGGGGGCTTTCAACGCACAGTACCACCACAAGAAAATGTACAGCTATGAACATGTCATGGGGGTCAAAGAAAATGGAAATATGGCGATCTTAGGGGCTACCGGTCCCATGGGATTCCTGGCCATTGACTTTGCGCTGCACGGCCCGAAGAGACCGAAATTGTTAGCGGTTACCGGCAGGACTGAGTCTAAACTGGATCTTGCGAGGAAGCTGTATACAGAAGAAGAGGCGGAAAAACAGGGAATAAAACTTGTCTACGTCAATACGGGACAGATGGAAGACTTCAGCGGGCCTTTGCGGGAATTAACAGAAGACGGACGGGGTTTTGACGATGTCTTTGTCTTTGCACCGAATGAGCAGATGGTAACCCAGGGAGAAAAGCTTCTGGCCTTCGACGGATGCCTGAATTTCTTCTCCGGACCTGCCGATACCGGATTTACGGCTCCTGTGAATTTTTACAATGTACATTATAATTCCACACATTTCATCGGTACAAGCGGAGGGAATACGGATGATATGAAGCAGTCTGTCGAGCTGATCGAAAATAAGACTGTAAATGTGGCAAAGATCGCAACCCATGTGCTTGGACTCGACCAGGTGGCTGAAACGACGAAGCAGCTTCCGAACCTTGGGGGAGGGAAAAAGGTCGTCTATACGCACAGGAAGTTTCCGCTGACCGAAGTTGACAAGCTCAGCGAAATAAGTGACAATAAATTAAAAGAAGGACTCGGTCCGATTCTTGAAAAACATGGTCACTTATGGAGCGCAGAAGCAGAAGCATACTTTTTAGAAAACGCTCCAAAGATTTGAAAGGGAGAGTTTTATGGCAAAGGAAGCAACGGTAAGGAATCAGATATTTTCCGCGTATGACAGCTTGTTTGATGCCGAGAAGAAGGTTGCGGATTATCTGATGAACCATCAGGAAAAGGCGATTGAGATGTCAGTTTCGGAGCTGGCGGGTGCATGTGAGGCCAGCCAGGCGACAATTGTCCGTTTTTGCAAGAAGATCGGCTGCAACGGCTATCACCATCTGAAGATCAAGATGGCGAAGGAGATGCGGGAACAGGATAACCATGAGTTTTCTAACGAGATCAGCATCGACAATATCGAGCAGTCACTGATGAATATCATGGCCAGCAAGATGGAAGAACTGAAAGAGACTCTGAGCAGCATTGACGGAAAGATGCTCAGGGAGATCATAGATCTGATACTGAACGCCAATGTAGTGGAGTTCACGGCCATGGGAAATACGATCCCGATCGCGCTGGACGGGTCTTATAAGTTCAATCAGCTCGGAATCCCTGCAGTCGGCTCTACCATTTGGGAGACTCAGGAAGCTTATGCAAGGACCATGAGAAAAGGTGATGTCATGATCGCTGTTTCCGCCTCCGGAGCTTCCAGACATCTGCTCAATATGGCTAATATTGCCAAAGAAAACGGAGTGAAAGTGGTGGCTATTACCAACCAGGCAAAGTCACCCCTTGCGGAGGCAAGTGACTATACGCTGGTGACCGCAACAAGGGAACAGGTATTCCACGACCAGGTCAGTTTTACAAGAATGGCTGCCATGGCGGTGATTGACAGCCTTTTCCTGCTGCTGTTCTCAACAAAATGGGACTCTTTCAAAAACTTGACAGAACATGAGCAGTCAGTGGCGGAAGATAAGATTTAAGTTTTTTATCACGGTTTTCGTTTCATTTTAAAATCCCTCCTCCAATGAGTGATAAAAAACTTTTTATCATAAGATGTATTTTTACGGCATCAGAGCAAACAGAATGTAGTACGAAAAATAAGCTTTTAATTGGAGGATTTTTTTATGAACGAATCATGGTTGGGCCTTAACGGCAAAACAGTCATCGTAACCGGCGGAGCATCCGGAATCGGGAAAGCAGTTGCCCAGGAATTTTTAAACGTGGGATGCAATGTGGTTGTTTCCGACATGGCGCCGGAAGCGCCGGAGTTTGACACTGCAGCCGGCAGGTTCCATT
>NZ_NQOG01000043.1 GCF_002270485.1 Anaerostipes hominis (ex Lee et al. 2021) | reverse complement strand
TTAATCGGCTTCGCCGCAAATTTTGAGCGATTTGTCAAGTCTTTTTTGACAAAAAAGTGGGGGATTTTAATAAAATGGAATCTACAAGCCTTGATTTTACTGGGCTGAAGATTCCGAGAGATTATTTATAGGAAAGGGCGGAAGAACAATTTCAATATTCAAAAAAGAAGATGAAGGCTGCCTCTCATAGAGGCAGTACACTGACAGCAAAACAGCTGCCCCGATAAGACAGCTGCTTTAGTCATTGATTACATTTTGTCTACAATTTTGTCGTACAAGTCCAGACAGCAATGACATTCTTCTTCCGAGAAATGAGAACAGTTCAGACAGCTCTCACATTTTACATCGTCTCCGTTACTGACATTTTTGACAGAGTGGTCACGGCCGCAAGGGCAGTACTGACTGCAGTTGATCGCTACTTCTTCATATATTTTATTCTGCTCTGACATCTGATAAAGCCTCCTTTTTATATTTGAAGTTACTTTATCAGTATTGACGGATCTATTCCGGATAATTCAGATTTTTCTCATTTGCAGTATATAAGGAAAAAGTCAAATATTTGTAAGCAAGGAGTTTTGCCATAGGAAGGTTCATATCGAGATAATTTCCACAGTCTCTGGCAGATGCCCCGGGAACTTCTCCTTCGAAGTCTCGTATATACTCAAACGTTTCTTTTACCAGCTCAAGTATCTCGCTGGAAGTCTGATCTCCGGCTAGGATCAAATAGAAACCGGTGCGGCAGCCCATGGGTCCAAAGTAGATGACCTGGTCTTTATATTCAGCATGGTTTCTTAAAAAGGTTGCGCCCAGATGCTCGATGGTGTGAATCTCAGCGGTGTTCATAACTGGCTCTTTATTCGGTGCGGTCATCCTCAGGTCATAGGTTGTCAATGTCTCTGTCCCGAGTGAATCCCTGCGAGATACATATACTCCGGGCAGAAGGTCTAAATGGTTGACCGTAAAACTTGCAATTTTCTGCATTGAAAAAAACCTCCATATATAATGTTTGTCTGAATATTAGTGTAAACAGCATATCAATATTATAACAGAGATAAAAGAAAAAGCACGAAAATTACATATAAACAGAAGACCTCAGGCAATTTAAGAAAATAAAATTTCTGAAAAAGCTCTTGACAAAACATAAAACGGACCCTATAATATAATCCATAGTAAACCTAGTGATTAAGTAGGAAAATAAAGAGAGGAAATAGTGATATGAGTAAGATAAAAGAAAGTGCATCAGAATTAATTGGAAGAACACCATTATTAAAATTGAATCGTTATACAAAAAATGCAGGAGTTGAGGAAGCTGTGATTCTTGGCAAGCTGGAGTATTTAAATCCGGCAGGTTCTGTAAAAGATCGTATTGCTTTAGCAATGATTGAAGATGCAGAAGAAAAGGGAATCTTAAAGCCGGGGGCTACAATTATCGAGCCAACATCTGGAAATACAGGGATTGGTCTTGCAGCAGTTGCAGCAGCGAAAGGATATAAGGCAATCTTAACTCTTCCAGATACAATGAGTGTAGAAAGAAGAAACCTTTTAAAGGCTTATGGTGCAGAGCTTGTATTAACAGAGGGTGCAAAAGGAATGAAGGGAGCCATTGAAAAGGCGGATGAGTTGAACAAATCGATTGAAGGTTCTGTGATTCTTGGACAGTTTGTGAATCCTGCAAATCCAAAAGTTCATAAAGAAACGACGGGTCCGGAAATTTGGGATCAGACAGATGGAAAAGTTGATATTTTTGTCGCCGGTGTAGGAACAGGAGGAACAGTGACTGGTGTTGGAGAGTATTTAAAATCACAGAATCCAGATGTGAAAATTGTAGCAGTTGAGCCTGAAAGCAGTCCGGTATTATCCAAAGGTACTCCGGGACCTCATAAAATTCAGGGAATTGGTGCTGGATTTGTGCCAGATATATTAAATACAAAAGTATATGACGAAATTATTACTGTGGAAAATGAAGATGCATTTACAGAAGGGAAAGCATTTGCAGTCACTGAAGGTATTTTAGTTGGAATTTCTTCCGGGGCAGCATTAAAAGCTGCAAAAGAACTGGCAGCCAGACCGGAAAATAAAGGGAAGACAATTGTAGTTTTGCTTCCTGATTCTGGTGACCGTTATTTATCCACGCCGTTATTTGGCGGAAACTAAAAAATGGCTGAAATTATATACCCGCAGGGCACACCGTATTTTATACCCTTCGGGTGGACGCGCTCCGCGCGATAAGGTATAAGTTTCGAGCCCCATTCATATAGTATAGTGCTGACTGGACAACCAGAGGTTTGTATTGGGATATTCGGAATCTGATAAGGAATATGCAGATGCAGTGGTAAAATGGTATCAGGAACATTTTCAATGGAAGATTGAAAGGAATTGGATTGTAAAAACACCAGGTGTTGTTTTTGCTTTGGCTGCTGCAGTTAGAGCTTTTACAAACGAAGGAGATCATTATGAGATTGATTTTGAGGATTTTGAAAGAAAGATTGTGTCAAATCGAGTAAAATTTTTTCTATTCTGTAGTCCACAGAATCCAACGGGACGTGTTTGGAGAGAATGGGAATTAGATGAAATTCACAGTGATTTTATAAATTTTGGATATATGCATCTTATATCCAATCAGAAACTCCGCAGAAAATTCCGAAACGAAAGAAATATTTTTAAAAGATTATGTAGAAGTAAATTTTCCTAATATCCGAGTGATCGAACCTGAAGGGACCTATTTAGTCTGGTTGGATTTTCGAGAATTAGGACTTCATAAAAAAGAAAGAGAAGATTTGATCGTAAATCAAGCTGGATTATGGCTGGATCAAGCTTCAATGCTTGGCCCGGAAGGAGAAGGATTTAAGCGTATTAATATTGCGTGCCCGAGGAAAGTCCTTTGGCAGGCATTGAAACAGCTTAAAAATGCAATATCATAATATATTATATAGAGAAAAAACTGACTGGAAAACCAGAGGTTGCAAGAATCAAGCAAAATTGCTTGATTCTTGCAACCTCTGGTTTTATATTTTGTAATTTTAGGAGGAAAGACAATGAAAAAAGTAGTATCACCGCAGGAACAGCGGATTCAATATGAAATCGAGGAAAAAAAACCAGCATTCATCCATGAAAATCGTGCGACAAAAATTTTGAGTCGTATTCGAGGAGAAAAACCACAAATTGATATTGAAAGAGGTTTGTATTTTACACAATCTTTTCAGGAAACAGAAGGAGAACCTTTAATCTTAAGATGGGCAAAAGCATTGATGCATTATGTCAAACATGCAACGGTCTATATTGACGATGATCAACTGCTCGTTGGAAGGAGTGGAAAACAGGGACGCTACGGAATCCTTTATCCGGAATTAGATGGAAACACATTAGGGGAAGCAATTGAGACATTGCCGACGCGGACAATTTCTCCATTCAGCATTTCAGAAGAAGACGCCAAAATCGTGTCTGAAGAAATTGCCCCATACTGGGTAGGAAAAACATTCCATGAGGATCTTGCCAAGTCATTTACAAAGGAAACAACAAAATTAACATATAATCAGGATAAAGAACTTACATCAAGATATATTGTGAATGAAACAGCATCTTTTCGATCTTCTCTTCAGTGGGTACATGATTACGAGGTTGTGTTAGAAAAAGGATTTTTAGGACTGAAAAAAGAAGCGGAGGAGAGACTCTCAGAGTTAGACGAATATAGTCCGGTGGACTATACAGAAAAACTTCCATTTTTACAGTCTGTGATAATTACCTGTGATGCCATAATTTTATGGGCAGACCGCCATGGTGATCTTGCAGAAAAATTAGCCCAAGAAGAAAAAGATCCAAAAAGAAAGGTGGAATTATTAAAAATTGCAGAGACCTGCCACTATGTTCCCAAAAATCCGCCAAGAACTTTTTATGAAGCAATGCAGGCGCAGTGGTTTACACAGATGTTCTCAAGAGTGGAGCAAAAAACTGGAACGATTATCTCGAATGGAAGAATGGCTCAATATTTATATCCATTTTATTTGAAAGATAAAAAGGCCGGCATTATTACTGACGATGAAGTGCAGGAGTTATTTGAATGTATGTGGGTTTCTATGGCTCAGTTTGTTGATTTATATCTTTCTGAAGCTGGAGGATCCTTCAATGAAGGATATGCCCATTGGGGGAGTTACAAAACAGGGGTATGATGCAGTCAATGAATTGACATATATTTTATTGAAATCGAAACGAGAATTTCCATTAAATTATCCAGATTTGGCAGCAAGAATTCATACAGGAAGCCCAAAACGGTATCTGTATGAAGTAGCCAAAACCATTAAAGACGGGGCTGGATTCCCGAAATTAATCAATGACGAAGAAGTAGTGCCAATCCTGCTTTCGAAAGGTGCTGCTTTTGAGGAAGCATACGATTACAGCGTGTCTGGCTGCGCAGAATGCCGTATGCCGAACCGGGATACTTATACCAGTCCAAATGCTTATATTAACTTTGCAGAAGCGCTGGAAATTGGTAGGAAGTTTTACAAAGTTTTCACCGAACCCGGATGTCGAGGAGGTAGATCAGCTTGCACAACTTCTGCCAAAGGAAGGGAAAAAAGCCCCCATTGCTTCGGATAGTTTTTATCCGCAATATGCTGTGATTGATCCGGAGCTGACCGTGTCAATATCTCAATATCAATTCCCCCTGGAGAAGCCTGCGGATGGACTTAAAAGATAAGAAACTGACACAGAAAGAAAAAGAGCAGTTAATTTTATTAAGTCATCATCCAAATCTTGAATATAATCTAGTGGAAATTACAGATGAAATTTTAAAATTCTTTTGATTTTTCGTTCCTTGTAGGAGGATTGCAAAATTACATGGAATGGGCTGTTCAGCATATGCAATAGGGAAAAAACTTGGAAGGGCAAGCAATACAATAAGAATTGAACTAAGGAGAGGAACGGTGTCGCAGATGAAAGGCGGCACAAATGAGATATCCGCCGAAAAGTAAGCAGTAAGCTGAAAAAGGAGAAGGGAAGAACAGCGCAGTTTGTAAAAGAAGTGGAAGATATTCTTGAGGAAATGCCCAGAGGAGTATTCCGGACTATTACAAGTGATAACGGATTAGGGTTTTCAAGATTATATGAATTTGAAGAGAATGATAAATTTTTGGTGTATTATGCTCATCCATATGCTTCATATGAAAGAGGGAGCAACGAGATTAATAACAGGCTTATACGCAGGCATTATAAAAAAGGAAAGTATATAAAGAATCAGCCGGAAGAGAAAGTCAAGTATGTGGAAGACTGGATGAATAATATGCCAAGGCGGCTTTTTGGATACCGGACGGCAAATGAATTATATAAGGAAGAATAATAGAGAGTTAAAAGAAGTTGACAAAAGGAGAGGATTGGATTGTATTAAAATAGATACAAAAAAATGGTTCAAAAAAGGGTTGCAATTTAAGTTTAAAAAAAAGTAAAAAAACCTGTTGACATTTGTCTGGAGCGATGATAAGATTATCAACGTTGCTGACAAAACAGCAGCTCTTCAAAACTTTATCTGACTTCTTGGCTCTTCAAATTTTTTGAAAAAAGTCCTTGACTTGGAAAGCATGCCATGATATGAT
>NZ_NQOG01000042.1 GCF_002270485.1 Anaerostipes hominis (ex Lee et al. 2021) | reverse complement strand
CCTACGTTCTCTTTCTGTCAGGTTAAATGTGCTGTCAGTCAACGACATTTGTTGACTATTATTTGATACAAAAGCCATGCGAATCACCTCGATATTTGATATTTATATTTTACCAAATGTTCGGATGAATTGATATATCGTGTTAAATTTTCAAGGTACAAATTTATATCAAAGGTCAATGACCTTTTGACACCCTAATCTATTATAGTAAAAAAACAGGTTCGCGTAAACAAAAAAACTCTCAGAAGATATGTCTGTATACAGATCATATCTCCTGAGAATCTATCATACATTATAAAGCCTAGCTTCTGGCTCTTTCTTCCAATAAAGCTTTTACTTCTGCTTCTGTTGTCAGCTGCATAACTTCCTCTGCCAAAGCTTTTGCTTCGTCCATAGTCCATAAGGACATTACTTTTCTTGTGGCAAGGATCGCAGTTGCACTAACAGAGAATTCGTTCAGTCCGAATGCAAGAAGTACCGGTACGAGCAGCGGATCGCTGGCAGCTTCACCGCACATACCAGCCATAATACCCTCTTTATTTGCAGCCCCGATGATGTTCTTTATTGAACGGAGTACTGCCGGGTTATATGCTGAGTACAGGTAAGCCACGTCAGAGTTTCCTCTGTCAGCCGCCATAGTATATCCTGTCAGGTCGTTGGTACCGATGCTGAAGAAATCTGCTTCTTTTGCCAAAATGTCGGCAATTAAGCTTGCAGCAGCAGTTTCCATCATAACGCCGACTTCTACGTCTTTGTTATATGCAATGCCTTCTGCGTCTAATTCTCCTTTGATTTCTTCAAGCAGTGCTTTTACAGCACGGAGTTCGTCCACACATGTTACAAGCGGAACCATGATGCGGATCTTTCCGAATGCACTGGCTCTCAATAAAGCTCTCAGCTGAGGTCTGTAAATGTCAGGACGTTTCAGGCAGAAACGCACTGCACGGAAACCAAGGAACGGGTTTTCCTCTGTCTCTAATCCGAGATAAGGAAGTGCCTTGTCTCCTCCGATATCCAGAGTACGGATGATCACAGGTTTTCCTTCCAGAGTCTCTGCAACTGTTTTGTATGCTTTGAACTGTTCTTCTTCGGTAGGAACGCTGTCACGGTCCATGAATAAGAACTCTGTACGGAACAGTCCCACACCTTCTCCGTCGCACTCAACAACTCTTGCAGCCTCGTCCGGCCCGCCGATATTGGCAACCAGTTCAACTACACGTCCGTCAGCAGTCTGAGACGCCTGTCCGATGAACTTGGACAGAGCCGCTTTCTCTTCCAGATATGCCGCTTTCTTAGCCTTGTAATCTTCCAGGACAGAATCTTCAGGATTTACATATGCTTCTCCTGTCGCTCCGTCTAATACGACAACATCTCCGTCTTTAACGATGGAAACGATATTCTCAACACTAAGTACTGCCGGGATCTCCATGGAACGGCAGATGATCGCAGAGTGGGAAGTCTTGCCTCCGATCTCTGTCAGTACACCCTCGACATTGGCCGGGTTGATGCCGGCAGTCATGGACGGGGTCAAATCTTCCGCAACCAGGACAGTTCCTTCCGGAACAGCGCTGATATCTACTTCCTCGATCCCTAATAAGATCTTGATTAATCTTGTTTTAATATCTCCTAAGTCAGATGCTCTCTGTTGGGTCAATTCATCTTCAGCCATGGCAAAAATCTGTGCAAAGAAATCACATGCTTCCTCGACGGCAGCTTCCGCATTGATCTTTTCGTCATCGATCTTCGCATCGATCTGCTCTTTGATCGCAGGGTCCTGGATCATGAGGATATGTCCCTCCAGAATCTCAGATTCCTGTTCTCCGGCAGTCACCTTCATGGCTTCCACCATCTTGGTTGTCTTATCGATGAACACTTCGATCGCTTCGCTTAATCTTTTCTTTTCTGCTTCGGCGTCTGTAATTGTCTCCTTTTTGTAATCCAGGCTCTGTTCCTTTATCACAACAACTTTACCGATGCCGATTCCCGCAGATGCTCCAATACCTTTATACATATGCCACCTGTCCCCTTTGTAAAATGAGATTAATTATTCACCTAAACCAGATTCAATTAATTCTGTCGCATGAGCTAAAGCTGCTTCCTCATCAGGACCTTCACATACAAGTTCAATCTCTGAACCACATTTGATACATGCTCCGATGATGTTCAGAAGACTCTTTGCATTGATCTTCTTGTCCTCGAAAACGATGGTGACATCAGATTCAAACTTTGTTACTGCCTTTGCTAAAACTCCTGCCGGTCTCATGTGTAATCCCTGCTCGTTTTCAATTACAAACTTCTTAGATACCATAATAAAATCTCCTTCATTCTGTAAATTTTAGTTAATAAATGACGGACTGAGCTGAAAAAAACAAAAAGACCCCTTAATAAATGCGCGAATCTCAGCTTACATCTATCAAAAAGGTCTTGCCTGCATTACCAGTCACAATCCAATATTCAATGTCTAAATCTTATCAAAAACCCGTCCAAATGTCAACTGAAACCACAACAAATTCCTATTGGATGCCGGCTTCCAGGATCAGCCGTTTTACATAGATGATCAGGTACATTTTTTCATCTACGGACAGGGTATAGCCGTAATGTCCTTCAATATGCTCGACAATTTTCTGGCTGCATATATAAGCCTCCGGATATTTCTTCTGATTTCTCTCATAAAACTCCACATCATCCTCTTCATCTTCCACAGAATGTGACTCTCCGGATTTGATGCTGTTTTCCAGATATTCCAGATGCGTAATAAATCTTTGATAGGCAGGCAGCTCTGTCTTGAAACTGATCTCATAAAATTCCTGGATAATAGCGAGCACTTCCTGGATAAATGGACTTTTTTCCCGCTGATCCAGTGTAAAAATCTTCTCGATCTTTGTCTTGTCGAGTTCATCCCCTGCCTTTTTCCGGAATCCTATGCCCTTTCCCATGAGAATAACCTCATGGTTGTTCGTATCAAAGGTACTGACCACATTATTGTTAATCACTTTCTGTATAATCATACGTCCTCCTACACCATTCCTAAGATTTCTTTTGGTATATAAGCCTCCACGTAAATGCCGTCATCCCGGTATTCCTCTTTTATAAGCTGTCCGTGGTTTCTGATGGCCTGGATCTTTCCCGCCTCGTCATAACCGTATTTTTTCTCTAAATAAATTTTCTGTCTGCTCAGGACGTCTTCGATCACATTTAAGAGATCCCCGGTTCCTGTACCCTCTTTGGCGGAAATCATTACAGTTTCATCCGCATGGACATCCTTCAAAAGAATGCCTTTATCTGCCTGGTCTATCTTATTAAATGCCGTGATCACAGGCGTATCCTTGATGCCGAGCTGATTTAATGTCTCATAGACAGCCTCCATCTGCTGCTCCATACATGGATTGGAGCAGTCAACCACGTGAAGGATCACATCACTGTACTTAGCCTCTTCCAGTGTACTCTTAAATGCATCTACCAGATGATGCGGAAGCTTTCTGATAAATCCAACCGTATCCGTCATAAGGATGGTCTGCCCGCTGTTTAACACAACACTTTTTGTGGTGGGATCCAGTGTGGCAAACAGCTGGTCCTCTTCCAGGACTCCGGCATCCGTAAAGTAATTTAACAGCGTGGATTTCCCGGCATTGGTATAACCGACAATACAGACCACAGGTGTATGGTTTCTCTGCCGCTGCTTTCTCTGAACTTCCCTGTGTTTGATCACCCCGGAAAGTTCAGCTTTTAAATGGGATATCCGTGTGCGGATCAGACGCCTGTCCATCTCAAGCTTCTTTTCCCCCGGCCCTCTCGTGCCGATACCGCCGCCTAGCCTTGAAAGGCTTACTCCCTTTCCGGTCAGCTTTGTGGCGCGGTATCTGAGCTGGGCCAGCTCCACCTGGATCTTTCCCTCTTTTGTCCGGGCACGCTTAGCGAAAATGTCCAGGATCACCAGTGTCCGGTCCATCACCTTGATATCCAATATCTGTGAGAGATTTGCAAGCTGTGCCGGTGAAAGCTCATCGTCACACACAATACCGTCTGCCTCTGTCTCAAATAAAAGATCCCGGATCTCCTCTATCTTACCTTTTCCCACATAAGTACCGGGGTGGACCTGTTCTCTGGCCTGGAGAATGCATCCTTCCACTAAAGCTCCTGCAGTCCTTGTAAGTTCTTCTAACTCTTCCAGGGATTCCTCGGCTTCCCTGGGTTCTCCCAGACACACACCCACCAGGATCACTCTTTCTTTTTTCTGCTCCAGTATTTCTTCCATTCTGTTCCTTTCCTGCCGCTTTGCTTCTAACACTCAAATTTTAAATATTTTTCACAGCCATCGTCAATGCTTTTTCCTTTGGAGTCATTTCCTGTTCCCCTTTTTCATACAGCGTCTGCTTCTTTTTCATTTCTTCCTGCTCTGTTTTATATTTTGCGATATCCATGCCAATGTACTCAGAAGCGGTCCCATGGCTCCATTCCATTCCAGATCCTTCCGCCGACACAGCATCAATCACTTTTTTGTCCTTGTCTGCAGCAAGGATCACTATGTATTCTTTGTTAAAAACGGTTCCCTTACACAACCCAAACCCAATCTGATAATCTTTTCCATAGGTCTCCCTGAAATCTGCATACAGTTTTCTCACCTCATCTGACTGCTGCTTGATCATATAAGAATATCCGATAAATGCGAAAATTCCCACAATTATAATAATTCCTATCACTATTTCCATAATCATACATTACCTCTTCCCTTTTTATTTCTCTAAATGTAATCATTTACAAATTCCTTATATACTGAACGTAACTAAAACTATTCACTCTTTACCTGTGCACTTAAATATCATTCTAATCTTGCTTTTGTTTATGATTATAGAATAGAGGATTAAAAATAACAACATCTAATCCTTTGAAAACAGATATAACAGTCAATTTTATAACTACGTAGTTAGGCAAAATTCACAATCACCTAAATTATCTTTTTGTTTGTAGATTTCTTTCATTTCAAATATTACAAAAATTGAAAGTATAATTATAAACATTTACCATGTCTTAAGCCTAATAGAGGGATTACTTATTACATATATTAATATTCCATAAATTAATTTAATTAAATTTATTTTGTAACAACTTACAAATTTATTCTAATCTATTGCAATATTTCCCCATATCTCATATAATAGTAAAAAGACTGAATTATCCATTTAGTTGTTTTTTAAATTATTAACTATTATTCGTTTAGATTGAAGTGATGACAATGGTTTCACTTTAATAGATGAGCAGGTTTGAAGCTAACATCCGTGTCAGGGGAACAGACTCACTATGAAGCAACCATTTCTGGTTCAACAGGAGGTAACAGAACTATTACCTGATTGACACTAAGAACAATTATACCATGGGCTTTACTAAGCCTATTGAACAAATTTTATTTAGTTATCAAGGTACATTTAATGTATCTAAAAGATATTATACGAGGAGGTATCTCTATGAAAAAATTATATTTATTTATTATTCCTATTATTTCCTATATATTGGCATATATAATTACAGGTTTAGAAGATCAAATTCCATTATATTCTGAATCTGTTATTAAAATATATATTCTAAAGTATATTTTTATTATTTTGCTAGGTTTATTTATCTGCTTTTTTTCCAAACGTTTGCCATTTATTTTAAAGCACAATATGACAATTATATTATGTTTGCTTAGCATCTTCCTTCCTATTATTCTTTGGATTTACCTTATAAGAACTAATTTTGTCGGCAATTTTGATAATTATTTTTTAGTTTTCTTTCTTTATTTAGGGGGATATCTAAATACTATTATTTCTCACTTCACCAAGAAAGGAGATGCTTGATGAAAAAATATTTTGTATACATTTTTGCCTTATTTTTTATTTTGGGTCAATCTACTCCAACCTTTGCCGATACTAAATCTAATGATGAATCAGAGGTTTCTACTATTTTAGATAAGGAAAATTTTACAGAACAAGATAGTAAAACGTTGTATAAGTACGGCCTGAAACATGGAAAGGTCAAAAACGAAGTTATGAAATTAGAAAATGGCGATAGCAAATATCTCCTAAAAACTTATGAAATTGAGGACAAGGAGCATAATTCTAAGATACTGACGGCTTCTACTGAAGACCTATCTCAAATTAAAGAGCAGGCATCATTAATCAAATTATTTCATAATAATGTTTATGCTGGTGATTATGGAGATGGCAAATGGGACAAGACCAGTAGCGTATACTTTACATTACGTATATATTTTACCACAAAAAGTACAACTGCGAGATTAGATCGAATTGTAGGAAAAGTTAAAAAACATGTTCAGCCCGGAGTAAGTGTTAAAACTAAAATTGTTTTTTTCCGAACTTTAAATCCAGCAGCTGGAGTAAATCAACAAAAAAACAAATATCCAACTTTGGAATTTGATTACAAAACAGGTTTTAAAAAATATGCGCCAAAGCATAGCTCTTCTTTTATCGGAGGTACTTGGCAAACAACCTTAAAACGTGGAAGTAGCTGGACTTGTTCTTTCCCCCTTTATTTATATAAATAACAATATAATCTTTAATACAATAGGGATGCTACAAATATAGTTTATAAGGGAATCATAAATAAAACCGACATATTTATGATTCCCTCATTTTTATATATGAAAATAGATTGATAAACTAAACAATTACTAAAGGTGCCACATTTAAACATGCGGCACCTATTTAAAAATAAATGCTATTCAAATATATTTTTGTTCTTATCCTCTGGTCTTTCCGCCGGCTACATTGATGGTCACACCGTGTACATAAGAAGATCTTTTGCTTGCCAGATATACACACATGTCTGCCACTTCGGAGAGCTTTCCGGATCTTCCGAGCGGTGTTGTTGACGTCT
>NZ_NQOG01000041.1 GCF_002270485.1 Anaerostipes hominis (ex Lee et al. 2021) | reverse complement strand
CAAGTTTTACTGCCTGTACTTTGTATTCATGGTCATATTTACGTGCCACTTTGAATACCTCCTTATTCTCTTGGTTTTATTATGAAATCCTTGAGAATAAACTGTCAACTTTTTTTATACCACACCAATCAGAATAAAAAACAAATTAAGAGAGGTAACTATATGAATCTTTGAGAAAACACTGTTTTAACCGATAAAGGAGCTGCACTGCAAAATAAACTTTTCAACGGACAACCTTTACAAATTACTGGAGCTGCTGCAGGAACAAAAAAAGTACCGGTAGTAAATCTTCGGTCTCAGACCGATGTATCAGGAGAAAAACAAAGACTTACTCTGCAAACTTCTAAAATTGAAAATGATATGATTGTACTTCCGGTACTTTTAGAAAATACAAGTTTAGAGGAAAGTTATTCTTTGTGGCAAATTGGATTTAATGCAGAAGACCCGGAAGAAGGAGAAATTCTATATTGTCTGTCACAGGCAGCAGAAGCCAAAAATATACCTTCTGTGTCCGAAAGTCCCGGTTTCTACATCACCTGGGATTTTTATTTTAAGAGTTCTGGTAATGTTCCAATCGAAGTCGGCATAAATTCTTCGGGACTTGTGTCTATCGAGAAATATCAAATACACACAGAGGCCATTAAAAAAATGCAGGATAGCTTAACTGACTGTCTGGCAGTGACACAAAATTTGTCGGACGTAGGTAATCTTTATACAGATTAAATAAATAAAGATATTATAGCGCACGTCCAAAATAATTGGAGCCAATTTACATCCACTTGTATAATTGATAAACTGGTGGCTTTAAGCCCTGGTATAACATATCATATCTATGGTTATAAAAATGGAAACAACTATGGCCGTGTCACCGTGGAAGTCTATGGAAATACACGAAAACAAATCGGTAATCTATATGGCGCTACATGGACATGGGAACAGGAAACGGATTTTATCGTCAATGTAGGTAATGATACTTATTGGTCATGGAGAAAATGAAGCAGCGGATTCCTCGAAATGTACGGAATCAAAAACTGGACTTCTGTCAAACCCATCGGCAATGGACCAACCTATTATTATGAATTAGAAATGAGTTACAAGGTTATGTTGCCGGCAGATGGAAATAGCCAGTTTTAATACAACAATCATCAGGCATGATGCTATTTGATAGCGCATGCCTGATGATATTATATATCCTCTGACAGCTGTCTGACCCCATATTTCTTTATCACTCTTGATATCAAATAGGAGAAAGCAATCAAAAATACCGTCAGAGAAATCACAGGAGTTACAACCCCCACTGCTGTGATCTCCGCATAAAATCTTGTAATCCCTATACTGCCAAATAAAGCACCAAACATACGGTTTGTAAAAAGCCCCACAGACAGAACCCCTAACAGAGCCCCAGAAAGCCCAATGATTCCAAAGCCCAATGCAAACTGAAGCCTCAGCTGACGGACTGAATACCCAAGACTTCTCTGGATAGCCAGATCCCTCTTCTGCTGTTTTAAAAATGTCATAGACAGAAGAAATGTGATGAAGCCCGACATACAGAGACATAAGATATAAAACAGGACAACCAAGGCCAAAATTCCATTCTGGATATCTGACATCATCCCTTCCACCTGGTCTCTGACACTTTCTGTCTTCAGATCAAGTCCTGCTCTCCTCCCTGCCTGCCCAATCCTCTTTATCACTTTTTGTTCTTTTGACTGATCCTTCAGAAGGATCTCACAAGAATGGTACTTGTAGCCAGAGGAAATCTTTCGAAATCCTTCAACAGTCATGCATCCGATTTTTCCTCCATCGTTGCTGGATTGATACAAGCCGACCACCAGGTACTTCTTCTCTTTTCCCTCATAAGTGATCCGCACCGTATCCCCAATATTTTTAGAGAGATACTTTGACGATATTTCCGTCAGCATCATCTCGTTATCATACTTCGGTATCCGCCCATCAAGCGGCTCCTGATAATTTCCGTCAGTAAACCTGCTGATCACGGACAAGAGCATCTTCTGCCCGTCCATATCCACGTATTCATGTTCTGACGAATAAACAGACCGGACATCCTTTTCCTGCTCCATGGTCTTCATAAATTCCTCAAAACTGTCGTTTTCCTTTATACCAGGCGTAAACGTCTCGGACACGGAAATATCAGAGTCTGTATTTCCAAACAGCGCCGCTGTCTTTTTAATATCCTTCATATTTTCGTTCAGTGCAGAAATGCTGACCAATGAAAAAACCATAAAACCACACACTATGATTAAAAGCATATATTGAGGCAGACGGACGGATACATTTTTCGCTGCCATTCGAAACGGCAGCGGAAGAACTGTTAAACGCTCCATAGGAATCTGATATCTCTTTTTAAAATAAATATCTTCCTTTCCATTGCGGATCGCCTGTATCGTAGAAAGCTTATAAATTCTTTTAAGGCTGAGCCAGGAAACCAGCAGCACAAATACTGCCATAACAGACACAGAGACCATGACTGGTACCGGGCGTACACCGCCGTGCCATAAGATCCCTGAACCGTCCATGGCAAACCTGGCCAGCGGGGATACGGTAAAAACCGATCCGATACATCCGCCTGCACCACCAAGAATAAATAAAAGTATCATATACAACATCTTCCCCGACACCAGTGTCCTTTTTGAGTAACCAAGTGCATTGAGAACACCGATTTCCTTATAATCATCCTCCAGAGACGACGCAATCAGATACCTGATGGTGATGAGCATAATAACCAATAAAAGAAGGCTGAACAGAAAGATCAGTCCCATAAAAATATCTGTTAAGATCATAGAAGACATCTTCATCATAGAGCTTTCCATATATAGAGAACCGCTTCTGGAAAACCCGGTTTTTTCATTCAAAGTTTTCATTCGGTCACTAAAATTTGTGCCGGCATCCGATTTCGTCCAAAGGCTGACCAGAGAAGCCTGATAGTGCTGGGCTCCCGGTGATTTCATTAGTTCACGGAAGGTTTCCTGATCCAGAAATAACTGCTTATATCCAGTCATGGCTCCTCCCAGAAAAGGATCCTCAAAAAATCCGGCAATCGGATACTTCTTTTTCTGCCCTGACATCTGCAGCATTACATCATCCTGCAGCTTTAACTGCTCTGAAGACTGTAAGGATACAGGAACAAAAATTCCTTTTCTATGCAGGTTGCCCTCTGTCAAGGTATACTGCCCAGGGACCGCACGGATGATGATCCCGTTTGAAAACCATTTGTTCCCGCCAAATCTGACACTGTTGTCCTGGCCGAGCAAAAGAATATCTTCCTTCTGCACACTTTTGGTTTCTGTTTGTTTTTTAAGCTTCTGATAGACTTTTTCCGCCTCTGGTTTTTGTTGTTTTGTAAAAATATTGATGACTTCCGGGGCATTTACCTTCCGTGCCATACGGTCATACTGTTCCCTGCTCTGCCACAGAACGGATACTGCGGTGTTCATCAAAAGGGTGATCAGCAGGCTTAAGAGAATCAGAATCACTGTCTGGCTTTTTCGCTTGCGGATATCATTTTTTATGACCATAAAAATACCCATGCTACCACCCCATTCCTGACAGCCAGCCGATCAGCTGCTTCTCCCGGACAGGGGCACCTGCCTCCTCATAAGGCGGCAGGCTTAATTCTCCCTCGATCTTCCCGTCCTTTAAATATAATATGCGGTCAGCCCTTAAGGCCGCCTTTAAGTCATGGGTCACGACCAAAATATTCTGGCCTGCCCGGCACAGAGAATAAAGCAGGTCTAAAATTTCTTTTCCAGAAGCCGAATTAAGGGCACCGGTTGGTTCATCCGCAAATAGGATCTTAGGACGGTTAATCAGAGCCCTTGCAATGGCACATCTTTGCTGCTGACCCCCAGACATCTGCGACGGCAGTCTCCGGGAGAGATCCGAGATGCCGGTTCTCTCTGTTAACTCCCGTGCCTCCTGATGTGTTTCTTTTTTACTTCTCCCTTTCTTTAAGTAACCCGCAGTACATATATTTTCAAAGCAGGTTAAATGAGACAGGAGATTCATCTGCTGAAAAATAAAACCAGCCGTCTCCTGGCGGAACCGGGCAGTATCCCGGTCCTTCTTTTTGTGCACTGGTTCTCCACAGACAGAAACTGTCCCGCTGGTAGCTGTGTCCATACCGCTCAGCATATAAAGCAGTGTTGACTTTCCAGAACCGCTGGGACCCATAATGACCGTAAATTGTCCGTCATAAATTTCCAAGTCAATATTTCTTAAGACGTGAAGCTGCTGTCCTTCGCTGGCATAGCTTTTGCATAGGTTTGATGTCTCAATGATTGTTTTCATGTATTACTCCTCCTTATGCTGCTATCCTAGCAAAAGAAATATTAAAAAGTCTTTAAATGGCCTGCTTATCTTTTAAAAGATACAGAGAAACCTGAAGCCCTGCTTTATTTTCCAGTTCCAGTCTCCCCTCCATCTGTCTCATCAGTACATCACTCAAGTATAGCCCAAGACCTGCACCCTGCTGATCAAGGGCATTCCGTCCCCGGTAAAATTTCTGCTTTGCATATAAGAAATCCTCCTCAGGTATACCAGGTCCTAAATCTTTGATACAGATGACAACGTACTCTTTTTGTTCTTCCATTTTGATCTCTACTGGAAACCCTTCTGCATATTTTCTGGCATTTCCAAGAATATTGTCTATCACTTGGATCAGACGCCTCTCATCTGCAAAAACAGTCCCCTGAACATCACATGGAAATACCTCTGTCCCTTCTTCACCAAGCGGGCACAGTACTCTTTCATAAATATCTTGAAAGTCCGTTGGTATCGGTACTACTTCCAGCCTGTCCATATCATTCAGAGAATGTAAAAACAGATCATCGGTTAATGCACTGACCTCATCACATTTCCTCATGATTGTTTCCAGATAACGTTTTCGCTTCTCTGGTGAGGCATCCAGATTCACAGATAGTCCTTCACAATAGTTTCGGATATTAGCAACCGGTGTCTTTATATCATGGGAGATCCCTGCGATCATTGTTTTATTCTGCTCTTTAACTGCTTCTTCTTTTTTTCTGGCTTCTTTGAGTTCCGTTCTCATACAATCAAAAGCCCAGCTAAATACTCCAAAAGCCTTAGAACGTTCCGCCTCCAGTGGAAAATCCAGATTACCTCTGGCAATCTCCCCAGCAAAGTGCTCCATTCTGGAGATAGGTCGTATCGCATAAAAATAGAAGTACAGAAAAAAACACAACATACCTGCAAACAGTATGCCACAGACTGTACCATAAATTCTTACCAAAGGAAGATCCCCTGTTCCTGTATGAAGATTTTTAGCCTTTTTTAATACAGCTTCTTGCTGGGTTTTAGTAAGAGATTGATCGTGGATTATCTCATTCCATACAGGGAGCATCTTATTAGAAGGATCGGAATTCTTTTTTATGTACCATCCCCCTATAAAAATAAGGATAAAGAATAAGATATAGGACACAAGGACAACTCTTAAAAAATGCTTTTTCATTTACTACTCCTCAAAACGGTAACCCTTACCGTAAACGGTCAGGATATGTTTCGGATTAGAGGGATCTTTTTCGATCTTCTCCCTCAGCCACCGGATGTGGACTGCCAGCACGGAAGGCGTGGATTCCGAGCCATACCCCCAGATTTCTGTAAACAACCTCTCTTTTGTCAAGATCTCCCCCGGGTGGGCAGCGAGATAGACAAGCAGTTCGTACATTTTTGAGGTTAATTCCAATGGCCTGCCCGCCTTTTCTACTGTCTGTCTTTTCTGATCAATGATAATATCAGAAAAACAGAGTGGCTGTAATACGGAATATCCATAAGTTCTCCGGAGCAGTGCCAGAACTCTGGAATGCAGCTCTGCCAGTGAATACGGTTTGGAGAGGTAATCATCTCCGCCGAGCATCAGCCCTTTTACCTTATCCGTGTCACTGGTCCTTGCGGAAATAAAGATAACTGGCACCTGCGTTTCTTTTCTGAGTTTTTCTATAAATTGAAAACCATTCATTCCTGGCAGATTGATGTCCAGAATAATCAGTCTGATGGGATGTTGGTATAAAGCATCAAATGCATCCTCCGCACTGCCTGCACGGAGACATCCAAGTCCTTTTTGTTCCATATAATCTATGGCGATCTCTGCAAGATCTCTGTCGTCTTCTACGATCAATATTTCTGATTGAAGCATATGTTTTCCTCCTGTTTGTTTTATAATTATAGCATGACATTGGAGAGGAGTTAGTTGGAAATGATGAGAAGTGAAAAAAATATATTTATATTTATTGAAATAGTCATTTGTAAGATTAACGGAACTATCTTACAAATGACTATGATAACTTTATTGTTAACTATGACAAAGGTGTGGTGTGCTGATAAAAAATCGTTCCATTTGTTGATATGAGACTATGAAAAAAAGTCTGTAAATAAGATTCTTCTATAATAATGAAGGGCGAAAGTCTTGAAAAACAGGCTTTTCGCCCTTACTTTATATATAACAGTTACAAAAAAACATGTCAACAGCAGGCGGTAAATCCGCCCGTTTTAGGCTGTCTTTGAATTACTCTGGGAGTCGTCCCTCGTACATGATGCTTAACTCCCCATATACCTGTGCCCAGTTGCGCATCGTTACCGTCCATTTCTTTGTAGCCTCAAATGTGGCTAAATACAGCGCTTTCAACAGCGCCGTATCACTTGGGAATACGCTTCTCTGGCGGTTCAGCTTCCGATAGGTGGAATTCAGTGATTCTATGGCATTGGTTGTGCTAACACGACATCGTGTTAGCACAACTTATACCGACAAAAAAACTATACCGACATTTCCAGGAATCCCACTGCATACAGATACTTTTGAAAAAATGTCGGCATAGTTTTGACAGCCGTAAAGATATACTTCATCATGGGAAGAAAAG
>NZ_NQOG01000040.1 GCF_002270485.1 Anaerostipes hominis (ex Lee et al. 2021) | reverse complement strand
TAGATAGGGCAGAGGTGGAAGTACGGCAACGTATGGAGCTGACTGTTACTAATCGGTCGAGGCTTTAACCAAAGAAGGTAAGGAAGATGTTTGATGAAAGGTTCTGTATGTAGTTTTGAAGGTACATAGATTATTTTGTAAAGATTTGGCCCGGTGGCTCAGCCGGTTAGAGCGCCGCCCTGTCACGGCGGAGGTCGTGGGTTCGATTCCCATCCGGGTCGTTTTTTCCTTTTTAGGAGGATTTATAATATAAATTTGGGATCATAGCTCAGCTGGGAGAGCATCTGCCTTACAAGCAGAGGGTCATAGGTTCGAGCCCTATTGGTCCCATTTTTGTCAGCCGTTGTGGCTCAATTGGCAGAGCAGCTGATTTGTAATCAGCAGGTTACCGGTTCAAGTCCGGTCAACGGCTCTCATAAATTATGTTATAAACGTAATTTTATGTTTGAGTTTTATGCTGAAATGGTATAATATATATGTATATGGTGGGATTCCCGAGTGGCCAAAGGGGGCAGACTGTAAATCTGTTGGCAACGCCTTCGAAGGTTCGAATCCTTCTCCCACCATTTTAGCGCGGGGTGGAGCAGTCTGGTAGCTCGTCGGGCTCATAACCCGAAGGTCGTTGGTTCAAATCCGGCCCCCGCAACTTCCATTAGCGTTCAGAGCGTGCATAGAAATATTTATCAACAGGGCCGGATATTTATATTCGGAGCTGTTGATAAATGTTTCTATATAGGCGGTAACGCCGTGATCTCAAAAGTATAGCTTTTGAGATTTTGTACGCGGACTAAAGTAAAATCAATACCCAAGCCCAGATAGCTCAGTCGGTAGAGCAGAGGACTGAAAATCCTCGTGTCGCTGGTTCGATTCCGGCTCTGGGCATCTAAAAGTTCTGATTTTTATCAGGGCTTTTTTCTTTTTCCCAAAATACCTTGTCACACTTTAAAATGTCGTGGAATATCTACGGTGTGTATGATAAAATAGGATAAAATGAGGCTTAATAACAATTTATGAAATATCCTATATTTGAAAAATTAAGACAATTAGATAAAGAAGGGATGTATCCGTTCCATATGCCTGGTCACAAAAGGCAGAAACAGGACATTATGAGAGAGGGATCTCTGTTTGCGCTTGACACTACAGAGATCAGCGGCTTTGACGATCTGCATCATCCCGAGGGGATGATTAAAGAATCAATGGAGTATGTCCAACATATATATGGAAGTAAGGAAAGTTATTTTCTGATCAACAGCACCACCGGAGGCATTTTAGCTTCTGTGGCTGCGTCCTGTCGGCTGGGAGATAAGATTCTTATCAGCAGGAACTGCCACAAGTCCGTATATCATGCAATTTCCATGCTTGGATTAAGGCCGGTTTATTTATATCCCAAAATAGAGCAGAATATTTGTATGGGGATTACTAAAAGCCAGGTGCAGGACATACTGGGCAGGGAAAATGGCGTTAAAGCCGCTGTTATCGTTTCCCCTACTTATGAAGGGATCGTGTCTGATATCAGGCAGATTGCTGAGGTTCTTCATGAAGAGGGGATTCCCTTGATCGTGGATGAGGCTCACGGAGCACATTTTGTATTTCACAGTGGATTTCCGGAGAGCGCGGTATCCCAGGGAGCAGATGCAGTGATCCAGAGTCTGCATAAGACGCTGCCTTCCCTTACTCAGACCGGACTTCTGCACATATGCAGTTCCCGGATAGGCACCAGGGAGATTCAGCAGGCTTTATCTACATTTCAGAGCAGCAGCCCGTCTTATATTTTGATGGCCAGTATTGATTACTGTGTCAGGAAATGTGCTGACAGCCCGGACTTGTTTGATGACTATGTTCGGAATCTAATGGATATCCGGGCCAGGCTTAAAGCTATGAGACACCTGAAGCTCTTAAAGACAGATGATCCGGGAAAAATCGTTGTTTCGACCGGCGATACAAAGATTACCGGCAAAGAGCTGTTTCATATTTTGAGGGGTGAGTATGGGATAGAGTTGGAGATGTCCGAAATATCCTATGTCACTGCCATGACGAGTATTTGTGATACAAAAGAGGCATTGGATAAATTGTGTGAGGCATTTCTGGAAACAGATGAAAGCCTGCACCATGTTCAAAATCCGGGACTGGCTGTTATTCCTGCCACTGAGCAGGTTATGACACCTTACGAGGCAAAGATAAGAGGGAGAAAGTTGGTGAGTCCTGCCGAATCACTTGGAGGGATCAGTGCGGATTTTATATTTTTATATCCTCCGGGCATACCGCTGGCGGTGCCGGGAGAGAAGATTTCAGGAGAAATAGTGCAGAAAATTAATGAGTACCAGGAACAGAAGATGAATCTGATTGGCCTGTCGGAAGGCCGGATATACATAGTGGATGAAAGGGTTTGAGATGGGAATATTTATAACGATGGAAGGGCCGGACGGTGCCGGGAAATCTACACAGATTGATTTATTAAGAGTCTACTTATTGCAGAAGGGGTATGATATAATAGTATGCAGGGAACCAGGAGGTACGGTTATAAGCGAAGCGATCCGTGAAGTGATCCTCAACAGGGATTATAAAAACATGGGACATATGACAGAACTTCTTTTATACGCTGCGGCCAGGGCCCAGTTAGTGGAGGAAGTCATACAGCCTGCTCTGGACCAGGGAAAAGTAGTCATCTGTGACCGCTTCATAGAATCTTCGGCCGTATATCAGGGAATTGCAAGGGGACTGGGTGTTGATCTGGTATATGAAGTAAACCGGTTTGCAGTGGGAAATGCTATGCCGGATATAACGATCCTGCTTGATGTGGATGCAGAGACCGGCATCGGAAGAAAGAAACAGCAGGCAGAGCTGGACCGTATGGAATCAGAAAAGCTGGAATTTCACAGGAAAGTGGTGGAAGGATACAGGCTGTTAGCCGAAAGAGATAAAAACAGGATGGTTAAGATCGACGGGAGAAACTCCATTGAGGAAATTCACCGTCAGATAAAAGTAGCAGTTGATGATGCCCTGACAAGAGAGACAAACCGGATGTAATGTAAAAAGACGAACCGGCAGGGTATTGATTTCATAGGGATGGAAGAGGATGAGATGAAGAGTTTTGATAACGTGGTTGGACATAAGAAGATCATACAGCATTTTGAAGAAGCCATTCAGACCGGACAGATTTCGCATGCATATTTACTGAATGGAGAAGACGGATCGGGAAAGATGACATTGGCAAAAGCCTTTGCAAAAGCTCTGCTCTGTGAGACACACGAAGGCTGCGGTCAATGTACCCCGTGCCGCCAGGCGGATACGGGAAACCATCCGGATCTGATCTATATAACACATGAAAAATACGAGATCCGCGTGGATGAGATCAGACAGGGGATTAATGAGACCATAGACATTAAGCCGTACAGCAGCAATTACAAAATATACATTGTGGATGATGCAGACCGTATGAATGTAGGGGCTCAGAACGCACTGTTAAAGACATTGGAAGAGCCGCCGGAGTATGCAGTGATCCTGCTGCTGACAAACAACAAAGACCGTCTGCTGGAGACTATATTATCCAGATGTGTATGTATGTCTCTGGGAACCGTCCCGGAAGATCAGATCAGGGCTTACCTGAAGGAACACATACAGGCAGATGAGGATATGATCGAATTTGCAGTATCGTTTTCACTGGGCAACCTTGGAAAGGCCATCCATGTAGCTACGACCAAAGAGTTCCACGAGATGCTGAACGAGGCGCTGGGAATGCTTGGTTATATACATCATATGGAGCTTCATGAGATGATTTCTTACTTAAAGACATTGACAAAATATAAAGAACAGATTTATGATTTTCTTGATATTATGACAGACTGGTACAGAGACATGCTGATCCTCAAGACGACGGGATCTGTGAATCTTCTGATTTTCAAGGACAAGTACCGCCAGCTTAAAGAGCAGGAAATCTATATTACATTTGAGGGCCTTACCCATATCATGGACGAGATTCAGAAGGCCAGAGTACGCTTGAATGCGAACGTGAATTTTGAAGTGACGATGGAGATGTTGCTTCTTACGATGAAGGAGAATGGAAAGATATGGTAGAAGTAGTTGGGGTGCGGTTCCGCACTGCCGGGAAAGTATATTTTTTTGATCCAAAGAAGTTTGATATAAAGCAGGGAGATCATGTGATTGTGGAAACTGCCCGCGGTGTGGAATACGGCAGGGTCGTAACGGACAAGAAGAAAGTGGACAAGGAAGCCGTCTCTGACGAGTTAAAACCGGTTCTGAGGATCGCAACCAGGGAAGATAAAGATGCAGCACTGGAAAATCTCAAGAAAGAGAAGGAAGCTTTCTCCATCTGTTCACAGAAGATCCGGGAACATAAACTGGAGATGAAACTGGTAGCTACCGAGTATACGTTTGACAACAATAAAGTCCTGTTTTACTTTACCGCAGACGGGCGTGTGGATTTCCGTGAATTGGTGAAAGACCTGGCATCAATCTTCAGAACAAGAATTGAACTGCGCCAGATCGGTGTGAGAGATGAGGCAAAGATGCTCGGCGGGATTGGAATCTGCGGACGGGCACTGTGCTGCAGTTCTTATCTGTCGGAATTCATCCCGGTCTCCATCAAGATGGCAAAGGAACAGAGTCTGTCTCTAAATCCTACCAAGATTTCCGGGGTCTGCGGACGCCTGATGTGCTGTCTGAAAAATGAACAGGAAACATACGAATACCTGAACAAGAAACTGCCGAGCATCGGAGACGCAGTGAAAACAGCGGACGGACGGACCGGCGAAGTGCAGCGGGTCAATATTCTCAGACAGAATGTGAAGCTGATCGTAGAAGATGACAACGGTGATAAGGAAATTGTGGAGTACAGGCTGGATGATTTGAACTATCATCCGAAAAACGGGAGAAAAAGACGGGGAAAGGGCAGTCAAAAGAATCATGAGAATTAAACCTGGAGACGGAGAGCGCTTGGATGATCTGGGTATAAAGGGATATCAGATCATCCAGAAAAAAGACGGCTTTTGTTTTGGTATGGACGCGGTTTTGCTGTCCTCTTTTGTAAAAGTGAAGAAAAACGGAAATGTGCTGGACCTTGGTACAGGAACGGGGATTCTTCCGATCCTCATGGAAGCAAAGACACCCGGGAGACATTTTACCGGGCTGGAAATCCAGAGTGAGATGGCCGAGATGGCAGCAAGAAGTGCTGCATTAAACGGGCTGGAAGAAAAGATAGAGATCGTAGAAGGCGATATTACAAAGGCTTCTGCGATTTTTTCACATGACAGCTTTGACGTCATTACTTCAAATCCGCCTTATATGGTGGATGATCATGGCTTCAAGAATCCAAATGATGCAAAGGCCATCGCAAGGCATGAGATCCTGTGCAGATTCCGGGATATTTCCGGTGCTGCCAGAGTCCTTTTAAAACACAGCGGAAGCCTGTTTTTGGTTCACAGAAGCTACCGTCTTTCTGAGATCCTTAACTGTTTGATCAATGACGGCCTGGAGCCCAAAAGAATCCGGTTTGTCTATCCTTACAGGGAAAAAGAATCCAATATTTTTTTGCTGGAAGCAGTAAAAGGAGGGAAGTCCAGGATGAAGGTCGAACCGCCTTTGATCATCTATGAAAAGCCTGGGCAGTATACCGAAGAAATTTATAAAATTTATGGATGGAAACCTGAGGAGGTTTAAATGGCAGGGAAATTATATTTATGCGCAACTCCCATCGGCAATCTGGAGGACATTACATTCCGGACACTGGAAACGTTAAAGGTCGTAGATTTGATCGCTGCGGAAGACACACGGCACAGCATTAAGCTTTTAAATCACTTTGATATTAAGACAAAGATGACGAGCTATCACGAGTACAACCGCGTGGAAAAAGCCCGTTATCTTGTAAAGCTTCTGGAGGATGGTAAAAACATTGCACTGATTACGGATGCGGGCACTCCGGGCATTTCAGATCCGGGAGAAGAACTGGTGAGACAGTGTCATGAAAACGGCATTCAGGTAACGTCCCTGCCGGGTGCATGTGCCCTGATCAATGGGCTGGTTATTTCAGGACAGCCGACCAGGAGATTCTGTTTTGAAGCATTTCTGCCGCCAGATAAAAAAGAACGCGCCATGATCTTAGAACAGCTGAAGGACGAAACACGGACGATCATTTTGTATGAGGCTCCTCACAGGCTTTTAAAGACTTTGGAGGAACTTTACAGCACAATGGGGAACAGGAAAATGACAGTCTGCAGGGAACTGACAAAGAAACATGAGACGGTGTTTGTCTCTGAGATGAGAGAGGTGATCTCCTATTATACCGAACATCCGGCAAAGGGTGAGTGTGTTCTGATCATTCATGGGAAAACATTAGAGGAACTGAAAAAGGAAAGCCAGGAGCAGTTTCAGGAACTTGATCTGATGGAGCATATGCAACGCTATTTAGGGAAAGGCCTCTCACAAAAAGAGGCAATGAAGTTGGTGGCCAAAGACCGCGGAGTAGGCAAAAGAGACATCTATCAGGAACTTCTCCGGTATAAAGAATAAAAAAACATCAAAAAAGGACATATCATTCAGCATATGTCCTTTTATTATATCCCACTGCTTTATTCTGCAACATTTAAACCAGCAAGTTTCGCCAGTTCAATGATAGAACTCTTTGAAACTTTCTTGCCTTTGTACTCAACGAGATCATCCATTTCGCCAGTAAAGATGTCCGCTGGATTGTACTTCTTCAATATGATCGTATCTTCGTCAACGAAGATTTCAAGGGGATCCCTCTCATTCACATCCAGATTACGTCTTAACTCAATTGGTAAAGTAATACGTCCCAGCTCATCAAGCTTCCTTACAATACCTGTACTCTTCATATTCGCTTCCCTCCTTGCAAATTAGTAAACTACTATACCTAACAATATCATACCTCAGAAAGCTTGTCAAATCCGGGCTTTGAAGCATATTCTTGTGAAGGAGAGAATAGGATACATTAAGGACGAAAAAGGAGTTTCACTTTGATCAATTATATATGGAGTATCTTAATTTTAGCAGGTATATTAATAGGAAGTATTAACGGCAATCTGAATGCCGTATCAGATACGATTTTGGACTCTTCTAAGGAAGCTGTACAGCTCTGTATCCTGATGTTTGGGGTAGTAGGGGTATGGTCCGGGATTATGAATGTAGCGGTCTCTTTAGGCCTTGTAAAAAAGCTTGAGAGACTCATAGCGCCATTTTTGAAGTTCCTGTTTCCGAGATTAAGGGATAAGGAAGCAAAGGAATATATCAGCACGAATATTGTAGCCAATCTCCTGGGGCTTGGATGGGCCGCAACACCATCAGGGATCAAGGCAATGAAGGCCCTGGACAGGATCAATCCGCACAAGGGTGTCGCCACCAGGGAAATGTGCATGTTTTTGATCCTCAATATTTCTTCTTTACAGCTGATCCCTGTCAATATCATCGTATTCCGAAGTCAGTACGGAAGCGTGAATCCGACAGCGGTTGTGGCGCCGGCAATTATTGCGACTTTCTGTTCCACCATCGTAGGGATTCTTTTTGCAAAGATCATCGAGAAATTTCAGAAAAGCATTTGATTTTTAGAGACAATTTGTATTATAATGAAAATATAGTTTAGCTAGAACCAAATAAATAGGCAAAACTGCCGAAAGGCAGTGACGCAAAGCTAAAGGGGCTATATCGTATGAGGAGTACGATCGTGCCAGCCAGCTGCCTCATAAATTATTATTTATGTGTAGATTGAGAATCCGTCGGATACTCAGTCTTTTTTGTTTCATAGGATTAGGGTGTCAAAAGACACATTAATAAATATCTGATTTTGTTTGTACCTTGAAAATTTAACACGAATTGGTTTGAGAATATTAAATTTAGAACAATCAACAGAAGGTGAGCTTGATGTTTT
>NZ_NQOG01000004.1 GCF_002270485.1 Anaerostipes hominis (ex Lee et al. 2021) | reverse complement strand
CGTCTGCATTTCGGATTCAAAGTCGCAGCTTTGAATTTTCAAAAGCTATTGGATTATGAAAATAGCTTGGTTTATTGTGCCTCTGAAAAAGAGATAGCATAATTAATACTCAAAACATCAAGCTCACCTTCTGTTGATTGTTCTAAATTTAATATTCTCAAACCAATTCGTGTTAAATTTTCAAGGTACAAACAAAATCAGATATTTATTAATGTGTCTTTTGACACCCTAATCCTATAATAGATAGTAAGAAATAATTAGAAAAGCTTTGAAGGGAGCATTAATTATGGATCAAAATATTGAGAGAAGACAGTTTGTCTGTCACAAATGCGGATGCAACTCCTATGAACATGATCAGTTTCAGGCCACCGGAGGGAATTTTGCCAAGATTTTTGATATACAGAATAAAAAGTTTATTACCATCAGCTGTACCCGCTGCGGATTTACCGAGTTATATAAGAGCCAGACTTCAGAAGGTATGAACATTCTGGATTTTCTTATGGGATGACCGGAAAAGTGCAGGAGAACGAATACAGAGAGATTCAATGTTCCGCGGCCTGCAACCGGGTCCGCGGAAGATTTCCTTACCACTGGGATTTGAATATATACAGGGGATGTGCCCACCGCTGCCAGTATTGCTTCGCTCTTTATTCCCATCAATATATGGAGTCGGATGATTTCTACCATGAGATTTTTGTCAAGACGAACATAGCAGAGCGGCTGGAACGCCAGTTAAAGAGCAGGAACTGGGATCATCAGGTTATTAACCTTGGAGGTGTGACAGACAATTACCAGCCGGCAGAGGAGCAGTACAGGATCATGCCGGAGCTTTTAAAGCTTTTGATCCGATTTGAGAATCCGGCTATCATTTCTACAAAGTCTGATTTAATATTGAGAGACTATGACCTGATCGATCAGTTATCCAGAGTAGCCTACGTAAACATTGCGGCGACGGTCACCACCATGGACGAAGACATAAGGAGCGTATTGGAGCCGGGAGGGGTTTCTTCCTCACGGAGGTTTGATGTTCTCAGTGAATTTCGAAAGACAAATGCGTCCACGGGTGTCCATATGATGCCTGTTATTCCAGACATTACAAGCACCAGAGAGAATCTGGAGGCTGTATTTTCTGAGACAAAACAGAGAGATATCCATTATCTGATCACATCGAATTTGAATTTAAAGGGACCAACCCGGGCCGTATTTTTTAACTTTGTAAGAGAAGAATTTCCGCAGTATGAACAACGTCTGACCAGGCTGTTCAGTTATGGAAAAGAATATAAGGATTATAAAAAAGATTTATTTCAAAGGATTTCGGAGGTCCGCACCAAGTATGAAGTCCAAACGGATTTCAGAAGCATTATAAAAGAAAAAAATGCCCAGTTTGAGGCAGAACAGCTGTCATTTTTCTAGGAGGTAATGACTATGGGAGAGATTATGTTGGAATGTTGTGTAGACTCTTTTGAGTCCGCAAGGGCAGCAAAAGAGGCAGGGGCAAAGAGGCTTGAACTCTGTGCTGACCTGATGATCGGCGGGATCACACCCAGTCCTAAATTATTGGAAATGATCAAGATACGGCTCGACATCCCAGTCCATGTGCTCATCCGGCCAAGGTTCGGAGATTTTTTATACACTGATGATGAGTTTTCTCTTATGAAAAGTGAGATCCACCATTTCAGGGAACTTGGGGCAGACGGCGTGGTGTTCGGATGCCTTACAAAAGACGGACGGCTGGATATGAGACGTATGGAAAGCCTGATGCAGAAGACGATGGGGATGTCCGTCACACTGAACAGGGCATTTGATATGTGTGTGAATCCCTATGAGGCGATGGTCCAGGCGATTGAACTGGGCATTGACGCCGTACTTACATCCGGGCAGAAAAATTGCTGTACTGATGGAAAGGAACTTCTGAAAAGCCTTCTGGAAGTGGCAGGAAAAGATATCACAGTTATGGTCGGATCAGGAGTTAACGCAGCAGTGATCGAAGAATTTTTAAAAGAAGCTCCTTTTGAAGCATTCCATATGTCTGGCAAGAAGACGGTTCAGAGCGGGATGGAATACCGAAAACCGGATGTCAGCATGGGACTGCCGATGATGAGTGAGTATGAACGTTTTGTCACCGATACAGAGGAGATTAAAAAAGCTGCGGCTGTGATAGAGAAGTATATTTCATAGCTGATCCGATAGAATTGTAAGAATTTTGTTATGTTTTTGTCTGCCGGATTTCAGAACTGTCCGCTATGATAGAGATAGTAAAAGAAAGGCGGTGTCAGTTTATGAGCAGACAAGCAGTAAAAAAAGCGACAAATTTCACAACTCTGGTGTTGATCGGAGCGTTGATCATATTTTCAATTTACGGTTACCAAAAAGGGATTTTTACAAACAGAGATCAGTTGGAACTGTTTATCCGGCAGAGCAGTTTTTGGGGACCGCTTCTGTTTATTGTGATCCAGATCGCACAGGTTGTCATAGCGGTGATTCCGGGAGGACTGACCTGTCTGGCAGGAGTCGTCTTTTTCGGACCCTGGTATGGGTTCTTATACAGTGCTGTCGGGATACTCATCGGTTCCTGCATTAATTTTTACCTGGCAAGACGATACGGAGAAAAATTCATCAGGCTTTTTGTAAACGATGAGACATATGAAAAGACCAGGAAAAAGTTTTTGACCGGAAAAAAGTTTGACGTTGTGTTTACAGCTGCGATCCTTCTTCCGGGTGCACCGGATGATGTACTGTGTATGCTGGCGGGGCTTACGGATATGTCATGGAGAAAGTTTTTAACGATTCTTTTTCTGGGGAGGCCGGTCACGATCGTGGTATACAGCCTGGGAGGCGCCATGCTCCCGCTGCTGCTGCGGTAGACTCAAAATCAATAAAGATAAAAGGTAACAGGCGGGACAGCATAAGACTGTTCGGCCTTTTATTATTTTTGTTCTATTGATTCAAAACATCCGGTGGTATATACTGAAAAAGAAATCAGCCGACGAAGAAAGAGATAAAGGAGACAGACGATGGGTTTAAATGAGACGCCGAGAGGAGACAGAATTCATATCGCATTGTTTGGAAGGAGAAACGCAGGAAAATCCAGCATAGTTAATGCATTGACCGGTCAGGAGCTGGCTATTGTTTCAGATGTGAAAGGTACGACCACAGATCCGGTCTGCAAGGCAATGGAACTTTTGCCCCTGGGACCGGTTGTGATGATCGACACCCCTGGGCTGGATGATGAGGGTGAACTGGGAGAAAAGAGGGTGAAGAAGGCGAAAGAAGTGCTGAGAAAGACAGACATCGCCCTGGTCATAGCGGATGCGAAAACAGGCCTTACGGAGTTTGAACAGGGAATTCTTGATCTGATCAGGGAGAGAAAGCTGCCCTATCTGATCGTATATAACAAGACAGATCTGGCAGGCAGAGACAGGGCGGAAGATACAGATCATACCTGTTTTGTCAGCGCGGTGACCAAAGAAGGCATCTTTGAGCTGAAAGAGGCTATCGGAAAGCTTCTCCCAGAAGAAGAACAGCCAAGACAGATCGTGGGCGACCTGATCTCGCCGGGAGACTTTGTGGTTCTTGTCGTGCCCATCGACTCGGCGGCTCCAAAAGGGCGGCTCATCCTTCCGCAGCAGCAGACGATCCGGGATATTCTGGAGCATGATGCCTGCTCTGTTGCAGTCAAAGAATCTGAACTGGAGCACACACTTAAGCATCTTGGGAGAAAGCCTTCTCTGGTTATTACAGACTCTCAGGCATTTGAACAGGTGGCCGCCATCGTGCCGGAAGATATTCCTCTGACATCTTTTTCGATCCTTTTTGCCAGATACAAAGGGGATCTTTTGGAGGAAGTGAGGGGAGCGAGGGCTGCCAAGCATTTAAAGGACGGTTCCAGGGTCCTGATCGCGGAAGGCTGCACCCATCACCGTCAGTGCGATGATATCGGAACGGTCAAGATACCCGGATGGCTTACAGAATATACAGGAAAGCAGCTCATCTTTGAGACGTCCAGCGGGAGCACATTTCCGGAGGATTTAAGCGGCTATGATCTGATTGTTCACTGTGGGGGATGTATGCTGAATCCGAAAGAAATGAAGCACAGAATAGCGTCCTCTGTAAAAGCGGAAGTGCCTATTGTAAACTATGGAGTCTTGATCGCCGACATGAAGGGAATTCTAAATCGGAGCCTTCAGCCTTTCGGACTCTGAAAATCCGGAGGGAGTCTTGACCGGAAGCGGGGTTCTTGAGATAATAGACAAGATAACGAAAGAAAGGATTTGAAACAGATGAGTAAAGTTAGAACCAGATTTGCCCCGAGCCCTACGGGAAGAATGCATGTAGGGAATTTAAGAACAGCATTATATGCCTACCTGATCGCAAAACATGAAGGCGGAGATTTTTTGCTGCGCATAGAAGATACAGACCAGGAGCGTCTCGTAGAGGGAGCCGTCGACATTATTTATAATACCCTTGCAAAAGCAGGACTTGCCCATGATGAAGGGCCGGATAAGGACGGCGGATGCGGCCCTTACGTCCAGAGTGAGCGTCAGGCGGCAGGCATCTATATGGATTATGCAAAGAAGCTGATCAACAAGGGAGAGGCTTATTACTGCTTTTGTGACGAGGAGAGGCTTTCTAGCCTGAAGGTCAAATCAGGAGATGTGGTAGTCAGCCATTATGACAAACACTGCCTGAATCTGAGCAGTGAAGAAGTGGAAGAAAAATTGAAATCCGGCATCCCTTATGTGATCCGCCAGAACAATCCTACCGAGGGCACCACAACGTTTGTGGATGAAATTTATGGTGAAATTACGGTGGAAAACATGGAATTGGACGATATGATCCTTATTAAGTCCGACGGATATCCTACTTATAACTTCGCGAATGTTGTGGACGACCATCTGATGGGGATCACCCATGTGGTCCGGGGAAATGAATACCTTTCATCTACGCCGAAATACAACAGGCTCTACGATGCATTCGGATGGGAGAAACCGGTCTATGTACACTGCCCGCTCATCACGGATGAGGAACACAAAAAGCTGAGTAAACGGAGCGGACATTCTTCTTTCGAGGATCTGCTGGAGGCAGGGTATCTGCCGGAGACGATTGTAAACTTTGTGGCCCTGCTCGGATGGAGTCCGGGAGGGGAAAGAGAGATCTTTACGCTGAAAGAACTGGAAGAAGCATTTGACTATCATCATATGTCCAAGACTCCGGCCGTCTTTGATATGACGAAACTTGCATGGATGAACGGGGAATATATCAAGGCTATGGACGATGATAGATTCAAAGAAATGGCTATGCCGTATGTGAAGGAAGTCATCACAAGAGATGTGGATACTGATAAAATCCTTTCTATGGTCAAGACACGGATCGAGCTGTTTACAGAGATTAAGGACCATATTGATTTCTTTGAAAATGTGCCGGAATATGACAGTGCCATGTACCAGCACAAAAAGATGAAGACAACAAAAGAGTCTGCGCTGGAAGTGCTGAAAGAAATCGTGCCGGTATTTGAAGCGCAGGAAGATTTCAGCAACGATGCCCTCTATCAGACACTGCTTGGGTTTGCAAAGAGCCACGAGGTCAAAAACGGCTATGTCATGTGGCCGGTCCGCACGGCTGTGTCAGGCAAGCAGATGACTCCCGGCGGGGCATCTGAACTCATGGAGATTCTGGGGAAAGAGGAGTCTGTAAAAAGGCTTTGTGCTGCTGTTGAAAAATTAGAGGCAGAGCTTTCATGACAGAATGGAATGAGGCCCAGACAAAGGCCATCACCCACAAAGACGGCCCGATGATGGTCCTTGCCGGGCCGGGGTCCGGGAAAACTACAGTCATCACAGAACGGACAAAATATCTGATCGAACACTGCGGGGCAAACCCCTCCAATATCCTGGTCATCACCTTTACAAAGGCAGCGGCAGCTGAGATGAAGGAACGTTTTTTGAAACTGGCAGGGAGATCCCTGCCAGTTTCTTTCGGTACCTTTCACGCAGTTTTTTTTACGATCTTGAAGCATGCGTACAGCTTTCGGCCGGGGTGTATTCTGCCGGAGCATAAAAAGTATGATCTGCTCCGTGAAATTATCACGGACCGGAATCTGGAAACAGGAGATGAACCGGATTTCCTGCGTTCCCTGATCAGTGAGATCAGCCTCGTAAAAGGACAGCTTCTTTCTATGGGCTATTATCACAGCCAAAGCTGTGCGGACAGTATATTTCAGCTGATTTACAAGGAATACAATGAAAAACTCCGGAAAAACCAGTGGATGGACTTCGATGACATACTGGTCTATACGTACAGCCTTCTGAAGGAGAGAGAGGACCTGCTGGCTGCCTGGCAGAACAAATTTCAATACATTCTGATTGACGAATTCCAGGATATCAGTCCGATCCAGTATGAGATCATAAAGATGCTGGCTGCGCCAAAAAATAACCTGTTTATTGTGGGGGATGACGACCAGTCTATTTACCGGTTCAGGGGTGCGAAACCGGAAATTATGCTTGGATTCCCCAACGATTATAAAGATACCGAAATGATCCGGCTGGACATCAATTACCGTTCCAGTCCGGAAATCGTGGAGGCATCGCAGAAAGTGATCCGTGCCAACAAAAAGAGGTTTGACAAAGAGATAAGATCCTGCCGGGACAGAGAAATTCCAATAGAGCTCAGGACATTTAAAGACCAGCAGGAAGAATGTACTTATGTGGCAAAGAGACTCAGGGACGAATATCAAAAGGGACATCCCTATGAGGAGGCATCAATTTTGGTCAGGACTAACCTTGGAGCCAGGACTATGCTCGGAAAGCTGATGGAATTTAATATCCCTTTTACGGTGAAAGACGGGATTCCAAGTATGTTTGAGCATTGGATCGCAAGAGATATCATAGATTATATGAGGATGGCGCTCGGTGATCGGAGACGGAGCACTTTTTTGAGGATCATGAATCGGCCCAAGCGCTATATCAGCAGAGAATATATAGATCAGCCGGAGATTTCCTTTGAGAATCTGAAGGAGAAGACAAGAAACAAGGAATGGCTTTATGACTATATCGAGGAGTTGGAGGAAGACCTGAGGCTTTTAAAGGATATGACGCCGTTTCTTGCGGTCACCTACATAAGAAAGTCTGTCGGGTACAATGCATTTTTGGCGGAATATGCAAGAATACGGAAACTGAAGGAGGAAGAACTCACCGATGTGCTGGAGGAACTTCAGGAGACTGCCAGAGGATATGACACTTATGAAGAGTGGTTTGATTTTATAAGGCGTTATACAGAGGAGCTGAAGGCACAGTCCGAGAGCGGAGATCAGGAAAAACAGGGAGTCGTCATAAGCACGCTTCACAGCGCAAAAGGGCTGGAATACGAGAGAGTGTTTCTCATTGATGTCAATGACGGGGTAATTCCATATAAAAAGGCTGTGAAGACAGAAGAATTGGAGGAAGAGCGGCGGATGTTTTATGTGGGAATGACCAGGGCAAAGAAATATCTGCATGTCTTTTCTGTGGAAAAGATGTATAATAAAGACAGTAAAGTGTCGGATTTTATCCTTCCTTTAGAGGGGAAGAGGAGAAAGCAGCAGAAGGGAGCGCAGTGATATGAAACAGAGGGCAATACCCAGACCGGGGGATTTTTATAAACATTTCAAAGATAAATTGTATCAGATTATAACGGTGGCCGAACACTCAGAGACCGGAGAGGCGCTTGTCATTTACCAGGCTTTGTACGGGGAATATAAAACCTATGCCAGACCGCTGTCCATGTTTCTGAGCGAAGTGGACGATGAAAAATATCCGGGAGTCAGCGCAAAATACCGGTTTGAACGCGTGGATGTCAGAACGTACCAGAGTATCACAGACCTCCATCAGATCAGCGATATTCTAGAAAGACACAGGGAGATACCAAAACCAGAGGCGAAAGCACCGGAATCGCTGCCGGAAAAAGAGATGCCAAAGCCCGGGGGACACTGTCAGGAAAAAGAACAGCAGGATCTTCTGATCCGTTTTCTGGACGCTGAGAGCAATGAGGAACGACTGGAAATTCTTCGGAGGAATGAAGACAAGATCTCTGAGACAGTACTGGATTCCATCGGCCTTTCCATGGACTTTCCGTTAAGCGGCGATGACCGGGAAAAGAAGCTTCGTGAGCTGGAAGGCTTTATCAAGACGAAGATGAAGTATGAGAAGACAAGAAGATAAAAAAGAGGGAAAGCATGTGTGATCTGCTTTCCCTTTCGTTATATCTGCGGAGTTTTTTTGATGATCTGGATTTGTTCCAATCTGTTTTTTTCAACTTTTCGCACTTTGAAATCGAAGGACGCATCCGATGCGGTCTCTCCCTCGGACGGAAGATGATCCAACAGTTCTATCACATATCCGCCTACGGAATCGTAGTCTTCGGACTCGATCTCTGTATCGATTAAATCGTTTAAATCGTCAAGCTTTAAGGACGCGTTTACCAGATAGGAGCCGTCATCAAGTTCCTGGAAGCTTTCTGATTCATTGTCGTCGTACTCGTCCCGGATCTCACCCACGAGTTCTTCTAAAATATCTTCCAGCGTGATCAGACCGGCTGTAATCCCGTATTCATCCAAAACGATGGAGAAGCTGACATTTTCCTGCTGCATCTGAGCTAACAGGCTGGATATCTTCTGGGTCTCATAGGTGAAAAACGGTTTTCTTAACACGTCTCTGATATGAAAGATTTCTCCGCGGTGCAGTGTGCGGTAGAAATAGATATCCTTTAAATATACGATTCCGATGACCTTGTCCTTCGTCTCCTCATATACCGGCAGACGGGAATACTGTGTAGCCATAAACAGCTCCATTACCTCGTCGTAAGAAGCGTCGGCAGATACAAACGTAATATCGATTCTCGGAATCATAATGTCCTTGGCAATGGAGTCTTTAAAATCAAAGACATTATAAATCATTTCTTTTTCATCTTTTTCGATAACACCGTCTTCATGGCTGGCGTCTACGATCGTTCTCAGCTCCCTCTCTGTCATGACCTGTTTTGACTGCTTTGCATCAATCCGCAGCAGCATCAGGAGGCCTGTGGAGAGCTTATTGATGACGATCACTACCGGGGTCAGGACTTTGGTCACATAGTAGATGACGGGTCCGAAGCGGAGTGCAAGGTTCGTATTTTTGATAGTCGCATAGGTCTTCGGAGTGATCTCACCGAAAATCAGGACGAGAATCGTAAGAACACCGGTTGCGATCCCTGCTCCTGCACTTCCGAAAACATCAATGGCTAATGTAGTGGCCAGAGATGTGGCAGAGATATTTACAAGGTTATTTCCGATCAGGATGCTGCTGAGCATGGCTGCCGGGTTCTCGATCAGCTGAAGTACTCTTTTGGCTTGTCTGTTGCCGTCTTCCACTAAAGCGCGGATGGTATGAACGTTTACTGTCGTAAGCGCAGTCTCCGACGACGAGAAAAATGCCGACAGAGTTAGTAAGATAATTAAGATACATAATCTTAATATGACACTGGGGTCCAAATAAAATCCCTCCTAAATGATATGGTTTATAGTGTGAGCTTTTTTACCGCTATTTCCGTCGTACTTTAAAATGCGCTTCTAGAATAGTGGTAAAGTCATTTTCAGGATACTGCCTTTTGTTTTCAGGTTGTCAGCTCCTGCGGAAAATGTTTTGTAGTTACGATAATTTTACTAGTCAAGCGGGGAAGTGTCAAGTTTTGCCTTGCCGGCCGTCTTTCTTAAAGGCGGTTATTTATGCTGATAGTAAAAAACAGCAAGCTGTGTCCGGTCTCTGAGCTCCAGTTTGTCAAGGATCACACTCAGATAATTTCTTATTGTTCCCTCGCTTAAAAACAGACATTCAGAAATTTCTTTATTGCTCATGCCTTTGGCTATGTATTCGATCAGGAGCAGCTCTTTTTCGCTGATGCCATAGTCAGAATAGGAAAAATGCTGTTTGTTTGAGATCAGATCTGGGATTTTTGAGATGATCTCATTTCCGAAAACGTTCTGACCGTTTTCCACCGCGTGGAGGGCAGGCAGGATGCTCTCGAAGTCCTGCTTCAGGATGTAGCCTTTTGCGCCGATATTCAGGGCGTCGATGATATATTCATCGTCAGAGAATGTCGTCAGGAACAGGATTTTAGAATCCGGATGTTTCCTGCGGATTTCTCTTGCAGCCTCGATGCCGTTCATGCTGTTCATCCGGATATCCATCAATAGAACATCCGGATGATATGATTCATATAAAGAGACAGCCTCAGCACCGCTTGACCCCAGGGCCTGCACATGGACATCACCGGATGTCTCTAAAATTGTTTTCAAAGAAGCCGACACAAGTTTGTCGTCGTCGACGATAATGATATTCATGATTTACCTCCCGGCTGATAATATGCCGTATTGCGCGGAACAGTGATAAATATTTTAAAACCGCGTTCAAATGTAATGTTTATAGTGCCGTGAAAAGCTTCGATCCGTTCTTTCATATTGAGCAGGCCCATACCGGAGGAATAAGATTCCGGTGCCTTGGACCCGTCGTCCTCAAATAGCAGCTGATAGAACGATGGATGTTCCCTCAGTACAAGACGAATCCGTGTTGCGTCGCTGTGTTTTACAGCATTTGTAAATGCTTCTTTTATGATCGCGGCAAAGCAAAACTGAAGGTTTTGAGGAGGAGGCTCGGATATATCGTATTCCAGATCTACGCTGTACTCCGGATACCCGTGTATGATCTCGGCGACAGAGTCATGAAGACTCACAGATGATTCTTTAAGTCCGTGTACGCTGGTGCGGATACTGTCCATAGCAGTATTCAGAGTTTTAAGCAGTTCGGACAAAGGAGATGACAGCCTGCTGTCTTGATTCAGGACTTTGAGGGCACCCAGCTGCAGGATCGAGCGGGAAAGCATATGCCCTACGTTGTCATGGATCTCTCTGGCAATCCGATTTCTCTCTTTCAGAGTTGCAAGGTGTATTTCCGTCTCTTGTTTTTCCATCAGGTACCGATTTTTCTTATTCAGCAAAAGATTCAGTTCCGTACTGTCATCTCTCAGTTTCTTAAACTTTTCCCTCATATTCTCAAGTTTTTGGGTGCGGACAGCCAGAAACAGGGAAAGCAGCAGACTGAGCACCAAATCGATGCGCAGGAAAAAAAGGCGGTTTATGAAATAAGGCACGGACGCCAAAATTAAAATAACACCGGGAAATTTTCGCCTGGTCCGGGCACAGTCATAACAAAACAGAGGCAGAAAAATACTGAAAACCGGGATAAAAAGACAGAGACCCCCATAGAAACCTGAGACTGTGAAAGACAGTTTTTCTTCATTTTTAAGGGAAAGAAAACAGGATGCCGTAAAAGCAGTAAGAAAAGCAATCACAGGCATCGTTCCTGGCTCTCTGGAAAGAAGGGGCAGAATAAAAAGCAGCAAAACAAATTTATCAATAAGTACAGACATAAAACCCTCCCACCTCAAAAATTACTTTAAGTATACCTTATCGCGCGAAGCGCGTCCACCCGAAGGTATATTCTACAGCATGACGTGGTTTTTTCAGCACTATTGGAGGAGCGCATTTCAAAGTGCGACGGAAATAGTGCTGAAAAAATCATGACAAATGTCACCTCCACTCCTGACACAAGGCACTGTAACCATACAGCAGGATCAGGTAAAGTTAAAACATCAAATGAAAGGGGTGGAATTATGGAACAGTCTATCATTGAAATAAAAAATTTAGTTAAGAGATATAAGGATCTTTTGGCACTGGACCATTTAAATATGGAGGTCAGGAAGGGAGAGGTTTTCGGACTTCTTGGGCCGAATGGTTCGGGGAAAACTACAGCTATCAACTGTATATTGGGACTCTTATCCTATGATAAAGGTGAGATAAGAGTCTTCGGGAAACCCATGGAAGCCGACTCCTATGAGAGCAAGAGAGAGATCGGTGTGGTGATGCAGAACGTTGCAGTCTTTAATGAACTTACGGTCATTGAAAATATTGATTATTTCTGCGGACTTTATGTCAGAGACAAGAAGGAGAGAAAGAGACTTGTGGAAGAAGCTGTCCAATTTGTGGAATTGGAGGAATTTCGGAAGTTTTACCCGCCCAAGCTTTCCGGAGGCCTGTTAAGACGCCTCAATATTGCCTGCGGCATTGCTCATAAACCAAAATTGATCTTTTTAGATGAGCCTACGGTGGCAGTTGATCCTCAGAGCCGAAATAAGATCCTGGAGGGGATTCTTGAACTGAACCGACAGGGGGCAACTGTCGTTTATACTTCTCATTACATGGAGGAAGTGGAACGGATATGCAGCAGGATACTGATTATGGATAAGGGAAGGCCCCTGGCCACCGGAACGAAAGAAGAGCTGAAACAGATGATCAAGATGGGAGAAAAGATCACGGTGGATGTATCTGACCTGAAGAGAGAGGAGCTTCAGGCAATACGTAATATGCAACATGTATTCCAGGTGGATTACACAGACGGAAAGCTCTATGTGCAGTGCAGCGGGGGCAGTCATAACCTGGTAAATGTTCTGGGATACCTGTCTGAAAGAGAAGTTTCTTTCGGCAGAGTTTATTCGGAGCTTCCTACATTAAATGACGTATTTCTGGAGATCACAGGAAAACAGCTGAGAGATTAGGAGGGGAAACTATGTTTTGGCATTTATATAAATATTATTTCAAAGCATCCATTAGAAATAAGTCCGCTATTTTTTGGTGTTTTGCATTTCCTCTCATACTCGCTTCCCTGTTTTATTTTGGATTCGGAAATCTTTTAAACGATTCAGAAGAACTGAAAGCAGTCCCGGTGGCAATCGTGGAGACGAAGGCGGCAAAAGGTGCAGAAGGATTTAAGCAGACTGCGGAAGAGCTTTCAAAAAAAGGTGAAGATCAGCTTCTGAAAGTGCAGTACACATCTTTGAAGAAAGCCGAAAAGCTGCTCCAAGAGGGAAAGATTGACGGCTTTTATACTCTGGGAGACAATGTCAGGCTTACAGTAAAAGAAAATGGTATCAACCAGACGATTTTAAAAGAGGTCAGCGATCAATATATCCAGATGAATAACATGGTACGGCAAACGATAAAAGAACACCCGGAAGGGATGGAAAAACTGGTAAAAGCAATGTCACAAAATATGGTAGAGAATCAGCAGATCAGTCTGGGAAATGAAGATGCCAATATGATGGTGCAGTATTTTTATGCATTGCTTGCCATGGTATGTCTTTATGGAGGTTTTATGGGGCTTCAGAGTGCCCTCCATGCTCAGGCGAACTTGTCGGATATTGCGGCCAGAAAAGCAGTTTCTCCAGCAGAGAAGCTGAAAAGTACAGCAGCTGACTTCCTCGTAGGCGTGACGGTGCAGTTTTTGGCATTCCTGGTGGCGATCGGCTATATGTGGCTGGTGCTGAAAATTGATCTTGGAAGCCAGGCAGGATTTATTTTGCTGGCCGGATTCTTCGGATGTTTTACCGGGGTGTCCATAGGGCTGTTCATCGGTTCGATCGGCCGGATGTCCAGAGATACAAAAAGCGGGCTCAACATAGGCATCAGTATGTTTTTCTGCTTTTTCAGCGGATTAATGGTAGGAAATATGAAAGACATTGTGGAAAAACATGTACCGATTTTCAACAGGATCAATCCGGCAGCGCTGATCACGGACTGCTTTTACAGCCTGAATATTTATGATGACCTGTCGGTTTATTTCAGAAGCTGTATTTCACTGATCATAATTTCTGTTTTACTTTGCCTTGGGAGCTTTTTCATGATGAGGAGGAAAAAATATGCAAGTATTTAAATGTTTTTTTAAGATTGTCAGAAGTAAAAAACTCTCAATGTCTATTTATGCCGGAATTTTTTTCGCACTGACAATCTTGTTTTCAAGCTTCGGAAAAAACAGTGATACCGGATTTCAGACAACAAAAATTAATGTAGGCATTGTAGATCATGACAAAAGCACAGTTTCCAAAGCGCTGAAAACGTTTCTTTCAAATGAACAAAATGTAAAAGATATAAAGGATGAGAAGAAAACAATGCAGAATGAATTGTTTTACAGAAATGCAGAATATATTCTGATCCTGCCGAAAGGATTCGGAGAGAGCCTGTTAAGTGAAAATAAAAAGGCACAAATAGAAAATGTAAAGGTTCCCGGCTCCACCAGCGGCTATATGATTGACCAGCAGGTAAATAAGTTTACAAAGATGGTGAGGAGCTATCTGGCCTCAGGATTTTCAGAACAGCAGGCGGTGGAGAGGGCTGAAAATACATTGAGGTCATCGGCAAAGGTGGACCTGATGGGAAGCAAAAAAGCCGGCGAACAGAGCAATACCGCATATTATTTCCAGTACCTTGCCTATATCTTTATTGCGCTGATCACAGTGGCAGTGAGCCCGGTATTCATGGTCTTTTATAAAAAAGATATCAGAAGAAGAAACCAGTGCTCCGCGGCCACAGAAAGATCCAGGAATCTTCAGCTGGCGCTTGGGACATTGACGGCATCCGTGGGCTGCTGGCTGGTGTTTATGCTGCTGGCTATGGCGATGTACCGGAATGAGATTTTTCAGAGCAACCTTTTGCTGTTTATGCTCAACAGCGTAATGTTCATAGGCGTTTCGGCAGGCATATCCTTTCTCGCGGGGCTTCTCGTCACCAATGATGACGCACTTCAGGGAGTCATAAATGTGGTGTCTCTTGGAAGTGCGTTTCTGGGAGGGGTGTTTGTGCCGCTCGAGTTTATGAGCAAACAGGTGCTGACTGTCTCAAGATTCCTTCCGACCTATTGGTATATCAGGTCCAATAAGCTGATCGACCAGCTGGATGTTTTGGACATGAGCCATATATGGCCTGCGATGCAGGGAATCCTGATCCAGGCGGGATTTGCTCTGGCACTGTTTGCAGCGGCCATGCTTGTGAGCAAACAAAAAAGGACTGCATAGAAAACACCAGACAAAAAGACTGCAGACATATCACGAACTATTGTCTGCAGTCTTTTTATCAGGAAATCAAAAGACAGGTTTATTTTGCTTTTTCGGCAAAAGTATTGTCGACCAGTTTATCGAATGGGACAGTGTCATCTAATTCCCCTGCGTTTTTCAGGATATCCTGAAGAAGGGTAAATCCGTCTTCACTGAACACAGGATTCTCTTTGTAGGTATCCTGATCTTTGTAGCGTTTGATGATGGTAATCAAATCGTTTTTCGATACGTCAGGGAACTGTCCGCCGATGACAGAGGCAATCTCATCCGGAGTATGTTTATTTACGTATTGCTGGCCTTTTTTGATAGCATTGGTAAAGCCCTGTATGATCTTCGGATTCTTTTTGATATAACTCTTCTTTGCACAATAAGTCGTATAAGGAACAAACCCGCTTTCCACGCCTATGGATGCAACAACATATCCTGCACCCTGTGTTTCGAGAGCGGTTGCATTGGGTTCAAATTCCACCGTAAAGTCTCCTGTGCCGCCGGAAAAAGCCCCGGATGTGTTGGCAAAGTCAATATTTTGGACCATCCTGATATCTTTTTTCGGATCAATCTTTTGTTTCTTCAGAACATACTCAAAGATCATCTGAGGCATTCCGCCTGTCGTTCACTATATCATGTAAATCTTGGTCATATAGTGAGCCATTGTCAGTTTCAGATGGTATGCCTTTATAAAAATTTGCCATAATCTCTTGTATTTCTTCTTTTGTTTTAACAATTGTGTAAGGTTTCAATGAGTTATCGCTTGGCACTACGATACCCATGTCTATCATAAACCCAATATAAGGCAATACACTTTTCTTTGATTTCGGATATCCCCAATCCGTAAGTGCTTTGGATAAATACTTTGCAGAAGTATAACCTCTTTCTTCTTCATAAATCAGTCGCATGGTTTGGTAAATGATTTCATTTTCACGACGGTTCATTTCCTGTGCCGGACTATATTTAATAAGACCAGACAAGCCATATTTTAACTCGATTTCTGGAAATCCATCTTCATCCACTTCAATTCGTTCGATTAAGATTTCGATATCTTTGCGATCCAGAATGCCCTTCTCAATGATTTTATCAACCACCTGTAGTGCGTTCTGGAGTTTTTCTTTTACATCTTCATTTTCTAGACTGGTATCATTTAATTCTTTTAACTGCATTTCCAGTCCATGAATCTGTGAAAGAATATCTTTCTGCAGAGCATCATAGGTTTCATTGACAATATCCTCATTCCCGTGAGCGTTGGATAAATCTCTAACTTTCTGAGTAAAAAGAACTTTCAGTTGTTTCTTTCGTTCATCAATCTGATTTTGAATTTCGGAACGCTTTTCTTCAACCGTTCTTTTTTCAGAATCGAAATCCTTCATATCATAGGTGGCAATAACTTCGCAGAGTGAATCACGACAGAGCTTGATGTAAGTTACAACATCTTCCATCAGATCTTCTTCTTCGATAAGATGTGATTTTGAACAATAACGTTTGCCCTTGGTGTTGTATGTGGTACAGATATAATATTTGCGTTCTCTACTGGAAGTTGTTCTTCTGATCGGAGTCAAACGACTTCCACAATCTTTACAAAAGAGGCAACTTCCAAATGGATTCGGTATCTCAGAACCAATCCATTGCCCACGACTGCCACGATAATTGTTCTTGACACGTTTTTCCTTCATATCCTGAATTAGATCAAAAGAAGCTTTGTCAATGATGGCTGGATGATGGTTTTCAAAAACATACTGTTCATCCTTTGGAACACGCTTGTCTTTCCCGTGAACGGTAGAACGAGCACGTTTTCGCAAACGTAAAGTTCCGATATAAAAATCATTTCCAAGCATATCTTTGACCATAGAGTCAGACCACACTGTTGCAATCTGACGTTTTGTGATTTTGCCTTCTTCCAGTTCACGCTCATGGCGAACCATAGAAGGTGTTGGAACTTTATTTTCAGTCAGATAATTGGCAATCATGCGATAGCCGGAGCCTTTCAGATAAAGGTCATAGACCATCTTCACATATTCTGCTTCTTTCGGTATGATTTCTATTTTGGATTTGTCTATTTCATTTCTTTTATATCCAAATGGTGGCTGTGTCATCAATATTCCCTCTTTTTGACGAGCTTCAAGAGCACGTTTGATTTTTCTGCTGATATCTTTTACATATTTTTCATTATACCACGTTGTGATACCGATTGTATCATCATCATCGGTTTCTGAATTATAATTTGTATCAACAACAATCAGTTCTTTTTTTCGCTCTTTAAAATCTTCCAAAAGAAGGAGCACTTTTGCATTGTGACGTCCAACGCGTGAAAGGTCTTTTACAAACACTCGATCAATGTCTTTATCCAAATCATCCATTAACTGGTTAAGTCCAGGTCTATTAAAAATATAACCTGAAACGCCATCATCTTCATACCAGCGGTCGATAACCATATTACATTCTGCCGCAAATTGGCTAATAATTAATTTCTGATTTTCGATAGAAACATAATTTCGTTTGTCATCATCTCTTGATAGACGTACATATCCAACATTCATAAACTCACTTCCTTTCTTTATATGAAATATATTAACATGAATAATGTAAATATAGAATATATTTAGGAAGAAAATTTATCAACTGCTCGTGTTACAGTAGTGATTTTTGATTACTGCCTTTAAGCCATCGTGAATATTCTTATCATTCTGCCCATCCAGATATGTGACAACTCGAAATCCCAGTTTCCTATATTTTTCCTTTGCTGTTTCAAAATCTTCCTGTGTAGAAAAATCATTTTTCCAAAGATAATAGGTTGGTTTACTCAAGTGTTATCACATCCCCTCTGCCTTATCGTTATTGTATGAATCCCTGTTCCTATTGTTGCAAGTCCCATTTGCAGCTTTATCGACTGAGCCGAGATTCCAGTTTCTTTGGTGAACGGTCTTTCACGTTCCTCTTATGGACTTATCCATAACTCGCCGTTTTAGTGCCGAGCCTCCCCGATCGTCTATCTTAGAAGTGAGTGTCATTATATGCTTACCGCCGATTCCGGTTTCTCTAATTGTCAAGGTGCGAAAGCAATTTCTGCTTTTGATAAGGTGAGGATAACACGAATTTTTGAAGTGCCTTGAATATTGACGACGATTGCAATTTGGCAATGACGGAGGGATGAAAAATTGCAAATTTGCAATTGTGGTAGAGGGTTAGATGCGATATGATATAAGAAACTGAGTTATTATTGAGGTAAGCAATTATGAAATTGAATTATAAAAAAGCGGTCCTTAAGGATATAGAAATACTAACGGAAACCAGAATTAACGTTCTTCGTGCTGCAAATCAGCTTAGTGATGATATGGATATGTCTTATGTTAAGGAATAATCGTATCTATATTATCAAAAATCTCTTTTGGAAAATAACCATGTGGCATACTTGGTTTTTGATGGTCACGAATTTGTTGGTGCAGGTGGGATAAGTTTTTTTCAGGTAATGCCTACGTTTCATAATCCAACAGGCAAAAAGGCATACATAATGAATATGTATACAAAGCCGGAATATCGAAGAAAAGGAATTGCTTATAAAACGTTGGATTTATTGGTCGCTGAAGCAAAACAGAGAGGAATACATGCAATCTCTCTTGAAGCAACAAATATGGGAAAACCATTATATGAGAAATATGGATTCACTAAGATGAATTATGAAATGGAATTGCAATAATAAGTTACATGGAAAGGATGATGTTATGAAATCATTGCCAGCGGATAACATCTATCAAAGATTATGTGATCTTCGTAACGGAACTGGGAAATCACAAAAAGAAGTTGCAGATGAATTAAATATCCAGGCATCGGTATTAAGCCGAATTGAACGTGGAGAAACAAAATCAGTCAGTCATGATTTGGTTATAAAATTTGCAGAATATTATAATGTGTCAACGGATTATTTACTTTGCATATCAGATGTTCGTATTAGAAGGAATGTTGAATTGGAAGAATTAGGACTGACCAATAAAGCACTGTTTCAACTATTGCAAGGAAAAGTAAATGGAAGTTTACTAAGTAAAATGTTAGAACATCCATATTTTCCTGTACTTCTTGATACTGCTAATGCTTATTTTACAGAAGCTCATAACACTGGTTTTGCTAGTAGAAATGCAATTATAGATATAGGAACTGCAAATATAAAAGATTTTATAAAGGAACATCCGGAACATAGAATCGAAGGACGGCATGATATTCGTAGACTTAATGCAGAAAAGGTTACTGGAACCGAGGCTGATCTTGAAAAAATCAAAAGCATTTTCCTGTCCATGCTGAAAGATATTAAGAAAGAATACGATGTACCACAACAAGATATCAGTACAGAAGAATTAAAAAAACAAATAGTCACTATGAAAAAACAGGCAATATTTCAGAAAAAGAAGAAGCCAAGTTTTAACGAAAATGATATGACAAGAATTGTTATGGGGATGTTTCAAAGTATGGGGATGGACTTGGATGAGTATGAACAGGAAATGTTTCACAAAATGATGGTGCATATGTTACAGAGGAAAAGATAGGAGATTTGAGATGGGAATATTTGATAAATTATTCAAGAAAAAAGCAATAGAATCACAACAGAGTATACCAGTAAAGCAAGATAAACAAGAAAAAACTACAGTGAATATGGTCATGCAAAAAGCGGAACCAACAGTAAAAGAACAATTGAAAAGAGGATACGTTGGTACATATAAAAAGCAAGTGGATTACGCTACAGTTAAAGAATTGAAAAAACGTTATATTGCTTTCGATGTTGAAACGACAGGATTAAGTCCGATGAATGATAAGATAATCGAAGTTGCAGCTGTTTTATTTGAAAATGGAGAGATTATCAAAGGATATAGTTCATTGGTTAATCCAGAAGTCTTTATTCCATACAGTGCCACCGCTATTAATCACATTACAAATGAAATGGTAAAAGACGCACCGAAAGAATGTATTGTGTATGCAGAATTAGTAGACTTTCTAGGAGATGCTTTAAAACAGCAAACTACTATATGTGCACATAATGCGTCTTTTGATATGAATTTTCTTTCAGAAACATTAATGCGTCTTGGATATGATGGAAAAATTTCTTATGTAGATACACTTTCACTTTCTCGTAGTTTGATCAAAGGGTTGCATAACTATAAACAAGATACGGTTGCTATGTATTTTGACCTTGTAAATAATCAATCTCATAGAGCTGTTACAGATGCAGAAATATGTGGGAAAATTCTTTGGAACTTACTGCAAATAGAAGAAAAAGAGGAAGAAAAAAGATTAAGAAACTTAGAAAAAAGTAAACCATGTGACGAAGAAATGGAGATATGTGCTTACATTCAGAATTGCATCATGAAAAATGGTGGTGATTCTAAATGGTTAGGGTTTTATAAAAACAGTAGCAATTACGTTGATGTAAGTTACCTATATTCTATTTTGAAATTTAAATGTGCCAAAAAGGGAAAATACATTATTGTTGAAAAGTCAAGTGCTGGAAAACTAAATTGTAATATAGAGCCATGTACAATGAGTGAAGGTGGTTCGGATTATGTAAGAGTATATTTCAATAGTCCGTTCGAATTGGAGCCGTTGGAATCATATTTATTTAGCATTTATGCGAAATGTCGTAAGTCAGCATTGGATTATTTTAAATATAATAAGCGATATGAAGCAGAACATAAAAACAGTCCAGCTATGTTAAACCATCTTTCTGATATGGATGTTGCAGCGTTGCTTGAAAGTGCTGAAAGGAGAAAATTGACGGAGAAAGTTGTTTCGGAAACCATAGAGAATTCTAATGATAAATCTCGAATCTCTAGAGAAGATATCATTATTCAGCCTATTCATAATAGAGTTCCATTAGCTGGTATTCGCAATAAAAATAATTGGGAAAAGGGCTATGATGAAGGATATCCATTCTGGGAAAAAGGAGATAATCTCCGTAAAGAGGGAAATGTAGAAGATGCAATCAAACTGTTTGATCAGGCAAGATATAATGGATATGATGCTCCGGTTCTTTATGACTCTTATGCAATGGCATATCATAAACTGAAAGACTATGCAAACGAAATAGATATTTTAGACGAAGGCATTGTGCGTGAAAGAAAAAATGGAATAAATGTTAGTCGTTTAGAAGCTCGACGAGATAAAGCAATACAATTGCTATACAAACAGCAAGAGGCTGAGAAAAAGAAATTAGAAAAAGAACAGATAAAAAATGAAAATATAAAAATTATTTCTGAGACTTCTACGAAAACAACAGGGCGTGCTATTTTGCAATTGACGGATGATATGACTTTAATCAAACGATATGATACTATTGCACAAGCTGTACGTGAAACCGGTGTAAATTCCAAGAGTATACGAGATGCTGCAAAAGGTGTTCAGAAGCATGCAGGTGGTTATGTTTGGAAGTATGTTGATGAAATTGGCGATTGAACTGTTGTTGCAAATACGTTTTAATTCAATATGGTTGTGCTATGGAATCTTGAGATGCCCATAGCCCATAGGAGTTCATGCGTGGACTCCTTTTTTTGAAAAAACATTGTATATTGACTTTTTTTAATGATGGAAGTATGATTATTCATATAAATCATACTTCGGGAGGCGCTTATGGAAGTTAATAACGGAAAATATGCATGGATGGTTAAAATTGGAGAAAAAGGTCAATTTGTTATCCCGAAAGAAGCAAGAAATTTATTTGATCTTCAGCCGGGAATGGAAATTTTAGTTTTAGGTGATGAAAAAAGAGGTTTGGCAATCTTGCCAAAGGAAATGCAAAAAGAATATATTGTAAGGATTTTTTCAGAAATGGATTCCTAAAGGATGGTGAGATTCTATGAGTAAAATCGTTTTCTTTTGTATCCCAGCGCATGGGCATACAAATCCGACGTTAGGAGTTGTGCGTGAATTAATCAGTAGAGGGCATCAGGTTTTTTATTACTCCTACAATATGATGCGTGACAAAATCGAATCCACAGGTGCTGTTTTTGTATCTTGTGATGAATACGATCAGGAACAGCGATTAGATGCGAAAGACGGAGCCCGAATAGGAAAAGATTTGGCTTTTTCAACGCAGATATTGGTTGATACTACATTAGCTCTGGATGATGCGGTGTGCGAACATATGAAAGAATTAAATCCAGATTGTATCGTTGCGGATTCCATGGCTGTATGGGGAAAAGCTGTGGCACTAAAACTTGGGATTCCGTTTGTATCTTCAACGACAACCTTTGCTTTCAATCAGCATTCAGCAAAGATAATGAAGCAAAGTCCAGGACAGATATTTGGTATGATCTTCTCAATGTTGAAAATCAATAAAAACATCAAACGTTTACAAGATAAAGGTTATCCTGTAAAAAGCGTTCTCGATATTATTCAAAATGACAACAATATAGATACGATTGTATATACATCTCCAGAATTTCAACCATGTTCCAAAACATTTTCGGATAAATACGTTTTTGTAGGGCCATCAATACGACCTGTTGAAAATGCGATTGAGAAGAAGTCGGATAAATTAATTTATATATCAATGGGAACAGTCATTAATGATTCCGTAGAGTTTTACAAAAAATGTATAGAAACATTTGCCAATACAAAGTATCAGGTTATTATGTCAGTTGGCAATTTGATAAATATTGAAGACTTAGGTGCTATACCGGATAATATTACGATTTCGAGGTTTGTAGATCAGATAGCTGTATTAAGTCAGGCGGATGTATTCCTTACCCACTGTGGTATGAATAGTGTCAATGAAAGTTTATATTATAAGGTTCCACTCGTGATGTTTCCGCAAACATCTGAACAAGACGGCGTGGCTACAAGGGTAGAACAACTTGGTGCGGGTGTCAGATTGAAGAATATAAATGTAAAATCTATTAGGACGACAATTGAAAATGTACTAAATACAAAATCTTATTATGAACAGGCGTCAAAAATTTCTCAGGGATTCCGTAAATGTACTGGTGCAAAAGGTGCCGCAGATAAAATTGAAAAAATGTGCAAACGAATAGAAATCAACATCTAAATGAGAAAATATCGAATTTAGATGTTGATTTTTTGCTAAAAATGGATATAATAGATTATGAAAGGAAGGGTTTAAACTATGTTGATACAATTTAATTTTAAAAATTTCAAATCATTTCGTGATGAGGCTACACTGGATTTATCCGCAGCAAAAATGACAGAATTTTCAAATCGTGTTATATCCGTGGGTAACGAAAAGATATTGCCTGTAGCTGCTGTTTATGGTGCAAATGCAAGTGGAAAATCTAATGTCTATGGTGCATTTGAGTATATGAGCGAGTATGTAGTGAACTCTTTCAAATATGGCGATGAAGAAGATTTCGATGATATCAGACCACGTCCATTTCTTTTTGACGTTTCTTCTGAAACAGCAGATACAAGTTTTGAAGTTTATTTTACCGTACCAGGTGACAAAACTGAAAAATGTTATAATTACGGATTTTGTATCGGGCAAACTGGTGTTACAGAAGAATGGTTAAATTACAAGGCAAAAACAGCTCGCAAATATTCTACTGTTTTCTACAGAGATGAGGAAACGTTGGATCTTGTAGGTGTTCCAAAAACAAGCAGAGAAAATATTGAAATTGCATTAGAAAAAGAGGTTCTGATTGTTTCATTAGGAGCAAAATTAAAAGTTGCTAAATGTAAACTTGTAAGGGACTGGTTTTTGAATAATGAATTTGCAGATTTTGGAGATGCTGTTACTAATTTCTTTATGTCTCGTGTTCTTCCTGCGGGATTTATTGATGACGAAAAAATCAGAGCAAACGTTGTAAAATACTTCTCTTCTTTTGACGAAACAATAAAAGGATTTGAAGTTACAAAACTTCCTGCCCAGGAAGATTCTAAAGAAGAAAAATATCTGATAGATGCACTTCATAAAAAAATCGGATCTGAAGACATGGCAAAAATTCCACTTGCTCATGAATCAGCAGGTACTTTAAAAATGTTTGCACTCTATCCAGAATTACAGGATGTATTGCAAAATGGTGGGGTATTCTTTATCGACGAGTTAAATGCTCGATTACACCCACTTCTTGTTCGCAACTTCATTCTTACTTTTCTTAACCCAGAAATCAATGTAAATCATGCACAGCTCGTATTTACAACGCATGACACATGGCAGTTATCTAATCAGCTGTTACGTCGTGATGAAATCTGGTTTACGGAAAAAGATGATATGGGATTATCTACATTATATTCCTTGGCTGATTTTATCGACGAGGATGGTTCCCGTATCCGTAAGGACGAAAGTTATGAAAAAAATTATCTGTTAGGAAAATATGGAGCTATTCCATCCTTAAAGACAATCGACTTTTTTAAGGAGGGTTAACTTATGGCACGTAAAGACAGAACGGGTAACAGAAAAACAAGAGAACAGCGTGCAGTACGTCGTATCCCAGAAATGGGATACTATCTGGTCGTGACCGATACAGAAGCTACTGAACGCTGTTTTTTCACTGGATTACATAATAACCTTCCAGAAGACACAAAGAAGAAGCTTGTTATCAAGGTCGTGGAGACAAAGACTCAGAATATGATTCAAAAGTGTCTTAAAATGACTGCTTACGAAGCACAATATCGCATTCCGTGGATTGTATTCGATCGTGATCAAGTGCCAAACTTTGATCAGATAATCAAAGATGCTGAGAAAGCTGGAATTAACGTGGGTTGGTCCAATCCGTGTTTTGAAATCTGGATGTTTGCCTATTTTGGTAATATGCCGGTAATACAGGAATCTTGGATCTGCTGCTCAAGATTCAGTGAATTGTATAAAGTAAAAACTGGTCAAGACTATTCAAAAGCTGATTCTGATATGTACAAAAGACTCTGTGAAAACGGAGATGAAGATAAGGCACTTCAGATTGCTGCTCAGAAATATGAGCAATGTCTGAGAGAAGGTAAAATAGTTCCATCACATATGTGTCCGGCAACAACGGTGCATGAGCTGGTGGGTGAAATTAGAAGAAAGGTTAAAGGGTGATTATATGGCTAATTATATGACATTTTTCCCTGTGGGTAATGGGGATATGACATTGATTCAAACAAAGACAAATAAATACATCATGATAGATTGTAACATGAGAAATGCAGAAAATGATGATAAAATTTATGATTGCAATGAATACTTGCAAGATACTCTGCCGATTGATAATGGACAAATTTATTTGGATGCATTTTTCTTGACTCACTCAGATAATGATCATTGTCGTGGAATTAGAGATTACTTTAATTTGTGTGCTCCAGAAGATTCTGACGATGATAAAATCAGAATTGATGAATTGTATGTACCTGCAAAACTTATGATGGATGAGACTCATTACAATGACGATGCAGATGCGATTAGAGAAGAAGCACAAAGAAGACTTGACTTGTTAGGTACTGAAGAAGCAGATACGCCAGGAAATCGTATTAAAATTGTTGGATATAGTAAGGAATTAAAAGACTACGCAGATGCTATTGTTCCAGCAGGAGAAACGATTTCTGATATAAATGGAAATACGGATTATGGCGCAGAAATATTTGTATTAAGACCGGTGAAGAAAGCAAACGATGATGAAGAGTCTGACGTGAACGATTGTACCGCCTCTTTTAAAATTACTTTTGAGATTAATGGTGGTACATATATTGCAATTATCGGTGGAGATCTCAAGTGTGAGAACTGGAAAGAAGTTATTGAACTAAATCCAGACATGACTTTTGATTTATTATTGGCACCACACCATTGCTCCTGGCATGCAGTTAGTTCTGAAGATACTCATACAGGAAAAGCAGACCCTGTTATTGAAGAATTTCTTGAAAAATCTAAAGAAAATGCATATGTGGTTTCTTCGAGCAAGGTCATTAAACGTGATGGTGACAATCCACCGAGTTACAGAGCTAAAAACGTCTATATTAAGCACCTGAAAAAGCAAGATAGATATAAATGTACAGCAGAATATCCAAATGCTGATGATCCAAAACCATTAACATTTAAAATTACTGGTCAGGGATTTTCAATAAAATCTATTGCAACAGCAACAAGTCAATACAATTCCTTTACACAAAAATCTTATGGTGGAGAATAGTATGCCGGGTACAATTTTTGAACGTTATGAATTTCATAAATTGGAAACTTGTTGTGAAAAATATATGCCGTTGATATCGGCCATAGATGAAAATTATAGTATGGAGAGATTGGGACTTTATGAGAGTTCGCTTTCTGATGGACTATTTATTCATTGCAGATTGGAACTTTCACTCCCGACTAACGGCGTATATAAAGAATTGGATGTTCGTTCTGATGAAGAAATATTAATTTTTGTCAAATCGGACTATCCATTCTTTGCACCAGCGATTTTATTTGTAAGGAATGACTTTCCTACCAGCCGAATTCCGCATCTAAATCTTGGTATTGCAAATAGCAATATTCATCTTTTGAATCCTTGTTTATATAGAGGGGATGTTAACGAATGGTTTTTTCAGAATGGTCCTAGGGCGTTTTGTGATCGTGTGAATGATTGGTTTTCTGATTTGATTAATGGAGAACTTATGAATGGTGATGGATTTGAAACTGTTCGATATGAGAATACAGCAGGATTTGCAGAAATGGATTTTGATTATTTATGTAAGATAATCTCAACGTATGGAACTACTCATGGTGCTCAAGTATTACAAATGAAACAAAAAGCGAACAGATATTTTCAGATTTTGAATCAAGAATATTCAAAAGAGTTAAGTGATGATATCCTGCCATGTATATTTGTATTTGATAGAGAAGATGTAGTTCATGATTACATCAGTCAAGCTCTTTGTACTGAGAAAGATTTGAAAATTTTTCCGTGTGAATGTAGAATTCAACATGGAATTCGAAAAATCTCAAGAAGATACCATGAGTCCCACAAAATTGATTCCCTAAAAAATATCTTAGTTGTTCTTGCAGTGAAACGTCCAATGCAAGTTCTTGGTGGTTTTTCTGAATATGAATTTATAGCGGTTCTATTGTTGTATGATTTTAAATCTTCTCCAAATTTAGGAAACTGTTCTATTAAGAAAGTTGTGCCAATACAAGCTTTAAACAATACAATGGCAGAAAGATTATCAGGTACAGAAAATATCTCGAAGAAACCCGTTATTATGCTTGGCTGTGGTGCGTTGGGATCTAAAGTATCAATGAATTTGGCTCGCATGGGATATACAGAGCAACATTTTTATGATGAGGATGTTATTTTGCCACACAATTTAGTAAGACATTACGAAAGTGGAAATTATGCGGTTGGTCATCCAAAGGCTGAGGTAATGAAAATAGAGATGGATTGTATGTTCAATGATAATAATAGTACAAGCCATACTGAAAATATTTTTAATACCGATATATTACCAGAAGGTATCGTTATTGATTGTACTGCTTCGAGAAGAATTCTGTTTTGGGCTACATTAACTGATAAGATAAAATCATCCATAATTAGAAGCGAAATATATTTAGGTGGGAAAATGGGTCTTACTGTAATTGAAGGCAAGAGCAGAAATCCGGATATATACGATATGCAAGTATTGTTATACAGAAAAGCGTTAGATGAACCCCATATTTCACAATGGCTTAATTATAAGCAGCCTGAAGATATGAGATATCATATTGGATTTGGGTGTAGCTCAGATACTACGATTTTGGATGATGGAACAATAAGTAATCATGCAAGTGTAGTTCCCCATTTAATTAATAAATACCAGGATACAGAAAATGGAATTGTGTGTGTAAATTATTTTGATAGAGATAATTTAACAAATAATGGTGTTGGTATCTATGAAATGGAACCGATGGTATTTTTACAAGAAGTAGATGGATGGGCTATTCACATTCGTTCTTCTCTATATCAAACAATTCATGAGTATTCCAATGAAAAACTGGAGAATGCAGGTATTTGGATTGGAAGCATTGAAAAAACGATTAAGCGGATTACGATTGTGGATACATTTATTCCTGAAGACAATGACCGAAAAGATAATACTGTTGAGATGGGAAAATCGGGTGTAAAAGGATATCTAAAATCATTGCGTGCAAAAACAAATGGTCTGTTGAGATATATCGGAGAATGGCATACGCATATTGCAGGTGATGCGTCACCAAGTCAGAGAGATTTGAAAACATTTAGTGAAACACAGCCATCCGAAGATGTGTTTTTAATGACAATCTTATCGCCTTCAAATACTCGAAATTATATTATTAAAAGGGAGAAAAAATGAATATAAAAGACTATAGAGAAAAAGAATTAAAAACACTTGTTATAGCAAATATTTTAGTAATTTTAAGTTTAAATGGACTGATTACCTTCGATGGTATTTTGGAAGAAAATAATTATATGAAATTACTCGTTACAATTATTAACTCTGGTTTATTTGCCAGCATTATTTATACTCTGGTTACTGTTTGTGATTGTATGATTTCAAGTGAGTTAAAAAGATACATTGTGTTTTGGTGGTGTCCAATGCCTGGAGAGACTGTTTTTAGTGACATAAAAACAGATGCTAAAGATGGACGTTTTATCTCAGCAGAAGCCATTGAATCATACGAAGAGATATATAATAATTTGCCGTCTGAAAAAAAGGCTTGTCGTCAATATGAAAACAGCAAGTGGCATGATTTACTACGTCAGCATGAATCAGAAACAAAAGTTTTAATTGCGCATAGAGATTACTTGATGTGTAGAGATATGGCGACTATAATAGTTTTGATGACATTTGTGTATACACTACTGTCTTTTGTAATGAAGCTAATCACTTTCGACAAAAAAGCAGTAATATATTTGGTGGTAGTATATTTGGTATGTATGATTGCAACAAGAGTAAAATCAAAACGTTTTGTAAAAACAGTTATCGCATGTGATCTGCATCCTCAAAAATAAAGAGCAGAATTCTTAAAGGCAGGCGAAGTTCATAATTGAGCTTCGCCCTTTCTTTTGTAAAACTACAAAGAATTCTCTTTGAACGCATGAATTTTTGTTTGAGAAATACGTTCTTGATTCTTCTGATCTGCGGTCACTTTGGCTTTAGATAGTTTTGAAAGAACAGATGCCCTTGCTTTTGTTTTCATTTGTTCTGTTCCGGCTTTCTTTACGTCTGGTTGCAGGAGCTTGCCCTGGATTTTTTGGACAGTGTTTTGCATAGCATTTTTGATCTTGGCAATTACTCCGTCTAATCGTTTGACTGCATATTCACGCTCTTTCTTAGACGCTTTTCGTTCTGGAGAAAGTACCCAATTTTTTGATTCTTCCACCAATCGGATATCTTCCAGATAGGTTTCTTTTTTGACGGTAGCAGTAACAATTTCAACAGCTTTGTCATAAGTAATATCGGAGACCTCATCAATTAAAGTTTCTATGTCTTCAATTTTCATAGTCAACTCGTCAAGTTTTTCTTCTTGAAGTTTCAACTGTTCTTTCTGCTTGGCAAGAATAAAATCTTGCTTTTCCAGATATTTTCGCCCGCCGTATTCTGGTTCTTCTTCTAATTGGAGTCCATAATTTTTTGCAATATCAAAGAGCAATACACGACAGGCAGAATCAAATACCATTTTTCGATTATTGTTTCTTCCTGCTGGTTTTTCTGGATTGGGCAAATCAAATCCAAGCTGTTCTAATGCTTTTTCCTGTTGTGGAAACAATTCTCCATATTTATTTTCGCAATCGAATACATGGTGTTCATGGATGTGAGGTGTACTCTCATCCAAATGAAGTGCCCAGTCCAATATGTGAACGTGAGTGCCGAAGCGCTCGGTAATTTCAACCATAAAATCTGTAACTACTTGTAATAATATATCTGGTGAAACATGATTATCCAAATTACCAATCTGATAAATAGTTTCTTCTGGGCAAGTCTTTTTGTGTTTTAAGATATCTGATGTGGTACGGTTACGTTCTGGGTGACGATTTTTGATATTCCTAATATTTTGACCTTCGATAAATTCTCTATAATGATTAGAGTAATAAAGTTCTTCCACTTCTTCGAATGTATTTGCCAGTTCACATTCTTTTTCTTTGTCATAAAAAGTACGATATCCGTTGAAGCAGTCCCAGTAAATATTTCCTTTTGCTCGTTCTTTATTGATGTGTTCACTATTGTTAATATTAAAACTGCGGTCGTTGTGCTTGGGATTGTAAGCACCGTTTTTTCCGGCACGACCATTGTGCCTTGTTAATTTCATTTTGATGTTCCTCCATTCTTTGAAAAATTTCCCTGAAAGGGATTTAGACAGCGAAGCTGATTCCTTGTTGCTTTTTGCGTCAAGTAATATATAATATACCCAGTACTAAGTGGCGAAACGCCACTAAACTGGGCAAGGCGGCGCCCTTGACCTGCACAGGGGTATTGCATTCCCTGTACCCATGCACAAAGGCATTGCATTCCTCTGTACACCTGCACCGAAAGAACAGATTTCATCATAAAAATGACTCCATTCAGTTCTATCGGTTTATTCCAAATCATTCGCAGGATAATTTGGCATAAGAAAAGCCGATGCATTGGCTCTTCGCTCAAAATACATCGGCTGCTTCGTCTGACCTAAGTGGTCATATTCAGTTACAAATTTATGCTGATTATTTTTGTATCATTTTATGCCATCGATCATTGCCTTCAAGAAATCCGTAGGTTTCTTTATCCTGGAAGCAATTCAATAACTCTTGTTTTAATTGTTCCGAAAATGTATTGTTTGATTTTTTGAACACCATGTGTTCATATAGTGGGGAGTTCAAAAAACTGGTGATATCATTAAGGGAGGCAAGCATTGTTTCCATTGTGTCTAATACAGTATCGACATCTTGTTCGGTAGTTGCCAGATCCAGTTTACTGGATACTTCATGATATTTGCCCATTTCAAATAATTTTGCCAGTTCTTGCTGCTTGTTTGTAAATAAATGGGCTTTCTCATAATTTTGTTCTTCTAAACTGAGAGCATATAAACTGTTCAAAGTCATACTGAGAATTTGGTATTCAGAAAATAATATCTCTTCGTAGAGTTTATATGCTTCATCTCTTCGATTTGTTTTGCTATAAATAATTCCCTGTTTTAATTTACGCAGTGGATTTTGCATAGAATAATACTGTAAGTATTGTTCAGCAGTCTCGTATTGTCCATTTCTTGAATAATACCCAAAAAGAGAATCTGCGGCACTGGTGCGAAGAGTTTCTTCGTCACTTTCTAATGCTCGCTTGTAACATTTTAAGATATAGTCATCATAGTCCCTGGCATTTGGAATTTCTTTTATCAAACGCTGTGCATCAAGAATCGTTGCCAGTTGCAAAATCAACATCAAACAATTTGGATAAGATTCGATGATAGATTTCGCCCAACGGAAAACTTTATCATAAGCTTCAGTTTTCAGTTTTTGGTCTGCTTCCATGACAATCGAAGCAATTTCTTCTTTTGTCAGTTCTTCCTGGAAAGAAAGTAGTGTATCAAGAGATATCCCAAGTAGTCGTGCGATTGGTGCAAGCAACGTAATGTCTGGATACGAATTTTCATTCTCCCATTTATTCACAGCAGGCGTTGTTACACCCAAACGATTTGCCATTTCCTCTTGCGTCATACCTTTTTCTTTTCTATATTTTCGAATTGTTTTTCCTATCTGCATCGTTCAAGCCTCCTTAAAGTTTTAACACCGGCCGTTGTCTATAGTTCAATCATAACAAAGTCAAAAGAAAACAACAATTGAGCAGATGTTAATTAACAAGAAATAAATTTAACCAATATTCAATGCAGCAAGCGCAGTATGACAAAATGGCAAAAATGATACCATGCTACATCAATCGATTTTCCATGAGTCTCCATATCCAAGAATATCCATCTGCATTTTGTCATTTCTATCATTTCTGTCATTTTACGATAAAGATAAATCCATCTGTTCAAATGGATTCGCTATCGTATCGTCCATCGTTTCAAAATCTGATTCTTTCACAGAAGTATCTTTAAAATAATAAGCTCCATCAGAATAACGTTTAATCATATACCCTTTGTCAGCTATATATTCCCAGAATCGTGACTTGCCATGCGGTGTTCGTCCGTTATCCTCACAGTATTCTTCATACATCTTGTACACTTCACTACGTTTTATTTTCTCACCGAGTTTATGACAGAGCATATCATCGGTAAATGCTTTTACGCTGTCAGCGGAACGATAAAGATGTGCAATACATTCTTTACTGTGATCACTTTCAATAAAATGATTATCGGTGTATAACTGTTTCAATGCCAGCATTGCCATGTGGATGGCATAGTCAGATTCATTGCACATTTTTTCTTTTAGCTTAGAATCTTTTTCTTCTTCTGGAATCGTACGGTTAATATCTAGAACCAATAAACGGCGGTAGTAAGCGTTTGTTTTATCATCCAGATTCAAGGGCATTTTATTGGCTGAAAACAACAATTTTGCATTACTGTTAAATTGTGTCGGGTCTTGTCCTTTCTTTTCATAAAGTAGCGTATCTTCCCCAACTGCTTTCTTGATGATATCAACACTTTCCATAGCGGTGCTTGGAATATCCGCACAAGCATTTAATAACTTTCCAAACAATCCCGTAGGATAAAATCGCTGGTTCAAATTCTGTAGTGACATACTGGCATAATTACCAGAACCAACGATGTGTTGTATAAAAGAAATTGCAATGGATTTACCAGTTCCGCCTTTCCCTTTTATCATTAGAAATTTTTGAAAACGAGTATCGGTAGTCATACAATATCCAAGATACTGCCAGAAAGTCTGCTGATCGGTTTCATCTGAAATAGAAAAATCCAGATACTTGCGGATATGTGTTCCACCAGTAAGAACAGTTTCCGCTTGATCTGGATAAAAAGAAAAAGGTATTTGATTAATCATCAGATATTTCGTTTCATGTTCAATTAATTTCCACTCCATCACATCAAAATATCCATTCTGGAAATTGACCCAATGCGATGGCTGATTGTTAAGGTCTGTAAATCGTTTCTGTACCTGTGGCTGAGATACCAAAAGATTATAAATGCCCTGAATAGTAGTTGCTTTAATGCAATCACGATAGAGCAGCTTCTGAATATGGGATTTTAAGCGAATTCCATTAGCATCTTCGTGATAGCAGCCACTTTCATAGATATAAGGTGTATTTTCTAGCATAAAAAAAGGAACCGTCTGTATCAGATAATCTACAATCTCCATATCAAATACACCGATTCGCTTTCCTTGTTCGTTAAATCTATGAAATTTGTTTAAATCCGGTTGGTCTGTTCCTTGTCCTTCAAACCGCTTGATAAAATCCGATATAACTGCTTTTATCTGGAGCAAATGCTCTGGTTTGGCAAGGTATTCTTTGTCTTTAAATAGAATCCATCCCTTACGATAAGTGAGATAATTATTCTGGAAATATTGCTCCAGAGAATCATTCGTTTTCTTACTGGAACAGGCGGGAACGTAAATGTAGTCCATCTGATATGTTCCGGTATAGGCGATTTCATCCATATATTCGATGAAGCTGTCTATATCATGATAGCCTTGCTGTCCGTATAAAAGTGTAACAGCTGGATATTCCGCACTAAGAATTGCAAATGCGATATCCTGATTATCTACGAGAAACAGATATTTCTGTTCATTGGTTTCTGGTTTGGTTTTCATATAGTGTTCTAAAAAGTTTTTATTCAATGTAAATTCCTCCTAATGTAGAAAAGTCGCTCCAATCAAGGAACGCCTTTCGATAAAAGTCTTATAAAATTGTTACATGATGGCTGAATGTAAGGCTTTTGCCTTAGTCAAACCATCAATCCAGTTACATATAATAACGATAGATTCAAGATTTACATTGATTAGTGAACAACACCCTTTCGTCCGCCAATTACTTCTTTGCCCTTGATATCGTTCCATGAGAAGTTTTTGATCTTTTTTCTGGAAACGAGGAAGTTGCCTGCGCGCTGGGTCAGCTGCGCAAAGTTGACGGCATAGTCCTGGTTTCCTTCGTTGTACTGATAGATGCTGGCTTCCGGCCCCATGAAGCCTATGTCTGCATTCCCGGAGATCAGAGCGGTCATGCTCTTATCTGCACCGAATCCTGTATCAACCTTCAGGTCAATGCCCTCATCCTTGAAATATCCTTTTTCAATGGCTACATACTGGGGAGCGTAGAAGACAGAGTGGGTAACTTCGTTTAAGGTGACCTTGGTGAGCTTTTTTGTCTCTCCTTCGGATTTAGATGTTCCGCATCCGGACAAAACGCCCAGAGCCAGTACAGAAGTCAGGAACACGGCAGCAAGTTTTTTTGCTTTCATAAAAACTCCTAAAAAATACTTTATTTCATAGAGTATGCACAGCGGAAAAATCGGTGCAAATCTTCTTTACTTTAACGCGCTGATGTTGTATATTAAAACTAATCAAGCATCGAAATTTCGAAGCAGGAAAAGGAGCAGCATATTATGAGCAAAAAGATTAAAACGGAAGCCGCTAAACGGCTGTTTCAGGCGATTCTTACGTTGGAGACAGAGGAAGAGTGTTTTACTTTCTTTGAAGATTTATGTACGGTGAACGAACTGGAATCCCTGGCGCAGCGTTTTGAAGTGGCTTCTATGCTCAGGGAAAAGCATACGTATCTGGAAGTGGCAGAGAAGACGGGCGCATCCACGGCTACGATCAGCAGGGTCAACCGTTCTTTAAACTACGGAAGCGACGGATATGATTTGGTATTTAACAGAATGAAGAAATAGGCTTTCGTCTATTTCTTCATTTTTTTCTCTTTTTTTCTTTTTCTGGATTGTCAGTATAGAAATTGTCGATCATTTTCTCAATCAGCTGTTTTTTAGCATAAATATCATAGCACAAAAGTGTGATGAAGGAAAAATGCTGAAGCAGATCCCTGTCCTTTTCGTCCTCCACGAAAGCAAAAGATTCCCTGGCCTTTTTCAGGTCATCCGCCACAGATTCCGCGATTACCGGTTTCTGTCTGTGTTCCAGCTGATAAATCTCCTCATAGATATCGAAAAACGACAGTTCCCTGTCATCGTCATAAAAGTGATTTTTCAGCGGGGCCAGAAGAGACTTGATGTCTGAGATAGACATGAAGTTTTTCAGGTAATAGATATAGATTAAAAGAATCATATGATTTCTGGAGTATTTCTTTTTGCTGGAAGGCGGCAGCAGATCATTTTTTGAATAATTATTGATCATTGTTTTGGTAAAGATCTTATCTCCCTTAAACCGTGTGGAATTTTTTAGTTCTGTGTCCATAAAGGTCGTGATCTGGTCCATATAAAGGTCGATATTTGGAATATCTTCCGGTAGAATATAGTCTAATTCCAGCCACTTTGAAAGTTTTTCTTTTAAATCATCCATACATCGTCCTCCTTGATTGCATGATAACTACATTATACGGTTTATTAAACTATATGACAAGTCTCTGATATGACATTTTCCGCAGAATTTCTGTTCCGGAGGCGGGGTGTAAAAACTCAGGCACATTTATCGCTTCTTTGTTTTGACCGGATGTAGTATAATAGTAGTTAGTCTTACCGGAAAGGAAGGTTAAACAGAAGTAGAACAGAAGCAAGAAAGGATATTACATATGAGCATATATGATACATTGAATGAACAGCAGCGGGAAGCCGTATTTTGTACGGAAGGGCCTCTGCTTCTGCTGGCCGGCGCAGGCTCAGGCAAGACAAGGGTCCTGACCCACAGGATCGCCTATCTGATCGAACAGGGAGTCAATCCCTACCACATCATGGCGATAACATTTACCAATAAAGCAGCCAGAGAGATGAGAGAGCGTGTGGATGCCCTGGTGGGTTCCGGAGCGGAACATATATGGGTCAGCACGTTTCATTCTACCTGTGTCCGCATATTGAGGAGACATATCGACAAGCTTGGCTATGACAACAGTTTTACCATTTATGACAGCGATGACCAGAAGTCTTTGATCCGGGGCATCTGCAAGCAGTTCAGGGTGGACACAAAAAGTCTGCCGGAGCGTGCCGTGATGAATGCAATCTCCTCAGCGAAAGATGAGTTTATGACACCGGGAGAATACGAGACCCGGTATAATTTTGATTTTAAGAAAAAGAAAATTGCAGAAATCTATAAGGAATACCAAAAACAGCTGAAGGCCAACAATGCCTTGGACTTTGACGATCTTTTATTTAAAACAGTAGAGCTGTTTCAGTTTCACCCTGAAGTTTTGGACTATTATCAGGAACGCTTCCGCTATATCATGGTGGATGAGTACCAGGATACAAATACCATCCAGTTTCAGCTCATCAGCATGCTGGCAAGGAAGTATCAGAATCTCTGTGTCGTAGGCGATGACGATCAGTCCATCTACAAATTCCGGGGTGCTAATATCAAAAATATTTTAAACTTTGAAGGAGTATTTCAGGATGCCGAAGTAATCAAATTGGAACAGAATTACCGCTCCACGAAGAATATCCTGAATGCCGCCAATGAAGTCATCAAAAACAATAAGGGCCGGAAAGAAAAAGCCCTTTGGACAGAAAATGACGACGGAGATTCGATTGTATTTCACCAATATGGGACAGAATATGAAGAGGCGGGACAGATCGTCGAAGAGATCGGCCGCCTGGCAAAGGATGGTGTGAACTATAAAAATATCGCGATTCTTTACCGGACCAATGCACAGTCCCGTATTTTTGAAGAGAAATTTATGATTAAAAATATTCCTTACCGGATCGTGGGCGGAATGAATTTCTATCAGAGAAAAGAAGTAAAGGACGTGATCTGTTATCTGAAGGCTGTGGACAACGGCCTTGACGATCTGGCAGTGAAAAGGATCATCAATGTTCCCCGGAGAGGGATCGGCGCGACGACCATCGACAAGGTTCAGACCTATGCGATCGAGCAGAATATAGGGTTTTTGGATGCCTGCTTTGAGGCAAGACAGATAGAATCCCTTGCCAATGCAAAGAGAAAAATCGAAAAGTTTTCAGAACTCATTGCGGATTTCAGGGAACAGGCACAGAAGGGAAGCCTGGAAGACCTGTTTCACTATATTTTGAAGCAGACAGGGTATGTAACCGGACTTGAGGCCGAGGGAACGGAAGAGGCCCTGGTCAGAATAGAAAATATCAATGAACTTCTGAATAAAATCGTTGCATATGAAGAGGCTGCGGAGGACCCTACACTTTCGGGTCTCCTCGAGGAAATCGCTCTGGTAGCAGACATCGACAGCCTGGAAGATTCAGACAACAGGGTCGTCCTCATGACACTCCACAGTGCAAAGGGGCTGGAGTTCCCATATGTATTTATGAGCGGAATGGAGGACGGGATTTTCCCGAGTTATATGACCATTATCTCTGAAGACCAGGAAGAACTGGAGGAGGAGCGGAGGCTTTGTTATGTGGGAATTACCAGAGCCAAAGAACGCCTTTATCTGAGTGCCGCAAAGCGCAGGATGATGCAGGGAAGAACTCAGTTTAACAAGGTGTCCCGTTTCATCGATGAGATCCCTCAGGAGCTTTTAAAGCTGGATTACGGCGTTAATCTAAATGACAAGCGTCCGGATCATGATATTTTTTCATCCAACCGAAGGACTCAGTTCCGAAAACCGTTCCAAAAACATCAATTTGCAGAACCAAAGGCAGAGTCGCTTTCTTATGGCGCAGGCGACCGTGTGAGCCATATCAAATTCGGCCAGGGTACCGTCATGGAAATTGTCTCCGGAGGCCGGGATTATGAGGTTACGGTAGACTTTGATAAACACGGTGTAAAAAAGATGTTTGCTTCCTTTGCAAAATTAAAGAAAACCGAGCAAAATTAGAAAAAAGATTAGTAATGAAACGGGATAAGTGATATAATAAAAAAAACACATAAGAAAGGGTGAATGACATGAAAAGTTTTGACGATTTACTAAGCGCAGCAAAAGTATCAGACATTATGCACAAGAAAGACAAAGAAGATAATAAAATTGTCTGGGCTCTGGCAATCATCGGTGCAATCGCGGCAGTGGCAGGGATTGCTTATGCGGTTTACAAGTATTTGACTCCAGATTATATGGAAGACTTTGACGATGATTTCGATGACGATTTTGATGATGATTTCTTTGAAGATGAAGATGATATAAAGTTATCTGCAAAAGAGGAAGAAGAATAAAATTTACAGAGGGCATCTCAGCTGTGGGATGCCTTCTTTTTTGTTGTTCAGGAAAAAAGTTGTAAAGTTATTCAAAGTGTGAGGATTGAGCAGATGAGGCGGTCTGACTGCTTCGTATCCGAAAAATGAAATTTAGGGGGGCAGAAGCGTTATTTGAAACTTCATAATATAAAACTTTTTTTAAAAAGTATGTATAAAACTGTGGAAGAATATGCCACAAAGCGCGCAGTTATGCGGTTTAGCCCAGTTTTAAAAAAATATAAAAAAGATGTTGACTTTTGCGCGCCTGTCCAGTATAATAAATCTTGCTTGTGAGAAAGAGGGCAGCCAAACAACAGCAGTTTTGGAAAGTCTTTCAAGAAGGAATTACATATCGGGGTGTGGCTCAGCTTGGCTAGAGCGCTTGATTTGGGATCAAGAGGTCGCAGGTTCGAATCCTGTCACCCCGACTTTGCGGGTGTAGTTCAATGGTAGAACTCCAGCCTTCCAAGCTGATCACGTGGGTTCGATTCCCATCACCCGCTTCCACTTTGCGAAGCAAAGTAAAGATATTTATGCATATGAGTCTGTAGCTCAGCTGGATAGAGCAACGGCCTTCTAAGCCGTAGGTCATGGGTTCGAATCCCCTCAGGCTCGTTTTTATTTCGCTCGTTTGAAATAATAGTTTTATAGTTTATGTTTATGGTGGGTATAGCGCAGTTGGTTAGCGCGCCAGATTGTGGCTCTGGAGGCCGTGGGTTCGAATCCCATTACCCACCCTTTTTGTTTTATCAATACAGGACTACTGGATTTCCTGAAAGATAATGGGCTATCGCCAAGCGGTAAGGCACAGCACTTTGACTGCTGCATTCGCTGGTTCGAATCCAGCTAGCCCAGTACGGGTGTGTAGCTCAGGTGGTAGAGCACTTGACTTTTAATCAAGTTGTCCGGGGTTCGAATCCCCGCACGCTCACTTAGTCATCTATCATTTATAGTATAGATGGCATTTTTTATGCGGATGTGGCGGAACTGGCAGACGCGCTAGACTTAGGATCTAGTTCTTCGGAGTGCAGGTTCGATTCCTGTCATCCGCATTCATTTATTTTTATAGGTTGAGGAAGAATAGAACGGTACATTTGGATGGAATGTACCGTTCTGTTTTTGTTTCATAGGAAAGCTCTACGACCTTCCCTATGAAATAAAAATGCTCCGCGGGTTGTGCACAGATGCGTAAGAAAATCATTTGCCTTTGGCAAATCGCATCTGGCACGAAAAAGTTGTCAGGCCCCTCAAAGAGTGAGGTCCAGGGGACAAAGCCGTGTCAGAGGTGCTTATGAATATACGTTTGCATGCTTTAGCCGGTATTTGAGAAAAATCAGATTATTATAATTGATTATTGAATTATCAGTTTTAAAAGCATTGCATACACTAAGAATCAGAAGACAATAAAACGGGCAGGAACCGGGAAAATCGAGGTCAGAAAAATGAACTTCTTTTAATAAGAAGAAATCGAAAAATCTGACCTCTTTTTTGTGGAGAACAAAAGGGTAGTATGAATTGTACAAATACTAACATAGGATTCTTGAAAATATTAGATAAAACATATAATAATAATTGGTAGAACCAAAGAAAATTTTATTTCAAGAGGAAAATAAGTGATTTTTCTTGAAAAAAAGCATAAAAAAAAGGGTAATTTTTAGAATTGACAAAGTAATATAGGAGTATTATACTCACTACAAATTTAGGAAAGGAGGAGCAGTCGATGAGTTTATCGGAGAAATTGATGGAAGAGCTTGTGAGCAAGACAGCGTTCACCATTCCTCTCTTCGGCGGGATTCCGGTGCAGGAATCGGTTGTAGTCACATGGGGTATTATGGCTTTTGTCATCCTGCTGTGTCTGATCTTCGTGAGAAATTTAAAGCTTGTCCCTACAAGAAAGCAGGCCTGTATTGAGACTGCGGTGGGAGGAGTATATCGGTTTTTCCACGGGATTCTGGGAGACGAGGGAAAAGGCTATATCCCGTATCTTGCGACAGTCGGAATCTATCTCGGCCTTTCCAATCTGAGCGGTTTGGTCGGACTGACACCGCCTACGAAGGACATCAACGTAACAGCAGGGCTGGCGGTCATGAGCATCGTGCTGATAGAATATTCGGGGATCAGGAAAAAGGGCTTTAAGGGGTTCATAAAGAGCTTTACCGAGCCGGTTCCGTTTATCGCACCGCTTAACGTGCTGGAAGTCTTTATAAGGCCTCTGTCGCTGTGTATGCGGCTCTTCGGAAATATTCTGGGCGGATTCGTCATAATGGAACTCTTAAAGATTGTAGCGCCGATTCTGGTGCCGATCCCGTTCAGTTTTTATTTTGACGTATTTGATGGACTGATTCAAATGTATGTGTTTGTTTTCCTGACGGCCATCTTTATGAAAGAGCTTATGGATTAGAATAACAGAAACAATAAATTATAGTATAAGGAGATGTAGATTATGTCATTAGTAGCATTAGGAGCAGGTATTGCAGTATTATCAGGTATTGGAGCAGGTATAGGTATCGGAATCGCCACATCAGGTGCAACAGATGCGATCGCAAGACAGCCGGAGGCAACCGGGGAGATTAATAAGACACTGCTGCTTGGATGTGCGCTTGCAGAATCAACGGCAATCTATGGCCTGGTTGTTGCAATCATTATCATGTTTGTACTTTAAATAAAGCTTGGAGGCGGTATAGGTGTTAACATTTAATTCAGGGCTCCTGTGGACGTTCGTGAACCTTATTGTGTTTTTTATTATCTTAAAAAAGCTTCTTTTTCAGCCTGTTATGGGCATGATTGAGAAAAGGGAACAGATGATCAGCGGACAGATAGAGGATGCGGAACAAAAAAATACCCAGGCCGGGCTGCTGAAAGAAAGATACGAGGCCGAGCTTAAAAATGCCAATCAGGAGGCGGCCAGGATCGTAAAGACAGCCAAGGAGCGGGGCAAAGAAGAATATGAGAAGATTTTAAGAGATGCCGATGCGGAGGCGTCCAAAATAATTGCGGACGCAAGAAAAACCATTGAGACAGAGCGGGAAAAAGCAGTACAGGGAATACAGAATGAAATTGCCCAGGTGGCGATCGCGGCGGCTTCCAAAGTAATTCAGGAGAACGTTGACCAGGCATCCAATGAAAAAATACTGGATGACTTTTTGAGAGAAGCGGGTGCAGGCCAATGAATGAGCTGACAGATAATTATGCAAAAGCATTATTTGACTTAACGATTCCTGAAGAGTACATCCATGAGACGAAAAGGATCTGCAGTGAGTGCCCGGAATTCGTGAAAGCACTGGCAAGTCCGGTAGTCACAAAAAAAGAAAAACATGCGGTCATTGACAGAGTGATCCCAGGGCCGGTGCAGAGCTTTTTTAAGGTCGTCACAGACAATGGTGAGGCAGACAGCATCTTTGAGATATTTGCTTCACATGATGAATTAGTTTTAAGAAAAAATAAAGTAGTCAAGGCAGTCTTTGCTTATGTCACCAAACCGGATGACAGGAGAATTGAAGGCATAAAAAATATGATCTGCCAAAAATATCATAAAACAGGCGTTAATCTGCAGCTGAAAGAAGACCCGTCATTGATCGGCGGATTCATTCTGACTGTGGGTGATGATGTATATGACAGAAGTGTGAAGGCTTCCATTACAAAATTACAAAACAGCCTTGTGCGGAGGTGAAACAGTTGGGCAATATAAATCCGGAAGGAATTATTTCCGTTTTAAAAAGTGAGATAGAAGATTATGAAAATAAGATCGAGGTGCAGGAGGAAGGAACAGTCATCCAGGTAGGCGACGGTATTGCGGCCGTGCATGGTTTAAATCATGCGATGTACGGGGAACTGGTAGAGTTTGAGAACGGTACCAGAGGTATTGTGCAGAATCTGGAAATGAAGACCATCGGCTGTGTGCTGTTGGGAAGTGATCACGGGCTGATCGAAGGCTCCAAAGTCGTTAGAAGCGGCAAGCGTGCCGGAGTACCGGTCGGGGACGCTTTGGTCGGGCGCGTGGTCAATGCGCTGGGCGCTCCCATTGATGGTAACGGACCGATCAGGACTGACGCGTATCTCCCGATTGAGAGAGAAGCGGCGGGAGTCATCGACAGAAAATCCGTAGACGTTCCGCTGGAGACAGGAATCCTTGCCATTGACGCGATGTTTCCGATCGGACGGGGACAGAGAGAGCTGATCATCGGCGACCGTCAGACCGGCAAAACGTCCATCGCTGTGGACACAATTTTGAACCAGAAGGGCAAAGACGTCATCTGTGTGTATGTAGCCATCGGGCAGAAAGCATCCACTCTGGCTAAAATTGTTTCCACACTGAAGAAGCACGACGCCATGGACTATTCAATCGTCGTATCCGCATCGGCAAGCGATGTGGCTCCGGTTCAGTATATCGCGCCGTATTCCGGCACGGCCATGGCAGAGTATTTCATGGACAAAGGAAAAGACGTTTTGATAGTCTATGATGACCTGTCAAAACATGCGGTGGCTTACCGTGCCATGTCTCTGCTCTTACAGAGGCCGCCGGGACGGGAAGCATATCCCGGAGATGTATTCTACCTGCATTCAAGGCTGCTTGAGCGTTCATGCAGACTGAATGAAGAACACGGAGGAGGGTCTATCACGGCGCTGCCGATCATTGAGACTCTGGCGGGCGATGTATCCGCCTATATTCCTACCAATGTCATTTCCATCACAGACGGACAGATATTCTTAGAGAGTGATCTGTTCTTCTCCGGCATCCGGCCGGCAGTCAATGTGGGTCTGTCTGTTTCTCGTGTAGGAGGGGCGGCACAGACAAAAGCCATGAAAAAAGTTTCGGGAAGTCTGAGAATCGACCTGGCTCAGTTCCGGGAGATGGAGGTCTTTACCCAGTTCAGTTCGGATCTGGACCCGCAGACCAAGGAACTCCTTGATCATGGAAACAGGCTTGTGGAATTATTGAAACAGCCGCTTTATCATCCGATGAGCCTGCACAAACAGGTCATTCTCTTATGTGCGGCCAATAACCGTCTGCTCATGGATGTTCCGACAGAAGATGTCAAAGCCTTTACGGAAGATCTGGTATCCTTCTTTGAGGCAAAATACGGGGAACTGGCCAGTGAGATCGACGAGAAGAAGGTATTGACAGATGAGATGGCAGAGAAGATCGTTCAAGCAGTAAAAGAATTTAAAAAGTAGGTGAGCATACATGGCAAATATGACAGAAATCCGCTCTAGAATGAAGAGTATTCAGGAGACCATGAAGATCACCAACGCAATGTATCTGATCTCTTCCACAAAGCTTCGGAAGGCAAGGGAAAAGCTGGACGCCACGGCTCCGTATTTTGAACTGCTCCAGTCGACGATCAAAGATATTCTGTTTCATTCGCCGGACATTAACCATACCTTTTTTGACCAGAGAAAAAAGATTAAGCCGGAGGATAAAAAGCGGGGATATGTGGTCATGACGGCTGATAAGGGGATGGCGGGAGCCTATAACCACAATGTGCTGAAGCTTGCACAGGAGCGCCTGGCACAGGGAAATGATAATACCCTGTTTGTCATCGGCCAGATGGGAAGGAAGTATTTTACGAAGAAGAATGTCAGGATTGACATGGAGTTTCTCTATACCGCCCAGGACCCCAGCATGTGGCGTGCCAGAAATATTGCGGAAACATTGGTCGATCTTTACAGGAAGGAAAAGCTGGATGAGATCTATATTATTTATACAAAGATGGTAACGCCTTTAAAGGCAGAGCCTGAGATTATCCAGATCCTGCCGCTGAAACGGCAGAGCTTTGAGGAAATGAATGTGGAACTCGAAAAGTATCACAAGATTGCCGACTATTCTCCGTCTCCAAAAGTGGTCATGGATCATTTGGTGCCCAACTATGTAAAGGGCCTGATCTATGGAGCTCTGGTAGAGTCATTTTCCAGCGAGCAGAATGCGCGTATGATGGCGATGCAGGGGGCCACGGAAAGTGCAAAAGACATGATCAGGGAGCTGTCACTATTGTATAACCGTGCAAGACAGGCGGCAATCACCCAGGAGATTACAGAGATTGTAAGCGGCGCGAAAGCGTTTCAAAAGAAATAATAATTGATTTAGATATAGAAAGAATTGTGGTGAAGATATGGAAAAGGGAAAAATCGTACAGGTTTTAGGTCCGGTCGTGGACGTGGAATTTGACGGCGGGTATCTTCCGCTGATCAAAGATGCGCTGACGGTAGAACTGAACGGCAAAAAACTTGTCATGGAAGCTGCCCAGCATATGGGGAACAATATTGTCCGCTGTATCCTGCTCGCATCCAGCGAAGGGCTGTCAAAAGATATGGAGGTGACAGCTACAGGAGCAGGAATTACGGTTCCGGTAGGCAGACAGACACTGGGCAGGATGTTCAATGTGCTGGGGCAGAATATTGACGGAAAAGAGCAGGTCGAAGGGGAAGAGCAGTGGGTCATCCACAGGGACCCTCCTACTTTTGAGGAACAGAGCCCGGTCGTGGAGATCCTGGAGACAGGAATTAAAGTCATCGACCTTCTGGCGCCTTATGCCAAGGGCGGTAAAGTCGGACTGTTCGGCGGTGCCGGAGTGGGCAAAACGGTGCTGATCCAGGAGCTGATCCACAACATCGCCACTGAACACGGCGGATATTCTATTTTTACCGGCGTGGGAGAGCGTTCCAGAGAGGGAAATGACCTGTGGACAGAGATGAATGAATCCGGGGTCATCGACAAGACAGCCCTGGTGTTCGGACAGATGAACGAACCGCCGGGAGCCCGCATGAGAGTGGCACAGACCGGTCTTACGATGGCAGAGTATTTCAGAGACAGGGAACATCAAAATGTGCTGCTGTTCATCGATAATATTTTCCGTTACGTGCAGGCAGGCTCCGAGGTATCCGCACTGCTGGGCCGTATGCCTTCTGCCGTCGGCTACCAGCCGACGCTGGCCAATGAAGTTGGAGAGCTTCAGGAGAGGATCACGTCCACGAAAAATGGATCGATCACTTCTGTGCAGGCCGTCTATGTGCCTGCGGATGATTTGACGGACCCGGCCCCGGCAACGACCTTTGCCCATCTGGACGCCACCACGGTGCTTTCCAGAAAGATTGTAGAACAGGGAATCTATCCTGCGGTAGATCCGCTGGAATCCACATCCAGAATTCTGGAAGCGGAAGTGGTTGGGGAGGAACATTACGAGGTGGCAATGCAGGTTCAGGAGCTTCTTCAGAAGTATAAAGAGCTTCAGGATATCATCTCTATCCTGGGAATGGAGGAACTGGATGAAGATGATAAACTCGCGGTTTACCGTGCCCGAAAGATCCAGAAATTCCTTTCACAGCCGTTTCATGTGGCAGAGAATTTTACCGGCATGAAGGGCAAATATGTGCCGGTGAGCGAGACCATCCGTGGATTTAAAGCCATTATAAGCGGAGAGCTGGACGAATATCCGGAAAATGCATTCTTTATGGTGGGAACAATCGATGAAGTCATTGAGAAGGCAAAGAGCGAAACGGCCAAGGAAGCGTAAGAAAGAGGGATGAGCATGGGAAAGACCTTTTATCTGGAGATTACGGCCAGTGACCGAAAGTTTTATAACGGTGAATGTGAGATGATGATCTTTCCGGCGATCGATGGTGAACAGGGCATCCTGCCCAACCATGAGTCCATGGTGACCGCGGTGAAGACAGGAGCACTCAGGTTCAAAGTAAACGGTGAGTGGAAAGAAGCAGCTGTGGGCGACGGCTTTGTAGAGATCATGCCGGAGTTCGTCGTTCTCCTGGCAGACACGGTAGAATGGCCGGATGAAATTGATATCCGGCGGGCAGAGGAAGCAAAAGAGCGCGCCCAGGAAAGACTCAGGCAGAAGGAAAGCCAGAAGGAGTACTATCACAGCAAAGCCGCGCTTTCCAGGGCCATAGCAAGGCTCAAGGTGACGGGCAAGCATTTATAAGGCAAAATTCGAGCCGGAAAGTCGACAACAATTAGTTGACAAGCCAAAGAGAATCCGCTAATATAAACTTTAATAAAAGGGAGTAGCTGGCGAGCAAATCGTTTGCGGTGTCGTCAATCTCGATGAAGAAATTCATCCGTATCGTAATGAAACAGCGAGACTTTTATTGCACGAAAGATGCAGTAAAAGTCTCGCTGTTTTTTTCGTCGGAAAAAGAAAGAAAATACATATAGAAATGGAGAATGATGAAATATGAAAGAGTTTTACCAACAGACAGCAGAAGAAGTCAGGAAGCGACTGAACGGCTCGATGGAACCTTTGAGCGCTGCACAGGTCACGGAACATCAAAAACAGTATGGGTACAATGAACTGGTCGAAGGGAAAAAGAAAAGTGTACTGCAGATCTTTCTCGAACAGTTTAAGGACTTTCTCGTTATTATTCTGATCATCGCAGCTACTGTATCAGGATTTCTGGGAGATGTGGAGAGCACCGCGGTTATTTTGGTCGTCATCACGGTCAATGCCGTCCTCGGTACCGTTCAGACCGTGAAGGCAGAACAATCCCTGAACAGCTTAAAACAGCTGTCGGCACCGACGGCCAAGGTGATCCGGGACGGGATCACCGTACAGATTCCGTCCAGAGAAGTGACTGTGGGGGATGAGATACTCCTGGAGGCAGGGGATTCCATACCCGCGGATGGAAGAATCTTAGAATCAGCCAGCTTAAAAGTGGACGAGAGTGCGCTGACCGGGGAAAGCCTGGGCGTAGAAAAGACCGCCGGCATCATCATCAGCCAGGTTCCGCTGGGAGACCGGACCAATATGGTGTATTCGGGAAGTTTTGTCACCTATGGAAGAGGGAAATTCCTCGTGACAGGGGTGGGAATGGACACGGAAGTCGGAAAGATTGCGGGAATGCTGAAAAATACAGAGGAAAAAAGGACTCCTCTCCAGGTCAATCTGGATCAGTTCGGACAAAAACTCTCCCTTTTGATCCTGGTATTCTGCGGAATCCTGTTTGGGATCAGTGTCATCCGGGGCGAGGATATGGGAGACGCATTTATGTTTGCCGTAGCATTGGCGGTTGCGGCAATCCCGGAAGCGTTAAGTTCCATCGTGACGATCGTTCTCTCCTTTGGAACACAGAAGATGGCCAAGGAACATGCGATCATCAGAAAACTCCAGGCAGTGGAAGGACTGGGAAGTGTGTCTGTCATCTGTTCCGACAAGACCGGTACGCTTACGCAGAATAAGATGACAGTGGAAGACTATTATGTGGGAGGTGTCAGGATTCCTGCCGCCCATATTGACCTGAAGAAACCGGCCCAGAAACAGCTGCTGGATTACAGTATGCTCTGCAACGACTCTACGAACGTCAACGGCGAGGAGATTGGAGATCCCACGGAGACTGCGCTGATCAATCTGGGGGACAAGCTGGGAAGGAAAGCCGAGAGCGTTCGGTGTTTCTACCCGAGGGTGGCGGAGATACCCTTTGACAGTGACCGGAAACTAATGTCTACGGTGCATGACATGGAAAACGGATATGTCATGGTAACAAAAGGGGCTGTGGACGTGCTTCTGAACCGGCTGGTATCCATTCAAAAAGGCGATAAAACCACAGTGATTACCAACTGGGATAAAAAACAGATTGAAGCCTGCAACCAGGAATTTTCACGGAACGGCCTGAGAGTTTTAGCAATCGCATACAAGACCATAGAAAAAGGGAAACGGCTCACGCCGGATGATGAAAACGGCTATACTTTCCTTGGACTGATCTCTATGATGGACCCTCCGAGAAATGAATCTAGGTCTGCGGTAGCGCAGTGCATCCAGGCAGGGATACGCCCGATTATGATTACGGGAGACCACAAAGTAACTGCCGCTGCCATAGCGAAGCGTATTGGGATATTAAAACATGAAAGCGAAGCCTGTGAGGGTTCTGAGATCGATCATATGTCCGATCAGGAGCTTGAAAAATTTGTGGAAGGGATTTCTGTTTACGCGAGAGTTTCGCCGGAACACAAGATCCGGATCGTACAGACATGGCAGAGAAAAGGCAATATCGTCTCTATGACAGGTGACGGGGTCAACGACGCACCGGCGCTCAAGCAGGCAGACATCGGTGTGGCAATGGGGATCACGGGAAGTGAAGTCTCCAAGGACGCTTCCTCAATGGTGCTTACAGACGATAACTTTGCGACCATCGTAAAGGCAGTGGAAAACGGAAGGAATTTGTACAGAAACATAAAGAATGCGATCCAGTTCCTGCTGTCGGGAAACTTTGCGGGAATCCTTGCGGTGCTTTATGCGTCTATCGCTGCACTTCCGGTTCCGTTTGCTCCGGTGCATTTACTGTTTATCAACCTGCTTACAGACAGCCTTCCGGCCATCGCACTCGGACTGGAACCCCACACCGACAAGGTGATGGAAGAGAAACCGAGGCCTGTGAACGAATCTATACTCACAAAAGATTTCCTGGTTAATATCGGGATCGAAGGATTTGTGATCGGAGTCATGACGATGATCGGATTTATGATCGGATACCGTGAACAAAATGCTCTTCTGGCAAGCACAATGGCATTTGGAACGCTCTGTATGTCGAGGCTGGTGCACAGCTTTAACTGCAAGTCAAATCATCCGGTGCTGTTTACAAGAAAATTTTTCGACAATATGTATCTGATCGGTGCATTTATACTTGGAGTAATTCTGATGACATGTGTAATGACTATACCTTCGCTTCATACATTGTTTAAAGTCCAGACACTGAATATGCAGCAGCTGTTTACCGTATATGGACTGGCACTGGCAAATCTTCCGCTGATCCAGCTGCTGAAAGCCATAAGAGTGAGAGTGCGGATATTATAAGTTGATGACAAAAGGAGCCGAATCCTAATTTTATTTTGGGAATCGGCTCCCTTTTTCTTGTCAGAAAGAGAGAAAAGCTTTAAAATGAAGAGAACGGAATAGAGACAGTGATGATCAGAAAAAGGGGATATGCGAAAAAGATAAATACGGAAATTATACCGGGCTGACGCCGGATTATCTGAACGAGATCGCAAAATATACGAACTGGGAGTACGAATATGTTCCGACCACATCAGATACCTTTATACAGGATCTGGCCGATGGAAAGTATGATGTATTGGGAGGCGCCTACTATGCCAAGGAATTGAAGCCTTATTTTGCATATCCAAAGTACAGTATGGGGAGCAGCCGTGGAGGAACGCATTTCAAAGCGTGATGGAAATAGTGGTAAAAAACTCATAAAAAAGCGCCGTACCCCAGAGAATAAAACGGGGATACGGCATTTCCTTTTAGTTTAAAATAAATGGCTCTAATGCATTTTCAATGTCTTCCAGTTCGTCTTCGCCGTAAACGGTGAGGAGCAGCGGTTTGGACAATTCCAGGCTGAAAATGCCCATAATGGATTTTGCATCGACAACATAGCGGCCGGATGCTAAATCTATCTCGGATTTAAACCGGTTGATCAAGTTGACAAAGTCTTTTACTTTGTCTATGGAATCTAACAATATTTTATAGGTTTTCATATCAAACACCCCTTTCTTCTTTGCTGATGCAATGTCATGGTACAATTTTTTGAGCGGAAAGTCAAATTTCTCATAAGAATATATTGACAAGAAACGGATAAAATGAATAAAATAAAGGTCAGCGAAAAGGGAGAGAAGAAAGCAGGGAGGAAGATGCATGGGACTTTTAACAAGAGTGACAGACAATAATCCATACAGTAAAGATATCGACGAATTGCTGGAAAAGCGTGCCGATGTACAGGAAAAAGATACGGAAGACGGACTTACCTATGAGGAATCTATGAAAAAGATTGAGGAACGGATTAAGGAATTAGGCATCCTTGAAGAGAAAGAATAAAATAGAATCTGAGACGTGCGTCATTATGCAGCGCACGTTTTCATTTAACTGAATTGTAAACCTATATAATTATTGTGGTTGACAATTTGGAATTCATAGCGTATACTTCATTAACGAAGCGGGAAAGAGAAAGGAGTTTATATGCTGGAGGAATTTAAAAGACAGATCCTTTCAGGAGAACAGGGACAGACCAAAATAGAAGATGTATTGTTTTTGCTGGATGCGGATCTTGAGATGCTGTGCCGGTCGGCAGACAGGATCAGAAAGCATTTTTGCAAAGACCACGGCGATCTCTGTACGATCATCAATGGGAAAAGCGGAAAGTGTAGCGAGGACTGCAGGTTTTGTGCACAGTCATCCCATCACCGGACTCAGGCGGACGAATATGCATTTCTTCCGGCCGAAGAGATTTTGAAGGACTGCCGGATGCAGGAAAGAAAAGGAATACACAGGTACTCTATCGTGACAGCCGGAAAATCTCTTGAGGGAGAAGATTTTTCAAGAGCTTTAAAGGCCTATCGTGCTATGTATGAACAGTGCAGTGTTTCCCTTTGTGCATCCCACGGATTTCTGTCTTATGAAGCTTTTTTAGATCTGAAAAGAAATGGAGTCACACGATATCACTGTAATTTAGAAACATCAAGACGTTTTTTCTCTGAGATCTGCACGACTCATACATATGTTGACAAGATCTCAAATATTGAGAGGGCAAAGAAAGCAGGCCTTGAGATCTGTTCCGGCGGGATCATCGGAATGGGTGAGACAGAGGAGGACAGGCTGTCTTTGGCCCTTGAACTCGCAGGACTCGGAGTTGATTCTATTCCGATCAATGTTCTTACGCCGATTGAAGGAACTCCTCTGGAAGGCAGAAAAAGGCTCGGCGAAGAGGAAATACTGAGGGCAGTTGCAGTGTTCCGGCTCTTAAATCCCAAGGCAGAAATCCGTCTGGCGGCAGGGCGGAATTTGATGGAAGACTGCGGAAGAGAGGCGTTTTGTTCCGGGGCCAACGGAGCGATCACTGGTGATATGCTCACTACATCCGGCAACAGGGTGGAAGACGACAGAAAGATGTTTTCACAGCTTGGATTTTCATTGACATAAGGAGGAGAATGACTATGAAGAGACTAGAAACAAGGCAGATGACACTCATAGGACTGATGTCGGCACTCATGTGCGTTGCGGGACCGCTTTCTGTTCCGCTGCCGTTTACACCGATTCCCATTTCACTCACAAATCTGGTTATTTATTTGACGGCATTTGTACTTGGGTGCAAATCCGGCACTGTGAGTTATGTGATCTATCTGCTGCTTGGCACAGCGGGACTCCCGGTTTTTTCAGGATTTACGGGGGGCCTGTCTAAGCTTGCCGGCCCTACGGGAGGATATTTGATCGGATTCGTATTGACGGCTGCAGTCTGTGGATTTGCAGCGGATCATTCCGGAGGAAAAAGAACCATACAATTTGCGGGAATGGTGATCGGAACGCTGGCGGCATATCTGTTCGGGACTGTTTGGCTCTGTTCGCAGATGAACCTTACACCGCTCCAGGGCCTCATGGCCGGAGTCATCCCGTATTTGCCGGGGGACCTGGTGAAAATGATACTGGCTGCGGCGATAGGAAACAGCATCCGGCAGACGGTGAAGCAAACGGCGTCAGCGTCTTCATAGCAGAGAAAAGGCATGAAAAAGAAATTTTTTCATGTCTTTTTTATTGACAAATTATTTGTACCATCGTATTATTGTATTAAAAGATCAGTACAATAATACGATGGTACAAGGAGGATTCTATGGACACGATTGTGAATGCAGAGGAGATTACAAAATCCTTTGGAAAACAAATAGCAGTGAGAAATGTCAGTATGGAAGTAAAAAAGGGAGATATTTACGGATTTATCGGAGAGAACGGTGCAGGGAAGACCACCATGATCCGGATGATGGCAGGATTGGCCAAACCCTCTTCCGGCAGGCTTTCCCTGTTCGGTTCCTATGATCTGGTCAAGGCAAGGGAAAAGATCGGGACAGTGATTGAATATCCGGCGCTGATTCCCGGTATGACGGCCAGAGAAAATCTCATGGTGGAGATGAAGCTCAGGGGACTGAAAGATCCGAAAAAGATTGAGGAAGTCCTCATAAAGGTGGGGCTTGCAGATACCAAAAAGAAGAAGGTGAAAAATTTCTCCCTTGGCATGAAGCAGAGGCTGGCGATCGCCATTGCACTTTTGGGCGATCCGGAATTTTTAATCCTGGATGAACCTACCAACGGGCTTGATCCGGTAGGAATCCGTGAGATCAGAGAATTGATCCAGGAGCTGAATCAGGAACATCATATCACGGTTTTGATATCAAGCCATATTTTGGGAGAGTTATCGAAACTGGCTACCAGATACGGTATCATCCATAAGGGTGAGCTGATTCAGGAATTTACGGAAGAAGAATTAAACAGGCAGAGTCAGTCCAGTCTTACGGTAAAGATGCCGAAGGAACAGAGGGAGAAGGCGTGCAAAGTTATGAGAGAGCATTTTTCGGCAGAAGCATTCCAGATGGTAGGAGAAGAAGAGTTAAAGGTCTACGGATTTTTTGAAAAGCCGGGGAAAGTCAATAAGGTGCTTATGCAGGAAGGAATCCAGGTAGAAGAAATCTTTGTGGAAAATATGGATCTGGAAAAATACTTTTTAAGAGCAGTGGGAGGTGCGGCATGTTAAATTTAATTCGGGCAGATATTTATAAATTGTTAAAATCAACGTCATTTCGTGTATGCGGAGTCCTGTTCCTTTTGCTGATGGGATCTGAGAATTTCCTTTATCATCTTGTGGAAAAAATGGGCGGAGGTACAGGGACGCAGACGACGGTCATTTCAAGGATACAGGGGACAGATATCTCTTATCAGATTTTGTTGGCAATCGTTATCTCTCTGTTCATAGGCAGTGAATATACCTGTGGAACCATTAAAAATCTGGCATCAAAGCATTATGAGAGAAATAAAATCTTTGCTTCCAAGTGGATCGTGAGCGTCCTGCTGGCAACGGTTTATTTTGCGGCGAGCGTTGTAATTGTGGGAATCACTGCTATGTTTTACTGGAAAACCGGGGATATGAGCGGGACTGTCATAAGCGATACCGCAGGCTTTTTGTTCACAAAATATATTCTGGTCCTCAGCATCACATCTCTGTATGTTATGGCCGCATTTATAATAAGGAAGACACAATTTGTCCTTCCAGTTGCCATCATTGGGCTGGACGTTATTGGAATCATTGCAGTATATGGGGATATGGGACTCACAAAACTTTTGGGGCATACGGTGCAGCTGTCAAAATACTGGCCGAGCAACATGCTGGCTCAGATCATACAGAGCGGAGTACAACATGCCGAACTTCTTCCCGGGATATTAACCGGAATCGTATTTCTTATCGCTGCCGCGGCCGGCGGAGTCATGCATTTTAAACAAGTGGATATCAAATAACCCGGTTGACATTTTTAAGGAAAGCGCATAAACTATATGGTAAGTGAAATGCGCAGAACAGAAAGAGTACCTTCACTGGAACTAACAGAGAGAAACTGTCACCGGCTGAAAGCAGTTTTTAGGAAATGTGTTGGGAATGCCTCTGGGAGCAGACAGGGCGAAGCGGCAGTAGTCCTGTACGTGGCCGGCGTTAACGGAAGGTTAAGGGAAAGCATCCTTAAGGATACTTTAAGTAAGAGTGGAACCGCGGATACAACTTCGTCTCTTTTTTTGAGACGGAGTTTTTTTGTTTGGAGGTAAGTATGGGCTTTAGAGAGTTTGCAAAAAGCCAGTTTGACATCATAAAGGACCGGGACCCGGCCCTTAAAAACCAAAAGGAAGTATATCTTTATCCTTATGTCAGGGCTTTATATTGGTACCGGATCACACACCAATTATATAAGGAAGGGAATTTTTATAAGGCCAGAAAGATTTCACAAAAGATTGCCAGGAAGACCGGAATTGAGATCCATCCGGGAGCACAGATAGGAAAAGGGCTGTTCATTGACCACGGACATGGGGTTGTCATCGGCGAGACTACGATTATCGGCGACAATGTGACCATTTACCAGGGAGTTACGCTGGGAGGCACCGGAAATGAAACCGGGAAGCGCCATCCCACCATTGAGGATAATGTTTTGATCAGCGCCGGGGCGAAAGTACTAGGATCGATCACGATTGGGAAGAATTCCAAGATAGGAGCAGGTTCGGTTGTGGTTTCCGATGTGCCGCCCAACTCGACAGTGGTCGGAGTGCCGGGCAGAGTGATCAAGAGAGACGGGACCAGGATTCAGAGTCTGGAACTTAACCAGATTGACCTTCCGGATCCGGTTGATATGGATATTGAGAAGCTGGCTAAGGAAAATGCTGAGTTAAGAAGTGCTCTCAATATATTTATGGAGCACTGCAAACGTGTAGAGGATGCTGCGAAAGGAGATAAAGAATGAAGATCTATAATACACTGACAAGACAAAAAGAGGAGTTTGTTCCGGTACATCCAGGGAAAGTGGGCATGTACGTGTGCGGCCCGACTGTTTATAATTACATTCATATCGGGAATGCACGGCCGATGATCATTTTTGACACGGTCCGCAGATATTTTGAATACAAGGGATATGATGTCAATTATGTCTCTAACTTTACGGATGTAGACGATAAGATCATAAAAAAGGCCAATGAAGAAGGAGTGTCTGCCACAGAAATCGCGGAGCGCTACATCAAAGAGTGCAAAAAAGATATGGAGGGCCTAAATGTAAAGCCGGCGACCCACCAGCCGAAAGCCACAGAAGAGATCGACGGAATGATCCGCATGATTGGGACCTTGATCGAAAAAGGGCATGCCTACGAAGCAAACGGTACCGTTTACTTTAAAACCCGTTCTTTTGACGGCTACGGAAAGCTTTCCAAAAAGAACATCGATGACTTGGAGGCAGGCCACAGGGACATCAAAGTCCGCGGGGAAGAAGGCAAACAAGATCCGTTGGATTTTGTACTCTGGAAGCCTAAAAAAGAAGGTGAGATCGCATGGCCGTCTCCGTGGGGAGAAGGCCGCCCGGGATGGCATATCGAGTGTTCCGAAATGTCGAAAAAGTATATCGGAGATACGATCGATATTCATGCGGGAGGAGAAGACCTTATCTTCCCGCATCACGAAAACGAAATCGCCCAGAGCGAAGCCTGCAACGACGAATGTTTTGCAAACTACTGGATGCACAACGGATTCCTCAATATCGACAATCAAAAGATGTCCAAATCAGCCGGCAACTTTTTTACCGTCAGGGAGATCAGTGAAAAATATCCGCTTCAGGTCATCCGGTTTTTTATGCTGAGCGCTCATTACCGCAATCCGCTGAATTTCAGCGATACACTGGTTGAATCTGCAAAGAACGGACTGGACCGTATTCTCACAGCCATTGAACTTGTAAGGGATCAGGCGGAAAAGACAGGATCAGCCGTGAACAAAGTGGAAGAAGAGCATCTTAACGAAGCCGGAAAACTGGTCGGCAAATTTGAAGATGCCATGGAAGACGATTTCAACACGGCGGATGCCGTTTCTGCTATCTTTGAACTTGTGAAGTTGGCCAATACAACCGTAAAAGAGTCATCCTCTGATTATGCGGCAAAGCTTCTGGAAATCATGGAAACGCTGTGCGGAGTACTCGGGATCGAGACAAAGCAGGAAGAAGAAATTCTGGATGAAGAGATTGAAAGGCTGATCGAGGAACGTCAGCAGGCGAGAAAAGAAAAAGATTTCGCCAGAGCAGATGAGATCAGGGATGAACTGTTAGAAAAAGGGATTATTTTAAAGGATACAAGAGAAGGCGTAAAATGGAAACGAGCTTAATTGAATTTATGACAAAGGGGCTTGACCTGCCTGAAATCGATCCTAAGACTTACTCACCCCTCGGACTCGCCTATATCGGAGATGCGGTCTATGAGATCGCCGTTCGGACACTGGTTATCTCTGAAGGAAACATGAGCGTGAATAAATATCACAAAAAGTCCAGCAGTTTGGTAAAAGCTTCCACTCAGGCCAGGGTTTATGATAATATAAAAGAAAGGCTCACAGACGAAGAGACAGCCGTCTATAAGCGCGGCAGAAATGCCAAATCCGCTACGGCCGCAAAAAATGCTTCGATCGTGGAATACCGGATGGCGACAGGGATCGAAGCCCTGATCGGATATCTGTACTTATCCGGGAGGATGGCACGGGCTGTGGAGCTGATTAAAATAGGATTAGATGTAGGAGAAAATGAATGAGTTACGAAGAATATCTGCTGGCGGGAAGAAATGCGGTGCTGGAGGCACTGAGAGCGGGAAAGCCCATCGATAAGATCTATATTCTGGACGGATGCCAGGACGGTCCTGTCCGGACGATCGTCCGGGAGGCAAAAAAAACAGACGCAGTTCTGAATTTTGTAGAAAAAGAACGTTTGGATCAGCTTACCAAGGAACATCACCAGGGTGTGGTCGCAATGGCCGCGGCCTATGAATATGCACAGATAGAAGATCTGTTTGCCAGGGCAGAGGAGAAGAACGAAGATCCGTTTTTTATTCTTCTGGACGGTATTGAAGATCCTCACAATCTGGGAGCTATTATAAGAACAGCAAATCTTGCCGGGGCTCATGGCGTCATCATTCCTAAAAGAAGGGCAGTGGGACTGACCCCGACGGTGGCAAAAACATCCGCAGGAGCGCTTAATTATACCCCGGTGGTGAAAGTGACCAACTTGTCAAAGACGATGGAAGAACTGAAGGAGCGGGGGTTATGGTTTGTCTGTGCCGATATGGATGGAGACATCATGTACCGCCAGAATTTAACCGGTCCTATAGGACTGGTCATCGGAAATGAGGGCAGCGGTGTCAGCCGCCTTGTGAAGGAGAAGTGTGATTATACCGCTTCTATTCCGATGAACGGCGATATTGATTCTCTGAACGCATCGGTTGCAGCCGGCGTGCTGGCTTATGAGATCGTGAGGCAGAGACTTTTAAAATAGGGGAACTATGAAAGACTTTGAACATTATTCTGACAGGGACCTGTTAAATGAGATAAAAAGCGGTGACGATCAGGCGATGGATTTTCTGCTGAACCGGTATGGGGGACTGGTGCGCAGGGAATCCAGGAAGTTCTTTCTGGCCGGGGCCGATGAGGAGGACTTGATCCAGGAAGGGATGATCGGTCTTTTTAAAGCTGTAAAAAATTATGACAACGAAAAGAACGCTTCATTTTCCACATTTGCATCACTTTGTGTAAAACGGCAGATTTATACGACGGTGACGGCTTCCAAGAGAAAGAAACACGGTCCATTGAACAACTATATCTCACTGTTTAATGAACAGGGGGAGGAAGACCAGTTTATGGAAGAAGACACGAATCCGGAACAGGTTCTGATACAAAAGGAAAACATCTCTAACTACTATAAGAAAATTGAGACAAAGCTCAGCGGCTTTGAGAAAGATGTGATGGAACTTTATCTGAGCGGAGAAAATTATGTGGAGATTGCCGTAAAACTGGACAAACCGAAAAAGTCCATCGACAATGCGATTCAGAGGATCCGCAGAAAATTAGGGGAAGAAAGTTAATCACCCGGAGGGGGAGTATACATGCAGAATGTTTATGTGTTGTCCGATATTCACGGCCAGAGCCGGGCTTTTTTTGAGATGCTGGAGAAGATCCGGTTCTCTTCAGAGGATAAATTGTTTATTATCGGAGATGTGGTGGACCGTGGGCCGGACGGCATCCAGCTGCTGGAATATATAAGGGAACAGCCGAATATGGAACTTCTCATGGGAAACCATGAAGACATGTTCCTAAGAACTATGGATGATGAGGAATCATGGTATGAGACGTGGCTTTTTAACGGCGGAGGGGTTACTTTAGCTTCTCTTATGTCGTTTCCGAAAGAAGAACAGGAGCAGTGTATCGAGTTTGTTCGAAAGCTCCCTCTTTACCGGATGATCACAGTAGAAGGAAAGCGTTATCTTTTGGTTCATGCCGGCATTGATGCAGCACTGGGAGATTCAGAGGAGAAGCTCTCAGAGATGGACCGGGATACTCTTCTGTGGACACGCAGGGAGTTTTTTAATGCCGTCCTCTCCTGTCCGTATACCGTCATTTTTGGACATACGCCTACAGGCGCACTGCTTTATTATGCGGGGACTTTGACGGAAGAAGCCAGGAAGCAGGCTGCCGCATTTCATATCGCAAAATGGGATCAAAGGATCGCCATTGACTGCGGGGCCGCCTATGGTGAAAATCTTGGCTGTCTGAGATTGAATGATCAGGAAGAATTTTATATAAAAATATGAAAAATTATTGACAAGAATCGATCGGTATGATAAATTTAATAACGGTCTTGCTGATGTGGCACAGGTGGTAGCGCACCTCATTGGTAGTGAGGAGGTCACGGGTTCAACTCCCGTCATCAGCTTATCGTAAGAAACGGCTCAAACTATGATTTTATAGGTTTGGGCCGTTTCTTTTACTAAAAACGTTCGAAAACTATATAATAACAATACATGAGACAAAGTCGAGAGGAAAAGCATATAGATACAATTTACAAGGTGATTTTGAAATCTATTTCGGAAGTGAATCCTGAGCCGGATAATTTGCATGAAGATATTCTAATAGAGCATATATGCAGACTCGACGACCGGAAAATTTATCTGAACGGTAATTGACATTAAAATATCGTGGTGGTATTATGTAAATGAATAATTCATTCATAAGAAGTGGAGGGTGGAACATGAATGATCGCATAAAGTCAATCACAGACGCTGCAACGTATTTATTCTTACAGCAAGGCTATTCTAAAACACAGATTAGCCATATTGCAAAAGCTGTCGGTGTATCTGTTGGTACAATCTATCTCGATTTTGCCGGGAAAAAGGAAATCATGCACTTTGTCTTAAAATGTACCATAGACCCGGCATTTATCAATCAAAATTTTGAAAGACCTATTACAGATGATTTATTTGTCGGTTTGGAAAATGATATTATTGCCGTATTTGAAAAAACAGGAAGCGATTTTGCAAAGCACCTTGTGAACAAAGCAGTCGATTATGACCTTGAAACACTTGTGTCTGACGCTTTTGACATTCTTGCTCAATATGCAGTTGGTTGTCTATTCATTGAAAAAAATCAATTTGATTTCAAATTTTTAGCAGAGCATTACAGAGCGTACCGCAAAAAATTTCTTGAAACTATGACACAATACTTAACAGCCTTTGTTGAAAGCGGCAAGGTACGACCATTAGAGCAGCTTGAACTGACTACTACCTTGATTATTGAAATTTTATCATGGTGGGCTATGGATATACGGTACACGTCTTTTGAAACACAGGACATTCCCCCCGAACTCGCAAAAAAAATCTGCATAGACAATATTATATCTGCATATAAATCCTAAAAATTAGTGGGCAGTCAACTGCCCCTGATTTTTCACCACAATATGAATGAATAATTCATTTATTAAAGAAAGAGAGGTTTTCAAAATGAAAATGAAAAGAAAAATCATTAACGGTATGCTTATGGCGGCTTGCCTTTTTACCCTGTCGGGCTGCTCACACTCTACTCCTGCACAAGCGGCAAACGAGCTGCAATTTAATCTAAACTGTATTTCGGACGTAACTATCTCTTATGATGAAGAAAACATTACCTTTTTCCAATCAGAAAATGACGAGTTAATAATCAAGGAATATATGACTGAAAACAAAAGCCGCTATTATGCTGACGTGAAGCAAGACAGCGGAAGTATTCACGTTAGCGAGGGTGGAAAGCCATTCTTCAAAAGCAATTTTACTAGGTACATAGAAGTATATCTTCCGCAGGAATATCAGGCAAACCTTACTGTTACAACTACTGACGGCAACATTGATATGTCTGATTTAGCCTTAGACTTAAACTCGCTTCGTATTGACAGCACCGCCGGAACAGTACAATTAGACAACGCCGACGCTTCCGTTGTTCATCTGTCCTCTACAAGCGGAAAACTGGATTTAGGGAACATAACAGGCGAACAAATCAGACTTGATACCACCAGCGGTAACGTGACTTGTGCGGAGCTTAACGGAGCTGTCACCTATACCTCTACAAGTGGTGACATTGATGTAAAATCTGCTGTCGGCTCTGGAAGCTATCGGGCAAATAATTCCGGCAATCTAAAAGTGGCTTATACCGAAGTGACAGGCGACCTATCATTTTTTAACAAGAATGACGATATTGAATTGATACTCCCGCAGGATTTGGAATTTGAGTTTGAAGCGACTACAAAAAACGGCTCTGTTTCTACATCATTTCAAGAAAGTATCAGCATTGACGGACGTACTACCCGTGGAACTGTCGGCAGCACTCCCACCGTCACGGTAAAAACAGAAACCAACAACGGGAATATAGCGGTGACGCAATGAAACAGCGGCTTTTTCCCATATTGATATTAGGTGTAGTCATTTTAGCCTGCATCGCGTTTTATTTTGGAGGCGGCTACACCGAATATAACCTTGCATACATTTTTTCCTTTGTGTTTCTGCTCTTTTACGCTCTCTTTTCGGCTTCAACAATTTTGGAAAAAATAGTGCAGATTATTATATATGCACTTGTTATGGTAGTACAGATACTTTTCAATACCTTAGTATTACGCAGTTTGTTTGAGGACAACGGTATAATTGGCTGTTTATGCCGATTACTTGGAATACTGTTTATCTTTATTCCCATTATTATTAAGCAGATATTCTTTTACAGGCGCAATGGTTTTCCCTTTTGCGTATTAGGTGAATATCCGGCATTGACCTATTCTGAACTGTTGAGTAACAAAAATGAAATAGCTTCTAAAATTGAAAAGCTGAAAAGTACAGGACAGGTATTGTCTAAAGCGCATTTGCAGGAAATTTTACATGACTTGCCGCGCCACAGCTCATTTTCTTACATCAACAACGGAAGCCTTACAGCAGAGTATTTTCAAAAAGCTGCTGAAAGTTTTAACGACGGCTTTATTTATCTTGTCATTACACAGACAAAAAGTGCGTCAAGTGAAGTAATCGGACTGTTTACCAACAGGCTATTTAACCATGTGTCACTTTCTTTTGACAGAGATTTGCAGACGATTATCAGCTATAACGGCGGCGAAAAAATCAGGCCACCCGGACTTAACCCTGAACTGCTTGAACATCTGACAGAGAAAACAGGCGCGTCAATTATGCTTTATCAACTTCCGGCGACCCGTCAGCAGAAAAAAACCATGCTTGACAAGGTACAGGAAATAAACAACGAGGGAAGCGCCTATAACTTAATTGGATTGGTATTCAAATTCTCGTGGAAACCCAATATTATGTTCTGTTCACAATTCACATATACCATGTTGGAAATTGCAGGGCTGAATTATTTTGAACAGAAAGCCGCCCGCGTCAGACCAACAGATTTTATAGAGCTTGACTATTACCGAAAGCTGCAATTTGTAGACAGGATTGTTTTAGATAACGGAGATAATGCGTATGGAGAAGAAAACTCGTAAGCGAGTGATTGTTTATTGCATTTTATTTGTAGGGCTTATTGTAGGAATAACCGTTGTACTATTTCCCTCTGTCCTTTCCTCAACAATTATTGGCTCAACTATGCGGCAGGGGGAATGGAAAGTTTCTCTGAACGTATTTTTAGTCACGGGGATTATCGGGATAGTTGGGATTGGTTTTAAGGAGCGAGTAATCCGTTTCTGTCAAAGCAGGGCAAACAAAGAGAAAAGGCTAACATCAAAATGTGAGAGCTTGGATTTTGTCGAAGCAGCACACGGACACAAGGTATATCCTCTTATGTATTGCCACATGGAAGTTGAGGGAAATTTAGATATAAGCCGTTTGCGGTCTGCTATCGCCCGATCCTGTCAATATGTGCCGGAAATCCTCTACACCTACGATTTTACAAGAGGACGCTTTATTGATAAAGGCTTTACCGTGGACGATACCATTAGCCGCACCTCTGTCCTGCTACAATGGGATTTAGGCAAAAAACCGCAGCTTCAAATTGTGATGAATGGTGATGAAAATGAAATAACAATCGGCATGAGCCACATTCTGACTGACGGCGAGGGGTTTTTGCAATATCTATACTTGTTGGCTTCCCTTTATAACGGACAGACCCCCTCTTTTTCATTGGAGAATAGCAGAGATATTTCGCCTGTTTTAAGGAATATCCATATTGGGCGACCAACGGAACAGACACGGCGGCAACGGCACATTACCGTTCCACCTTTAAGGGCGGACAGCGATGGGAAACTGTATTTCTGTTTGTGTAGCCGTATTTGCCCTAAAGACTTTTCAGTTCTTTACAGCAAAAGTAAAAAACAAAATGTAACGCTCAATGACATATTTATTACTGCTTATGCCCGTGTAATATCCCGTTTGCATAAGATACAGACCATTGTTATTCCCTGTCCGGCAGACTTGCGTGGATTTTCGTCTATGTCGGATAAATTGAGCATAGCAAACATGACGGGTATTTATAGAAAGATAGTTGTTGAAATTAAGCCGCAGCACTCTTTCCACGAAACCTTATTGCAAGTTCATATAGAAATGCAACTGCAAAAATCACGTTATCGTTGTTTTGTCGGTATACGCCCGTTAGACTATGTGTTTCACAAAATACCGCACCCTGTTATGGCACAGATTATTAAATGGACTTACCAATTATTCCCTGTTTCTTATACGAACTTCGGAAGAATAGAGCATACAAAACTGTTCTTTGAGGGCTGCAAAATTAAAAGCTGCTATACAACAGGAACATACCGATTACCACCCGATTTTCAATTATCTGTAAGCACATTTCAAAACGTGTGTACGCTAAACTGCACTTTAATAGGTCAGAATGAGGACAGTGTGACCGGGCAAAACATTTTAAATGAAGTCAAGAACGAAATTTTAGAATGGGTGAACATGAACTAAATAACTATCAAAAGATGGCGACTAAGGGATAGCCAGTTAGTCGGCGGCTTTGATAAATTAAAGCCGCCGTTTTTTTGAAAAATTAGAGTACGGAGGGTGTGTTAAAGTCGCCCATTTTAGGACACGGTGGTATCAAGGAGGTGCTGCCGTGTTATTTTTGTATCGACATAAACCGACAAATCTTTTTTCAAAAAAAGCCCGCCCACCACCACGGGATATTCTGATTTTATAGGTGAACACACATCATTATAATGCTGTTTATATTTCCTTTGCGCCCGATTGCGTTTTGCAGTCGGGCGCATTTTGTTTTTCGCAAAACTTTTTTGAAAAAGTTTGCTGTTTTCTTTGGCATATTCCCGCCGCTGTCGTGGAGGGCTGCCGAAAGGGGATAACACTACTCCGACCCCCGGATTGGAAAGGGGGCTTAACTTATGAATAGTGGGCAGGAAAGCGGGACGATATTTCATTGAGGGAAAAGGAAAAAGAAATTCAGAAAGACCTTGACGACGGTATCGACCCCATAGGAAAACAAATGACTGTCTGCCAACTTTACGCGAAGCAGATAAGACACCGGGCGAATATACGGCATGGAACCAAACAGGGGCGCAAACAGCTCATGCGAATATTGGAAGAAGATAGTCTTGGAGCTTGCAGCATTGAAAATGTAAAGCTGTCTGACGCGAAAGAATGGGCGTTGCGAATGAAAGAAAAAGGCTACTCGTTCAAGACCATCAACAACCACAAGCGTTCTCTGAAAGCTGCCTTTTACACAGCCATACAGGATGATTGTATTCGGAAAAATCCGTTTGACTTCCAGTTGAACACAGTGTTAGAAGATAACACAGAACCAAAGGTTCCCTTATCCCCCACACAGGAAGCGTCTTTCCTGTCCTTTGTGCAGAATGATGTTGTCTATCAGAAGTATTATGACGAGATTATCATACTGTGAGGAACAGGGCTTCGCATTTCTGAACTTTGCGGGCTGACTGAAAATGATATTGACTTTGAGAACAGGCTAATCAACATAGACCACCAACTTTTAAAAGTATCGGGAATTGGTTATCACATTGAAACGCCGAAAACAAAAAGCGGTATCAGGCAGCTTCGCATGAGTACAAAAGTATATGAAGCGTTCGAGCGAGTGCTGAAAAACAGAGGACGGGCAAAGCCTATCATTATTGACGGTTACGGTAAATTCCTTTTTCTTAACCGTAACGGCTTGCCAAAGGTGGCGGCAAACTATGAAAGTATGTTCCGGGGGCTTGTGAAGAAATACAACAAGTGCCATGAGGAAGCATTACCGAACGTGACTACGCCGCACACCTTACGTCATAGGTTCTGTACCAATTTAGCAAACGCCGGAATGAACCCGAAAGCATTACAGTATATCATAGGACATTCCAACATCAACATGACGTTGAACTATTATGCTTATGCCACTTCTGACAGTGCATTAGCGGAAATGGAACGGCTGATTGCATAGTAGTAAATAGAGGTTTTACTACTCTTTCTACTACCTTTGAACGCAGAAACATGAGGGGATATAAGAATATTTGAGAACATCTTCCGATATGATAAATGCCGGAAAGCCTGTAAATACAGGCTATACCAGCATATAAGAACTTATAAAGAGATAGTCAAAAAGTATAGTTTGATTTAGGAATACATAAATAGAAATATGGAGGTAACACAAACTGGAACTAAAGATTTTAAAACAGGATTTTCCGGACTCGACTGAAAAGTTCTGTGAAAAGATTTCGCTGAACGTTTGGAAACTTTCCTGCAATATGATATGATGAATCCAGAGAAAATTTATGGAAGAAAGGAACGACAGATGTTAGACGGAAAGAAATCATTATTCAGCGGCATGCAGGCCACCGGTACTATTACATTGGGCAATTACCTGGGAGCATTAAAAAACTGGGTGGACATTGATAAAGATCAGTATATGTGTTTTTACAGTGTTGTGGACATGCATTCCATTACAGTAAGACAGGAGCCTTCGGAACTTAGAAAAAGGGCCAGGAGCCTTTTGGCACTCTATATAGCGGCAGGACTTGATCCGGTGGAAAACTGTATTTATTACCAGTCACACGTTTCGGCACACGCTGAACTCATGTGGATCTTAAACTGCTTCACCTATATGGGGGAAATGAACCGGATGACCCAGTTTAAAGATAAGTCTCAGAAGCATCCGGAAAATATCAACACAGGACTTTTCACTTACCCGGTACTGATGGCGGCAGACATTTTGCTGTTTCAGTCCGATGTGGTACCTGTGGGGAAAGATCAGACGCAGCATCTGGAGATCACCAGAGATATTGCAGAAAGATTCAACAAGATTTACGGTGATGTCTTCACGATTCCGGAAGCATACATCGGCAAAGTCGGACAGAAGATCATGAGCCTCCAGGAGCCGGAGAAAAAGATGTCCAAATCTGACGAGAATGCCAATGCGCATATACTGCTTTTGGACGACCCGGACACAATTATGAGAAAGTTTAAGAAGGCGGTGACAGACTCCGAGGCATGCATTGCATATTCTGAACAGAAGCCTGGCATCAAAAACCTGCTGGATATCTACTGTGCGATCAATGGGAAGAAACCCGAGGAAGCAGTGGCTGAATTTGAGGGCATGGGATACGGCAGGCTGAAAGAGCGGGTCGGAGAGACGGTTGTAGAAGAACTGCGGCCGATTCAGGAGCGCTATAACGATATCATGAAGAATAAAGATTATTTGAATAAGATTATAAAAGATAATGGGGAAAAGGCTTCTTACTATGCGACGAAGACATTGAGAAAGGTACAGCACAAAGTGGGATTTCCCGACCGTATCCGCTGATATGTGCGGGATATGAGTATAAAATAGCAAGATCCGGTGTGAGCAGCTTTAAGAGGCTGTTTTCGCCGGATTTTTTGATGCATAAGGAAAGTTTATAATGAGCAACAGAAAACTGATTCGGGGATCATATTGCTCGCCATTTGAGGCCTGAATAGGCAGGCAAAAGTACCTTGCAGTGGACAGGCACTTTTGTTATAATTTTAATATCATTTAATGCGCGCAGGCGCAGTTTTGGCATCCGTGCACAAGACGGAAGCCAGGCAGAAGGAGGAAGGTTTATGAGGAAAAAAGTTTTGAAAGTCACTGGCATTATTTTGTCGTTAGTGCTTGTCTTGGGATTGATGACAGGCTGCGGCTCTAAAAAGACCACAAGCGACAAGAAGGAGGAGAAAAAACAGTTCAAGATTGCAAAGAAAGATCTGAAGATCGGGGTGATTCATATCTCTGATCCTTCAGAGGGGTCAGGGTATACATATACACATGATCAGGGCATCATAGCGATGCAGAAGAAACTTGGTCTGAAAGACAGCCAGATCGTGAGAAAGACCAATATCACAGACACAGACCCGACCAAGACAGAGACTGCGATCAAAGAGTGCATCGAAGACGGTTGCAATGTGATCTTTGGTACAAGCTGGGGCTATATGGACACGATGGAAGCTATGGCAAAAGAGTATCCTGATGTAGCATTCTCTCACGGAACCGGATATAAGAAGAATGATTCCAACTTTAACAACTATTTCGGAAGAATTTATCAGGCAAGATATTTAAGCGGTATCGCGGCAGGCCTTAAAACAAAGAGCAACAAGATCGGATATGTTGCCGCTATGGGCAAGGACAATGCCGAGGTTACCGGGGGCGTAGATGCATTTGCCATGGGTATTTACTCTGTTAATAAAAAGGCAAAGGTATATGTAAAAGTTACAAACAGCTGGTTTAACCCGAATGAAGAGACAAATGCGGCAAAAGCTCTGATCTCTCAGGGCTGTGACGTGATCGGACAGCACTGTGATACGCCGAACCCACAGCTGGAAGCGGAAAAAGCAGGTGTATGGGGTGTTGGATATAACTCTGATATGACAAAAGATGCTCCGAAAGCTACGCTGACTTCTACTATTTGGAACTGGGGTGCTTACTATACAGAGGCAGTTCAGGAGCTCATCGACGGAACATGGAAGCCGGAAGTTTACTACGGCGGCATGAAAGAGGGATTGGTTGACATTGCTCCACTTAACAAGAAACTGATCGCTCCAGGTACAGAAAAGAAGATCGAGGAGGCAAAAGAAAAGATGCTTTCCGGCGATTTCAATGTATTTGACGGTGTCATCGAGACCAACGACGGCAAGAAGGTCGGCAAAAAGGGTGAGACTTTAAGCGACGAAGACATCAAAGGAAAAATCAACTGGTACTTCAAAAACATCGTTGTAAAATAAGCAGCGCAGCAGAAATTTCCATGAGAGACATGGATGAATGAGAAGGGCATTGTATATTCTGAAACAGAAGGCAGTGCCCTTCTTTCTTGGAACTTAATGAAAGAAGAGAGGCAGAAAACACATGATACGAGGTGATGAAATGGCACAGGAGAAGAAGGATACATATGCCATAGAGTGCAAAGGCATCCGAAAGACTTTTGGGAGTGTTGTGGCAAACAATAACGTAGATCTGGATGTAAAATATGGTGAAATCCTTGCCCTTCTCGGAGAGAACGGTTCGGGAAAGACGACTCTGATGAATATGCTCTCCGGGATCTACCACCCGGATGCCGGAACCATCAGGATCGGAGGACAGGAAGTTTCCATCAATTCTCCGACGGATGCGATCGGCCTGGGGATCGGCATGATCCACCAGCATTTTAAGCTGGTGGATGTGCACAGTGCGATGGACAACATTGTGCTTGGGACAAAAGAAAAGAGAATCCGTCCGAAAGAACTGAAAGCAAAGATCGAAGAGATCAGTTCAAAATTTGGCCTGGAGGTGGATCCGGAAAAGAAGATCTATAATATGTCGGTCAGTGAAAAACAGACTGTGGAAATCCTGAAAGTCTTATACAGGGGAGCGAGCATCCTGATCCTGGATGAGCCGACGGCGGTGCTGACACCCCAGGAGACAGAAAAACTGTTTGCGATCCTTCGGAGAATGAAAGAGCAGGGCTGTGCCATCGTCATCATTACCCATAAACTGAATGAGGTGCTGGCTATCAGCGACCGTGTTGAGATCCTTCGAAAAGGGGAGAGCATCGGGACCGTGGACACAAAAGACATTGATGAGAAAAAGCTGACAGAGCTGATGGTGGGACGTCCGGTGACACTGGAGATCGACCGTCCCGAAAGGAAGGCCGATGCAGTTCCTGAAATCGTCATTCGCAATCTGAACGTCGAACGTCCGGACGGCACACCGGGTCTTACCAATGTGAATTTTGAACTGATGGAAGGTGAGATCTTAGGAGTGGCGGGAATCGCCGGAAGCGGCCAAAAAGAGCTGTGTGAAGCGATCACGGGGCTCACGGAGATCAAAGAAGGAAGCATCGTTCACAGAGAAGAAGAACTGGTGGGTATGACGTTTAAGGATATCCGAAGCCGCGGCATTCGTATTTCTTTTGTACCGGAAGACCGGCTTGGCATGGGACTGGTGGCGTCTATGGGGATGGTGGACAACGTTCTCCTGAAACACTATCAGGATCAGCAAGGTATTTTTATAGATCGGAAAACTCCGAGAAAGATGGCGGAGAAAATGGTGAAGGAACTGGGCATCCTGACTCCGAGTGTGGATACGCCGGTGCGGATGCTGTCCGGAGGAAACGTACAGAAAGTACTTCTGGGAAGAGAGATTATTGCAGAGCCGAATGTACTCCTTACGGCATACCCGGTCCGCGGACTGGATATCAATTCTTCCTATACTGTATATGACCTGCTTAATGAGCAGAAGAAAAAGGGTGTGGCGGTGCTGCTGGTGGGAGAAGACCTGGATGTGCTCTTATCTATCAGCGACCGTATTTTGGTACTCTGTCACGGAGAAGTCTCCGGCATCGTGGATGCGAGAAAAACGACAAAAGAAGAAGTCGGCCTGCTTATGACAGGAGTAAAAGGAACGAAAGAGGAGAAGGAGGAGAGCACAGATGGAAGCAAGTAAGAAGACAGGAAGGGAACCGCTGCTGCGTACAGTGAAGCGGGCGGAGCTTTCCCGGAAAAAGACCATGATCCTGCGCGCTGCTTCCGTGCTGCTTGCCCTGCTGGCAGGAGGAATCTTCCTCCTGATCATCGGTTTTAACCCATTTACTGTGTATCAGACAATTATAAGCGGAGCCTTCCGGAGTGAGATGGCAGTCCAGGCTACGATCCGCATTATGATACCGCTGCTGATCTCTTCCCTGGGCGTTACCATGGCATTTAAGATGAGATTCTGGAATATCGGGGCAGAGGGGCAGATCATCATGGGAGCAATTTTTGCCACCTATTTTGCACTGTATCAAAATGCGATGCCTCATGTCCTTCTGCTGATCATTATGTTTATATTCAGTGTGATCGGAGGAGGGCTGTTCGGCTTGATACCGGCGTTTTTCAAGGCAAAGTTCAATACCAATGAAACATTGTTTACTCTGATGCTGAATTACATCGCTCTGAATGTGATCGTATATCTGAGGGACGGCCCGTGGAAAGATCCGGCCTCCTCCGGATTTCCCAAGATCGCAAGGTTTGATCTCAACGCACAGCTGGATTCAGTTCTGGGCGTCCAGGCCGGCTGGATCATTGCTTTGTTGCTCACGGCGATCGTCTATATTTATCTGAAATATACGAAGCAGGGGTATGAGATCTCCGTAGTGGGAGACAGTCATGCCACGGCCAAATATGCAGGGATTCCGGTAAAGCGTATGATGCTGCGGACCATGTTTCTCAGTGGTGCTATCTGCGGTATTGCGGGTATGGTGCAGGCAACGGGCTCCGACATGACATTGGCAACCTCTGTGGCAGGAGGAGTCGGATTTACGGCGATCATCGTAGCGTGGCTGGCCCGTCTGAATCCGGCTGCAATCGTGATCGTGTCTTTCCTGTTCAGTATTCTGGAAAAGGGAAGCAGCGTTATGCAGTCCACCTATGGGCTTTCCAGCTATTCGGCTGATGTTCTTCAGGGGATCATCCTGTTTTTTGTTCTCGGATGTGAGTTTTTTGTGCGTTATAAATTTGTCGGAAGAAAAGGAGGTGCCGGGAAATGAGTACGGTATTGAATTTGTTTGTGGCAGCAGTGCTGGCCGGCACGCCTCTGCTGTTTGGCACTGTCGGTGAGATCATGAACGAAAAGGTCGGACATCTGAATCTGGGTGTAGAAGGTATGATGTCGATAGGTGCATGTGCAGGATTTATGGTCGGGTATCAGACGGATAATGTTGTGCTTGCTCTTCTGGCTGCGTTCGCTGCCGGGGTGGCGGCGGCACTGATCTATGCGGTCCTGACGATTACGTTTATGGCGGATCAGAATGTAACGGGGCTTACATTGACTATTTTTGGCGTGGGACTTGCAAATTTTATCGGCGAATATATGCTGAATCATTCTGCCACTCAGTCATTAAAACTTCCGGAACACATTTCTGCACAGATTGCAAATCTGCATATCCCTGTGCTGAGTGATATCCCGGTGTTGGGGAAACTGCTGTTTTCCTACAATATCTTTGTATATATCGGTATTGTGACAGCTGTGATCTGCTGGTACTATCTGCAGAAAACAAAAACCGGGCTCAATGTCCGGGCAGTGGGAGAAAATCCTGGTGCTGCCGATGCAGCCGGAATCAGGGTTATCCGTGCAAAGTATATCAATGTACTGATCGGCGGAGGGATCTGCGGTATCGGAGGAGCCTATTCTGCTATGATTATCTGCGGAGGTGTATGGATCAGCAACTGTGTCAATGGATTGGGGTGGATCTCTGTTGCACTAGTTATCTTTGCATCGTGGAGTCCGGTAAAAGCGATCTATGGATCTCTGGCTTTCGGCTGTTTCAGCGTTTTGAAATACTATGTGCCGAAGAGCATCATCAGTATACCGAATGCATTTTATGATATGCTCCCATTCGTGATCACGGCGCTTGTACTTGTAATTTCCTCTGTCAGGCAGTCAAAAGAAAATAATCAGCCGGCATCCTGCGGGACAAACTATTTCCGGGAAGAACGGTAAGTGAATTTCCCTAAAAGCATTGAAAAATGCGATTTCTATGCTACACGTACACTACGTATAAGCAAAAACAAGAATAAAAAGGTTTATAAATATTTTTGAAGAAAGGAAAGGTCAATTATGAAACGAGCAAAGCAAAGTGAGTTGCTGGCGCTTATGCTGGCGATCACAATTTTGCTGACTATGTTTCCTGCTACAGTTTTTGCGGAAGGGGATAAAGCAGCGGATATGATGACCAGGGCATCAAAGCTCTCGGATAACAGTTCATGGGAGGAGTGTGTCGATTGTTCGCAGGATAAACCACATTTAATTTCAACACCTGCTGATTTAGATAAAATTAGAACACATACTCACACTGAAAATGGAAAAACATCAATAACTGGCTACTTTAAACTTGCAAACGATATCGTTTTTAATGACTCCGATTTTGAAGAAAACGGCGCTTTTTATAATGATGGAGCCGGATGGATTGCAATAGGTAAGGAATCAGCCCAGGCTACTTCTTTAGCCCACTATTTTTCTGGCGTTTTTGATGGAGATGGACATTCAATTTGCAATATTAGAACCGGAAATCAGACTACTTCCGTAGGGCTATTCGGGAAAATTGGAGCCAATAATACACAGAGAGATGGTGTGGCAAAAAATTTCACACTCAAAAATTGTATTTTTAATGAAAATTATACAGTTGTATCAGGCAAGATGGATGGAAGAACAACAGGAGGCGTTACTGGTGCACTCCATGGAACAATTTCTAATGTAACCATTGATGGCTGTCGGTTTTATGCAGTAAGAGGGCATGTGGGTTCTATTACTGCCTGGCTTAGTGGCGGAATAGTTGAGAACTGCGTGGTGAAAAATACTACTGTTAAAGCAATTAAAACTCCAGATAGCAGCAACAATAATGGTGATAAAGCTGGGTTAATTTGCGGCAACGCAGATACCAATGCACAGATCCTAAATTGCTCAGTTTCTGACAGTAAAATTACTGCTGAAAGCCGTGGGGCCGGTGGTGTTTGCGGAATGCAATATGGAAGTTCCATCAAGAATTGTACAGTGACTAATTGTGAAATTAATGGAACTGAAAGTGTAGGCGGTATTAGTGGGGGTAACTATGCCGGTACTTGGGAAAGCTTCATCGAAAATTGCATTGTATCAGATTGTCAAATCAATGCTACATTAAATGCCGGTGGCATTGAGGGTACTGTCTACGGTGGCACTATATCTGTAAACCTCAAAAATAACGCAGTATTAAACACGAATATAGCACTGATTGGAAATACTGCAAACAATAAAACTGCTGGTGGTCTCTGGGCAGGCTCGGGCGCTAATGTTACAGGAAAGATTGAAAACTGCCTGGCATCCAATGTTAAAATAGATACTACAAAAATTGAAACCCCCCCGACCAGCTTAAAACTTGGCAGCGTTTGCGGATCGGGTGTAGCATCAACAGAAATTTCTAATACGTTTGCCGATGTGGAAATAATTTGCAATGAAACTCAAAACGCAACAGTAGGGGGAATTTGCTCAAATCAAAACATTAAAAGTTCAACAAATAGTTTTTATATTCAATACAATGGATTTCCTTCAACGGATTTTTCTGAAGTATCAGATAGCAAATATGCATTGCAAAAACACAATAAAGCAACCGTTGAATATGGAACAGACATTTCATTGTTGAAACTCTTTAATGCGAAAAAGCTTCCAAGTGGCGATATGGTAAAATATCGCAGCAGTAATGAAGATGTTTTATCTGTTAAAGATAATAATTTAGTCGTTAAAGGAACTGGCGAAGCAACTATAACTTGCTATATTGTTATCAATAATACTGAAAAAGCCTTTATTAGCGCTAAGGCTACAGTCACACCGTTATCAATCATCTACGGGACACCGAACGAAACTAACAAGGATGGCCTCCCGTACATTGAATATGCCTTGAATGCAGACGGCACAGCGCCAAAAATCAGCGAGCTGCTAGGGTTTTATCCGACAAAAAAAGGTCCAAACGGCACTTATGAAGCAGATACTTCTAGACGACCAATCTACCTAACCCCAGGCATGGGAAAATATGGAGATGTGGAATATACCTATATAAACGATGTCAGTGGCAATATCATTATGACAGATACATTGCCGATACACCCGACGAAAGATGCAAACGGAAATCCACACAGTATCCGAGTTGAAATGAAACTGAAAAATCCGAACTACCGGTTCTGCACCGTAGGTACAAATTGGAAGCCGAAAGATACAATAGTACTTTATGTTAACTGTCATGAAGAAGGACTGACCGAAGTAGATATGTATCTGAAAGGGGATAAAGAACCTCTGAAGAGCTTTGAAGACCGTCAAGAGTATGAGTACAGCGGAAAAGGTATCGTTCCGACAGAACGGAATCTGACCACATTATATACACAAGGTAAAAATAGCCAAAACAGCATTACGGAGTTTACCGTTCATTTCCATGCGGTAGATGAGGGAAGCTTCTTTACCGGAACACACTTGTATAATAAAAAGAGCAGTGAACTGACTGCGGAGGAGATCAGAAAAATTGCTCCGACAGAACCGGGGGTATATTCCTTCGTTGTGAACGGATACAACCCGGATACCAAGACATACTGCTACGCTTCCCGCCGATACAGCATCGTGAAAGGTAATCCCACCGGTAGTCCCACCGTTAACACCGTGAACAGCGGTGTGGCTCTGTCGGAAGTTACCCTGTCAGGCACGATGAAAAATGCACTAGGCGCTGAAGTTGAGGGTACGTTCGCTTGGGATAATGCAAGTCAGATTGTGGCATGCGGAACTGCGTACGGATGGACATTTACTCCGAAAGATATAGCTCATTATAACGCGGTAAAAGGTAAGTCAGTGGTATTATCGCACAACTGGGAAAATGAGTGGAAGAATGATAAAAATAGTCATTGGAAGGAATGCACAGGCTGTGGTGAAAAAAATACTGCAGCGGCTCACACATTCCAGTGGGCTATCGATAAGGAAGCTACGGCTACCGGCAAGGGCATCAAGCATGAGGAATGCTCTGTTTGCGGCTATGAGAAAGCGGCTGTTGAAATTCCGGCAACCGGCGGTACTGAAACCTCCGGAGATAACGACAAGCTGTCTAAAGCGGATACAGACTCTCCGCAGACAGGTGATACCAGCAATATCTTCATATGGGTTGCTCTGCTGATTGTATCCGGCGGCGCAGTACTGGCGCTGAAGCTGAAAAGAAAACGTTAAAACATGTAAGCCGCATATGCGTTAAAACGCAATCCCGACTGAAAGGGCGGAGGCTTTGAAAGTATCAAAACGGAGCAAATAATTGATAGCAAAAATCCGATGAATACGAATTTCTTTCGATTCATCGGATTTTTTTCACGGTGCCTTTGCAATGCCAGATGATTCAGTACAGTTAATACTTCCTAAATTACTTCCTTATCAGGTGTTAGAAAAAAAGAGCTTCCTTTTTTGTGCGCTTTAAAAAGCCCGGAGCTGTATGGAGTTCATTTTATTTTCCGGTAATGCATGATGACCACCAGAAGAGTGCTTGCCATCAGTCCCCAGAGATATCCGTTGATCCCCACCATTGGGACCACAAATACGATAAAAGAGATCCTGAGCAGGAGGGAGACCGAATTGTTAAACAGCGTGGTTTTGGTCTTCCCAAGACCGTTCAGGATACTCGACAGGGTTCCGGAAAGATAGAGCACCGGACACAAAAAGGAGAGCATCCTCAGGAACATGCCGGCCTCTTTACTGTGGAATACGATCAGTCCGATAGATGGCCCCAGAGTAAAAAATAAAAAGAAACTTACGATCCCCAGCAGAAAGCAAAAGGAAAGGGAGTATTTGGTGGCCCTGTGTAATGTGCGGTAATCCTGTTCCGCTGTCGCGGCTGATACTTTCGGCAGAAGCATCACAGAGATGGAGTTGGTGATGCTGGACGGAAAGTTGATAAAGGGAATCGCCATTCCTGTCAGGATACCATATACTTCTACCGAATAGTGCTGATTGCAGTAAAACCTGGTCAGCATCATCGGAATTAAAATATTTTCCAGACTCTGCAGCAGTGTAATGGAGAGGGAGTTGCAGGTCAGCGGAAAGCTGAGGGAAAGCAGGCTGCCAAAAAGCTTTCTGGAGGAAGCCGCCGGCAGTCCGCTGCTTTGCTGCTTTGTCTTTAAAAGGTGATAAACGACAGTGTAAAGGCAGGAAGCCATTTCTCCGGCGACCATTCCGAGAACCGCGATCAGCGCAGGTGTCTCAAGCTTTAAAAAGAAGGTGACAGAAACCGCATAAATCCCCAGTATCCGGGACACTTGTTCGATACAAAGTGAGACAGACGGGAGGCCGGGTTTGCCGAGACCGATATGGTAACTGTGGATACATGCTTTTACGCCTACAAATGGCATGGCAAAAACAGCGGCTTTGAGGCAGGGGATGCAGTCTTTCTCGTGGAGAAATTTCATGCAGAGCTCGTCGGCAAAGAAATAAAAGAAACAGGCACAGATCACAGAGAGCAGGATCGTGACGGCCAAAGTGATCTTCAAGATTTTTCTGCAGTTTTCCGGACGGCCTTTGGCCATCTGAGCGGCAACGATCTGAGACAGGGCAGTCTCGTATCCATGAAAGCAAAGGGCAAAACCCACCAGGTAAATAGGAAAAATTAATTGATAGACTCCCATCTGATGGGCACCAATTAATCCAGCCAGAAATATTCTATTATAGAATCCAATAAATCTGGAAAAAATATTAGCGGCTGTTAAAATTAATGTACCTTGTACAAAAGGGCTGGATTTTTTCATAAGAACTCCCCAATTGATATTGTTCTATTGTATGTCAAGAAATACGCGGTTATGATTGGGATTGTGTTGACATCGGAAGTCCCAGGTGATAACATAGCAGTGTGATATCCGACTATTTTGGTCGGGATTGGAGTGGTGAGATGAAATTATCAACAAAAGGAAGATACGGCCTTCGCGCGATCGTAGATATTGCGGTGTTCGGGGAGAATGAACCTGCGGCTGTCAGTGCGATATCAGAGCGGCAGGATATATCCATCCGATACCTGGAACAGCTTCTTTCCAAGTTAAAGAAGGCGGGGCTTGTAAAAAGCATCCGGGGAGCCCAGGGAGGATATGTTCTGGCGGGAAATGCAGAAGATATTTCAGTCGGAGACGTGCTGAGGGCACTGGAAGGCGATCTGACGCCGGTAGACTGTACAGAACTTACCGATACAGAGGAAACATGCAGCGGCTCTAAGTACTGCGTGACAAAAACTGTGTGGAAGAGGATCAATGACAGCATTGCTAAAACAGTGGATTCTATTTATTTAGATGAGCTGGCGGACGAGGCAAGAGCTGTTCAGCAGGGGAAACCGGCGGAACGAAATTGTGAAAGATAGGAGAAGTTATGGAAAAGATCATATATTTAGACCATGCGGCAACAACACCGGCGAGACCGGAAGTAGTAGAAGCGATGATGCCATATTTTACGGAGAAGTTCTGGAATCCGTCCAGCGTCTATTCACCGGCTTCTGAGGCAAAAAAGGCAGTAAACGAAGTAAGGGACAGGGTTGCCGAATCCCTCGGCACACAGAGCCAGGATATTTACTTTACGGCCGGCGGATCTGAGGCGGACAACTGGGCCATTAAGGAGACTGCCGAAGCCTATGCTTCAAAGGGAAAACATATCATTACAAGCAAGATCGAGCATCATGCGGTTCTTCACACCTGCCAGTATCTGGAGAGAAACGGTTATGAGGTGACCTATCTGGATGTGGATGAGAACGGATATATTAAGCTGGATCAGTTAAAAGCGGCGATCCGCCCGGATACGATTCTGATCACTGTCATGTTTGCCAACAATGAGATAGGAACGATCCAGCCGGTGAAGGAGATCGGAGAGATTGCAAAAGAACACGGAGTTCTGTTCCACACAGATGCGGTACAGGCATACGGACAGGTTCCGATCAATGTAGATGAGATGAATATTGATATGCTGAGTGCCAGCGGCCATAAGCTGAACGGACCTAAGGGCATTGGATTTATGTATATCCGCAAAGGACTGAAACTTCGCTCGTTTATCCACGGAGGAGCGCAGGAGCGTAAGCGCCGGGCCGGAACAGAGAATGTGACAGGTATCGTGGGACTCGGAAAGGCTGTCGAGATCGCTTTTGAGACGATGGAGGAGAGAACTGCCAAAGAGCAGGAGGTGAGGGATTACGCGGTCCGCAGGATTCTGGCAGAGATCCCGTATTGCCGGTTAAACGGAGGAAGAGACAAAAGGCTTCCCAACAATATCAACATCAGTTTTCAGTTTATTGAGGGCGAATCCCTTTTGATCATGCTTGATATGGCGGGGATCTGTGCTTCCAGCGGATCAGCCTGCACGTCCGGTTCACTGGACCCGTCACATGTACTGTTAGCCATTGGACTCCCTCACGAGATCGCACATGGATCTCTCAGGATGACTCTGGGGGAGGAAACGACCAAAGAGGATATGGATTTTGTTGTGGAGAAATTGAAAGAGATCGTAGATAAACTGCGAAAAATGTCTCCGCTGTATGAAGATTTTGTAAAGAAACATTAAACGGGTTTATTTGCTCGATTTATATTTAGAAGAAAAACAGGAGGTACTGTTATGTATAGTGAAAAAGTTATGGATCATTTTGAGCATCCGAGAAATGTAGGAGAGATTGAGGGTGCCAGCGGCGTAGGTACTGTCGGAAACGCCAAGTGCGGAGACATCATGCGCATCTATTTTGACATTGATGACGACCAGATTATCCGGGATGTGAAGTTTAAGACATTCGGCTGCGGAGCTGCGGTTGCCACCAGCAGCATGGCAACCGAACTGGTGAAAGGCAAATCCGTGCAGGAAGCACTGGAAGTCACAAACAAGGCGGTAATGGAAGCCCTCGATGGTCTTCCACCGGTCAAAGTGCACTGTTCTCTTTTGGCAGAAGAAGCGATCCATGCGGCTCTCTGGGATTATGCACAGAAGAACGGCATTAAGATCGAAGGCCTTGAGAAACCAAAATCCGATATCGGAGAAGAGGAAGTGGAAGAAGAGTACTAGGAGGCATCCGTGAAAGAGAAAGTAGTCGTAGGCATGTCAGGAGGGGTGGATTCCTCCGTGGCAGCCTATTTATTGAAAGAACAGGGATATGAAGTGATCGGTGTCACCATGCAGATCTGGCAGGATGAGGAGCAGGCACTTTTAGAAGAAAACGGAGGGTGCTGCGGCCTGTCGGCTGTGGATGATGCCAGGAGAGTGGCCCAGGCGCTCGATATTCCTTATTATGTCATGAATTTTAAACAGGATTTCAAGGAACATGTCATTGATTATTTCGTAGACGAATATCTGGATGGAAGAACTCCGAATCCCTGTATTGCATGCAACCGCTATGTCAAATGGGAATCCCTGTTGAAAAGGTCTCTGGATATCGGCGCCGATTATATCGCAACCGGACATTATGCCAGGATTGAAAAGCTTTCCAACGGAAGATATACGCTGAAGCGCTCGGCGACTCCTGAGAAGGATCAGACCTATGCTCTTTATAATTTGACCCAGAACCAGCTGTCCAAGACGCTGATGCCCGTGGGTGAATATACAAAAGATGAGATCAGGGAAATCGCAGAAAAGATACATCTGCCGGTGGCCCACAAACCGGACAGCCAGGACATCTGTTTTGTAGACGGCAGCTATGGAGACTTTATCGAAGAAACCACGGGACAGAAGATCCGGCCGGGCAATTTTGTGGACATGAACGGGAACATCCTCGGAACCCACAAGGGCATTGTATGTTATACTGTGGGACAGAGGAGGGGATTGGGCCTTTCCCTGAAACAGCCGGGATACGTTGTGCGAATAAATAAAGAGAGAAATGAAGTGGTGATCGGGAGCAATGCGGACCTGATGACAGATACCCTCTATGGAGACCAGGTGAATTTAATGTCGGTATCTTCTGTTAAAGACGGGATGAGATTACAGGCTAAAGTCCGCTATAACCACAGGGGAGCTTCATGCACGGTGAGCATGGCAGGAAAGGACAGGATAAAAGTCCTGTTTGATGAACCTCAGAGGGCAGTGACCCCGGGACAGGCGGTAGTGTTTTATGACGGCGATTATGTGGCTTTAGGAGCTACGATCCTGTAATTCCGATGGGAGCTTAATTTAATATGAGTGTATATTATTTTTTGTCATATTTTTTTATTTACGGAATTCTCGGCTGGTGCAGCGAAGTAGCTTTTGCTGCATTTAAGCAGAGAAAATTTGTGAACCGGGGGTTTTTAAACGGACCCATTTGTCCGGTTTATGGATTCGGCGTTGGATTTGTGGTGTCTTTGCTGATGCCGTATAAGTCCAATGTTTTTTTCATGTACATTGCTTCTGTCGCAGCCGTATCTTCCATTGAGTGGGTCACGGGCTTTGCGCTGGAGAAGATTTTCCACAGCAGATGGTGGGATTATTCGGACCAGCCATTTAATTTAAACGGATATATCTGTCTTCCGTTTTCACTGATCTGGGGTGCCGCCTGCATGCTCATCGTCTATGTGGTTCATCCTCTGATTACCAAATTTGTGGGATTGATACCCAGTCTCTTCGGCAGTGTCCTGCTCATTGTGCTTTTGGCCGGCATGATAGCCGATCTTTGGGTAACGGCGGCGGGCATCTTCAGGATGAACCAGAGACTGCGCAAAATGAGTGAGATCGCAGAAGAACTGCATAATATCTCAGAGCAGCTGGGTGAAAACATTTATCTTGGTGTCATGTCTGCCGTAGAAAAACAGGAAGAGACGAAAAAGAAGCTGGATGAGGCGGGCCAGGAACTGGTGGAAAAAAGAAATGCCGTATCGGAAGGTCTGAAAGAACGGAAAGATACGATCAGCGGAGAACTGGAGCAGAGAATCGAAGAGCTGAAAAGCCGGTATCAGGAGATTGCGGAGAAGAAAAGTCAGACCAGCAGGAGACTTTTGAATGCGTTTCCTTCATTTAATTCCGGCAGATATAAAGAGGCACTGGATGAACTGAAAAAGCGGATGAAGATAAAATAAAAGAAGATCTGTAACCTCTCAGGGGATTACAGATCTTCTTTTATAAAACGGTATTTTATGTCAGTTTAAAATTATCGCGGTCTGCGAGAATGCAGCGGATGATATAGGCAATGCCGTCCTTCGTATTGGCACGGGTCTGATAGACACAGATATTTTTGATGGCCTCCGTGGCATTTGCCATGGCAACGGAATGAATCCCCGGAATGGAGAGCATGGAATAGTCATTTTCGCTGTCTCCGATGGCAACGATTTCATCCGGAACCAGTCCCTTTCGCTTGGCATAGTCCATCAGGCCGATCCCTTTCTGGGCTTCTGAGGAGGTGATCTCAATATCCGTAGGTACGGTGGACACTACGGCAAGTCCCGGGATTTTTTCTAATTCTGCCCTGAGCCTTAACAGCGCATCAGGCTCTGTTGACTGGGAAATGAACTTTAAAACCCTGTGTTCGCTGTCGAACAGTCCGGCCTCGCCGTCTACATAGGTAACCTGGCTGATTAAATCTTCAAATTCTTCATCTGTATACACAAAGTCGGGATGATTGATCTGCATGGATGGAATCATGACTTCTTTCGTATATTTTTTTAATTCCTCTCTGGAAAGCAGGGAAATACGGCCCATCTGGGAAAATGGTGTCGGAACCAGGCCGGATTCGTGAAATACCCCGAGGATCTGTTTTACCGTCTCTGTCGGAATGGAGTGTTCAAACAGCAGGTTTCCTTCTTTATCATAACCGCAGGAGCCGTTGCTGCAGATCATGTCGCATTCAAGGCCTGCTTTTCCTAAAATATCTATCACATTCTGGTATTCGCGTCCTGTGTTGATCATAAATTCGATGCCGCTTTCCTGGAGTGTGCGGATCGCATCGATATTGACCTGAGTGATCTGGCGGTAGCTGTCCAGCAGTGTTCCGTCCATGTCGGATGAAATTAATTTTATCATATAGAACCTCCTTCATATTCGTAATAATATACTATCATAAAAGCCAAAAGAAAGACATAGTTTCATAAATCTTTAAGATTTTCTTACTTTTTATTTTACATAACGTGTGCTATAATACTAAAAGTTGTGTTGGAACAGATTCCAGCATTTGTATGTGTTCTTATAACAAAGGAGTCAGTATGCTAAATTTTATTCGGGGATTTTGTATGGCATTAGCCGACAGCGTGCCGGGGGTATCCGGCGGGACCGTGGCTTTTCTGCTCGGTTTCTATGACCATTTTATCTCATCGCTAGACGATTTAATTACAGGAAATAAACAAAAAAAGATAGAGGCTTTGAAGTTCTTGCTGCGCATCGGGATTGGCTGGGTCGTTGGCTTTGGGGCAGCGGTTTCTGTGCTGGCCGGTATTTTCAGTGACAGGATTTATGAGATCAGTTCCCTGTTCTTAGGACTGATTATTTTTGCTATACCGATCATCTGGTCTGAAGAAAAGGACTGTCTGAAAGATAAATACGGCAACGCTGTGTTTGCTCTGCTCGGAGTTGTCATGGTGGCAGCGATCACCTATTTTAATCCGGCATCCGGCAAGGGCATGAATGTGAGTGTGGAGCATTTAAAGCTGGGACTGGGAATCTATATTTTCCTCGTGGCCATGATTGCCATTTCGGCCATGGTCCTGCCGGGAATCTCAGGCTCTACCATGCTTTTGATCTTCGGCCTGTATGTGCCGATTATCTCGGCAGTGAAAGAAGCCATGAATTTTAACACGGCTTATTTTCCGGTGATTCTGATTTTTGGCTGCGGCATCCTGTGCGGGATTGCGTCAGTCGTAAAGCTGATCCGTACCTGCCTTGAAAAGTTCCGGTCGCAGATGGTATATTTCATCATCGGAATGATGATCGGATCTCTTTATGCTATTGTCATGGGACCGACCACACTGGAAGTTCCAAAACCTGCACTGACATCAGGAAGTTTCAGTATCCTGTTTTTCATCATCGGCGGGGTAATTATCTTTGGACTGCAGAAACTGAAGGCTATGTCTGACAGACAGGAAGCAGCGGCTGGAGTATCTGAGGCAGAATAGAAAAATCATGTAAGAGAAAGAGATATCAGTATTTTCAGTGCTGATGTCTTTTTTTCACAATTTTATCATAATCCTGTGGTAAACTATACATAGTGAATTGGAATATAACCGCAGGAGGAACCTTGATGAATGATCTTAAAATATTAGTAGTTGACGATGAGAGCAGGATGCGCAAACTGGTAAAGGATTTCTTAAACCGGGCAGGATATCAGGTGCTGGAGGCAGGAGACGGGGAAGAGGCAGTGGATGTGTTTTTTTCCACTAAAGGGATTGATCTGCTCGTTTTAGACGTGATGATGCCCCGGATGGACGGATGGGAAGTTGTAAGGGAGATACGGAAAGTTTCCGAAGTACCCATCATCATGCTGACGGCCAAAGATCAGGAAAACGATGAGCTTCAGGGCTTTGACTTGGGAGTGGATGAGTATATATCGAAGCCGTTCAGTCCGAAGATTTTAGTGGCCAGGATTGAAGCTATTTTAAGGAGGACCAGACAGCAGGACGGAGAAGTGCTGAAAGCCGGCGGGATTGTTCTGGATGAAGCAGCCCATATGGTTACCATCAATGATAAGAGCATTGATCTGAGTTTTAAAGAATTTGAACTTCTGTCCTACTTTATGAAAAATGAAGGACGGGCACTCACAAGGGAAAACATATTGAATCAGGTGTGGAATTATGATTATTTCGGAGATGCCAGGACCATTGATACCCATGTAAAAAAACTCAGAAATAAAATGGGAAGCAAAGGAGCATATATCCGCACGATATGGGGAATGGGCTACAAGTTCGAGGTGCAGGAGTAAGTGAAAGAAAAGATACTGAAGAATCAATCCATCAAAGTAAAAATGACGCTGGTGCTGATCGTGATTATGGCATCCACCATTCTTCTGTCTATCTGTATTAACATCCTGATGATCGAACCATACTATGTGTTTAAGGAAAAAAAGAATATCACACAGGTTTATGACTCTATCAACCAGCTGCTCAATACAAAAGGCGCCGATAATAATTCCTATAAGATATCAAAAATCGTCAGAGAGTCTAATTACCGGATGCTGATCGTTAACAACGAAAACGGACAGGTTATATATTCGTCTGAGGGGAAACAGGGGCTCATGTACAATGACATGATCAGCACGCTGGAGGATATGAGAAAGATTAAGAGGCAGATCAGTGAAAAAGGTTATGCCGTAGTGAGCGGGTCCGACAAGGAATCCACCGGGACCAGCATCAATCTTCTCGGATATTTTGACAACGGCTATGCCGTGGTGATCAACACTCCGATGGAAAGCATACAGACCAGTGCGGTGCTGTCCGGGAGATTTACTGCCTACGTGGGAGCTGTTTTGATCGTGGCCGGGGGAATCGCCATGTATATTTACAGCAAGCAGTTTACAAAGCCCATTGAAGAAATGGCTGCGGCTGCAAACCGGATGAGCAATCTGGATTTTGACGTGAAGGTCATAGACTGCGGTGAAGATGAACTGGGGCATCTTGGTGAGAGTTTAAATGAACTCTCCTCAAAGCTTGAGTACACGATCTCGGAGCTCAAAACAGCCAATAATGAGCTGCGCCAGGACATCGAGCAAAAGGTTCAGATTGACGAGATGAGAACGGAGTTTTTATCTCATGTCTCCCATGAGCTGAAAACACCGATTGCCCTGATCCAGGGATATGCGGAAGGCCTGAAAGACAATGTCTCAGCGGATGAGGAGAGCCGTGAATTTTACTGTGATGTGATCGCGGACGAAGCCAAGAAGATGAACCGAATGGTACAGAAACTTCTGACGTTAAACCAGATCGAGTTTGGCAATCACCAGGTCAGCATGGAGCGGTTCAATATTCAGGAGCTGATCCAGAATATGCTCTCTGCAAACACAATCTTTTTCCAGAAAGAAAATATTACGGTTGAATTTCATGAACCGCCCACCTATGTATGGGCCGATGAGTTTATGATGGAGGAAGTATTTGGAAACTATCTGAGCAATGCCAGAAACCATGTTTTAAAAAACGGCAGGATTGCTATTTCCTTTAAACGGATAGAGAATGATCTCAGGGTGACCGTGTTTAACTCCGGAAGCCATATACCGGAAGAAGATCTGGATAAGCTCTGGGTGAAATTTTATAAAGTGGATAAGGCAAGAACGAGAGAATATGGAGGCAGCGGCATCGGACTGTCCATTGTAGCCGCAACCATGAAGGCCCATGGCAAACAATATGGAGTGGCCAACGTGGAGGGAGGCGTTGAATTTTACTTCGATGTGGATTGTGCAAATGCCTGAAAATGTGATAAAATAGTGGATATTTCACATGGAAGCAAAGGAGCGGCATATGTTAAAGGATTATGTTAGCAGGATACAGGATGCGGATCTGGTTTTGGTGGGAATTGGACCGGAACTTAGCGCATATGAGTTAATGGATTTTGAAACAGAGATACAAAATGAGCATTACCAGAAGCTTTTGAGGATGGATGAAGAAGACAGGGATGCCGCATGGATGAGCCAGGTGTATGAAAGGCACCATTTGCTGAATCTCTCCCAGGTTCCTTATTTTAAGAATTTGGAGGAGGTATTAGATCAAAAGGATTATTTTGTAATCACGAGCAATAATGACGGCCTCATTTTCCATTCTGCTCTGGATAAAAACCGTCTGGTTGCCCCGTGCGGAAACGGAGACTTTTTTCAGTGTAAAGAGCCGTGCAGTGAACAGCTGTATCCGGCTAAACCGGGCCTTGAAGATTTGATCCGCCACTATGAGACTACTGGAGAGATTGAGCACCTGGAGTGTCCAAAATGCGGTGAGCCATTGATCTATAATATACGTACCGAGGATACGAAGAGTACGTATATTGAGGGAGCTTATCTGAACAGCTGGGCAGCGTATACAAAATGGCTTCAGACTACACTGAACAAGAAGCTTTTCATTCTGGAACTGGGAGAAGGCTTTGGAGTGCCGAGCCTGTTTCGGTGGCCGTTTGAGAAGATGGCTTTTTATAATGAGAAAGCCTATATGGTAAGGGTCAACCGCACTTTATATCAGGTAGGTGAGGAACTGAAGGGAAAAGCAGATGCAGTAAAGATGGACAGCAAAGATTTTCTTGAAATTGAGAGGTAGGATATGGTAGCGATTATTGACTATGATGCAGGAAATATTAGAAGCGTTGAAAAAGCAATCCAGTTTCTGGGTGAAGATGCGGTGATTACGAGAGATAGGAAACAGATCTTAGGAAGCACCCACGTCATCCTTCCGGGAGTCGGTGCTTTCGGAGATGCCATGGAAAAGCTTCATCAGTATGGACTGGCGGACACGATCCATCAGGTTGCAGAGCAAGGAATTCCTTTTCTGGGGATCTGTCTGGGTCAGCAGATCATGTTTGAAAAGAGTGAAGAAGCGCCGGGTGTTGAGGGCTTGGGCCTTTTAAAAGGTGAGATCGTAAAGATCCCCAAAAAGGATGGGTTAAAAATTCCTCATATGGGATGGAATAACCTGAAGATAAAAGCGGGAGCAAGGCTGTTTGAAGGTGTGCCGGAAGATCCTTATGTATACTTTGTTCATTCGTATTATCTGAAAGCTTCGGAACCGGATATTGTTGCGGCGACCACAGAGTATTCGGAGGTGATCCATGCTTCTGTGGAAAAAGGCAACCTATTTGCGTGCCAGTTCCATCCGGAGAAAAGCAGCACGGTAGGTCTTCAGATTTTAAAGAATTTTATTTCACTGTAGGAGGAAAGGGACATGCATACAAAACGAATCATTCCATGTTTGGACGTACATAACGGCCGTGTAGTAAAAGGGGTCAATTTTGTAAATCTGATCGATGCGGGAGATCCGGTTGCCATTGGTGCGGCCTATGACAAGGCTGGAGCTGATGAGCTGGTATTTCTGGATATTACGGCGTCCTCCGATGCGAGAAATATTATGATCGATATGGTGAGAAAAGTAGCAGAGACAGTTTTTATTCCGTTTACAGTGGGCGGAGGAATCCGAACGGTAGATGATTTCAGGGCAATTCTCAGAGAAGGGGCTGATAAGATTTCCATCAATTCTTCTGCCATCAACACCCCGGACCTGATCAGCGACGCGGCAGATAAATTCGGCAGCCAGTGCGTGGTCGTGGCAATTGATGCAAAACGCCGGGAAGACGGCACCGGATGGAATGTTTATAAAAACGGAGGAAGGATTGATGTAGGACTGGATGCCGTTTCCTGGGCGGCTGAAGCAGAACACCGCGGCGCCGGAGAAATCCTTCTGACCAGTATGGACTGTGACGGCACGAAGGCAGGATATGACAATGAGCTGACCAGTGCAATTGCAGAGACTGTAGATATTCCTGTGATCGCGTCGGGAGGTGCCGGAACAAAGGAACATTTCTACGACACCCTGACAGAAGGAAAAGCAGATGCGGCTCTGGCGGCATCCCTGTTTCATTTCAAAGAGCTGGAAATCATGGAGTTAAAAGATTATCTGGCTGACAGAGGTCTCAGCATGCGCAGGTGATTTTATTGACATGATGTGGGAGGAATAGATATGAAAAAGATATTTTGTTTGACAGCAGTTCTTATCCTGAGCATCGGTGTGTTCCAGGGATGTTCTGTCAGGAAGCAGAAAAGCCAGATCAAAGTGACAAGCAGGCAGGACGATATCAGCCAGGTCAGCAAAGCGCAGAAGATTGAAATCATATCCTGCAAGGACCGGAAAACGATTGCTGTGCTGAAGAATAAAGATGGTATCCAAAAATTGATCGATGAGCTTAGGATTGATGACTGGAAGACCGTAAAAACCATACCGGATGAAGAGAAGGCCGTATATCGGTGTGACCTGTATCAGGCAGGAACAAAGAAACTCAATGGGGATTCAGAGAGCAGCATGAAGAAGATGGTATCTCTGACCTTTTACAAAGACAGTACCTATGCATCCGCGGAAATCCTGAACCTTCGGCTGAATTTTAAGATACCGTCAGGTGCGGAGAGCATCCTGAAGAACTTTTAATGTGTAAAAAAGCCCGCGTTTGATTCACGAAGCATGCCGGGCGTGAGTTTCAGTTCTTTCATTATGACACTTCGGGCTAGGCTGGCGCGCAAAGTTGTCAAGCCCCTCAAAGATTGAGGGGCTTGACAACTTTGTTCTATGGAAATTATGTGCGCTCGGCATATATTTCAGCATTGATATACCATTCTCCTACAACCGAACAGGACAGACTGTGGTCAGTATAATTGAGTTTCCAGCTGCCGACAAGTTTTCCAAAATAATTATATTCTTCAGGCAGTTCTGCACTCTTACTTTTGCTTGTCAATGCTTCAATAAATTTATTCATTTCTGATTCGCCTAATAACCGGCTGCGGCTGTGCTCCATGGCTTTTTTCAAGGTCTGCAGAAAGATAATTCTGCAAATTGTTGTCCAATTACTACATATTATAGCATATAAACAGGGAGTAACCCAGCGGCTTTTGCGTGCTAATATTCTTTTCTGGTAAAGATGCTGCAGGAGATACAGTATGATACAAAGATAATAACCAGAATCAGAGGAATGAGCAGGTATTTGCCGCTTCCTGTGAAAAAGTCGGTGACGGACTGAAGTTGCAGATCCATGGTCATCAGTGCTTTACCTAATAAAACTATAAAAATAGAAATTCCTGCAAATATGCCGAATATTACAAACCGTCCCTTTTCCGTTCCGAATCGGTAGGCAATGGGATACATCAGAGACATCAAAACGGATGCTATGAAGATACCTCCTAAGGCTGTGAGAAAGACCTCTTTGCCGGGCACAGATATATCCTTTATGGCAATGACCACGAATGACAATACAGTTCCTAAAACTGTACCAAAGGCCAAAAGACATGTGGAAACGATATATTTGCTCCGCACACTGTCTTTTGGACTCACGGGAAGCGTTAATGAATAGGCATCCCAGTGATAATAGTCATCGTAGCTTATGAGCGTAAAGCACAGGATGGAAAACATACATGGCAGAGACGCGGCAAGGAAAGAGTAACTTTCGTTGATCAGCGAAAGGCCTGAAAACATTGCCGTGATCAGCAGCAGATTCTTCAAGTATGACTGCAGAAGCAGCACATCTTTTTTTATTAACCCTAACATAATTTTTCCCCCTTAATATATAAAAGCATTAAATCTTCGATTGTAATTTTCTCAATGACCGCATCGCGGTATGTCCTGCGGATACTGTGCCGGTCATTTACCAGCACCTCATAATTATAGCGGTTTCTGCGGTAGCGGATGACATCGGATGGTTCCAGGCGCTCAAACTTTTTCTGGTCACATTTTAAAATTCCGTAACTGTCAAGCACTTTGTCGCGTGTTTCAAAGAAAATCATTTGTCCGTTGTCGATAAAGGCCAGGTAGTCCGCGATATGTTCCAGATCACTTGTGATGTGGGTGGAAAGCAGAATACTGCACTCCTCATCTAAAATAAAATCCTGAAAAATATCTAAAATCTCATTTCTCACAACAGGGTCCAGGCCGCTGGTCGGCTCATCCAGGATCAGAAGTTTCGGATGGTGGGAGAGAGCTGTCAGTATCTCCAGTTTTTTCTGCATACCTTTTGACAGCTCCTTGATTTTTTTGGAGGGATCAATGCCGAACCGCTGCAGGTAATCGTAAAACAGAGCTGTATCCCACTTGTCATAGATTCCTTTCATGACAGTGTCAATGGCCTGAACCTTTAAAAGTTCCATAAAGAAGCTGCCGTCCAGGACAACGCCGATGTTCGTTTTGATCTCTTTCATAGAAGTTTTGGCATCTTTGCCGAAGATCAGGACTTCGCCTTCTTCCGGATGGACTAAGCCCAGCATTCCTTTGATCAGCGTTGTCTTTCCAGCTCCGTTTTCACCGATCAGCCCTACGATGGAGCCCTTCGGTACTGAAAGATCCACACGATCCAGCCGGAAGGCGGGATATGTTTTTGTCATTTGCCTGATTTCTATATTATTTTCCATGATCTATACCCTCCTCATAAAGGCAGGAAAGAATATCTTCCAATTCTTCCTGCTCAATTTCATAAGATACTGCCATATGTACGGCGTTTACAAGATGCTCCTCGATCTTTCTCAAAACTTCCTCCTTCAGAAGTTCTGTGCTCTTTGCTTTTACAAAACATCCCTTTCCGGGCATGGTTTCTATGAAACCTTCTTTTTCCAGTTCTTCATAAGCACGTTTTGTTGTGATGACACTGATCCTCAGATCCTTGGCAAGAGAACGGATGGATGGAAGAAGTTCACCCCCGGACAGCTCTCCGGAGAGGATCTTTTCTTTGAAGCTTTCCGCTATCTGTTCATAAATCGGAAGATCACTCTGGTTGCTGATAATAATATTCACATGAATTCCTCCTGACTGTATATATACAGTATATACGCCGTATATACAGTTGTCAATGGTAAAACAAGGAAAATTTAGATAAGTTGTATTTAGGGATTGGATATGTTTTAATTAGTTAGAAGGAACAGACAGGAGGTATCAGAATGAGTAAGATAAAAGAAGCGGCCGCAAGACATGAGAGAGGTTATAACTGTGCACAGGCAGTTGCATGCTGTTATTGCGAGGAGATGGGCATTGACGAACAGACCGTGTTTGAACTGACAGAAGGCTTTGGACTCGGCATGGGAGGAATGGAAGGGACCTGCGGTGCGGTTTCGGGTGCAGTCGCTGTGCTGGGAAGGATGAACAGCACAGGGAACCTTGCGAAACCAGACTCAAAAGGATCTACATATCAGCTGACAAGAGAGCTCATCAGGCGTTTCCAGATGAAGAATCAAAGTACGGTATGCAGGGAGTTAAAAGGAATGACTACCGGCACGATGCTCAGAAGCTGCCGGGGATGTGTGGAGGACTCAGTCCGGATTCTCGACGATATTCTGGAGAAGCTGTAAGATATAGCAGGATGAAAAATGGCAGGGAAGGTGATTTTTTGTTGTTGAAACAATTAAAGTATTATACAGAGGTGATCACATGTCAAAGCTTTACTGATGCGGCGGAGAAATGCGGGATATCCCAGTCCGCCATGTCGCAGCAGATACGCGCTTTAGAAGAAAATCTTGACACAGAGCTGATTAGGAGAGGGAACCGGAAATTTTTTATGACACCTGCCGGGGAATATTTTTATCGGCGCGGCCTTGTGCTGCTGGATGAGGCGGGGCGTCTGAAAAAAGAGACCGCCCAAATCGGAAGACAAATGAATCAGTGTCTCCGGGTCGGATATTTAAAATATCTGCATGCAACGGAACTTTGCCGGGCAGCAGCCATATTATCTGAGAAGTATCCCGCGATGGAGTTGGAGACCGCCGCAGGGTATGCAGAAGAGCTGATTGACATGCTATGTTTCGGAGGAACTGATGTCATTCTTTGCAGCCGAAGGCCGGGTGATTTACAAGACGTTGAATATATTCCTCTGACCAAAGGCAGATTTTTTATTGAGATATCGGAGAGAAGTCCTCTCTGTGCCCTGGATTATGTGAATGTTGAAGAGTTACGCAGAATCCCCTGTATTATTGCCACACCTGATGACCAGAGAGAACGGCAGAGAGATGACTGTGTAAATATGCTGGGATTACAGGATAACATTATATTTGCCGATACTCCGGAAGAAGCCAGGCTTTTAGCAGCCTGGGATAAGGGATTTCTGCTCACGGAAGAAACAGGGGAAAGGCCTGGACAGGATGATATCCCACTCCGAAGCATTCCGCTTTGCGCAAATGGAAAGCAATTAAAAAGAAATTACATTGCCTGCTGGAGGAAAGACCGGGAAGACGAATATATCAGGGAGTTTGCAGAAATACTTCAGAAAGAATATGAAAAACAGAATATATAAAATAGAAACAGCAGCCTGCAAATCACAGACTGCTGTTTTTTCTCTTTTGTATAAAATTATAATATCATAATATGTCGAAAGATTCAAGGAAAATGTCACATATTTTTAATCGCTGCCGACAGCATCAGTTTTATCCTGTTGATCTGGTTGACTTCGCTGGCACCGGGATCGTAGTCGATGGCAACGATGTTGGATTCAGGGAAAGCCTGGCGCAGCTCCTTGATCACGCCTTTTCCTACCACATGATTCGGCAGGCATGCAAACGGCTGTGTGCAGACGATGTTCGGCGCACCGCTGTGGATCAGTTCTACCATCTCTCCGGTGAGGAACCAGCCCTCGCCGGTCTGATTGCCGATGGAGACGAACGGTTTGGCGTAGGCAGCCAGATCCTTAATGTATGCCGGTTCATCAAATCGTTTGCTCTTTGCCAGTTCTTTTCTTAACGTTTTCCGGTACTGTTCCACGATCCAGATTCCGGAATTACATATGAGCGCCGTCTTCTTTGATTTTCCAAGGTAACGGTATTTAAAATTGCTGTTGTAAAATCCGTACATGAAGAAGTCCAAAAGGTCAGGGACAACAGCCTCTGCGCCTTCACGCTCCAGGAGTTCTACCAGATGATTGTTGGCATCCGGCAGGAATTTTACGAGGATTTCACCTACAATACCGACTCTCGGCTTCTTTTCATTCGTCAGAGGAATCTTATCAAAGTCGCGGATGATGCCTTTGATGTTCTTCTTGAAGGTAGAAAGATTTCCTTTCATGACATCTCGCTTGCACTTGGCTTCCCAGCGTTTGTGCAGACGGTTTACAGAGCCTTTTTCCTTTTCATACGGGCGGGTGCGGTAGACCACTCTCATGAACAGGTCACCGTAGACTATGGCCTGGACCGCACGGTTTAAAAGACCCGGAGTAAGCTTAAATCCACTGTTTTTTTCGATGCCCTGGGTACTGATTCCGATGACAGGAATGTGTCCGTAGCCTGCTTTCTCAAGAGCCCTGCGGATAAAGCTGATGTAGCTCGTTGCACGGCAGCCTCCTCCGGTCTGGCTGATCGCAAGGGCGATCTTGTCTGTATCATATTTGCCTGACAGCAGTGCATTCATCAGCTGTCCGATGACAATAAGAGAAGGATAGCAGGCATCGTTGTTGACATATTTAAGTCCTGTGTTGACATCCTTCATTCCCTGCTGCCTGAGTACTTTGACTTTGTAGCCGCAGGATTTTAAGGCAGGCTCCACCATGGAAAAATGGATCGGAGACATCTGCGGGATCAGAATCGTGTATTCCTTTGCCATCTCTTTCGTAAACTCAATTCTCTTCATGGCAGCAGATACCGGTTTCGGCTCAATATTATGTTTTTTTCTGACACGGACGGCACTGATCAGAGAACGAATCCTGATCCGGGCTGCCCCCAGGTTATTGACCTCGTCAATCTTTAATACTGTGTAGATCCTTCCGGAACGGGTGAGGATATCGTTGACTGTATCTGTTGTGACCGCATCCAGGCCGCATCCGAAGGAATTCAGCTGAATCACTTCCAGCTGCTTGTTGGATTTGGCGTAGTTGGCAGCTGCATACAGTCTGGAATGGTACATCCACTGGTCCGATACGTTCAGCGGCCGGTCCACCTTGGAGAGGTGGGAGATGGAATCCTCTGTCAGCACGGCAATTCCGTAAGAATTGATCAGTTCCGGAATTCCATGGTTGATCTCGGGGTCGATGTGGTACGGACGTCCGCAGAGTACAATTCCGGTACGTCCTGTCTCTGCCAGATAAGCGAGGACTTCCTCACCCTGGTTCTGAATGTCTTTTCTCACGCTGTCGAGTTCCTCAAAGGCCGCACGCACAGCGTCGTTGATCTCCGGCGCGTCAATATCGTATTTTTCACCCAGCTCTTCAAAAAGCCTTGGCTTTAAGGCTTCTTCATTGTCCAGGGCCAGGAATGGATTCATAAAGCTGATATTTTCTGTCCGCAGTTCTTCCATGTTATTTTTAATATTTTCCGCATAGGAAGTGACGATCGGACAGTTATAGTGGTTATTGGCCTCTTCGGTCTCATTCCGTTCATAAGGGATGCACGGGTAGAAAATATCCTTAATGCCCTGCTTAATGAGCCACATCACGTGCCCGTGGGCAAGCTTTGCCGGATAGCACTCGGATTCACTCGGAATGGATTCGATGCCCAGCTCATAAATCTCCCTGGAAGACTCAGGGGACAGAACCACAGAAAATCCAAGCTTTGTGAAGAAAGTGTGCCAGAACGGATAGTTTTCATAAATATTTAAAACCCTGGGGATGCCGATGACACCGCGTTTTGCTTCTCCGGCAGGAATGGATTCGTAGCCGAAGGTGCGTTTTAATTTATACTCATACAAGTTCGGAATATTGTCCTTATTAGCCTTGCCGCCTATGCCGCGCTCACAGCGGTTTCCAGTGATATAGCGGCCGCCGTTGGAGAACTTGTTGATGGTTAAAAGACAGTTGTTGGTACAGCCTTTGCACCGTGTCATAGAAGTATCCACAGAAAGAGCGAAGATCTCTTCCATCGGCAGCATCTGTGTCTTCGTGTGTTCTGTCTTAAAGCGTTCTTTCGCGATCAGAGCGGCTCCGAAGGCACCCATGATGCCGGCAATATCCGGACGGATGGCACTGCAGCCGGAGATCCGTTCAAAACTTCTTAATACAGCGTCGTTGTAAAAGGTTCCGCCCTGAACAACGATGTGTTTTCCGAGTGACTTTGGATCTGTCAGTTTAATAACCTTTAAAAGAGCATTTTTGATGACAGAGTAAGCAAGACCCGCAGAAATATCACCAACGCTGGCCCCTTCCTTCTGGGCCTGCTTTACCTTGGAATTCATAAACACGGTACATCTGGAACCTAAGTCGATCGGTGTCCTGGCTGTCAGAGCGACTTTTGCAAAGTCCTGTACAGAATAGTTTAACGACTTGGCAAAGGTTTCAATAAAAGAACCGCAGCCGGAAGAACAGGCTTCATTCAGAAGAACGTTGTCCACGACTCCGTTCTTGATTTTGATGCATTTCATATCCTGTCCGCCGATATCCAGAATACAGTCCACGCTCGAATCAAAGAATGCAGCCGCGTAATAATGTGCGATGGTCTCCACCTCTCCGTAATCCAGATTGAGGGCAGCTTTGATCAGGTGTTCCCCGTAGCCCGTGGAGCATGAAGATACGATGTGTGCCGTGTCCGGCATCTGTGCATGAATTTCCTTCAGCGCATCGATAGTCGCATTCAGGGGATTTCCGTTATTATTTGTATAATAGCTGTACAGCAGGTCGCCTTTGTCGCTGACCAGAGCTACTTTGGTAGTAGTAGAACCGGCATCGATCCCAAGATAGCAGCTGCCTTCATATGTAGAAAGCTCTCCGCGCTTTACGACGTGGCGGTTGTGCTCCTTAAGGAACATCTGGTATTCCTGGTCATCCTTGAACAAAGGTTTCAGGCGGTCTACCTCATGGCCCAGCTCGATTTTTCTTTTAAAATGATCCAGCAGATCCGTGAAATTGGTTGTCACTTCCTCCCTGGCATTCAGAGCGGCACCCACAGCGGCAAACAGATGGGAATGATTCGGGGCGATGATCGCCTCTCCTTCAAGGCCGAGTGTGCGGATAAAGGCTTCTTTTAATTCGGAGAGGAAGTGGAGCGGACCTCCCAGAAATGCAACGTTGCCGCGGATAGGTTTTCCGCAGGCCAGGCCGCTGATGGTCTGGTTTACCACTGCCTGAAAGATAGAAGCCGCAAGATTTTCTTTTGTTGCCCCCTCATTGATCAGAGGCTGAATATCTGATTTCGCGAATACACCGCACCGGGCTGCGATGGGGTAGATCGTATCGTAGTTCTTTGCATATTCATTGAGGCCTGACGCATCTGTCTGAAGCAGTGAGGCCATCTGGTCAATAAAAGAGCCGGTGCCTCCCGCACAGACGCCGTTCATCCTCTGGTCAATGCCGTTGGTAAAATAAATGATCTTAGCATCTTCGCCGCCGAGCTCAATGGCGACATCGGTCCTTGGGGCATAGTCCTGGAGAGCTGTGGAGACGCAGACAACTTCCTGGCAGAACGGGATTTCCAGATAAGAGGAAATAGAAAGCCCGCCGGAGCCTGTGACTGTTGGGGCAAAAGTGACGTCTCCGATCTGATCCTTTGCCTTTCTTAAAAGTGATGCCAGTGTTTCCTGTATATTTGCATAATGTCTCTCATAGTCTGAGAACAATATATTGTGCTGCTCATCGATCACCGCTACTTTGACGGTGGTAGAGCCGATATCAATTCCTAATCGTTTCATCTAACTGTAACCTACTTTCCTTTTCGATAGTAGTCTTATTATAAAATAAAGATTTTGAAATAACAAGATTCAAGTGTGGTCTTCTTACCTATTAAATAGGCGAAGAAAATGGAAATGAGAAAAAAATTCACTAAAATTAATCGGAAACAAATAAAAAACAAGGCATAGTCTATAATAAAAAGGCAAAGGAAAGTATAAGATATGGCAGAACGGGGAAACTGTAATGGAACAGTTTATGTAATTAAGGAAAAAGATACCTTATATCAAATCGCAAAACAATATAATGTGAGTGTAAGGGAGATCATGAGGAAAAACCCTTATGTGAACATTTATAATCTGCAGATTGGTGATGAATTATGTATTCCGTCAGCGGGACCGGTGATTTCGGGTGCTTTTGAGCCATATGTAGTGAAAAAAGGAGACACTCTTATGAATATTATGAAAAATAAGAATGTTTCCTTTGAAAAATTAGCAAAATCAAACAAAAGCGTCAGAGAGCTGACCCTTCCTGTCGGGACAGTGCTCTTAATTGACAAAGGGAAATAATATCTCTATAATGAAACGTGAACTCGTGGAAAACAGGCGGATGATCTCATCTGCCTGTGACCGCAGCGGAGTGGAAGGAGACTCAAATGATACAGATTTTTCGGACAATGGACGGCCGGATCAATGAAATATCTGAGCCCATAGAGGGCTGCTGGATTTCCGTGGTAGACCCAACGGCCACTGAGCTGGTGGAACTCTCCCAGAAGTACCAGATCGATCTGGATCATTTAAAAGCACCGCTGGATGAAGAAGAGCGCTCACGTATCGAAGTTGAGGACAACTATACGCTGATCATCGTGGACGTGCCGATCACAGAGGAGAGAAAAGAGAAGAACTATTTCGTGACGATTCCATGCGGGATCATATTGACGGAACTGTGCCTGATCACCATCTGTCTGATGGACACGCCGGTGCTCTCTAATTTTAAAGAGGGAAGGGTACGGAATTTCTGGACATATAAGAAGACCAGATTTATCCTGCAGATCCTGTTTCGGAATGCATCCCTTTATCTTCAGTACCTGCGGATCATCGATAAAAAAAGTGACGAAGTCGAAAAACAGCTCCATATATCTACGAAGAACCAGGAGCTCATCGAGCTTTTGGAACTGGAAAAGTCACTGGTTTATTTCTCAACATCACTGAGGGGAAATGAACTGGTATTAGAGCGCCTGTTAAAGATTGAAAAGATCAAACAGTATCCGGAAGATGAGGAACTGCTTGATGACGTTATCATTGAGAACAAGCAGGCGATCGAGATGTCGGATATTTACAGTAATATTTTAAGCGGTACGATGGACGCCTATGCGTCTGTTATCTCCAATAACCTGAACATCGTTATGAAGGTTCTGGCGGTTATCACGATCGTCATGTCCATACCGACCATGATCGCAAGCTTTTGGGGAATGAACGTGCCTGTGCCGTTTGCGGACAGCCCATTCGGATTTTTCGGACTGGTAGGGGTGTCTTTGGTGCTGACAGTGATCGGAAGTATTGTATTAGGAAAGAAAAAAACATTTTAGGAAAGGTTTCTTATGAATTGGTTAAATAAGCTGGAGAGGAAGTTTGGACGGTTTTCTATTCCGGGACTTCCAAAGTATATTATTCTTTTATATGTCGTAGGGATCATGGTACAGTTTGCCGCGCCGGAGCTGTACAGTCAGTTTACATTGAATCCATACCTTATACTGCACGGACAAGTCTGGAGGATTTTTACGTTCCTTCTGATCGCACCGTCTACCAATTTGTTCTTTATGATTTTTGTACTGCTGTTTTATTATTCTATCGCTTCATCGCTGGAACAGGTCTGGGGAAGTTTCCGATTTACCATGTACTATATGATCGGTGTGCTTGGGACCATTTCAGGAGCGTTTCTTACATACCTGATCCTTGTCTTATCAGGGGGAGAGTTTAATGCCATGTTTGTGCAGATGGATACCTTCTATCTGAATTTATCTCTGTTTTTGGCCTATGCCATGATGTTCCCGGACATGCAGGTATTGTTTTACATGATCATTCCAATGAAGGTAAAGTGGCTGGCATATCTTGACGCCGCATACCTGTTTTATACATTTTTTATTGCAACAGACTTTACAGTTACGGGAATTTCGATTAAAGTATCAATAGTAGTCGCTTTGCTGAATTTTGTTCTGTTCTTTTTCTCAACGAAAAAGATGAAGGCAAAGGGTGCCATGTTTGGCCAGAAGGTGCGGCAGAGAAAGCGGAAAGCGAGTTTCGGGGAATCTGCCGGACACGCGGAGCCGAAAAAGAACGGCGCCAGGCATGAATGCGCTGTCTGCCACCGGACAGAATTGGATGATCCCACATTGGAATTCCGCTACTGTTCTAAGTGTGAAGGCAATTATGAATACTGCCAGGATCATTTGTTTACACACGTCCATGTGAAAAAAGACAAATAAGGAAATAATTAATTTTTATAGATTAATTTATTATACATTGTTATGAAAAGGAGATTAACTATGCTGACGAAAAAAACAAAAATTGTTTGCACAATGGGTCCTGCGACGGATGACGACGCGGTGCTCAAACAGCTGATGCTGGAAGGAATGGATATTGCGAGACTAAATTTCTCACATGGTGACCATGAAGAACAGCTTGGAAGGATTAAGAGGATTAAAAGATTCCGTGAAGAACTGAATATTCCGATTGCGATTTTATTGGATACAAAGGGACCGGAAATCCGTACCGGACTTTTGGATACAGACGGAGACGTAGAATTAAAAGAGGGACAGGAGTTTGTCCTTACCACAAGAGATATCAAAGGAAATGATTCTATCGTAGGAATTACATACGAAGAACTTCCTCAGGACGTAGCAGAAGGCAACACGATCCTGATCGACGACGGTCTGATCGAACTGAGAGTCAAAGAGATCAAAGACGGGACAGATATCGTATGTGATATTATCAACGGCGGATTCTTAGGAAGCCGCAAAGGTGTCAACGTGCCGAATGTGCGTGTGAATCTTCCTTCTATCACAGAAAAAGATAAGAGCGACATTGAATTCGGACTGGAAAACGGCATTGATTTTATCGCTGCCTCTTTCATCCGCAACGCTGACGCAGTCAATGAAATCAAAGAAATTGTAAAAGCTCACAACCTGGAAGTGGGTGTCATCTCCAAGATCGAAAATGTAGAAGGTGTAGAAAATATCGAGTCCATTATCCAGGCTTCCGACGGGATCATGGTAGCCCGAGGTGATTTAGGTGTGGAGATTCCTGCAGAGGAAGTTCCTTTCATGCAGAAAGCCATCATCAAAAAATGCAACAACGCATTTAAACCGGTTATCACGGCTACACAGATGCTGGATTCTATGATCCGCAACCCGCGTCCTACGAGAGCAGAAGTAACAGACGTTGCCAATGCTATCTATGACGGCACTGATGCGATCATGCTTTCCGGAGAGACCGCAAAAGGAAAATACCCTGTGGAAGCAGTCAAGATGATGAATCAGATCGCTATTTCTACGGAGCTTCATCTGGATACGAAGATCAAGGATTTCCGCTCTATCTATGTGAACCGGGGAATCTCAGCGGCAGTTGCCTATTCTGCAGTACAGACTGCGCATAACATCAATGCAAAATGTATTCTGGCTTCCAGCATGTCCGGATTTACGGCAAGGATCGTATCCAAGTTCAAACCGGATGCACAGATCATCGGATTATCTCCGGATGAGGCGGTTGTGCGTAAAATGCAGCTTTACTGGGGTGTGCGTCCATTCAAATCTCACAAAGCATCATCAACGAGGGAACTTTTGGATGAGGCTACGGAAATCGTAACGAGTGCAGATCTGGCACAGGAGAATGATATTCTCGTTCTGACCGGAGGCGGTCCGGCAGACCACCGCGGAAAAGGTGTGACCAACATGCTGAAAGTTGTAAAGATCGGCGAATAAAAAGGATCAGGGGGTGTGAAAACATCCCCTTTTTGGTAAGGTGAATATATGAAGGCTGCTGAAAAGTTTTACATATCGGAAATTTTAACGATAACGAAAGAAAAGTTAATAAAGCGGATTGTAAAAGGAAAGAGCATTCCTTCGCTGTATTGTATTACGCTTCCGCTTGGAAACGTAGGAGTGCTGGAGATTTACGAATACCGGGAACTGCTGAAAGATTATTATCGGCAAAGGGATGTCACGGTTGTGGGATGTGCCGTGTCAAAACAGGATGCCTTCGTGGTACTCAGAAGGATTGTGGAAGACATCAGACAGCAGGATTCTATGTTTCGGATACCGGAATTTTTTGAAGAGGAGTGAGACGATGGCAGTTTTATGGATTATTATAAAAATCATAGGAATCCTTCTGCTCTGTATCCTCGTGTTCCTGTTTCTGATCTTGTTCGCACCGGCAGGCTATTGCGCCCGGGGAGTTTACAATGACTGCGGGAAATGGGCCAAAGGCCGGGTATCATGGCTTTTCTTCTTTATCCGCATGAAGGTGTCATGGAAAGAGGGAGAAGAACCGGCAGTTTCTTTTAGAATTCTGGGATTTCCCGTCTATCACTCGAATGAAGAAAGATGGTCACTGCTCAACAGGAAAGCGGCTGAAGATGTGGTAGAAATCAGGGAATCTGGGAAGGATATAAGAGACCGGACAGAAGTGCCCCGGGAAGAAACCGGACAATCGGCTGATCCTGATCCGGAGACAGGTTTTTCAGGAGATATTCTGGATTATACCGGAGACGGCGAAGAGTTTGAATCTGTCACAGAGGAACCGCCCGGAAAGCAGCCGTTCAGAAAAAGGGTGAAAAGTTTCTTTCAAAGATGCTATAATACAGGTAAGCGTCTGTATCGGAGATTAAGAGGCGCCTTAAAACAGGCAGAATCTTTCAAAGAACTGCTGGGAGATGAGGAATTGATCCGCGTCGTCAAACGCTTATTTGGATATGGGAAAAAAGGGATCAGGCATTTTCTGCCGAAGAAATTTTCGGGAGACGTGGCCTTCGGCTTTGATGATCCCTCTATGACAGGACAGACACTTGCTGCTGTCAGTGTTTTTATGCCGCTGTTTAACGACAGACTGTCTGTGGAGCCGGACTTTACGGAAGCCAGATTTGAGGCCGCACTGACAGTTTCAGGCCGGATATACGCGTTTCATTTTCTGAAGATCTTATGGGATGTTTACCGGGATAAGGAGCTTTGGAGACAGAAGGAACGTATTATGAGAACAATAGGAGGTTAGTTTTATGAACAAAGAAAAGTTTAATGAGACCGTGGACTCGTTATTTCAGGGAATCGAAGGATTTATGACTTCAAAGACAGTGGTCGGAGATCCTATTTATGTGAAGGACACGATCATTCTGCCTCTGGTAGACGTATCTTTTGGCATGGGAGCCGGGGATTACCGCGGAGACAGGAAAGCCAGGGGATACGGAGGTATCGGGGGCAAGATGACGCCAAGCGCGGTTCTCGTGATCAGAGACGGGCAGACGAAGCTTGTAAACGTCAAGAATCAGGAGACCATCACGAAGCTTCTGGATATGGTGCCGGATGTGATCGATAAATTTGCGAAAAAAGAAGAGACACTGGAAGATATAGTGGAAGACTTGGAAAACGAACGATAACCTCCCTGCTTTAAAATACCTTGTATGAACAGAAATCTGTAATACAGGGTATTTTTTATTCAATACTTTGTGTTGTTCTGCATATACTAGCTAATAAGCTTAAATTAGGTGTGTATGTATGAAACGTGTTTGCGGAGTTGCTTTTTTCTTTTTCGGCCTCGGGCTGTTTATTGGAATGTTCATCCAAAGAGATTTTACACAGTTTGCCATGACAGGAGTCAGCATCACGCTGTCCTATTTTCTGTTTTTTCAGTAAATTTTTCGGCAGAGAGAGCCGGGGAGAAGATAATGAAAAAAAGAGCCGGATATTCCAGCTCCCTAGGTTTATAATAATCGGGAAAGATTACGCTCTTTCGACTTTACCTGATCTCAGACAAGAAGTACAAACGTACATTTTTTTAGCTGCACCGTTTACCTTCACTCTTACAGATTTGATATTTGATTTCCACATCTTATTTGATCTTCTATGTGAATGACTGACTGCATTACCAAAATGAGCGCCTTTACCGCAGATAGCACATTTTGCCATGTTAGCACCTCCTTAACTCGATCTTATCCCTCTCTGGGACTGACAACTATTTCATTCTACCAGATTGATTTCTAAAAATCAAGAAGAAATTCTCTTTTCTTTTTCATAGGTAAATAGTATAATCTAAGTAGCGTTCCGGGTAAAATGAGCTGTGTGGGCGCACAAGAATACGAAGTATGGAGGTAAAGCGATGAAAGGACATATGAACACGAAGAACGGCGAGATTTTTATCGAAAATCAAGTGATTGCCAAGTATGCCGGGATTTGTGCCCTTGGTTGTTTTGGTATTGTCGGCATGGCAATGGTCAATATGAAAGACGGAATCGTAAAGCTGCTGACTAGAGATAATATAAGAAAAGGTGTTTTTGTTTCTGTGAAGAACAACAAAATTTCCATAGATTTTCACATTATTGTTTCTTATGGTGTATCCATTTCTGCGGTGGCGGACAACCTGATGTCTTCTGTGAAGTACCAGGTAGAAGAGTTCACCAGTCTGGAAGTAGAACGGATCAATGTATACGTTGAGGGTGTGAAAGATATAGGATAATTACGGAGGCAGGATAAATGAAGCAGATTGACGCAGCTTTGCTCAAAAAGATGTTTATCGGCGGAGCGAAGAGACTGGAAGCTCAAAAAGAGCATATTAACGAATTGAATGTATTCCCGGTGCCGGACGGCGATACGGGAACCAATATGACGATGACGATCATGTCGGCGGCAAAAGAAGTCGGTGCGATAGAAGATCCTACTATCGAGGAGCTGGCAAAGGCTATCTCGGGTGGATCATTAAGAGGAGCCAGAGGAAACTCAGGGGTGATTCTGTCCCAGCTGTTTCGGGGCTTTACAAAACAGATCAAATATTTGGACAGACTGACAACCAGAGATGTGGCGGCGGGATTTAAGAAGGCTGTGGATACTGCCTACAAGGCGGTTATGAAGCCGAAAGAGGGAACGATCCTCACCGTTGCCAAGGCGGCTGCAGACAGCGCATTGAGATCGGCAAAGAAGACAGACGATTTTGAAGAGTTTGCCCGAAATGTCATGCAGGAAGCCAATACAGCACTTCAGATGACACCGGAGATGCTGCCTGTTTTAAAAGAAGCCGGGGTCGTGGATTCCGGCGGACAGGGACTCTTGGAAGTTCTTCAGGGAGCCTATGATGTTCTGCTCGGAAAGGAAGTAGATCTGAAAGTTGAAGCAGTTTCCAAACCGGTGCAAAAACCGATGGGAGCCGTATCCGGAGAGACAGCGGATATTACGTTCGGATATTGTACAGAGTTTATTGTCATGCTGGAAAGAGAATTTGGTTCGGCGCAGGAACAGGAGTTTAAAGATTATCTGACCGGTATGGGAGACTCCATTGTAGTTGTGGCGGATGAAGACATCGTGAAAGTGCATGTCCACACGAATCATCCGGGCAAGGCTATTGAAAAGGGACTTTCTTACGGTGCACTGACCAGCATGAAGATCGACAACATGCGGGAAGAGCATGAGGAGCGTCTGAATCTAAGCCGTCAGGCAGAGGAAAAGAAAACGGCTCCTAGAAAGGATATGGGATTCGTTGCGGTTTCGATCGGACGCGGCCTCAACGACATTTTCAGGGAATTGGGTGCAGATTATCTGATAGAAGGCGGACAGACCATGAATCCGAGCACGGAAGATATGCTCAATGCAATCGGACAGGTCAATGCGGATCATGTGTTCATCCTGCCGAATAATAAAAATATTATATTGGCTGCCCAGCAGGCGAAAGCCCTGGTGGAAGATAAAGAGATCATTATTATTCCAACCAAGACTGTACCGCAGGGTATTTCTGCTTTGATTGCATTTGAGGCGGAGAGCAGTGTGGAAGAGAATGAGGCTGCCATGACCGAGATAATGAACGGCGTAAAAACCGGAGAAGTCACCTATGCAGTCCGTGATACGACCATTGACGGCAAGACGATCAAAGTCGATGACATTATGGGAATTGACGACAACGGCATTCAGGAAGTTGGGAATGATGTAGAGGTGGTGACGCTGGGACTCCTTCGCAGTATGGTGGACAAGGAAAGCGAACTGATCTGTATATATTACGGGAATGAGACGCCGGAGGAGAAGGCTGTGCAGCTTTCTAAAAAGGCAGAGGAACTGTATCCGGACTGTGAAGTCCAGATGGAATATGGAGGACAGCCGATTTATTATTTCCTGCTGTCTGTAGAATAAGAAAAGAATGGACAATCAAAAGGGAGCAGATGCTGTTCCCTTTTCCTTTTTCATAGGGAGGTCCACATTTATAAAGGAGTAGTTGATTTATGAACGGGGATACAAATATCCAATGCCTGAAGGGAATCGGTGAAAAAACATATAACGGATTTAAAAAGCTGGGAGTCGAGACTGTGGACAGCCTGATCACCATGTATCCCAGATACTATCTGACTTATGAAGATCCTGTCCTGCTCTCTGAACTGACGGCAGGGGAGAGAGCCGCAGTTCAGGTGAGGATTACATCAGATGTGAATATCCGATACGTAAGAGGATTAAAGATTGTCTCCTGTCTCGGAAGGGACAGTTCAGGCACTATGACATTTACCTGGTTTAATATGCCATACTTAAAAAAACAGATCCACCGGGGAGAGGATTATATCTTCGTGGGTACACCGGTATTTAAAAACGGACGCCTGATGATGGAGCACCCGGAGATTTTTAAAGAGGAGGATTACAGCGCAAAACAGCAGACCTTACAGCCGGTCTATCCGCTGACTTCGGGAATTACGAATAAAACAGTCAGCAAGGCTGTCATGCAGACCGAGGAGTATATAAAGGAGATCCGGGAGTATCTGCCGGAGCAGATCCTTCAAAAATACCGTCCAATGGATTACAGCGAGGCCATCTGGAATGTTCATTTTCCAAAAGATAAGCAGACACTGGTAGAAGCAAAAAAAAGACTGATCTTTGATGAGTTTTTTATCTTTATGGCAGGGATGAACCTGATGAAACAGGAGCACCGGGAGGAAAAAAACCGTTATCTGATCCCGGTATGCGGGGAGGCGGACAGGCTTATCAAGTCACTTCCTTATGAACTGACCGGAGCACAGAAAAGGGCTCTTTTGGAGATGCAGAAGGATTTAATGGGAGAGAAGGTCATGAACCGCCTCGTGCAGGGGGACGTGGGATCAGGGAAGACGATCCTTGCGGTGATCCTTCTTTTGATGTGCGCGAAGGCCGGGTATCAGGGCGTTCTGATGGCTCCGACGGAAGTACTTGCAAGCCAGCACTACGAGACTTTCCAGGAACTTCTTGGACCGTTCGGCGTGTCTGCGGCACTGCTCACAGGCTCTGCAAAGGCAAAAGAAAAGAGAGAAATCTATCAGGGGATTAAAAACCATGAGTATGATATTGTCATCGGGACCCATGCCCTGATCCAGGATGCTGTGGAGTATGACCGGCTGGCCCTGGTCATCACGGATGAACAGCACAGGTTCGGGGTCCGGCAGAGAGAGATCCTCTCGAAGAAGGGGAAGGAGCCCCATGTCCTTGTCATGAGTGCCACGCCTATCCCGAGGACCCTGGCGATCATCATGTACGGCGATCTGGATGTGTCCATCATCGATGAGCTGCCGAAAAATCGTCTCCCTATTAAAAATTGTGTCGTCAATCAGAGTTACCGTCCGAACGCATATCGGTTTATGGAAAAGCAGGTGGCAGAGGGGCGGCAGGTCTATATCATCTGTCCGATGGTGGAGGAGAGCGAGGCCATGGAGGGTGAAAATGTGATCCAGTATGCCAATATGCTGAGAGAACAGTTTCCTCCCGGTGTACAGATCGGGGTGCTTCATGGTAAAATGAAACCAAAGGAAAAGCAGAAGATCATGGATGAATTTTCGGAGCAGAAAATCCACATCCTGGTGTCCACCACGGTCGTCGAGGTCGGTGTCAACGTGCCCAATGCCACGATCATGATGGTGGAAAACGCCGAACGATTCGGCCTCGCCCAGCTGCATCAGCTGAGAGGCAGGGTGGGGAGGGGAGAACACCAGTCCTATTGTATTTTCATGAGCGGAGCAAAAAAGAAAGAGACTATGGAGCGGTTGGAAGTGTTAAATAAGTCCAATGACGGATTTTACATTGCCAATCAGGATTTGAAACTCAGAGGTCCGGGAGACTTTTTCGGGGTCCGGCAGAGCGGGATGATGGATTTTGTCCTGGCCGATATTTATACCAACGCAGATCTTTTAAAACAGGCAAGCGATGCGGTACATCAGCTGTGTGAGGAAGGATTTGATTTCTCCACATTAAAAAACAGCCGACTGGAAAAACAGATTTCGCTTGCCAACAGGATATAAAGGAGGTTCGCTATGATTCGTGTACGTTTGCGGTTTACAGGAAGAGTCCAGGGAGTAGGATTCCGGTATTTTGCACAGATGAATGCTGCACAGTTTCATGTGACAGGCTGGGTGAAAAATATGTATGACGGTTCTGTCACCGCAGAAGCCCAGGGGACAAAAAAACAGATTGAAGATTTTATGGAAGCCATGAAACACGGACACAGATTTATGCGGATCGACCATGTAACAGTTGAAGAATGTCCGCTCAGTGAGGGAGAAAAGGACTTCAAAGTAAAGTATTAAACTTCCAAAGAAAAAAATGTTATTCCATGTAAAAACTCTCAGTGTATCTTTTGTATTATTAAACATACTATCTTCGTAACAAAAAACAACAAAAGAAACGGAGGTCTTTCAAAATGGAAGAACGTACTTCAGCAAACAGCAAAGGAAACAACAGAGTGGAAGTTCCAGAGGCTAGGGAAGCACTGGACAGATTCAAATTCGAGGTTGCTAATGAAATCGGTGTAGACTTAAAAGAAGGATACAACGGACATTTAACAACTGCTCAGGCAGGTTCTGTTGGAGGAGAAATGGTTCGTAAAATGATCCGCAGACAGGAAGAGGAAATGTCTGGCCGTTAGTTAACGGATTCAAACGAATCAGTTTTTACTCGTAATTTTGATGAGAGAACGAAAGAAAAAAGAGGAGCAATCAGAGCGTCAGTTCTGACTGCTCCTTTTGCATGGTGCAGGAATTTCTTTGTTATTTAGTTGACAAATTATCTGAATATAATACAATAGTAGGGAGAAAAAACAAAGGAAGATAAAAAAATGCGAGTGATTTCAGGAAAAGCCAGAAGTTTAAGGCTTAAAACAGTGGAAGGCATGGATACGAGACCGACACAGGACCGCATTAAGGAAACATTGTTTAATATGATCCAGCATGAACTTGCAGGAAAAGATTTTCTGGACTTGTTTGCGGGCAGCGGAGCCATTGGGATAGAGGCTCTGAGCAGGGGCTGTAAGCATGCTGTTTTTGTGGAAAATAATAAAAAGGCGGCTTCCTGCATTCAGGACAACCTGGTACATACGAAGCTTGCAGATGAAGCGCAGATCCTCGTGACAGATGTCATAAGTGCATTGAGGAAGCTTGGATCAGAGGGCCGGAAATTTGACTATATTTTTATGGACCCTCCTTATGACAGAGGAATGGAGAATGCAGTGCTTAACGAGCTGGATCATTCGGAGCTCTTGAAGGAGAACGCCCTGGTCATTGCGGAATCCAGCTTACAGACAGAGATTCAAGATGAGATGTTTGAGTATCTCAAGGTTCTAAAGATAAAGGAATATAAAACTAATAAGCATACTTTTTTGCAAAAAGTGCAGGAGGGCTGAGAAATGAGCATCGCAGTGTATCCGGGAAGCTTTGACCCGGTAACTTATGGGCATTTGGATATTATTAAACGTTCTATCAGAGTTTTTGATAAACTGGTCATAGGGATTTTGCTGAACAGTGAAAAAAATCCGTTATTTTCGATGGAAGAAAGAGTGGAATTTCTCATGGAAGCCACAAAGGATATGGAGAATGTTGAGGTGAAATCTTTTTCCGGTCTGCTGGTGGACTTTGCAAGGGAAAACAACGCGGATATTACGGTCCGCGGGCTCCGCGCCGTCACAGATTTCGAGTATGAACTGCAGATCGCCCAGATCAATAATAAGCTGGACTCTAATCTGGATACGATGTTTTTTACTACAAGTACGGAATATGCATACTTGAGCTCTACAATCGTGAGGGAGATCGCATCCTATCACGGAGATGTCAGTGAACTGGTGCCTCCGTATGTGGAACAGAAGCTGAAGCAAAAATTTAGAGAAAGAATAGAGGGAGAAGCATGAGTGAGAAATATTTGCATGAAATGATCGATGATATTGAAATTTTGATCGATGAGGCCAAGCCGGCAAGGTTTAATCCGGGCAAAGTTGTCATTGACAGGGATGTGCTGATCACGGTCATCGAGGAGCTGAGAAAACAGATTCCGGGTGAGGTGGAGCGCAGCCGCAAGGTCATGATGAACAAAGATGCCATCTTGGAAGATGCCAGGATCAAGGCCCAGAATATCGTAGACCAGGCGGCCAGAGAAGCCGGAGAGCTGATTGATGAAAATGAGATCGTAGAGATGGCAAAAATGCGTGCGAAAGAGATTGAAGAGGCTGCTTTAAACCACGCAAATGATGTCATTCATAATGCTAATGAAGAGGCTGATCAGGTGAGATACGGCGCATTGCAGTACACCTGCGATATTATGGAAGATGTCCAGGACTACATAACAAAAGTAAAAGAGGGTCAGCAGAGCCTTTTTGAACAGCTTTTATCTACCTTAGACAGCGATATAGAGTCGATCAGCACCAACTACGAGGAAATCCGGCAGCAGCTTGACGGGGCTTCCCGGACAAAGGCGAGAACCGCCGAAGATTTCGTGTCACAGGAAGAGGAGTAGCATTCCGCTGCTTATGCAGGCAAAGAGCATCTTAAAAATTAGATAGCTTTTCATAGACAGCTGTGATTTTTGGCAGACGCTCTTGACCTGTGCCAGGCTGCACAGGCCGCCGAAAGAGCTGACGGCAAGGATTGCGGCTGCTTTTTGTCTGAAGCCCAGGGTCAGAAAACTTATATGAGAGATCCCTGTTGTGATCTCGAGCATTCCGATTACCGGTGCCGTGACATAGGAGGGAAGCATGCCGCTTTGGAGAAGAGAAGATACGATGGAGAATACCATGATAAAAATACCGATGGTAAAAATCGTCTTCAAACTGTCAAAAATAATCTCGTCAAAGGATTTGATCGCCGCAGTCCTCGGGTGTTTCTGATGCACGTGTAAAAATCCTGTACCTCTGAATTTCCAGAGGATGAAGATAAAGTACAGGAGATTGGGCGTATAAAGGCAGAAAAAATAAAGGGGTACATTAAGGGTCCCTTTTAAGATCAGGGTCAGCGTAAAGCCGATCGAAAACATCGGGCTTACATTGTTGCAGAGCACAAGAAGGGATTCCCCTTCTTTTTTTGTGTAGGAACCAGAAAGCACCAGATCGTTGATGATCTTGCCGCCCAGAGGATAGCCGCACAAGAAGCCAATCAGAATCGTATAGGCCAGGTCTTTGTTCAGCCATGGAAATATTTTAAACAGAGGATAAAACAGATAGGAAATATAGTGGACTGTCTGGTATTTCATCATAAGGTTTGTCAGAAGAAAAAATGGCAGGAGCGTGGGTACGATGGTTCCGGACCAGAGCAGCAGGCCGTTTTTGGCACCTGCTACGCACTGTTCCGGAAATAAAAATAGAAGGAACGCAGTTAAAATCAAACAAAACTGATAAAAGTATTTACCCATAGAAAAACCCCCTGTCCTCTTAAGCCTATGAGACGGACGGTTATATTATGATTTGTTCTTCTTTTACCTGAGTCTTAAATTTTGCCCGAAGCATCATCTGGTAGAGGGCATCCGCTTTTCTCTCTGTTTGAAGCATCTGTTCCTGGACCTTCGTAAGCGGATCGTGAAGCGGTCTTAAATGTCGGACCATCGGCCAGGTTTTTTTCTTTTTGATTTCCCGGATCAGAGAGGAAGCCTCTTTTTTAAAGCCAAGGATCTGAAAATACAGGGGCTGTTCTGAGCGGGTATAGCTGTCCTTTATTTCCTGCTTCATGCCGAGGAGGATGTGCAGGAGACCTCTGCTTATACGGCTCCAGGTCAGGCTTTTGTTTTTGACGGCTTCGATCTGGCAGGAAAAGGGCTGGCCCGGAACGGTCATACTGATCAGACGGTCACTCAGATCCTTTGAGACGTCCCAATAGTCCTCAAAGGAATCTTCCATGCAGAGTTTATAGGACAGCAGATTGGAAAAATCATCCAGCAGGATGGGAAACCGGCGCCGGTAATCCTCACGGAGGATCGGGTGCAGATTTTCCGGCATGCTTTCCAGACACTTGTTAAGGCCGTCAAAAACAGCCAGCTGTGACCGGATGGCGGAGGCAGAGCTGATGCTGCCGGTCAGGTCAAGACTCCGGTGGCTGCTCTGTTTCCTTGGGATACAGAATGGACGGATGCTGCTGTTTCTGCGTTTCAGCGCCATGATATATTCGAGCCCCAGAAGGTTGTTTGGCTCTCTGAGGATATCGGCGTCACTCTTGGAACAGCCAAGTGAGAGAATCGCTTTTTCCCTCGCTTTGGGATAGGAAATGCCGGTCTTTAAAAATTTTCTGATCTGCTCAGTGAGATCCTCCTCTCTGTCTGCAAGAAGGCTTCCGAGGGAGATCAGAAGGCTCAGAGATCCGCATTCACTCCCGAAAGAGAGAATGTCTACCACACCAAGGCCTTCCAGGAGGGCGACACTGCCGTCTGCAAAATACGGGGCGCTGCCGGAGGAAAACCAGAGCGGCAGCTCCAGCGCCAGGTCGGCTCCGTTCATGAGTGCCATTCTGGCCCTTGTTTTTTTTTCGATGACGGCCGGGGCGCCGCGCTGTACATAATTTCCGCTCATCAGTGCAATGATATAATCAGCGCCTAAGATGCGCTTTGTCTCTTCGATATGATAAAGATGTCCGTTGTGAAATGGGTTATACTCACAGATAATTGCCGCAGTTTTCATTGCTGCTCTCCTTTCTTTTGTGAAATCATTATAACAAAGAACTCAAAAAAGGTAAAATTGCACAAAAAAGAGGAAATAAAAGGCTGAAACTTGCTATTAAAAATAAAAGATAGTAAAATGAAAACATTATGAGATGAGATGTACTAGGAAAAGTACAACAAGGCATATTGTATACAACAAACGAATATTGTATAATTTCCATGAGAAGAATTCATCTTTGTAGAAAGTTGGAAGGAGCAACGTAATGAGTTTTATTGATGTGATTAAAGTACGAGCTAAGAGTGAGAAAAAAAAGATTGTTTTGCCTGAGACCGGAGATCCCCGTACTCTCGAGGCGGCAGACACAGTGCTGAGAGAAGGGATAGCTGACATTATTCTTGTGGGAAACGAGGAGGAGATTTTAAGCCGCGCAGAGGGATTAGATCTATCCAAGGCCTATTTTGTAGATCCAAATAACTGCGAAAGACTCAATACATACATCGAATCTTTGTGCGAAGCCAGAAAGAGCAAGGGACTGCTTCCGGAAGACGCAAAAGAAATCCTGCTTTCCAACCCGCTGTTTTTCGGAGCTACGATGGTGCGTGCCGGAGATGCGGACGGTATGGTTGCGGGGGCGGTAAACTCATCCGCCAACGTTCTGCGGTCTGCCCTTCAGGTTGTCAAGACGGCTCCGGGGACAAGGATCGTTTCTGCCTTCTTCCTGATGGTAGTGCCGGACTGTGAACTCGGCGCCAACGGCACTTTCGTATTCGCAGACTGTGGATTGAATCAGAATCCGAATTCAGAACAGCTGGCAGCCATTGCCGGAAGCTCTGCGCAGACGTTTAAACAGCTGGTTGGAGAAGAACCGAGGGTTGCCATGCTTTCCCATTCCACAGTGGGAAGTGCAAAGCACGACGATGTGACAAAGGTTGTGGAAGCAACAGCGATCGCAAAGAGAGATTATCCGGATACACTGATCTGCGGAGAACTGCAGCTGGATGCGGCGATTGTTCCTGAGGTGGCTGCATCAAAGGCTCCGAGAAGCGAAGTGGCAGGAAAAGCCAATGTGCTCGTCTTCCCGGACCTGGATGCAGGAAATATCGGATACAAATTAGTCCAGAGGCTGGCAAAAGCGGAAGCCTACGGCCCGGTTACCCAGGGGATTGCAAAGCCTGTCAATGACTTGTCCCGTGGATGCAAGGCGGAGGATATCGTCGGAGTTGTGGCGATTACAGCAGTGCAGGCGCAGCTTACGGAGAACAATTAGAGATTAAAAGATTAGAATATATAGGAGAATGAAGATGAAAGTTTTAGTTATTAATTGCGGAAGTTCCTCCCTCAAATACCAGTTGATCGATTCAGACACAGAAGACGTACTGGCAAAAGGTCTCTGTGAGAGGATCGGGATTGACGGAGCCCTGACGCATGAGCCTGCCGGAAAAGACAAGATCAAGACTACTCCGGCTATGCCGGACCACAAGACGGCCATCGGCATTGTGCTTGAGCAGCTTACAGACAAAGAAAACGGTGTGATCGCATCTTTGGACGAGATCAGTGCCGTGGGACACAGAGTCGTACACGGCGGAGAAAAGTTTACGAAATCCTGCATTATCACAGAGGATGTGTTAAAAGAGATCGAGGAGTGCAACGTATTTGCACCGCTCCATAACCCTGCGGCTCTGATCGGAATTGAGGCCTGCCGGGAACTCATGAAGAATAAGCCGATGGTGGCAGTTTTTGATACCGCATTCCATCAGACGATGCCGGAAAAAGCATTTCTCTATGGAATCCCGAGAAAGTACTATGATGAAGACGGAATCCGCCGCTATGGATTCCACGGGACTTCTCATCAGTTTGTTTCCCGTGAGGCTGCCAAAATGCTCGGAAAAGACATCAAGGATATCAATATCATCGTATGCCATTTAGGAAACGGTGCCAGTGTCACAGCAGTCAAAGGCGGAGAGTCTGTAGATACTTCTATGGGGCTGACACCGCTTGAAGGGCTGATCATGGGTACACGTTCCGGAGACCTGGATCCGGCGATCCTTGAGTTTATCGCTAACAAAGAAAATAAAACCGTGTCCGAAGTAGTCAGTATCTTAAACAAAGAATCCGGAGTGCTCGGAATGTCCAGCGGTATTTCTTCTGATTTCAGAGATGTCAAAGCCGCAAAGGCAGAGGGCAACAAAGCGGCAGAGGCTGCGATGGCTGCTTATGTTTACCGTGTGGCAAAATATATCGGAGCTTACACTGTGGCTATGAACGGGGTGGACGCCATCGCCTTCACAGCGGGACTGGGAGAAAATGACGACGCCACGAGAGCGGCCATCGGAGAATATCTGGATTGCATCGGTGCAAAGATCGATGCTCAGAAGAACGATGTGCATGGAAAAGCGGCGGTCATTTCAACGGATGATTCCAGGGTCAAAGTGCTCTGTATTCCGACCAACGAGGAAGTGATGATCGCAAGGGATACGGTAGCCCTTGTAAAATAAAATTACTTGACAAACAAATATTGCGTTTGTATAATAGACAAGTATGAAATTTTAGGAGATAGTATGCTGATTCAGTTATCAAAATTGTTATCAATGCCGGATCATGAAGAGACGGTGGAATGTTCCATGGATATGGAGGAGCTTATTCTCAAAAGAGAAAGCTATCCGATCCTCGAAAAGCCTTCTTTTCCGGTTATTTTAAAAAATGAAGGGAAGAGGACGGTTTCCGTCTCATTTCAGACAAGCATCACAGTCGGGATGCCCTGTGACCGGTGTCTCACCGAGGTTCCGGAAAAGATCAGGCTCAATGTCTCAAAGACATTGGATTTTGATGACATAGAAGAAACTTGTAAGGATCAAGTGTCTTTCGTAGATGGAAGCAGTCTTAATGTGGATAAACTTATTCTTGAAGAAGTGATTCCCCTGCTGCCAACAAAGGTGTTATGCGGTGAAGACTGCAGAGGGCTTTGTCCAGTGTGCGGAACGAATCTGAACAAGGAAGAGTGTGGCTGTGACCGGGCGGTTAAAGATCCGCGGATGGCAGCTATCCAGGATATTTTTAAGAATTTTAAGGAGGTGTAATACCAATGTCAATCTGTCCGAAGAATAAATCTTCAAAAGCGAGAAGAGATAAACGTAGAGCTAACTGGAAAATGACTGCACCAGCTTTAGTAAAATGCAGCAAGTGCGGTGAATTAATGATGCCTCACAGAGTGTGCAAAGCCTGCGGATCTTACAATAAAAGAGAAATCGTAAATGCTCAGTAAGAGTTGACAGCAGCATATGTTGTCATGAATTGCCATGCGTTTAGACTTTATGAGTTTAAGCGGATGGCATTTCTTTTCATCTGGTAATTTTGTATCAAGGAGGTTGTAAATGGAAAAGATAGTTAAAGTAGCGCTGGATGCCATGGGAGGGGACAATGCCCCCGGAGAGATCGTAAAAGGCGCGGTGGATGCGGTGAACGAAAACAGCAATATTAAAGTTTACCTTGTCGGAAAATCCCCGAGAATCCACGAGGAATTAAAGAAATACCGATATAAGAGCGAGCAGATCGAAGTGATCAATGCAGAAGAAGAAATTTCTTGTGATGAATCACCGGTAGAGGCGATTCGTAAGAAGAAAGATTCTTCCATGGTAGTCGGGATGAAGATGGTAAAAGACCAGACTGCAGATGCATTCGTATCGGCGGGAAGTTCAGGAGCGATTCTCGTGGGAGGACAGTTCGTGGTGGGCAGGATCAAAGGGGTGAAACGCGCGCCTCTGGCCGCTCTGATGCCGACTACAAAAGGGGTTTCCCTGATCATCGACAGCGGCGCCAACATGGACGCAAAACCGGAATACCTTCTGGAATTTGCAAAGATGGGTTCTATTTATATGGAAGACGTGGTAGGTGTTAAAAATCCGAAAGTTGCCATCGTAAATGTCGGCGTGGAAGAGGCAAAGGGAAACGCACTTGTAAAAGAAACATTTCCTCTTTTGAAGGAATGTGAGGAGATCAACTTTACCGGAAGCATCGAGGCCAGAGAAATTCATTCCGGTCAGGCAGATGTAGTAGTCTGTGATGCTTTTGTGGGAAATGTGATCCTGAAATTGTCAGAAGGCCTGTCCTCAACACTGATGTCAATTGTAAAAGACGGAATGATGCAGAGTCTCCGCGGAAAGATCGGAGGGCTTCTCGTAAAACCGTCACTGAAAAAGACCCTGAAACGCTTTGACGCATCGGAACACGGCGGAGCTCCTCTTCTCGGTTTAAACGGCCTGGTCGTGAAGATGCACGGGAGTTCCAAGGCAAAAGAGACGAAGAATGCGATCATACAGTGTATTGCTTTTTCAGAGGCAAAAATCAATGAAAAGATCAAAGAACAGATTGTAAAGGAAAAATAAAAGGTATGAATCAATCAAATCAGGAAGATTTCCAGAAAAAAATCAAGATTCGTTTTCATGACAAGAAATTGCTGACGACTGCACTGACCCACAGTTCCTATGCAAATGAGCGGAAACTTCCCCGGGGGAAAGACAATGAACGGCTGGAGTTTTTGGGAGATGCGGTGCTGGAACTGATCATGAGCGACTATCTGTTTAAGACTTACAAAGACGAACCGGAGGGAAAACTGACAAAAATGAGAGCTAGCCTTGTCTGCGAGCCTACTCTGGCATTTTGCGCCAAGGATCTCGCTCTGGGCGATTATCTGCTGCTGAGCAAAGGGGAAGACCTGACCGGAGGAAGGGAGAGGGATTCCATCTTATCGGATGCGTTTGAGGCCGTGATCGGAGCCGTATATCTGGATCAGGGCTTCGATGAGGCCAGAAAGTTCGTGGAAACGTATCTGCTTCAGGACGTGGATGAAAAGGTGTTGTTTTATGACGCCAAAACTTCGCTCCAGGAACTTGTGCAGAGCTTCTCCAAGCAGCCCCTTACTTATGAACTGATAAAGGAAGAGGGACCTGACCACCAGAAGACTTTCACGGTGGAGGCCAGGCTCGGGGAAAAAGTCATTGGAACCGGAACGGGAAGAAGCAAGAAAAGTGCGGAGCAGACGGCAGCCTATGAGGCAATGAAACATAAGGACGGGATATTGAGGTAGCTATGTATCTGAAAAGCATTGAAGTGAATGGATTTAAATCCTTCGCCAACAAAATGATTTTTAAATTTGACAGCGGCATCACGGGAATTGTTGGTCCCAACGGAAGCGGAAAAAGCAATGTGGCGGATGCGGTCCGGTGGGTGCTCGGAGAACAGAGCGCAAAACAGCTCCGGGGCGCCAAGATGGAAGACGTGATTTTTTCCGGCACGGAGATGAGAAAGCCGATGGGTTCTGCTTACGTTGCCATCACTATGGACAACAGCGATCACAGTCTGCCGATCGGGTTTGAAGAGGTCACGGTGGCCAGGAGAGTTTACCGCTCCGGTGAAAGCGAATATCTGATGAATGGCAGTCCGTGCAGGCGGAAAGATATCGTGGAATTGTTTTTTGATACCGGAATAGGCAAAGAGGGCTATTCTATTATCGGTCAGGGACAGATCGACCAGATTTTGAGCGGTAAGCCGGAGGATCGGAGAGAACTGTTCGATGAGGCTGCCGGCATCGTAAAATATAAAAAGAATAAACTTGAGACAGAAAAATCTCTGGAGGCAGAACGGGAAAACTTAAACCGGGTAACGGATATCCTTTCGGAACTGGAACGGCAGGTTGGCCCTCTGAAGTCTCAGTCTGAAAAGGCAAGAGAATATCTCTCGTACAGAGACAGGCTGAAGGAATATGACACATCAATGTTCCTCATGGAAAACGGCCGGCTGTCCGATGAGATCGAGAGTCTGGATGGGAAGATCCGGATCGCCCAGGGAGAAGTGGATGACGCGGACAGGCGCCTGGAACAGACGAAAGCTGAGTATGAGAGACAGGACCGGTATTTAAATGAGCTGAAACACAAGATCGAGGCCGGGACAGAAGAACTTTCTATGGCCAAAGTCGACAAAGAGAAACAGGAAGGCCAGATCAAGGTCTTAAGAGAACAGATGAACACGGAGCGGATGAGGGAGACTCATCTGACATCTGACATCCGCCGGCTTACCGGAGAAAAAGAGGACAAGTGCTCACAGCTTTCTGAACTTCGAAAAGAGCGCAGGGAAATCGAAGAGGCGGTTTTGAAAGCCCAGGAAGATACTGTGGAAAGAGAGAGCAGAGTCGCATTTCTCCAGAAGGATATTCAGGATACGGAGAAAGAACTTGAGAAGCTTCGCAGAAATCAGCAGAGTTTTGCCAACAATCAGATGAATCTTTCCAACAGGCTGCAGCATGTGGAGACTGTGAGGGAGCAGCTGGATGTGCGGATTCGCCATCTGATCTCGCAGGCAGAAAACTCCGGACATCACAGGGCAGAGCAGGAGAAGAGAAAAGAACAGGAAGAATATAAGAGGCTCGGACTGGCGGAAGAAAAAAGGCGGATCCTCAAGGAACTGGAGACAGAGCAGGAGATCTGCGGCGGACTGGGAGATGAGAGAAGATCCGTCCAGGAGGAGCTCACCCTGAAAAAGGAGGGTTTCCACAGGAGCCAGTCCAGCTATGAGACGTTAAGAAACATGGCAGAACGCTATGAGGGATATGGATTCGGCATCAAGAGGGTGATGGAGCAGAAGGAGAGATATCCGGGCATTATCGGTGCTGTAGCCGATATCATGAAAGTCAGGAAAAAATATGAACTTGCCGTGGAGACTGCTCTCGGAGGAGCGATTCAAAATGTAGTCACGGATACCCAGCAGACGGCCAAGGAAATGATCGAATTTCTGAAAAAAAACCGGTACGGCAGGGTGACATTCCTTCCGCTCAACGCAGTAAAGCACAGGGGCGGATTTCCAAGGCCTGAGGCAGTGCATGAGAAGGGAGTGATCGGCACCTGTGACCGTCTCGCCAGCTATGAAGACAGGTTTTCAGACTTGTTCCAGTCACTTCTCAGCCGTGTACTCGTAGTGGAATCCATCGACGACGGGATTCGGATCGCAGCAAAGTACAAACACTCTTTCCGCATCGTAACGCTGGAAGGGGATGCACTGAACCCCGGGGGTTCTATGTCCGGAGGTGCCTATAAGAATAAGAGCAATCTTCTCGGAAGAAACCGTGAATTAAAAGAACTTGAGCAAAAGCTCCTAAAGGACAGAGATGAAATTCTGCGTCTCTCCAAAGTGCTTGAGGAAAAGACAGAGCAGTACGGGCAGGCGGAAAAGAAGATCAGCCGTTTAAAAGGCAGGATTCAGGAAAATACGCTTCGGGAAAACACTGTGGTGATGACGATGAAATCCATTGACAAACAGATTCATGAGGAAGCAGAGAGGGAGCAGGAATATTTAGATCAGGCTCAGGCTCTGCGCCAAGAATACCGGTCCATGGATGGCGATGTGACATCTTTATCTGATAAAAAACAGGTGCTGGAGGAAGCAAACCAGACCGAAGAACAGAAGATCCACAGCCTTTCCAAACATTTGGAGGAAGCCAGACGCATGGCAGAAGAAAAGGCCAGGGAAGTTTCCGAGGCACATATGAAAGCCGGCCAGTTGAAGCAGCGCCAGGATTTTATCATGAGCGGCGGAGAACGGCTTCGTCTGGAACTTTTAAAAATTGAAGAGGATCTGGAGGCACTTGGCAGGCAGACCGGTTCTGTCGATTCATCCATCGGAGACATTGAGAGGCAGATAGAAGCATGCAGACAGGGGGTCCAATCAAAAAGTCTCTGGATCGAAAAAGAAGAGAAGAATCTTTCTCAAAAGCAGAGGCTGCTTTCAGAGACTGAGGAGAAGTATAAGGAGAGTCTGAAAGTCAGAGAAGAACTTATGCAGAGAGTCAACGGTTTTGACAAAGAAGTGCTGAGGCTTACGTCTGCAAGGGAAAAGCTTGAGGAAAAACAGCAGGAGCTCCTGGAATACATGTGGGAGAATTATGAGCTTACATATCATCAGGCAAAATCGCTGTCAGGGGAAGAACCTCAGGAAAGCCTTACAGAATTGAAGAAGAAAATTGCTGAGATCAAGACACAGATCAGGGAACTGGGGCCGGTGAATGTCAATGCAATAGAGGACTACAAAGATGTTTTGGAGAGATATGAATTTCTGAAAAAACAGCACGAAGATATCGTAAAGGCAGAGGCACATCTGGCAGGGCTGATTAATGAACTGGAAGCTGCCATGAGGAATCAGTTCAGAGAGAAATTTAAGGATATTCAGGAGATGTTCCAGACGGTGTTTCAGGAACTTTTCGGGGGAGGATATGCAAGGCTTGAACTCACCGACGACGATGTGCTGGAGTCCGGTATCCGGATTATTGCACAGCCGCCGGGGAAAAAATTGCAGAATATGATGCAGCTTTCCGGAGGAGAAAAGGCCCTGACAGCTATTTCCCTTCTGTTTGCTATTCAAAATCTGAAACCTTCGCCGTTTTGCCTGCTGGATGAAATCGAGGCTGCGCTGGATGATTCCAATGTGGCAAGATTTGCACAATACCTGCATAAGCTTACAAAAGAAACACAATTTATTGTAATTACCCACAGACGTGGTACAATGACAGCAGCGGATATTTTATATGGGATCACCATGCAGGAGAAAGGTATCTCCACACTGGTGTCCGTGAGTCTGATCGAAAACGATCTGGACGAATAAAGCTTTGATAGGAAGGAGATTTGAAATGGCAGAAAAGAAAGGATTCTTCAGCAGACTGGCTGCAGGACTTACAAAGACCAGAGATAACATTGCCTCAGGTTTTGACTCTATTTTTAAAGGGTTTTCCAGCATTGACGATGATTTTTATGAAGAACTGGAAGAGATAATGATCATGAGCGACATGGGGATTGATACTACCATGAGCATCATTGAAAATCTGAAAAAGAAAGTAAAAGAAGATAAGATCAAAGAGCCGGAAGAGTGCAGGCAGGTTCTCATTGACTCCATTAAGGAGCAGATGAAGCTGGACGAAGAGGCATATGATTTTAAAGATAAAAAGAGCGTTGTGCTGGTCATCGGCGTCAATGGCGTGGGCAAGACCACATCAGTGGGCAAAATGGCATCCCTGCTGAAAGGCGAGGGGAAGAAGGTCATGATGGCGGCGGCGGACACATTCCGTGCGGGTGCTATTGAACAGCTGAAAGAGTGGGCAGGCCGCGCCGGTGTAGATATTATCAGCCAGGCTGAAGGGGCGGACCCGGCAGCCGTGGTGTACGATGCGGTTTCCGCTGCGAAAGCCAGGAATGTAGATGTGCTTCTGTGTGACACGGCCGGAAGGCTTCACAACAAAAAGAACCTGATGGATGAACTGAAGAAGATCAACCGCATTGTTGAGCGGGAATACCCGGAAGCGTACAAGGAGACACTCATCGTACTGGACGGCACGACGGGTCAGAATGCCCTTGCACAGGCAAAACAGTTTAAAGAGGCCACAGACATCTCCGGTATTATCCTGACAAAGCTGGATGGTACGGCAAAGGGAGGCATAGCCATAGCAATCCAGGCAGAACTGGGAATTCCGGTGAAATATATCGGAATCGGCGAACAGGTGGATGACCTGCAGCCGTTTGATCCGGATATGTTTGTAAACGCACTGTTTGATAGAGGAGATGAGTAGATGTTAACATTAAACAAATTCGAGAAAGCATATGACAAAGTACAGGAGATCGTTCTGCCCACAAAACTGATCAAAAGCGATTATTTTTCTGAGCAGACAGGAAACCTCGTTTATTTGAAGCCGGAAAACATGCAGCTGACCGGTGCCTATAAAATACGGGGAGCGTATTATAAGATCAGCACACTGAACGAAGAAGAAAAAGTAAAAGGACTGATCACCGCATCTGCCGGAAATCACGCGCAGGGAGTGGCGCTGGCCGCAAAGAGACAGGGTGTGAAGGCTACCATCGTTATGCCGACTACGACTCCGCTTTTGAAAGTCAACCGGACGAAAGATTTAGGCGCAAAAGTGGTCCTTTACGGAGATGTCTATGATGAAGCGTGTGAACATGCGCTGAAGCTTGCACAGGAGAAAGGATTTACATTTGTGCATCCCTTTGATGATCTGGCTGTTGCAACAGGGCAGGGGACCATTGCGATGGATATCTTCAAGGAACTGCCTACCGTGGATTATATTTTAGTACCGATCGGCGGGGGAGGACTTGCGACAGGAGTTTCTACCCTGGCCAAGCTTTTAAATCCAAAGATCAAAGTCATCGGTGTTGAGCCTGCGGGAGCGGCCTGCATGAAGGCTTCACTGGAGGCCGGAAAAGTTGTATCCTGCGAACATGTAAATACCATCGCCGACGGTACGGCTGTTCAGACGCCGGGGAAAAAGATATTCCCTTACATACAAAACAATATCGACGATATCATTACGGTAGAAGATGAAGAACTGATCCCGTGCTTTCTGGATCTTTTGGAAAACCATAAGATGCTTGCAGAGAACTCAGGCCTCCTTACCATTGCGGCACTGAAGCATCTAAAAGCAGAGGGGAAAAAAGTGGTCCCGATCATCAGCGGCGGAAATATGGATGTTATTACGATTGCATCTTTGGTACAGCACGGTCTGATTATCAGGGACAGGATTTTTACGGTTTCCGTATTTCTGCCGGACAAGCCGGGAGAACTCACGAGAGTTTCAAGGGTTATCTCCCAGGCTCAGGGCAATATCGTGAAGTTAGAGCATAACCAGTTTGTAAGTATCAACAGAAACAGCGCAGTGGAACTTACGATCACGATGGAAGCTTTCGGTACAGAGCATAAAAACAAGATCATCAAGGCGCTTCAGGACACCGGCTATAAACCGGAAATCAGAAGCTCAAAAAGTGTGTTTTAGCAGTTTTTACAAAGGATAAATAAAAGTCATCAAAAAACAGTTTCCGCAGAAGACAGAAACTGTTTTTTTGCACTTTTTAGTGCATCACAGTGTTACAATAAGTGCAAAAATTAGGTTTTCAAAATTAACAAAAAAAGGACGGAAAAAATGTATTAAATTTTGTACAATTTGTTGTATAAAGTCCCCTTTTTATGTTATAATAGGTTTATGAAACAGATGTCAGCAATTTGATCTTGTAAAGGACAGCATCGGTTACGTTCTTAGCTATACAGAATTTGATTATACGTAGATTAGGAAGTGTGATTTTGACCATTTGCAAGGACAAAATGGTGAAATTTGCACTTTTTTTATTAGCTTATACATATAATACTTAGTATGTATTTGAAGGAGGAGGATTTATCCCATGGAAACAAACATTAGCAAAGAGGACTTATATTTATTTCAGACGGGAAAAGCGCAGAAAGCATATTTAATGTTTGGATGCCATTACTTGAAAGAAGCGGACTCCCACGAGTTTGTGGTATGGGCGCCAAATGCCAAGTCTGTCAGTCTGGTCGGAGATTTTAATCAGTGGAATCCGCTTTCACATCCGATGAAGCAGACAGAACCGGGGATTTACTCGATCCAGGTAGAAGGACTGGAAAAAGGGGATTTATATAAATACTACGTGGAAGGCATGGACGGCAAATGCAGATATAAGAGTGATCCGTTCGCATTTTATTCAGAGATGAGACCGGATACGGCATCTGTTGTGTGGGATGAGCTCGACGGTTTTTCGTGGAGGGACAAGCGCTATTTAAGCCGCAGAAAGAAAAAACAGGATGTAAGCCAGCCGATGTCCGTTTACGAGATGCACCTGGGCACATGGAAGATGCCGAAAGAGGAAGAGCGGGAGTTTTATAATTACCGTGAGATTGCAGACATGCTCGTTCCATATCTGCAGAAGATGGGATATACCCATGTAGAACTGATGCCGGTGACAGAATACCCGTATGATCTTTCATGGGGCTATCAGGTGACCGGATACTATTCTGTGACTTCCCGCTACGGCACACCGGAAGATTTTATGTATTTTATAGATAAGCTTCACCGGGCAGATATCGGCGTGATCTTAGACTGGGTGCCTGCACATTTTCCGAGGGATGAACACGGACTTGCCCTGTTTGACGGATCCCACATTTATGACCACGCAGACCCGAGAAAAGGAAGCCAGCCGGACTGGGGCACACTGCTGTTTAACTATGGAAAGCCGGAAGTGCAGAGTTTTCTGATCTCCAGCGCCGTATTTTTTGCCGAGAAATATCACATCGACGGTATCCGAATTGATGCGGTCAGCGCCATGCTGTATCTGGATTTCGGCAAAAAGCCGGGAGAGTTTGTGCCCAATGAAGACGGTACCAATATCAATTACGAAGCCGTAGAGTTTCTTCAGAAGCTGAATCATACGATGCGCTCTAATTTTGACGGATTCATCACAGTGGCTGAGGAATCTACCGCGTATCCTAAAGTGACCAGCAGTATAGATGATGAAGAAGGACTTGGATTTACATATAAGTGGAACATGGGATATATGCACGACTCCCTCTATTACATGGAACTGGATTCCCTGTTCCGGAAAGAAAACCATGGAGCCATTGTATTCTCTATGGACTATGCGTACAGTGAAAACTATATCCTGCCATACTCACACGATGAAGTTGTGCACGGAAAAGGTTCCATGATTAACAAAATGTTCGGAGAATACGAGCAGAAGTTTGGGTCACTGAAAACGCTGTATGGATTTATGTTTGCTCATCCGGGAAAGAAACTGCTGTTCATGGGCGACGACTTTGCACAGTTTGTAGAGTGGAGAGACAAGGAAGAATTAGACTGGTTCCTGATCGATGAATACGAGACACATAAAACCATGAACGATTATGTGGCGAAGTTAAACGAACTTTACTGCAGCGAACCGGCTCTGTACGAACTGGACAACAAACCGGAAGGATTTGAATGGCTGCTTCAGAGAGATGCAGATCACAGTGTTGTGGCATTCATCAGAAAATCTAAAAAGCGCAGAGGAAAACCGCAGGAGCAGATCGTGTGTATCTTTAACTTTACGCCGGTAGAGTGGGATAAGTACCATATCCCGATGCCGAAAGGCGGAAAGCTTACAAAGATCCTGGATACCGGGGATAAGGTATACGGAGGAACCGGAGAAGTCAGCCAGAAGTCGGCGAAAGTCCGGAAAAAGAAGATCAAAGGCAAGAGGAACGCCTGTGAGCATTATGCGGTCATCACATTAAAACCGCTCAGTGCTGTTATGTATAAATATACGCTGGAAGACACTCCGGCCAAGAAGAAGGCGGAACAAAAGAAGGCAGCAGCAAAGAAGCCGTCACCGAAAGTAGCGGAGACTGTAAAAACTGAGGCTGTAAAGACACCGGTGAAAAAGGAAGCTTCTAAAATTACAGAACCGGCAGCGGCAAAAAAGGAGACCCCAAAAACTGCGGAACCGGTAGCAGTGAAGAAAGCCGAGAAGCCGGAAGCAAAAAAAGAACAGACAACAAAAGATATACAAAAACCTAAAAAGAAGGAGGCCGAAAAAGAAGTAAAGCAGCAGACTGAAGTTTCCACTAAAAAGAAAACAGCAGCGAAGAGTGCAGATAAAAAAGAAGAAACAAAATAGGTATTGTGAGAAGGAGGAAAACTATGATTACAAAAAAAGAATGTGTAGCAATGTTGCTGGCAGGCGGCCAGGGAAGCCGATTATTTGCGTTGACCCAGAAGAAGGCGAAGCCTGCCGTTCCCTACGGCGGTAAATATAAGATTATAGATTTTCCGTTATCCAACTGCGCGAATTCAGGGATCGATACCGTGGGTGTCCTGACTCAGTATGAACCCCTGGAGCTTAATTCCTATATCGGAACTGGAGGATTCTGGGATTTAGACAATATGAACGGAGGAGCCTTCGTGCTTCCGCCGTATGTGAGAGGAGAAAAAGGGAATTGGTACCGCGGAACTGCTGATGCCATTTACCAGAATATCAATTTCATCGACAACTATGATCCGGACCACATCATTGTATTGTCCGGTGACCAGATCTGCTGTATGGATTACCAGAAAATGCTCAATTACCATAAGAAGAAAGGTGCTGACTGTACGATCTCTGTACTGGAAGTTACATTGGAAGAAGCGAAGCGTTTTGGGATCATGAACACCGATAAGGACAACAAGATCGAGGAGTTTGAAGAAAAACCGGCTCATCCTAAGAGCACGAAAGCATCTATGGGTATTTATGTGTTCAAATGGAAACTGATCCGCCAGTACCTGATCGATGATGCCAATGATCCAGATTCAGAACACGATTTCGGCAAGAACATCATTCCGAGAATGCTGGAAGAAGGAAAGAAGATGTATGCATACAGCTTTGACGGATACTGGAGAGATGTAGGAACGATATCAAGCCTGTGGGAGGCCAACATGGAGCTGCTGGAAGAGAATCCTCAGCTGAATTTAAATGATGACAAGCTGAAAGTCTACACAAGGACTTACGGACTTCCGCCTCATTACATAGCAGAAGGCGCCAGTGTGAAAAAGAGTATCATCGCAGATGGTTCTTTCATTGAGGGAACCGTGGAAAACTGTGTCATTCATTCCGGCGTAAAGATCGGAAAAGGTGCGGTGGTGAAGAACAGTGTCATCATGAAGGATTCCATCGTCCGGGAAAACAGCGAGATCAATAAAGCGATCATTGATGAAGAAGTTGTCGTGGAAGAAGGAAGCAAAATCGGAGAGGGCAATGAAGTTACCGTCATCGGCTATCACAGTGTGGTGCTTGAGGATGCTGTCGTTGAGGATGGTGCAATGATCTATCCGGAATCTATTTTACACTAGGGAGGTAGAAACTATGGAAAATCAAATGCTTGGAATTATAAATGCAGGAGAAGAAAACAGAAGACTTCAGGATTTGGTGCGCACCCGAAGCTTATCGGCACTCCCGGTAGGCGGAAGATACCGGACCATAGATTTCCTCCTGAGCAATATGGTCAACTCTGCCATTAAAAACGTCGGAATCATGACAAGATACAATTACAGCTCTCTGATGGACCATGTTGGTTCCGGGAAAGACTGGGGCCTCAACAGAAAACGTGGAGGACTTTACACATTTCCTCCGTACATATCAGGAAGCGGAAGATCCGGAGAATATGCCAGTGTCATGGATGGTCTGAGGGGAACTTTGGGATTTTTAAAGAAAGCTACCGAGCCGTATATTCTTCTTGGCCGTTCTTATGTGATATTTAATTCCGATTTTAACGACATGCTGGAAAAGCATATCGACAGCGGCGCAGATATCTCCATGATGTATTTTGACAACAGTGATGACGCCACCAACTGTGATTACGACGGCGTATACCTGAAACCGGATGAGTCCGGACGCATTACGGATATGTGCTATTCTGAGACGAAGCACCGCTACGGTAAGAAGAGCATGGATGTGTATATTATGAAACGGGAACTCCTGATCGACTTTATCCAGGAGGCAGTCTCCCACAACAGAAAACATTTCTTCTTCGACGTACTTATTCCGAATTTTGACCGCCTGTATATTCAGGGCTATGAATACAAAGGATATGTAGGCTGCATCACATCTGTGGAGGCTTATTACAATATTAATATGGATTTATTGAAACAGGATGTGCAGAAAGAACTGTTTTTTGGTAAGAATAAAGTGTATACTAGGACGAGTGACAGTGCGCCTGCCCGCTATGGTATCGAGGCGAATATCAGCAACAGTCTGATCAGCAGCGGCTGTGAAGTCGACGGAACCGTAGAAAATTCTGTTATCTTCCGCGGATGCCAGATTGAAAAAGGCGCAGTGATCAGAAATTCTATCGTTATGGCGGAAGGCTTTATCGGAAAGGGTGCGGACATCAACCATACGATCATGGACCGTCATGTAAAGATCTATTCTAACGCACATTTATCCGGATCCAGACAGCATCCGGTGTTCATACCGAAGGGAGCCAGCGTCAATGAATAAAAGGAATGAGTGTATGATGAACGTACTGATGGTTGCAGCGGAATGTGCTCCCTTTGTGAAGCTGGGCGGCCTTGCCGATGTCATCGGTACTCTGCCGAAGGAGCTCAACAAGCTCCATGTGGATACCAGAGTCATGATGCCGTTCCACCGTCAGATTAAGGATAAGTATGCTGCACAGACAAAGCATATGGCAGATTTTTATATACATTTTGCCGGAAGAGACGTATATGTAGGCGTTGAGGGATTATTTTTCAACGATGTCACATATTACTTTATTGACAATGAAGAGTACTTCGGCGATGCGGTTTACAGGGGCGGGGACGCAGAAGGAGAGCAGTACGCATATTTCTGCCGCGCTGTAATCGAAGCTGCCGGAAGGATTGGATTCCTTCCGAATGTGCTCCACTGCAATGACTGGCAGACCGGGCTGATCCCGCTTCTTTTGAAGACTCAGTACAGCCATTGGGAGATCGGGCGTGCCAGGACGATCTTTACGATTCACAACATGATGTATCAGGGTGAGTATGCCTTTGAGGCTTTTCATCACTGGCTGGGTATCGATCCGAGGTATGATACACCGGAATTTATGCATAATTATGAGTGTGCAAGCTTCATGAAAGCAGCCCTCGTATTTGCAGACCGGATCAGCACGGTAAGTCCCACTTATGCACAGGAGATCAAAACTCCTGAGTTTGCATACAGGCTGGAAGGCATTTTGAATGCCAGAGCCTGGGATACATGGGGAATTGTAAACGGCATCAATACAGAAGAATTTGATCCGGAGACGGACCCGTATCTGCAGTATCATTTTAATAAAGATGATCTGACAGGAAAGAAAAAGAACAAGGAAAAACTGATCAGTGATCTGGGACTGAGCATTTCTCCCGGAGTGCCGATCATCGGCATGGTCAGCCGTCTTACTGCACAGAAGGGACTTGATTTAGTCAAGTATATCCTGGATGAGCTGATGTGTACGGAAGATATTGCTTTCGTCGTATTGGGAACCGGCGATCATGATTATGAAGAATTTTTCCGCTTTATGGAGAATAAGTATAAGGGAAGAGTATGCTCATATATCGCATACAACAATGCGGTGGCTCATCAGATCTACGCTGCCAGCGACTTGTTCCTTATGCCTTCCAAGTTTGAACCGTGCGGCATCTCACAGATGATCGCACTTCGATACGGAACTCTGCCGATCGTGCGGGAGACCGGAGGACTTTGTGACACGGTCCAGAGCTACAATGAATTTGAAGAGACAGGAAACGGATTTTCTTTCAGGAATTATAATGCGCATGAGATGCTTTCGATCATTCGTTATGCATTGAATACGCTGCACAGTCCAAAGCGCAGGAAAGGCTTGATTCAAAGGGCGATGGAGTCTGACAACAGTTTTGGGTCATCAGCCAAAAAATATCTAGAATTATACCAGAGCATTCTTTAGACAACTGGTGAAAGGAGCAACAGAGGATGAAAATTGTAAACAATAACAGCAAGGTGAAGGAGATCATCAGCAATGTTGAGAACAAGCTGAACAACAACTTCGGAACAACATTGGAGGAGGCGACCAGAGATGAGCTTTATAAAGCGGGAGCTGGCTGCATCCGGGATGATATCATGCATCTTTGGACCAAGAGCCGTAAAAAGACAGAGGATCTGGGACTGAAAAAATTATATTATATGTCTGCAGAATTCCTTATGGGAAGAGCATACAGCAACAACCTGATTAATTCCGGGGTTTTGAGGGACTATAAAGAGGCCTTCGAAAAGATGGGCATTGACTTTGACGATATTTTAGATGAAGAGAGCGATCCGGGGCTTGGAAACGGAGGGCTGGGACGTCTGGCGGCATGTTTCCTGGATTCTTTGTCTACATTAAATCTGCCGGCGATCGGATGCGGTATCCGTTATGAATACGGACTGTTCCGGCAGAAGATCATCGACGGCAGCCAGGTAGAGGTAGAAGATGACTGGCTGAGAGACGGTTTTGTGTGGGAAGTAGAACGCCCGGAACTGACGATGGAAGTCCACTTTAACGGAGAGATCAGGGAAAACTGGACGGAGGACGGCTTAAAGATCGAGCACTACAACTATCACACAGTGCTGGCTGTACCGTACGATGTGCCGGTAATGGGATATAAGACCAATGCCCCGGCCACATTGAGACTCTGGAGTGCAAAGAGCAAGCAGAACTTTGACCTTCACTCCTTCAATAAGGGAAGATATGAGAAGGCCTCTGCGGACTCAGAGTTTGCAGAGGTGATCTCAAAGGTTCTCTATCCTGCGGATGACCATATGCAGGGAAAACTGCTCAGATTAAAGCAATTTTATTTCCTGACATCTGCCACTATGCAGCTTATGGTGAAACACCACAAGGAAAAAAGAGGAGATCTCCATACTCTTCCTGAGTATGCGGCTGTCCAGATCAACGATACTCACCCGACCCTTGCGATCCCTGAATTAATGAGGATTCTCATGGACGAAGAAGGCTTTGGATGGGAAGAAGCAGAGGACATCGTAAGCCAGATCTTTAACTATACAAACCATACGATCATGGCCGAGGCTTTGGAGTGCTGGGACGAGAATATGTTTAAGCTCCTTCTGCCAAGAATCTATCAGATCATCTGTGTCATGAACCAGAAGTACTGTGAGCGCCTGAGAACTTATTATCCGAATGATGAGGCCAAGATTGCTTATATGGCGATCATCGGAAATAACCAGATCCGCATGGCAAATCTTTGTGTTGCCGTCTGCCACAGGGTAAACGGAGTATCCCAGCTTCACGGAGACATATTAAAGACGAATCTGTTCCACGATTCTTACAATATTTATCCTCAAAAATTCCTTGCCATTACCAACGGCATTACACACAGAAGATGGCTTGCTCTGGCAAATCCGGAACTGTGTGATCTGATCCAGGATAATGTCAGGGGAGACCTGCTCGGTGACTACCGTCTGTTTGAAAAGATCATGCCGATGGCTGATGACGCGGAATTCTGCAAAAAATATGATGCTATTAAACAGCGCAATAAGAGAAGGCTTGCCAAGTATCTGAAACAGAAACAGGGAATTGAGATCAATCCGGATTCTCTGATCGATGTACAGTGCAAACGGCTTCACGAGTACAAAAGACAGCTGTTAAAATGCCTGCATATTATTTATCTGTACAAACAGGTGAAGAAAAATCCTGATTTCTTAAGCAAGCCGATCACCTTTATTTTCGGGGCAAAAGCGGCTCCGGGATATCAGAGGGCAAAGGAGATCATTCGTCTGATCAACTCCATCGGAGATATGGTCAACAATGATCCTGCTACGAAGGATAAGATGCAGGTTGTATTTGTAGAAAACTACTCTGTGTCTGTGGCTGAAGTGCTGATACCGGCGGCTGACATCAGTGAACAGCTTTCAACAGCCGGACTGGAAGCTTCCGGAACCGGAAACATGAAGTTTATGATGAACGGTGCGCTGACTCTGGGAACCATGGACGGAGCCAATGTAGAAATTTTTGAGCAGGTAGGAAAAGAAAATATCTTTATTTTCGGAGCCACTGTGGATGAGATTAATTCCATGAAACAGTACCGGACATACAATCCGGGAACCATTTTTGAACAAAACCCAATGATCCGTGAGGTGTGCAACTGTCTGATCGCCGGAGAACTTCCGAGATACGGAAAGAGAAAATACTCTGATATTTATCAGTCTCTGCTGTTTGGAGAACATAATATCCCGGATCAGTATTTTGTCCTGTATGATCTGCCTTCTTATGTGGAAGAATTTGAGAAGGTATACGACATGTATATCAATCACCACGATGAATGGGTGAAGAAAGCGGTGATCAATACCGCCAAATCCGGATTTTTCTCTTCCGACAGAACAATCGAAGAATACAATGAAAAAATCTGGAATTTACCAACATACAAATAGGCAGGGTGAGAGAACATGATCCATAATGCATCAATTGAGCAGTACAGAGAACCTGTTGGGGCTGTCACAAAAGGCGAAGAGGTAAAACTTCGCCTTTTTGCCTTAGAGGGAACTGCTGTCACTGTGGAACTGGTCTTATATTCGGAAGATTACCATAAGACCTTTTCAATGAGAGAGAAAAAGGGCTTCTATGAATGTATCATAGAGATGCCCGAAAAAGCGTGTATCCTGTGGTATTATTTCAGGATCACAGAGGGTAATTACACGTATTATTACGGAGCAAGGCCGGGACGGACCTGCGGGGAAGGCATTCGGGTAGAAGAAGATGTCCAGGGCTTTCAGATAACGGTTTACGAAAGAGGGTTTGAGACGCCTAGATGGCTTTCAAAAGGCATTATGTATCAGATATTCCCGGACCGGTTCTGCCGGGGAGACCGGCAGAATACCGTACGAGGGGAAGCATACCACAGAAAAATGGGCCGTGATATTTATGTGCATAAAAGCTGGGAGGAACGCCCGCTTTTCGGACCGATGGAGGGAAAAGAATTTTACGATCCGTGTGATTTCTTCGGAGGCGATCTGGAAGGGATCAAAAAGCGGCTGGATGAACTGAAAAAGCTTGGGGTTACATGCATTTATCTTAATCCGATCGTCGAGTCAAGCTCCAATCACCGGTACAATACGGGAGATTATAAAAAAGTAGATCCGTTCCTTGGAGACAACGATGACTTCAGGGAATTATGCGAGGTTGCCAGAAGAAAAGGAATCCATATTATTTTGGACGGGGTTTTCTCGCACACGGGAGCAGACAGCCTGTATTTCAATAAAAATGGGAATTATAAGAGCGTGGGCGCGTACCAGAGCCAGGATTCACCATATTATGACTGGTATTCTTTTGACAGCAGGGGAGATTACAAGAGCTGGTGGGGCTTTCGGAGTCTGCCGGAAGTCAATGAGCTGGATGACCGCTTCCTGTCTTATATTATCACGGGAAGGAATTCCGTGTTAAAGCACTGGTTTAACCTGGGGGCATCGGGATTCCGGCTGGATGTGGCAGATGAGCTTCCGGATGAATTTATTTTCCTGATGCGAAAAACGATGAAAAAGATGTTTAAGAACTATGCCCTGATCGGGGAAGTGTGGGAAGATGTGACCACCAAGGAAAGCTATGGGGTCAAGAGAAAATATGCTCTCGGCAGGGGTCTTGACAGCACTATGAATTATCCGTTTAAGGTAAACTGTGTCAATTTTTTGCTTGGAAATGAAGATGCGTATGCCATGCAGCAGTTTTTGCTGGGGCAGCAGTGCAATTATCCAAAGCCGTTTTATTACAGTGTGATGAATTTGCTTTCGTCCCACGACATCCCAAGAATCCGGACGACACTGGCTTCCGGCATGAATGAGATGCTGCCGTCAAGGGAAAACCAGATCGACTATGTGGTCACATCAGAAAATGACCGCAGGGGAGCCGTGCTTTCCAGGCTGGCATTTGCGATCCAGTTTTTCATTCCGGGAATTCCCTCGATTTATTATGGGGATGAATATGGGATGAACGGCCTGATGGACCCGTTTAACCGGGGACCTTATTTTAAACATGACACGAAAATTTATGAAGAATTGAAGACGGTTTCTGTGTTCAGGAGCAGGGAGAAAATCCTTCAGACAGGGTATGCGCTGTACATCGGTGCATCGGAAAACGTTTTGGCAGTCCTGCGTTTTGTCGCCGGGAATAAAGATATATTTGGAGAACCGTGCGGACAAGGGGCCTATCTCCTGCTTGTCAATCCGGGAGAAGAGGAAGAAGAAATAGAATTTGACATCGCGGATCACAGGGAAGGGGTGCCTGAGGAGGAACACAGGCGTCTCGTCAAGATGCTTGGCAATACCCGTGTCCACACAAAGGTACAAAAATCAGACTATAAGATCATGCGTCTGTCATAATTCCGTCAATAACTCTTCGTCCGCATGATCCATGACGGAGAATGCAACATTTGTCCCGTGATCAGCGATCCGTTCGAGGGATGAAAGCATATCAGAAAATAACAGACCGGCCCGGGGCTCACAGATGCCCTGGGCCATTCTGTTCAGGTGGCGTTTTTGATAGCGGCGTTCCATGGCATCTATGGCCTGTTCGTGTTTATAAAAGTCGGGGATCATTTCTTTTTTGTGCTCTTTAAAGATCAGCACGGCGTCCTTAAGAAGGGCAGATACAGCGTTGTACAAATTCACCAGCTCGCGCTTCGCATCTTTGCTCAGACGGGAATTGTGGTCAGCCGCTGAGCGGGCACTGTCAGCGAAATTTTCGGCAAGATCGCCGATGCGCTCGATGTCGCCGACGGTATAGAACATGCTGCCGAGAATCTCGCGGTCGCCTACGGGCAGTTCCTGCAGATTGGAATTGACGAGGAAGTCGGTGATCTTCTGGCTCAGACTGTCGATCTCCTCCTCTCTCTGGTAAATCTCTCCCAAATGTTTTGTACTGCAATTTAAAAATGCGTGGAAAGCCAGTTCCAGATTCTTGTTCGCGAGCTCTGCCATGCGGGAAATCTCCTGCCGGACCTGAGGAATCGCGGAGATCGGAGAGCGGTACTCGCCGATGAAGTTAAGATCGGAGCGGGCAGGCTTTACTTCGTCTCCGGGGACGATCTTTTCTGCCAGTTTGACGATCAGTCCTGTGCTCGGGAACATGATCAGGACTTCGAAGATTTTGAAAAAAGTATGAGCGTTGGCAACGCTGCGCCCTACATTGCCGCTTGATATATGTAAGATCGTGTCGGTGATCGGGCCGAGGAATAAGCTGAGCATTGTAAAAATTGCAGCGCTTCCGAAGATGTTAAATAAAAAGTGAATCATTGCGGCGCGCTTTGCATTTTTCTTTCCGCTTAAACTGGCGAGGAGTGCAGACACACAGGAACCCATATTGCAGCCCAGAATGATGAAAAAACAGATGGGAAGTCCCAGCAGTCCCTGGGAAGCCATCAGGAGTACGATGCTGACCGTCACAGAGGAACTCTGGAGTACAGCGGTGATGACAAAGCCGATCAATACAGCGGCAAAATGGTTGTCCAATCCGGAAAGGGCCTGCATGACAGCCGGTGAGTCCTTGAGGAATGACATCGTAGATGACATGGTGGTAAGGCCGGTGAACAGCACGCCGAATCCCAGAACAACTTCCCCTGCTTTTTTAATCCTTGGGTTCTGTACGAACATGACCATGATCACGCCGGACATTAAAAAAACAGGTGCTGCATCTGAGAGATTAAATGCTACCAGCTGGGAGGTCACGGTTGTTCCGATGTTGGCGCCGAGGATCACGCCCGCTGCCTGTGACAGATTCATAAGACCTGCGTTTACAAAACTTACGACCATGACCGTGGAGGCACTGGACGACTGGATGATCGCTGTGAAGAAGATGCCTACCAGCATCCCGGAAAATCGGTTGGTTGTGAAAAATTCCAGGATCCCTCTCAGCCTGGCACCGGCGGCTTTCTCAAGACCGTCACTCATCAATTTCATTCCGTACAAAAAAAGTCCCAGGCCGCCGGCCATCGGTAATAGAAAAGAACTCATTGCTGCCTCCTTGGTTTATATAAAATTTAACATAGATTTTACAAATACGTTACTTCTATTTTACTTTAAAATAAGCAAAGAGACAAGAAAAACAGATTGTCATTTTTCATTGTACAAGGTATAATAAACCAAATATAAGGAGGAAGTTTATGAAGCATTATGATTATATTTTAGTGGGCGGAGGACTTTTTAACGGAGTCGTGGCCAGAGAAGCAGGAAAACAGGGGAAAACATGTCTGGTCGTGGAAAAAAGAGACGCCCTGGGAGGAAATATCATGTGCAGAGATGTGGAGGGGATCTTGGTCCATGAGTATGGAGCACACATTTTCCACACAGGCAATGAGGAAGTGTGGCAGTATGTGACCTCGCTGGCAGAATTCAACCATTACATCAACTGTCCGGTAGCCAACTATCACGGTGAGACATATAATCTTCCTTTTAACATGAATACCTTCAGCAAGATGTGGGGAATCACATTCCCCGCCGAGGCAAAAGAGATCATAGAGTCACAGAAACAGAAGGTGGAGGGAGAGCCATCAAATCTGGAAGAACAGGCCGTCAGTCTGGTGGGTACAGATATATATGAGAAACTCATCAAAGGGTATACGGAAAAACAGTGGGGAAGAGACTGTAAGGACCTGCCCGCATCGATCATTAAGAGGATTCCTGTCCGGTACATCTATGATAACAACTATTTTAACGATCCGCATCAGGGAATACCGAAAGAAGGATACAACAAGCTGATCGAGAGGCTGTATGATGGCTGTGATGTGATGCTCTCCACAGATTATCTGGAAAAGAGAGAGGAGCTGGAGGCTATGGGGGACAAGGTCATCTACACCGGAACGATTGATTCTTACTATGGATACTGTTTTGGAAAGCTGGCCTACCGGAGTCTCAGATTTGAACACGAACTGCTGGAAGAAGAAAACCATCAGGGCGTGGCAGTCATGAACTATACGGACCGGGAGACGCCGTACACAAGAAAGATCGAACACAAGCACTTTGCATTCGGAAAGCAGGAAAAGACTGTAGTCACAAAAGAGTATCCTGCAGAATGGGAAGACGGGATGGAACCTTACTACCCGGTCAACGATGAGAAAAACAACCGGCTGTTTGAAAAATACCGCGAATTGTCCAGGAAAGAAGAAAAAGTCTTGTTCGGAGGAAGACTCGGGGAGTACAAATACTACGATATGGATAAAGTCATCGAGTCTGCTCTGCGGTTTACGAAGGATACGCTGAATCTGTGATGCTTTTCGTGTAAATTCTGCCGGGGTTAACAGAAAAAATTTAAAAAGACCGTTTGGAATTTCTCACAGAATTCTGAACGGTCTTTTTTTGTCCTAGGGGGTTTGCACGATTTTTTAAATCTTGTTATAATAAATTCTATATGCCATGAAATGAAAAAGAATGGAGAATACCAATGCAGATATATAACGACGAAGCACAAAAACAGTATTCCTACATGGAAGAAATGAAAGAGTGGGTGAAGGTACAGGAGGAACGCCTAGGAAGGCCTCTCACCTGTCATATCACCACATTTGGCTGCCAGATGAATGAAAAAGATTCAGAAAAACTGCTGGGAGTTTTAGAGACCATCGGTTATCGGCAGACCGATACAGAATATGCGGACCTGGTACTCTTTAATACGTGTACCGTGAGGGAGAATGCAAATACGAAACTTTACGGCCACCTGGGACATGTAAAGAAAGCAAAAGAACAGAATCCAGAAATGATCATCGGCCTCTGCGGCTGTATGATGCAGGAAGAGCAGGTCGTGGAGAAGATCAGAAAGAGCTATCCGTTTGTGGATCTTATATTCGGGACCCACAACATTTTTAAGCTGGCGGAGCTCTTGAAAGCAAGGGCAGATTCCGGCGGAATGATAGTGGATATTTGGAAAGATACGGATCAGATCGTCGAGGACCTTCCGAGCGACCGGAAGTTTTCTTTTAAATGCGGCGTAAATATCATGTTTGGGTGCAATAACTTCTGCAGTTACTGTATCGTCCCTTATGTGAGGGGCCGGGAGCGCAGCCGGAAGCCGGAGGACATTATAAAGGAGATTGAAGGTCTGGTAAAGGAAGGGGTCCGGGAAGTGATGCTGCTCGGACAGAATGTAAACTCATACGGGAAAAATCTCGCTGAACCTGTGAGTTTTGCACAGCTTTTACAGAGGATCGAACAGATCGAAGGGCTTGCCCGCATCCGGTTTATGACACCCCATCCCAAGGATCTCTCTGACGAATTGATCGAAGTGATGGCTTCGTCGAAGAAAATATGCCGACACATGCATCTGCCGGTACAGTCCGGAAGCAGCAGAATCTTAAAGAAAATGAACCGGCATTATACAAAGGAAAGCTATCTTGCGCTGGCCCAAAAGATCAAAGAGAAAATTCCGGGGATCGCGATGACTACAGATATTATTGTAGGATTTCCGGGGGAGACGGAAGAAGATTTTGAAGAGACATTGGATGTGGTAAGAAAAGTGAAGTTTGACAGCGCCTATACGTTCGTCTATTCCAGGAGGACGGGGACGCCGGCGGCTGCCATGGAAGATCAGGTGGAGCCTTCGGTGGTGAAAGAAAGGTTCGGACGGCTCCTTGAGGTAATCAAGAAAAGTTCCAAAGACAACAGGAAAGAAGGAATAGGAAAAGAGGAGGACGTTCTTGTGGAGGAGAAAAATACCCACGAGAGCGGCATGGTCACCGGCCGGCTTTCCAACAATATCTTAGTACATTTTAAAGGAGACGAGAGTCTTATCGGACAGATCGTCCGGGTAAAGATCACGGAAGAAAAAGGTTTTTATTATATGGGAGAACAGGTAAATGGCTAAATTAACTCCAATGATGGAACAATATATGGCGATCAAAGAACAGAATAAGGACTGTATCCTGTTTTACAGGCTGGGAGATTTCTATGAGATGTTCTTTGACGATGCACTGACGGCTTCCAGGGAACTGGAGATAACACTTACAGGAAAAAACTGCGGTATGGAAGAACGGGCCCCTATGTGCGGAGTCCCGTTCCATGCGGTGGATTCCTATCTCAATAAACTGGTGGAGAAGGGATATAGAGTTGCGATATGCGAGCAGGTGGAGGACCCGAAACAGACCAAAGGGATCGTAAAGAGGGAAGTCATCAGGATCGTGACTCCGGGAACAAATATTTCTCAGCAGAGTTTAGAAGACGAGAAGAACAATTATCTCATGTGTATCTTCTGCAGCGACGATAGTTTCGGACTGTCCGTGGTGGATGTGACGACGGGAGATTTCCGTACCACATCCATGGATGAACTCCACAAAGTTGTGGATGAAATCTTTAAGTTTGCCCCTGCCGAGATTATATGCAATGATGCATTTATGATCAGCGGTGCGGACATAGAATTTATAAAAGATAAGCTGGGCGTCTCTGTTTCCAATATTGACCATTATTATTTTGACGAAGAGCAGGGGGAGGCCGCCATCAAATCCCAGTTCCATGTGGGAAATTTAAACGGCCTGGGCCTTTCAGACCATCCTATGGGGAAGATTGCCACAGGAGCGCTTCTTTTATATCTGCATGAAACTCAGAAAAATGCGTTAAATCATCTGATGTCCGTCTCTCCGTATGAGACGAGTGAATATATGATTATCGACAGCTCCAGCCGGAGGAATCTGGAACTATGCGAGACGCTGAGGGACAAAAAGAAGAAAGGTTCCCTTCTGGGCGTACTGGATAAGACGAAAACGGCCATGGGGGCAAGACTTTTGCGGAGTATGATCGAACAGCCTCTGATCGACCGCGCAAAGATCGAGGAGAGGTATGATGCGCTGACGACATTGACAAAACAGGCCATTGCCCGTGAGGAGATCAGGGAATACCTGAATCCGGTCTATGATCTGGAGCGTCTGATGACAAAGGTCAGCTATCAAACAATAAACCCAAGAGACATGATCGCCCTGAAAGTGTCTCTCCAGTGGCTTCCGCCTATCAGGACGATCCTTGAAGAATGCGGTGACAGCCTGCTGTCCGGCCTCAGAGAAGACCTGGATACGCTGGACGATGTGGCAGGCCTTCTAGAGGACGCTATACTGGAGGAGCCTCCGATTGCAGTCAAAGAAGGCGGTATGATCAAGGATGGTTTTTCAGAGCAGATCGATCAGTTAAAGCGTGCCAAGACGGACGGCAAACAGTGGCTGATGCAGCTGGAAGAGCGGGAGAGGCGCGCCACCGGAATCAAAACCCTGAAGGTGAAATTCAACAAGGTGTTCGGATATTATCTGGATGTGACGAATTCCTACAAGGACAAAGTGCCGGAACATTATATAAGGAAACAGACGCTTACCAACTCCGAGAGATATACAACGGAGGAACTGAATAAGCTGGCAGACACGATTCTCGGGGCTGAGGACAGACTGTGTGCACTGGAATATGAGACCTTTGCGTCCATCAGGGAAACCCTGGCAGGAGAAATGGAGCGGATCAAGAAAACCGCCGGAGTCATCGCATATCTGGACGTACTCTGCTCTCTGGCCTGTGTGGCAGAGCAGAACGGTTATGTGAGGCCGAAACTGAACACAAAAGGGCTGATTGATATCAAGGAGGGGCGGCATCCTGTGGTAGAGCAGATGATGTCCAACGATATGTTCATTTCCAACGACACGTATCTGGACAGCAAACGGCACCGGGTTTCCATCATCACCGGGCCGAATATGGCAGGTAAATCAACTTACATGAGACAGTCGGCCCTGATCGTTCTCATGGCCCAGATAGGTTCCTTTGTGCCGGCCCAAAAAGCCAACATCGGCATTGTGGACAGGATTTTTACCCGGGTGGGCGCCTCTGACGACCTTGCCAGCGGACAGAGTACCTTTATGGTGGAGATGAGCGAGGTGGCGAATATTTTAAGGAACGCCACAAAGGACAGCCTGCTGATTTTGGATGAGATCGGCCGGGGCACCAGCACTTATGACGGTCTGAGCATTGCATGGGCTGTGGTGGAGTACATAAGCAATCCAAAGCTTTTAGGTGCCAAGACTCTGTTTGCTACCCATTACCATGAACTTACGGAGCTGGAGGGCAAGATCGGCAGCGTCAATAACTACTGTATCGCGGTGAAAGAACAGGGTGACAACATTGTATTTTTAAGGAAGATTGTGAAAGGCGGAGCGGATAAAAGCTACGGCATTCAGGTTGCCAAGCTTGCAGGAGTGCCGGATATGGTTATTCAGAGGTCAAAGGAGATTGTGTCAGAGCTGAGCGACAGTGATATTGTTTCCAGGGCACAGAAAATCCAGGTGAGCAATGAGCCCCAGCAGCTTTCTCTGTTTGCAAATGACGGTGAGCCTACGATGGAGCACCCGTTTATGGCGGAGATCCGGAAAAAGGACCTGTCTTCCATGACACCGCTGGAAGCACTGAACTATTTATATATTCTGCAGAACAGGCTTAGAGAAGAGGAATAGTTATGGCAGAAATTCAGTTATTGGATCAGAAGACAATCGATAATATCGCCGCCGGGGAAGTGATCGAGAGGCCGGCCTCCGTGGTCAAGGAGCTGGTGGAAAATGCGATTGATGCCAAAGCGACGGCGGTGACCGTGGAGATCAGAGACGGCGGCATGACTCTTATGAGGGTGACGGACAACGGGTGCGGCATTCCGAAAGAGGAAGTGAGGACCGCGTTTCTGCGTCACGCGACGAGCAAGATACGCTCCGTGGAGGACCTGGTATCCGTTTCGTCTCTGGGATTTCGGGGAGAAGCACTCTCAAGCATCAGCGCGGTTGGACAGGTGGAAGTTATCACCAAAACCGCAGGGGCTTTTTCCGGGGTTTCTTATAAGATCTTTGGCGGAGAGGAACAGGGCTTTGAGGAGATAGGCGCTCCGGACGGCACGACATTTCTCGTGCGCAATCTGTTTTACAATACGCCGGTCAGACGGAAATTCCTGAAAAGTCCGGTGACCGAGGCGGGATATGTGGAACAGATCATGGTGCACATGGCATTGAGCCATCCGGACATCGCGTTTAAATTTATCCATAACAGCAAGAATAAGATGTATACGTCGGGAAATGGAAACGTAAAAGATATCATCTACCATTTATACGGCAGAGACGTAGCGGGAGCTCTCCTGCCGATTTCGTTAAAGGGGCCAACGGTCAGTGTGGACGGATATGTGGGAAAACCATTTATCTCCCGCGGGAACCGGAATTATGAAAGTTATTTTATAAACGGCAGGTATATTAAGAGCAAGATCATCTACAAGGCCATTGAGGATGGGTATAAAACGTTTACCATGGCCCATAAGTATCCTTTTGTATGTCTGAACATAAAAGTGGAGCCGGAACTTCTGGACGTCAATGTACATCCGACAAAGATGGAGATCCGTTTCCGCAACGAAAAAGAACTGTATGAGCTTTTAGTGTCAGGCATTAAGGAGACGCTGTCTCACAGAGAAATGATACCGAAAGCGGAACTCGGGAAGCAGAAGAAGGAAGCAAAGCCTGTACTTCCGGGGAAAATGCCTGAGCCTTTTGAACAGGTGAGAAGGGAAGAACATCACGGGGATAAGGCAGCAAAATATACTGCTCCCGAAACTCCGGCCGAACCGCAGGGGACACTGAAAAAAAATACTACGAAACCGGAGGCAAAGAAGTCTGTCTTTGCAGGAGTCAATTATCATAAAGATGCCGGGAAAGAAGATATACAGCAGATGACACTCAATGAAACCTCTCTTCTGGATGAGGAGGCAAAGCCGGACCGGAAAGTGATCGGACAGCTCTTTAAGACTTACTGGCTGATCGAGTACGAAGACCAGCTGTTTATCATGGACCAGCATGCGGCGCATGAGAAAGTGAATTATGAAAAGCTTATGGAGAGCTTCAGGGAAAAAAAGATTTACAGCCAGGGAGTGGAGCCGCCTTACGTGGTGACGCTGTCTATGGCGGAGGCAAAAGTGCTCGATGAGACAAAAGACATCTTTCAGGAACTTGGGTTTACGATTGAGGCGTTTGGAGGCAATGAGTTCTGCATCCGGCAGGTGCCTGCAAACTTATACGGCCTGAAAGAGAAAGAACTGTTTATGGAGCTTTTAGACTCTCTCACCGCGGATGGGGTGAAAAAAGATCCGGAGATGATTACGGATAAGATCGCTTCCATGGCATGCAAAATGTCGGCGAAAGGAAACCAGAGAATGTCGTTTCCCGAAATAAAACATCTTCTGGAACTCCTGATGGAATGTGAAAATCCGTATACATGTCCCCACGGACGGCCTACGATGATCAAGATGAGCAAGTATGAGCTAGAGAAGAAATTTAAGCGTATCGTGTGAGTTTTTTACCATTATTTCTGTCGCGTTTTGAAATGCGCTCCTCCAATAATGGTAAAAAACTGTTATAGAAAAAGGATGGGATTATGAACGATAGAGAGTTGTTGGAGTTGGCGAAGCAGGCCAGGGGGCATGCCTATGCGCCTTATTCCGGTTTTTCTGTGGGTGCGGCTCTGTTGTGTAAGGACGGGACCGTATTTACCGGGTGTAATGTGGAGAATGCTTCTTACGGCGCGGCGATCTGTGCGGAGCGCAATGCCGTTAGCACTGCCGTGGCGGCGGGATACAGGGAGTTTGATGCCATTGCCATCGCGGCAGAGGGAGACGGGTGTGTTTATCCGTGCGGTATTTGCCTGCAGGTGATGAATGAGTTTTCTAAAGATATGCGGGTGATCTGCCAGGATAGAGAAAGCTGGCAGGATTTTTCGTTAAAAGAACTGCTGCCGAAAGGATTTGACAGCTTATGAAGCCGATGATCATACTGACCGGGCCTACGGCGGCGGGGAAGACGGAGCTGTCTATAAGACTTGCAAAAGCAGTCGGAGGAGAGATCATTTCTGCCGATTCTATGCAGGTCTATAAAAAAATGAACATCGGGACGGCAAAGATCATGCCGGAGGAGATGGATGGAATCCCTCATTATCTGGTGGATGAATTGGAACCGGATGAGGAGTTTCATGTAGTCCGGTTCCAGCAGATGGCGAAGCGAGCGGCAGAGAAGATTTATGAAAAGGGCAGGATTCCGATTGTAGTCGGAGGAACCGGTTTTTATATTCAGGCTCTCTTATACGATATAGACTTTTCCAGGGAAGATGCAGACCGGGGATACAGAGACAGACTAAAGAAGCTGGCAGAGGAAAAAGGAAATGGATATCTCCACCGGATACTGGAAGAAGTTGACCCGGAATCTGCACAGGCTATCCATGAAAATAATACAAAAAGGGTGATCCGGGCATTGGAGTTTTATGAAAAGACGGGAACCAAGATTTCCATGCACAATGAACAGGAGAGAACCAAGGAATCCCGTTATAATTTTGTCTATTTTGTCCTGACTCATGAGCGGGAGATTCTGTATGAGAGAATTAACCACAGAGTTGACCGGATGATAGAAGCAGGGCTGATCGATGAGGTCAGGCAGCTTGCCGGTGAAGGGTATACAAAAGACATGGTATCCATGCAGGGGATTGGTTATAAAGAAGTTTTTGACTATCTGAAAGGAAAACAGGATCTTTCAGAGACGGCAGAGCGCATCAAAAAAGATACGAGGCACTTTGCAAAGCGGCAGCTCACATGGTTTCGGCGGGAAAAAGAAGTCACCATGATTAACAGGCAGAATTACCGAATTGAAGACGAGATTCTGGCATTTATGCTGGAAAAGATCAGAGAGAAAGGCATATGGGATGGATCAGTTAAAAGAATATTATAAAGAATTGGGTGTGTCCGGAGAGGTATATGACTATGCAAAGAACATCGAGTCATCGCTTTCCGAAAGATTTGCAGAATTTGATGCAGTGGCAGAATTTAATCAGCTGAAAGTGCTGAAAGCTATGAAGAAGAACCGTATTTCAGAGGCACATCTCGGAGAGACCACGGGATACGGATATGATGATATCGGAAGAGAGGCAATTGAGGGAGTCTATGCGGATATTTTCCAGACAGAAGATGCCCTGGTGCGCCCGCAGATCACCTGCGGTACCCATGCCCTGGGCCTTTCGTTAAATGCTAATTTAAGACCGGGCGATGAAGTCATGTCTCCGGTCGGAAAGCCTTATGACACATTGGAAGAAGTGATCGGTATCCGGCCATCCAAAGGCTCTCTGGCTGAATATGGGATCACCTATGCCCAGGCGGATCTGAAGCCGGACGGTTCTTTTGACTATGAAGCCATAAAACAAGCCATAAACGATAGGACAAAGCTGGTCACGATCCAGCGGTCGAAAGGCTATGCCACACGGCCGACACTTTCTGTTGAGAGAATCGGGGAGCTGATCTCATTCGTAAAGGATATAAAGCCGTCAGTCATCGTCATGGTGGACAACTGCTATGGAGAGTTTGTCGAGGAGACGGAGCCGTCCCAGGCAGGAGCAGACTTAGTCGTAGGCTCGCTCATTAAAAATCCAGGTGGAGGGCTGGCACCCATCGGGGGTTATATCTGTGGAAAGAAGGAATTGATCGAGCAGTGTGCATACAGACTTACTACACCCGGCCTTGGCAAAGAAGTGGGTGCATCTTTAGGAGTCAACCGCCAGTTCCTGCAGGGACTGTTTCTCGCGCCCACAGTGGTAAACAGCGCCCTGAAAGGGGCTGTATTTGCGGCTAACCTGTATGAAAGCCTCGGATTTAAAGTGGTCCCTGACGGAAAGGAGAGCCGACACGACATTATTCAGGCGGTAGAATTCAACGACCCTGAAAAACTCAAAGCGTTCTGCCAGGGAATCCAGGCGGCTTCGCCGGTGGACAGCTATGTGACGCCGGAGCCGTGGGATATGCCGGGCTATGACAGTCAGGTCATTATGGCGGCAGGAGCGTTTGTCTCAGGCTCCTCCATCGAACTCAGTGCAGACGGTCCGATGAAACCTCCGTATGCAGCCTATTTCCAGGGGGGGCTTACCTATCCACATGCCAAGTACGGGATTACAATGTCCCTTCAGCGGATGGCGGAAAAAGGGCTCGTACTGCTGTGATGTCGGATGCCGGATTTTTATGTCGGGAGAATAAGAAAAATTTAAGGAAACCGTCATAGTTCCTGGGTATACAAGAAAAAGATCTTATGGTAAGATTTATTAATGAGAAATGTTTTTTTACGTATTCCTTTGAGGAAAGGAATCTATGGAAAAGAGACATTACACAATAAAAGAGCTTCCGGAGTCTGAGCGCCCTTATGAAAAATGCGAGCGGCTGGGACCGGGGGCACTGACAGATGCGGAGCTTTTAGCCGCCGTTTTAAGAAGTGGTACGAAGGATAAAAGGGCCACTGGCCTGGCTGTGGAGATCTTAGGCCTGCACCCATATTATGAGGGGCTGCTGGGCATCTGTCATGTTACAATGAATGAACTGATGAGGATCAGGGGCATCGGCAGGGTGAAGGCAGTACAGATCCTTTGCATTGCAGAACTTTCCATGCGGCTGTCCTCACAGAAAGTACATAAGAAGATCAGTTTTCATACTCCAAAGTCCATTGCGGATTATTATATGGAAAAAATGCGTCACTTGAACAGGGAAGAAATGATTTTAATTCTTTTTAATGGGAAGAATAAAGTCATCAAAGAACTGAAGGTATCCGTAGGTACGGTCAATCAGACAGTGGCGTCACCCAGGGAAGTATTCCTGGAAGCATTGAAGTATGAAGCGGTCTATTTAATTTTGCTGCACAATCACCCTTCCGGGGACCCCACTCCCAGCAGGCAGGATGTCTCTGTCACGAAACGGATAAAAGAAGCAGGAGAACTGCTCGGCATTTATCTGTCCGACCATATCATCATCGGAGACCGTTCTTACGTAAGTTTTAAAGAACAACAATTACTTTAGCCCGATGGGGCGGTATGGAATGGAGTGCTTATGAAGAAGGGACTGATTGGAATCGAGCTGGGCTCTAAGAATCTTAGGATCTATTCGAAAGAAAAAGACCAGATTCTAAGGCTTAAAAATGTCATTGCCCTGACAGAAGATTCGGAGACAGCAGCAGTAGGAAACGAAGCGTTTTCAATGTATGAGAAAGAGCCACACCAGATACAGATCATTACGCCGATGGTCCACGGGGTGATCGGCGATTATACGAATATGCGCAGGCTTCTTGCGGAGATTCTCAGACGTTATCTGAGGAAGTTAAAAAAATATGAATTTTACATGGCTGTGCCGTCAGACATCACCGGCGTGGAGCGCAGAGCATTCTATGATCTGATGCTTGAGTCGTTCCGGTCGGTAAAAGAGGTCATACTATGGCCAAAGCCGATGGCGGATGCCGTGGGACTGGGCATTGATGTAGGGGCCCCCTGCGGCAACATGGTCATCAATATGGGAGCCGACACGACCGAGATCTCCGTGATCTCCCTCGGGGGCATCGTGAGAAGCCGTCTGGTAAAGCAGGGAGGCAGCCAGATCGACCAGTGGATGATCTCAAAGCTAAAGAGAAACCACAATATTGAGATCGGGATGAAGAGCGCGGAGCGGTTAAAGCTTCTGTATTCCAGAAGGGAAGAAGAAGGGAAGCCTGCCTATGTAAAAGGCAGAGACCTTGTCAGCGGGCTTCCAAAGAAGATCCAGGTTCCGGGAGATCTGGCAGAAGAAAAGGTAAGAAGCTATGTCAACGACATCATTATCGAGGCCAAAGCCATGTTGGAGGTGATTCCTCCGGAACTGGCATCGGATATCATGGTGGAGGGCATTTATCTGTCAGGGGGAAGTTCCTCCTTTCAGAAGATTCCGGAATGGATGGAAGATGCCATCGGCATTCATATCCGCCCCGGGGAACAGCCGGAGGAGAGTGTTGTCCGAGGCTTGAAGACGATCATGAACAAAGATTGCAAATACCAGTGAGGAAAGAGAAATGAAATTTCAGAAGAAAAATATGCGTTCAAGGCATTACCTGTTTATTTTTGTGGGAGTGTGCTTTTTGTTAATCGGGATCAGTGTTTTTGCGGGGGGCGTGCTGTCTCCGGTCAAAGCATTGGCCACAGGAATTTTAAGTCCTATGCAGAAAGGGATTAATTCCATTGGGAACGGTATTTTTTCCTGGAATGAAAATATAAAGACCAAGGAACAGCTGAAAGAAGATAACAAAGTTCTTCAGGAGAAGATCGATTCCCTGAAGATGCAGAACCGGATTCTGTCGCAGGACCAGATAGAGCTTGAGCGTCTCCAGGAACTTCTAAAGCTCAAAGCAAAATATAAAAAATACAGTACGGTCGGGGCCAGAGTTATCAGTAAGGGCTCCGGCAACTGGTTTGAAATCTTCGCCATCGACAAAGGAAGCAAAGACGGCATTAAGAAAAACATGAATGTGATCGCGGACAACGGGCTGGTGGGCATCGTATACGATGTGTCCGATCATTATGCGAAGGTGCGGACGATCATCAATGACACCAGCATGGTCAGCGCCATGTTTTTGAAGACAAAGGACTCCTGCATCGTCAGGGGAAGTCTGAGTACGATGTCTGACGGCTACCTGGAAGTCGTATATATTGATAAGACCGCAAAGGTCAAAGAAGGCGACGAGCTGGTGACCTCATATTTGAGTTCTAAATTTGTGGAAGGGCTCTCCATCGGAAAAGTATCCGATATCAAACTGGATTCCACAAAGCTTACAAAGACCGCAAAGGTCACACCGATCGTGGATTTCAAGCATTTAAAGGAAGTCCTGGTGATCACAGACCTGAAAGAAAATGTCAACCTGGATGAAAAGACAAAAGAATAGGCAGGTGGGATGATGAGACTGAAAAGGACTTTATTTTATATTCTATCTGTGATTTTTTGCTTTCTTCTGCAGACATCGGTGTTTCAGTTTTTAAAGCTTGCCGATGTCATGCCGAACGTTCTGCTGATCCTCACTGTGACCCTGGGATTGATCAGGGGAAAGAAAGCAGGGATCGGCATCGGATTTTCCTGCGGTCTGCTGATCGATATATTTTTCGGTGACGTTCTCGGGCAGTATGCCCTTCTTTATTTGCTCATCGGCTATATCAACGGATGTTTCAACTCTTTCTTTTATGAAGACGACGTCCTTCTGCCGTTCGGGCTTTTAGTCATCAATACCCTGGCTTACAGCTTTGCAATTTTTTTCTTTTTCTTTGCACTGAGAGGAAGATTTGCATTTTTCAGTTACTTAAAAGATATTATGATACCGGAAGCAGTCTATACAGGGCTGATCGCTCTGCCGCTGTATAAACTTCTTCTGTTCATCGACGTACGCATCAGCGATTCAGAAAAAAGGAGCATGTTCTAGTGTTTAGAAAGTTACAAAACCGGGTTGAAAAATTATTGGCAAACAGGCTTCTGGCAATGGCTGTTTTATTCACAGTGCTTTTTCTTTTACTCGTCTGCCGGCTGTTTGTCATTCAGATTGTTCAGGGGCAGTCACATAAAGAAGACTTCACCTACAAAGTAGAAAAGACCGTCAAGACTTCCGGTACGAGGGGAAATATCTATGACTGCAACGGAAAACTTCTGGCTTACAACAAAATGGTCTATACAGTCAATTTTCAGAATGACAATAAATTCAAAACGTTAGCCCAGGAAAACGATACATCTGAGAATTATGAAAAAAATAAGGTGATTTATGAAGTGATCAAGATCTTAGAGAAGAACAAAGATTCCTTCAAGAGCGATATCCCGATCGAGATCACAGGAAACGGCACGTTCCGCTTTACGGAGAAAGGCTCCAGACTGGAACGGTTCAAGAGGGAGGCATTCGGCATCGGAACAGATACCAAGGGTCTTTCCAAGGAGCGTTTAAAGCTCCGTCAGCAGCAGCTTAATGCCAGTGCGGAGGAAGTCTTTGAGTACTTAAGAAACGGGACTATGGGAAGTCCCGGAGTCGGGAAAATGTTTGACATTGATGAGAAGTATTCAGACAAAGATGCTTTAAAGATCATGTCTGTCCGATACAGCGCCTACTTAAGCCGTTATTCACAATATATGAAGGTGACCTTTGCCACAGAGGTGAGCAGCAGGAGCATCGCGGAGATCGAAGAGCGTTCCAATGAACTTACCGGGATCGACGTGAGTACCAAGTCCATCCGGGTTTATAAAAACAGTGAGGCCATGTCTCATGTAATCGGCTATACCGGTACAATCAATACCGAGGAACTTGATGACTATAATAAGGGAAAAAAAGAAAGTGACAAGGACTATTATGCGATGGACGACGCGGTCGGAAAGGCGGGCATTGAAAAAGAACTGGAGTCTTATCTGCACGGCAGCAGCGGAAGCCAGACCATGATCGTCAACAATATAGGAAAGATCGTAAAGACGACCAAGACGGAAAAGGCAGGAACAGGAAACAACGTAGTCCTGTCGATCGACAGTGATCTTCAGGAATATGCATATAACCTGTTAGAAAGAAGGATTACAGGCATCGTTCTGTCCAAACTCACCACCTCTGATTCCAAGGGTGACCGGAGCAATATAAGGATTCCAATCAAAGACGTCTACTATTCACTGATCGGAAACAGTATTGTGGATATCACGGACCTGAACGGAGAGCGTGCAAACTCTTATGAAAAGAGCATGTATAAAAAGATTCAGAGCCTCAAAAAGGACAGTATCAAAACGATTCGGAAGAATCTTACAGGCAGTACAAAGGCCTACAAAGACGAGAGTGAGGAAAAGCAGAATTATGCTGACTACGTGTATAAGATGCTTTCCAGGAAAAAAGTTTTCCTAACCGGCTCCGTCGACACGAAGGACAAGACATATCTCAGGTGGAAAGATGAAAAGATCGGCCTGGGTGAGTTCCTTAAATATGCCATCAATAAAGAATGGATCGATATTTCCATGCTGGATCTGCCGTCCAAATACAGTGATACAGAGCAGATCTTTGACGCGCTTGTGTCCTATGTTGAAGAACAGCTTCAGAAGGATGATGAATTTGATCTGACAGTATGTGAACAAAAGCTCGGAACCGGTGAACTCAGTGGAAGGTCTGTATGTCTGCTTTTGTACGAGCAGGGAGTCCTGAATAAGAAAAAAGACGCGGGGACCTATCAGAGTCTGAAAAACGGTTCCCTGGATGCCTACTCCTTCATACGGCAGAAGCTGTCAAAAAGAGAAATCACGCCGGCCCAGCTCGGCCTGGACCCGTGTTCCGGCTCCATTGTGATCACAGATCCCGACACGGGAAAAGTAAAAGCCATGGTCAGTTATCCGGGATATGACAGCAATAAGCTGTCCAATGGAATCGACAACGACTACTACCGCCAGCTGTCCAATTCCACGGCGACGCCTCTTTATAATCAGGTGCTGAATCACAGAACGGCTCCGGGGTCCACCTTCAAGCCTTTATCTGCGATCACCGCCCTGAATGAGGGAACGATTTCCACAGGCACCCAGATACAGTGTACCGGCGTGTTTGACAAGATCAGTCCCGCGGCCCATTGCTGGATTTATCCCAACGGAAGGCACGGCTACAATAATGTGGCCGGGGCATTAGAAGTCTCTTGTAATTGCTTCTTTTATGAGGTAGGATATGACTTAGGAATGACAGGGGCATCTTACAGCAGCAAGAAAGGCCTGGAGGCCCTGAAAAAATATGCGACCAAGGTCGGCCTGAATAAAAAGTCCGGTATTGAGCTGAGCGAGATGGCTCCGCATATTTCAGACGAAACCTCTGTGCGTTCTGCCATCGGACAGGGCACGAACAGTTTCACGCCGAGCCAGATTTCCAACTACGTGACGACGCTGTCAAATAAGGGAACCGTCTACGACCTGAGTATTTTAGACAAAGTTACCACTTCGGGCGGAAAGACGGTGAAAAAATACGGTGTCAAGAAGAAGAGCAAACTCACTCTGAATGATGACTCTTACTGGGATGCGGTCTGGTCCGGCATGCGCAGGGTTGTTTCAGGAAAGAAAGGCGCTGTGACCAGCATATTCAAAGGGCTTAATGTGAAAGTGGCGGGCAAGACAGGAACCGCACAGGAAGATAAAAAGAGGCCGAACCATGCGCTGTTCATATCTTTCGGTCCCTATGAAGACCCGGAGATCACGGTCACTGCAGTCATCCCTTACGGATATACGTCATCCAATGCGGCAGCCGCGGCGAAGGATCTCTACAAGTATTATTTTGCAAATGATAAAGAGAAGGCGAAATTAAGGAAGGACAAGAAAGTAATTTCTGCGGCCGGTTCAGTATCCGATTAAGAGAGGTGAAAATATATGAAAGAACCAGTATTGTTGAAAGGAAACAATTTTGGTTTGACGATTGTCCTGGATGACAAGATAGAGTTTGAAGAACTGCTGGCGATTATCGCGAGAAAGTTTGTGGAAGCCGCGAAGTTTTTCAACACCAAAACTCAGGTTGTATTAAAAATCGAAGGAAGGGTTTTAAGCGTGGAGGAAACGGAGCGGGTTTTGGAAACGATCACAGAGAACAGCTCCCTCTCCATCGCCTATGTGATGGAAGGGGACCAGGTTCTGGAAACCAAATTTAAACAGCTGATCGAGGAGAGAGCCATCAGGCTGAAAGAGTCCAGGAGCGAATCCCGTTTAAAAAGCGGAGGAGTCTCCTTCGGACAATTTTACCAGGGGACTTTAAGATCCGGACAGAGTCTGGAATCCGATGCCAGTGTGGTAGTCATCGGGGATGTGAACCCCGGAGCTACCGTGAAGGCAAAGGGCAATATCGTCGTACTGGGGTGTGTAAAAGGCTATGTGTTTGCAGGAGTGGACGGGAATGACAAGGCTTTCATCGCTGCCCTTGAGATGAAGCCGATGCAGATCCGGATCGGCAGCTATATTGCGAGATCATCCGATCAGGTATCTGCAAAGAAGCGGCTGTTTGGGAAAAAAGCAAAGCAAGGCGACGAGGAAGCCAAGATTGCATTTGTAGAGGATGAAAATATTTACATAGAACCTATATCAAAATCACTTCTGAATGAAATTACAGCTTAAAACAATGGAGGAAGAAAACAATGAGTGAAGTAATCGTAATCACATCAGGAAAAGGCGGCGTTGGGAAAACAACCACGACGGCCAACGTAGGAACCGGTCTGGCAAAAGAAGGGAAAAAGGTCGTACTGATCGACACGGACATCGGTCTCAGGAATCTGGATGTGGTCATGGGGCTGGAAAACAGGATTGTCTATAATCTTGTCGATGTGGTAGAGGGAAACTGCAGGATCAAACAGGCGATGATCAAGGACAAAAAATATCCGGATCTTTATCTTCTGCCTTCTGCACAGACAAGGGATAAATCTTCTGTGAGTCCTGAGCAGATGAAAAAAGTTGTGGATGAGCTGAAAGAAGAGTTTGACTATATCCTTCTGGACTGCCCGGCAGGGATCGAACAGGGATTCCAGAATGCCATCGCAGGAGCAGACCGCGCACTGATCGTGACGACTCCGGAGGTATCTGCGATCCGTGATGCAGACCGGATCATCGGACTTTTGGAGGCCAACGATATACATAAGATCGATTTAGTCATCAACAGGATCCGTATGGACATGGTAAAAAGAGGGGACATGCTGTCAAAGGATGATGTCCTGGATATCCTGGCAATCGATCTGATCGGCGTTGTGCCGGACGATGAAAACATTGTCGTATCTACAAACCAGGGGGAACCTCTTGTGGGCAGCGACAGTATGGCAGGAAAAGCTTATATGAACATCTGTAAGAGGGTTATGGGACAAGAAGTACCGTTTTTGGATTTGGATACCAAATCATTCTTCGAGAAACTTGCCGGCATTTTTAAGAAATAGTCAAGGAGGAGAAGAATGGGTTTGTTTGATAGCTTTTTTAAAAAGAAAAATTCCGCTGATGAAGCAAGGGACCGGCTGAAGCTTTTGCTGGTATCTGACCGTTCCAACTGTTCTCCGGAAACTATGGAACTGATCAAAAATGACATCATCAAGGTGATCTCAAAATATATGGAGATCGATCCGCAGGGATTGGATATTCAGATTACTCAGAACGACGAAGAACACAGCGGACCGGCGCTGTTTGCGAATATCCCGATCCGGGAAATGAAAAAGAAAAAATAGACATGGAGTGATAAAATGCTTAGAAACTACCGACTGCAAAACTACAATATAAAGCTGGTTCTCAATGTATTGGTGCTGGCCACATTAGGAATTATTTTTATCCACAGCGCAAATCCGTCTTTTGTGATGAAACAGGGCTTGGGTCTGATCCTTTGTTTTGCGGTCATGGCAGTAGTTTCTCTGATCGATTATCAGACGTGGCTTCGGAGTTCCAATCTGCTCTATATCATCAATCTTTTGTTGCTGATAGGCGTTAAGCTGTTTGGAAAAGACGTAAACGGGGCAAAGCGCTGGTTTTCACTGGGGCCCCTGGGGACGCTTCAGCCGTCAGAGCTCAGCAAGATCGTGATGATCATTGTCATCGCAGATTTCGTAGTTCGCCACGAGGACGATCTGAACGAACCGAAAGTATTGGGGAAACTTGCACTTTTATGTGCACCGCCGCTGTATCTGATTCTGAAACAGCCGAATCTGTCCACGACACTGGATATCGTTTTTATCATTCTTGCCATCGTCTTTGTGGGAGGATTAAGCTCTAAGCTGATCCTGAGAGTTTTGATCATAGGGATTCCTCTTTTTGCAGTGTTTATATGGTATGTCCAGACACCGGGACAGATTCTTTTAGAGTCTCATCAGGTGGCGCGGATCATGTCCTTTTTAAACCCGGCTGCCTATGCGGATTCTACGGCACTGCAGACAGCCAACTCTGTTATGGCCATCGGGTCCGGAGGTTTGTTCGGAAAGGGATTCGGATCAAATACGATCTCTGATGTCTCTGCCAGCGATGTAAATCTGGTGTCAGAACGCCAGACAGACTTTATTTTTTCTGTGGTTGGAGAAGAGTTCGGGTTTTTAGGGTGTCTTGTTGTGATCGGCCTGCTGGTTCTTTTAGTAGCCCAGTGCCTGAATGTGGCCCGGAAAGCCGATAATGGAGCAGCCAAAATGGTAGCTGTGGGCGTGTCTGCCTATATGGGATTCCAGTCCTTTATCAACATAGGAGTTGCCACAGGGACTTTGCCCAATACAGGACTTCCGCTGCCGTTTATCAGCTATGGCCTGAGTTCACTCTTGTCGGCATCCATTGCGATCGGCCTGATGCTGAATATTTATCTTCAACGCAAAAAATATTAGGAGGAACCTTTATGAATGTAGGATTAATTGCGCACGATGCGAAAAAAATGCTGATGCAGAACCTCTGCATTGCTTATCAGGATATTTTAAGACGGCATACGCTGTACGCCACAGCCACCACGGGAAAGGTGATCGAGGAAGTGACAAACCTGACGATCCATAAGCTTCAGGTGGGACATTTCGGCGGCATGCATCAGATCGGGGCGTTGATCGAAAACAATGAAATGGATCTTCTTATCTTTCTGCAGGATCCGGACAACAAGCAGAGGACACAGGGCTTCTATGATGTATTGAACCTTTGTGACAAACACAACATCCCGTGTGCCACCAATCTGCCGACGGCAGAGGCTCTGATTATGGCCCTGGACCGGGGGGATCTGGACTGGAGAGAGATGTATACTCAATAGGCTGTCACATGACAGTCTTTCTTTTCATTTCTTAGGACATTTGCTTGAAATCAGGAGGACAGAATGAAAAAACGAATTTTATGTATATGTATGACGGCAGTATTGCTCGTTTCTCTGACCGGGTGCAGCGCGGCGGATACATTGACGCAGCTTTCTGTCACTTATGAAAAACATCTGGAGCAGAACCAGGATGAGCTTAGAACGGAGACTCTGGGGGATAACTGGAAGTCGAAAGGAGCCTATGTAGGCGTTATATCCAGGGAGGATGCCGACACAGAGCAGTATTCCGGAGTGAAAGAGGCGCTGCTCGTCAACAATACGACAAATCAGGTGCTCGTTGCGCAGAAGGTATTTGACAAGGCCTACCCTGCGAGTATCACAAAGATCATGACTGCCCTTCTGGTCCTGGAAAACTGCAGTCTTGATGATGTTGTGACCATTGACCGGGATATCACCTTCGATGACCCGGCAGCAGTGAGCCTTCATCTGAAAAAGGGCGACAAGATCACGGTGGAAGCACTTTTAAACGGACTGATCGTCATGTCTGCCAACGATACTGCCATTGCTTTGGGAAGAAAGGTGGCCGGAAGCGATAAAAAGTTTGTGGCGATGATGAATAAGAGAGCCCGTGAGCTGGGAGCTACCAATACAAATTTTCAGAATCCAAACGGCCTTCATTTGAAGAATCATTATACGACTGCGTATGACCTGTACCTGATCTTCCAGGAACTGGTGAAACATAATGAATTTTTATCCATTGCAGGAAAGGCGAGCAGTTATATAGAATATACGAACCAGAAGAACAAGCTGCAGGCATTTGATATGGCAGCGACCAATCAGTACCTGCTGGGCAATTACAATCTTCCTCACAAAGTGTTTATGCTGGGAGGAAAGACGGGGACAACGGGAGAAGCCGGTTCCTGTCTGATCATTCTCACGAAAAACGAGGAGGGGGAAGAATTTATCTCTGTCATCTTAAAGGCTTCCAGCAAACAGACTCTATATCACACGATGACAGAAGTACTGAAAAAGGAAAATTAAGAAGATGGAACGCTACAACACTTACTCGGCACATTTGAAGAAGAGATTCGGTGAGAAAGTATATAAACTCCCGGTCAATCTCCCGGTGACCTGTCCGAACCGGATAGAAGGCAGAGGCTGCAGTTTCTGTGCCGGAGTCGGGACCGGCTTTGAAGCCATGTCTGAAACAGTGCCCGTAAAGGACCAGCTGAATAGAACAAAAGCTTATATCGGCAAACGGTACGGGGCAAAAAAGTTTTTAGCTTATTTTCAGAATTACACGAACACATTTCTGCCCCTTGGGGAATTTCGCGACTATGTGCTGGAAGCACTGGAGGAAGAAGATATTGTGGGGATCTCAATATCCACCAGACCCGACTGTATCCGGAAAGATTATCTGGAATTTTTAAATGAGATACAAAAGGAGCGGGGAGCCGCCGTGACCATGGAATTCGGACTTCAGACGGTCAATTACCATACTCTGAGGAAGATCAAAAGGGGCCATACTCTGGCAGAGTATTTGAATGCGGTCCTTCTCACGGCACCCTACGGGTTTGAGATCTGCACTCATGTCATTCTGAATCTGCCCGGAGATACAGCCGAAGATGCAGTGGAGACAGCCAGGGTGATCTCTGCCCTGCCCGTGTCTGTGGTCAAAGCCCATTCTCTTTATATTCCGAAGAACTCCGTATTGTATGAAGAATACAGGGATGGTAAAATATCTTTATGCACAAAAGAAGAATACATAAACCGGCTGACAGAGTTTGTGGCTAACCTGAGAGAAGATATTGTCATCGAGAGGCTGTTCAGCAGAGTGCCTGAGGAAGATGCCGTATTTTCAAACTGGGGAGTCAGCTGGTGGAAGCTAAAGGATCTGTTTGAGGAAACAATGAAACAAAAAGGATATGTCCAGGGATGCAGATGTGATTATTTAGACGGGGCAGCTTTGAGGCGCTGGAGGATATAGATGGCTAGAAAAAAATCGAGATGGAATATCGGGACTATCGTTTTTCTTGTCCTGCTGATCTATGTTCTGATCAATGTAATGATCTTCGTAGGCAAGGAAAAGCTGACGGTTTATAAAGTGACAGAAGATAAAATTTTATCGACATATTCCCTCACCGGAATCGCCCTCAGGAACGAGAAACTTTTGAAGGCCGAAGATGACGGTTATATTACATATTATACGGAAGAGGGAAAGAGGGTCAAAAAGTCCGGCATGCTCTATGTTTTGGACAAGAACGGTAAGGTCCAGAAAGAGTTTGCCAATCAGGTGGAAGAGATGAAGGGAAGAGGAGATATCCAGGAGAATACCAGGATTAAAAACCGGCTTTCCGAGTTTAAATCAATCTACTCGGACAAGGATTTTGAAGATGTCTATGACTTGAAATATGACCTGAAAAATGCTGTGCTGGGCATTAATGAAAAATCTTTGAAGAAGGTCATGGAACAGGTGAAAGAACAGGTTGGGGATGCGTCGTTTTCTACCAGAAGGAGCAGTATAAGCGGCATTGCAAGCTTTTATTCGGATTCCTTCGACGGCAGGGAGGCAGGCCAGATTAAAGCGAGTGATTTTGAGAGAGAAAATTACAGGGTCACAAAACTGAATTCTACAGACAAAGTGAAAAAAGGGGACACCGTATGCAGAGTGACGAAAAATGAGAAATGGACACTGACGGTACTTCTTGATAAAGAACAGTATACCAGCCTTAAAGGCAGAAAGACCGTAACCGTGAAATTCGTGGATGACCAGATGAAAGCAGAGGCCGGCGTTGAGACCGAAAAAAAAGAAGACGGCTATTTTGCCTATCTGTCTCTGGACCAATATCTGATCCGTTACATCGGAGAGCGGTATGTGGATATCGATCTGCTCCTGGATACTTACCAGGGACTTAAAATTCCGGATTCTGCGATTGTCTCAAAACAGTTTTATCAGGTTCCGGTCAAGTACATTACAAAGGGCAATAACGGAGCAAGCGAGGGCTTCAGTGTCAGAACCACGTCCAAGGACGGAAATGTCAAGGTAGAACAAAAAGAATTTAAGATTTATAAGAAGACAAAGAATTACTGTTATCTGAATCCGGAAGAGGTGGAGGAAGGCACTACCTTTGAGGCAATGGACGCCGGTGACCGCTTTACCGTAGGAGAAAAGAAGAGACTGAAAGGAGTCTACTGCACGAATCAGGGCTATGCTGATTTCCGTCCGGTACAGGTTATTGTAAATAAAGACGGCTATACCATAGTACAGACAGATACGTTAAACGGTATTCGACTGTATGACTTTGTTGTTCTCGACAGCAAAGCGATCAAGGAAAACCAGATCATATATTAAAGTTAGGAAGTGTGTGATATGTTAATCGATCAGTACAATCTAGTGAAAGAAAATGTAAAGGCTGCCTGTGAAAAGGTGGGGAGAGATCCGGAAGAGGTTACTGTGATTGCGGTCAGCAAGACAAAACCTCTGTCTATGATCGAGGAGCTTATGGACTGCGGGGTCATGGATTTCGGGGAAAACAAGGTCCAGGAGATCATGAAGAAATATGAGGAGATCAAGTCTCCGGTGCGCTGGCATATGATCGGCCATTTCCAGACAAATAAAGTGAAATATATCGTGGATAAGGTGGCGCTGGTCCACTCTGTGGATTCTATAAAGCTGGCAAGACAGATCAGCAAAGAAGCCTTAAAACACAAGATCCAGGTGCCGGTACTGATTCAAGTGAACCTGGCAAGGGAAAAGACAAAATCCGGCTTTATGGAAGAAGATCTCTACAGTGCGCTGGAAGAAATTTCTAGCCTTCCGGGTGTTTTTGTGCAGGGACTCATGCAGATCGCACCATTCGTGGAAAATCCAGAAAATAACCGGGTATATTTCAGAAGGATGCGGCAATTATTTGTTGACATCAAAGAGAAAAACTTTGATAATATAGCTATGAACATCCTTTCCATGGGTATGACGAATGATTATCAGGTTGCGGTGGAAGAAGGCTCTACCATGGTACGGGTAGGAACAGGTATTTTTGGGGAAAGAGACTACAATAAATAGTGGAGGATAAAGAGCATGGGTGCAGTGGATAAGCTGTTGAATTTTATGAAACTTACGGAAGATGAAGAATATGATGAATACGACGAATACGAAGAGGAAGAAGAAGAACCGGATACAGAACGGCGCTCATTCTTCCGGAAAAAAGACACTGTCAGAGAAGAGTCAAATGTGATTGAACCGATCACATATACGAGCAGAGAAACGAAAGATCCGAAACCCCGCCGCTTCGGCTCCGGAAAAGTAGTATCCATGAACGGACACGGTGTAGAAGTTTACGTGATCAAGCCTCAGGACTTTGCAGAGGCCCAGACGGCAGCAGATCTTCTGAAAGAAGGCAAGACAGTTGTCATCAACTTAGAAGGAGTTGAGCTGACGGTTGCCCAGAGAAGCATCGACTTTGTGGGCGGAGCGACCTATGCGATTGACGGCTCCCTTCAGGCTGTTTCCAACAATATTTTTATTGCGGCACCGGACAGCATTGAGGTCAATGGAGATTTAAGAAGTGAGATCATGAATGAAAATATCATCTCACCTCAGCTAAAATAAGCCATGGACGAGCAGCTGTTTAAAAAGCGACTGGAAGAATTGGCTCAGACTGCATTTATGAATTCAGTGTATACCCATACACCGTTTTTGTCGGAGAGGGAACAGAGCCTCTTTCATGAGATGAGACAGGATCTTTCTTTTGCAGACGCATCACTTTATGGCGGCCATGAAGATTATGACCGCTGTATTATTGTGTTCGGCTCAGAAGAGATGTTTGGATATGAAGGTGAGATTCCATTGGCATGTGCCAAAATCTCGCCTCTTTTTAAAAAGTTTGCAGAAACGCTCACCCACAGGGACTACCTTGGCGCTCTCATGAACCTGGGGATTGAGAGAAGCCAGATCGGTGATATCTTAGTTTCGGATGGGGAGGCTTATGTTTTCTGTTTCAGACATATGGCTGAATTTCTGTGCCGGGAACTTACAAAGGTCAGGAATACACAGGTGGAAACCGTCCAGATGGATTTTAAGGACATTCATTACTGCCAGGAATATATTACAAAAGATGGATTTGTGTCTTCCCCAAGGCTGGATGCGCTTGTGGGGCTGGCTTTCGGCCTCTCGAGGAGCAAGGCTCTTTCATTATTTCAGAGTCAGAAAGTATTCATCCGAGGAAAAATGGAGACAAGGAACAGTTACCAGGCAAAACCAGAAGACGTCATATCTGTCCGGGGATTCGGCAAATTCCGGTTTCAGAAACTGGGAAGAGAGACGAAGAAGGGCAGATTTCACGTAAAGCTGCAAATTTATAAATAGGAGGATGCACATGATTACACCAATCGAGTTATTAGGTAAGGAACTGAAAAGAGGATTTGGCTATAAAGCTATTGAAGTCGATGAATTTCTCGAAGAAGTGGCCAGAGATTACGAGAAAGTTTACAAAGAAAACAACGAGCTGAAAGAGAGAGTCTCAGCCCTTACAGAGAATCTGAATCATTACCGTGTCATCGAAGAGTCATTAAAAAAGGCACTGGTGCTTGCGGAGGAAACTTCCAAGGAGACGATCGCAAATGCCGACAAGGCGGCCAAAGCCATGGAAGAGCAGGCAGAGATGGAAGCCAGGGAGATCCTTGAAAAAGCCAGAAGAGAAGCCGAGGATTTTGCAAGGCAGGCGAGAGAGGCATTTGACAAAGAAAACCAGGAAAAGCTGGGAGAGATCGCGTCTCTGGAAAAACAGATCAACAAATTGACTGGGGATTATGTGTCATACAAATCCAGAATGATGCAGTTTATCAACGGGCAGCTGGATTATCTGAAGAACCCGGTATATGATCTGGAGATCTCCAAAAAAGAGAAAGAAGAGACAGAAGAGACAGAGGCAGCGGCTGCTGAGGAGCCTGATTATGATGGAAGAGAGTAAGCTTAGCGTCAGGGAACAGGGGAAAAAGATATATGATATTTATTTCAGGGACTCTTTTGATGACCTGACAGAGGCACTCTCTGATGCTGGCCTATTAAACAGAAAAGTGTGCATTGTGACAGAGAGCAATGTAGCACCGCTCTATTTAAAAGAGTTGTATGACTTGTTAGGCCCTGTCTGCACGAAAGTGACCACATTCAGCTTCAGTGCGGGAGAAGCCCACAAACAGCTGAAGACCGTGGAACATTTATACGAGCAGCTGATCCGGAATCATTTTGACCGGAAGGACCTGATTGTGGCTCTGGGCGGCGGTGTGGCAGGAGATATGGCCGGGTTTGCCGCAGCGACTTATTTAAGAGGGATCGATTTCATTCAGATTCCGACGACTCTGCTTTCTCAGGTGGACAGCAGCATCGGAGGAAAGACCGGCGTAGATTTTATCCAATACAAAAATATGATCGGTGCTTTTCACCAGCCCAAGCTGGTCTATATCAATGTCAACACATTAAAGAGTCTTCCAAAGAGGGAGTATTTGTCCGGAATGGCAGAGGTGGTAAAGCACGGACTGATCAAAGATCAGGAGTATTACCGCTGGATCAGAGACCATAAAAAACAGATCCTCTCGAAAGATCCGGATACAATGCTTGAGATGATCCGAAAAAGCTGTGATATCAAACGGCGGGTCGTGGAGGAAGATCCGAAAGAGCAGGGAGAGCGTGCCCTTTTAAATTTTGGACATACACTGGGCCACGCAGTGGAGACTCTGATGGATTTTTCCCTGCTTCACGGAGAGTGTGTGGCGGCCGGGTGCAGGCTCGCTCTGAAGCTTTCCAGAAACCGCAGGATGTTATCTGAAAAAGAGACAGAGGAAGCATGTGCATTGTTTGATGCCTTTTCTCTGGATCAAAGGTTTGACAGGCTGACGCCGGAGCGGATCATAGAGACAACAAAGTCTGACAAGAAGATGGCAGGAGGACATATCCGTTTTATTCTTTTAAAAAGGATCGGGGAGGCCTGCATTGACCTCACGGTCAGCGACAAAGAAATGATGGAAGTATTAGAGGAAGAGCTGAGATGAAGCAGATAAAAGTATTCGCCGCGATCGTAATTTTTCTGGCTGCAGACCAGATTTCTAAGGCAGCGGCGGTGATGTCCCTGAAAGGGAGAGAAGGGATTTCAATCCTGAAAGATATATTTGAACTTCAGTATGTGGAAAACAGGGGGGCGGCTTTTGGGATTTTACAAAATCAGCAATGGCTGTTTTTTGTCATCACGGTGCTTGCTGTGGCGCTGCTTACATTTGCTTATTCTAAGCTGCCGGATGAGAAAAAATACCGCCCGCTCCGCTTTTGCTACGTTTTTTTATGTGCCGGAGCCGTCGGCAATCTTATAGACAGAATTTTCAGGGGGTATGTGGTGGACTTTTTCTATTTTAAACCGATCAATTTTCCTGTGTTCAACGTAGCTGACATCTATGTGACAGTATCTATGACAGTGCTGTTTTTTCTCATTCTCATTTACTATAAAGAAGACGATTTTGCATTTTTAGAAAAAAGGAAACAGGTCTGATGGAACAATGGAGACAATTTACAGTTTCGCAGAAAGAGGCCGGCAGCAGACTGGATGTCTGTCTGGCCGGAAGGTTCCCGGAATTTACCAGATCCTATTTGCAGAAACTTTGCAGGGATTCAGCGGTGCTGGTAGATGACGCGGAAAAAAAGAGCAATCATAAAGTCCGGGAGGGTGAACAGGTCATTTTGAAGGTTCCGAAGCCGACCGAGCTCTCCATAAGGCCTGAAAAAATGGATCTGGACATTGTCTATGAAGACCGGGATATCATCCTGGTTAATAAACCGAAGGATATGGTAGTTCATCCGGCGCCGGGCCACTATGAGGGCACTCTGGTCAACGGGCTGATGGAACACTGCAGGGATGAGCTGTCAGGGATCAATGGGGTACTGCGCCCCGGCATCGTCCACAGGATCGATAAGGATACCACAGGAATTCTCATCGTCTGCAAAAATGATATGGCTCACCAGTGTCTTGCAGAACAGCTGAAGGATCACACGATTACAAGGCGTTACCATGCCATTGTTTATCACAATATAAAAGAAGAATCAGGAACGGTGGATGCACCGATCGCAAGAAGCAGAAAAGACCGGAAGAAGATGGCGATAGACCGGGAGACCGGCAGGAGAGCAGTCACTCATTACCGGGTGCTGGGACGCCTGAAAGAAGGTTTTACCTACATCGAATGCAGTCTGGAGACGGGAAGGACCCATCAGATCCGGGTGCATATGGCATCCATAGGCCATCCGCTTTTGGGCGACACCGTCTATGGTCCGAAAAAGTCAAGGTATTCCCTTGACGGGCAGTGCCTTCACGCCAAAGTCCTCGGATTTGTCCATCCGAGGACGAAGGAATACATGGAGTTTGAGGTGGGGCTTCCTGCATACTTTGAAGAGCTTTTAAAACGTTTAGGTTAAAGAAAGGAAATCAGCATGGAAATTGGATTTATAGGGTGCGGAAATATGGCGAAGGCCATGATTTCGGGAATTCTTGCAGAAGGCACATATACAAAAGACGAGATTATTGCTTCCGGGCCTTCTGAGGACAAAATGGATCAGATCTCAGAACAGCTCGGCATAACAACAACAGCAGACAACATAAAAGCGGCGAAGAATTCAAGGATCATTGTTTTGTCCGTAAAACCGCAGATGTATGATAAGGTAATCCGGGAGATCCGGGACGAGGTCGGCAAAGACCAGATCGTTGTCACCATTGCGGCAGGGCTTTCTATGGAGACTGTGGAGCGGAGCTTCGGAAAAGAGACAAAAATTATCCGTACCATGCCGAATACACCGGCTCTGGTAGGAGAAGGCATGACCGGCATGTGTATGAATCCATATGTTGAGGAGGAAGAAGCCCGGGAAGTCCGGAAGATTTTTGAAAGTTTCGGGAAGGTAGAAATCGTGGATGAAAAGCTCATTGACGCGGTAGTCGGTGTCAGCGGAAGTTCACCAGCCTACGTCTATATGTTTATCGAGGCGCTGGCAGACGCTGCGGTGCTCGGAGGGATTCCGAGAGAAAAAGCATATACCTTTGCGGCTCAGGCAGTGCTGGGAAGTGCCAAAATGGTCCTCGAGACAAAAGACCATCCGGGTAAATTAAAAGATGCGGTGTGTTCTCCGGCGGGAACGACGATCGAAGCCGTGAGAGTCCTGGAACAAAAAGGTCTCAGAAGTGCTGTCATGGAAGCGGCCAGCGCGGCTGTGGAAGTGAGCAGAAATATGTAAATGATCCTTTACAAGGAAATTTTTCTGTGATATACTCATCGAGTTGACCGGTACTCAGATTTCGGACATCTCCGACCAAGTCTTAGTATCTGGCGGCTATTTTATATAATTTAAGGAGGAAACAAAATGATTTCATCAGAAAAGAAAAAACAGATCGTTGCAGAATTCGGAAGGAATGCCAATGACACCGGTTCACCGGAAGTACAGATCGCGATCCTTACAGCAAGGATTGAAGAACTTCAGGAGCATTTTGATATGCACAAGAAGGATCACCATTCCAGAAGAGGTCTGTTAAAGATGGTAGGTAAGAGACGTAATCTTTTAGCATACTTAAAGAATAAGGATGTTGCAAGATACCGTGCGCTGATCGAAAGACTCGGACTGAGAAAATAGCAGAATTATGGGGACAGGAAGTCAAATTCCTGTCTTCTTTTTTTCATGCAGTTGTGATACAATAAAAAAGTTGTGAAAGACGTATTCCGAGACTACTAAGGAGCCCATAGGCTGTGCTGTGGACCGCTTAGTTGTTTCGGCGTCTTTTAAATATCGTTTTAAGGAGAATTAAACATGGTAAAAAAATTTAGTATGGAACTTGCAGGCCGCACTTTAACTGTAGAAGTAGGACGTGTGGCGGCACAGGCAAACGGTGCGGCATTTATGCACTACGGAGATACAGTTGTCCTCTCGACAGCTACGGCTTCCGACAAACCGAGAGACGGGATTGATTTCTTTCCGCTGAGTGTCGAGTATGAAGAAAAACAGTATGCAGTAGGTAAAATCCCGGGAGGATTTTTAAAGAGAGAGGCAAGGCCTTCTGAGAATGCAATCCTTACGGACCGCGTGATCGACCGGCCGATGCGTCCTCTGTTTCCGAAGGATTACAGAAATGACGTACTGCTGGACAACCTTGTCATGTCCGTAGACCCGGACTGCAGCCCGGAACTCACCGCAATGCTCGGATCTGCTATCGCGACATGCATTTCTGACATTCCTTTCGACGGACCTACTGCATCCACTATGGTTGGACTGATCGAAGGAGAGTTTATCATCAATCCGACTGCGGCCCAGAAAGAAGTATCCGAGATGGCACTGACCGTGGCGTCTACGAGAGATAAGGTCATCATGATTGAGGCCGGAGCCAATGAAGTGCCGGAAGACGTAATGATTGAGGCGATCTTTAAAGCGCATGAGGTAAATAAAGAGATTATCGCATTCATCGACACTATTGTGGCAGAATGCGGCAAAGAAAAGCATGAATATGAGCACCATGAAATCGATCAGGAGATGTATGAGGACATGGTTTCCTTTATCACACCGGAAGCCATGGAAGAAGCGGTCTTCACTGACGAAAAACAGGTGAGGGAAGAAAATATCCGCGGCATTGAAGAAAAATTAGCGGAGCGCTATGCCGATAACGAAGAGTGGCTGTCCCAGATCGGGGAGGCTGTGTATACTTTCCAGAAAAAGACAGTGAGAAAAATGATCTTAAAAGATAAAAAGCGTCCGGACGGAAGGGATATCACGGAGATCCGCCATCTGGCGGCAGAGGTTGACTGTCTGCCGAGAGTCCATGGTTCTGCACTGTTCCAGAGAGGACAGACCCAGGTTATGACTGTGACCACTCTAGGCTCTCTTTCAGAAGCTCAGAGACTGGACGGCATGGATCAGGACGAGACGAGCAAGCGCTATATGCACCACTATAATTTCCCTTCCTACTCAGTAGGCGAGACAAGACCGAGCAGAGGTCCGGGACGAAGAGAGATCGGACACGGAGCTTTGGCAGAACGTGCACTGATACCGGTGCTTCCGACAGAAGAAGAGTTCCCGTATGCGATCCGTACCGTGTCTGAGATCATGGAATCCAACGGTTCCACATCCCAGGGAAGCATCTGTGCATCCTCTCTGTCACTGATGGCAGCAGGTGTGCCGGTGAAGGCACCGGTTGCCGGTATTTCTGTAGGATTGGTGACAGGAGACAGCGACGATGATTATCTGATCCTCACCGATATCCAGGGTCTGGAGGACTTTTTCGGTGACATGGACTTTAAGGTGGCAGGAACCGATAAGGGAATCACAGCGATCCAGATGGATATCAAGATCCACGGACTCACAGACCAGATCATCCGTGAAGCGATCGCAAGGACAAAAGAAGCAAGAACCTATATTCTTCACGAGGTCATGAATCCGGTCATCGGAGAGGCGAGAGACCATGTAGGAAAATATGCGCCTAAGATCTCCCAGTACACCATTGATCCGGAGAAGATTTCCGAGGTCATCGGCAAACAGGGCAAGACGATCAACGCCATTATTGATGAGACCGGCGTAAAGATCGATATCGACGAGTCCGGAAGAGTGGACATTTTGAGCGAAGACCAGGAGATGATCGACAAAGCCATCGGCATCATCAAGTCCATCGTAGAGCCGCTGAATGTAGGAGATATCTATGAGGGCGAGGTTGTCAGGATCATGCAGTTCGGTGCCTTTGTACAGGTTTCACCGAACAAAGACGGACTGATCCATATTTCCAAGCTTGCCAAAGAGCGTGTGGAGAAAGTGGAAGATGTGGTCAACATTGGGGACCGCGTAGCCGTCAAAGTACTGGAAATTGACAAGATGGGCAGAATCAACTTAAAACTGGAAGAAAAATTATCATAGGGTAGAATATGAGACGAAAAGCACAAGCGTTTGGCATCCTGGCAGTGTTTGCGGCTGTGATGGCTTTTACAGGATGTGCAAACAAAAAGTCAGATAATGTAAAGCGAATTGGAATTCTGCAGCTGGTAGAACACGATGCGTTAAATGACGCCAGAAAAGGATTTATTGACGGTCTGAAAGAAGACGGATACGTGGACGGCAAAAATATTGAGATTCAGTATAAAAATGCCCAGAATGATCAGTCCAACTGTCAGACCATCGCCTCCCAGTTTGTCGGAAACCGGAGTGATCTTGTGCTGGCCATTGCAACACCGGCGGCACAGGCCATGGCTACGGAGACGAAGGATATTCCGATCCTGGCCACGGCAGTGACAGACCACCAGGCAGCCAAGCTGGTAAAGGATAATAAAAAACCGGATACAAATGTGTCGGGAACTTCTGACATGGCTCCGGTGAAAGAACAGATCGGGCTGATTAAAAAGCTGATGCCAGAAGCAAAAAAAGCTGCGTTTTTATATTGTTCGGCGGAAGCAAATTCTGTGCTCCAGGTAAAACAGGCCCGTTCGGTGGCTAAAACACAGGGATTTCAGACGATGGACGCAACGGTGTCGGAATCCAGTGAAATCCGGCAGGTTGTGGAGTCTTTAAAAGGCAGGGCAGACGTGATCTACGTGCCGACTGACAATATCATCTCCGCCAGCATGAATACCGTCACCATGGTGGCCAATGAGGCTAAAATTCCCGTGATCGTCGGAGAGGAAGCTCTCTGCACGGGAGGCGGGCTTGCCACATACGGCATCAATTACTACCGGCTCGGAAAGCAGACCGCAAAACAGGCAGAAGATATACTGGAAGGCAAAAAAAAGGTTTCTGAATTGCCGATAGGATACCAGGATCAGTATGACTTGATCATCAATGAAGACCAGGTAAAAAAACTGGGGATCCGGGTCCCGGACGAACTGAAAAAAACAGCTAAGTTCGTTAAAACACAGAATAAGAGTAAATAAGCGACTGCTCCGGGAGACCGGGGCAGTTTTTTGCTTCTTAGGGGAAAACTTTCATGCATCAGCGTGACAAGGTCTTTTTCTAAGAAACAAAAAACGCTCCGCAGGTTGTGCACAGATGCGTAAGGATATCATTTGACTGCGTCAAATCGCATCTGGCACGCAAAGTTGTCAAGCCCCTTAAAGAATGAGAGTTGAAGAGATGAGATGGGCTTGCCTACTTTGTTCTTTGCTTGACAATGAGGAACGGCAGTGTTATAATTTAGCACATAAAAGCGTTGAAGTGCTGACGCAACAACAAGGACGGAGGACAGAGTTATGAGTTTAAAAAAGTTTATGGCAGTGGGACTTGCAGCCGTGATGAGTGCAGCGCTACTCTCCGGATGCGGGGGAAGTGACAAGAAAGACGAGGCAAAAAAGGAACAAAAGAAAATCGGTGTTGTGCAGCTTACTGAGCACGCAGCTTTAGATGCGGCTTACAAAGGCTTTAAAGAAGGCCTTGCAGATGCCGGATATAAAGACGGAGATAAGATCAAGATTGAATATAAGAATGCTCAGAATGAGCAGTCCAATTGTCAGACCATCGCATCTCAGTTTGTCAATGACAAGTGTGACCTGGTATTGGCGATCGCCACACCTGCGGCCCAGGCTATGGCGAATGAGTCAAAGGATATTCCGATCCTGGTGACAGCCGTGACGGATCCGGCTGCATCTAAGCTTGTAAAGAGCAATGATGAGCCAGGCAACAACGTTTCCGGAACTTCAGACCTGACACCGGTGAAAAAGCAGATGGAACTCTTAAAACAAATGCTTCCGAAGACGAAGAAAGTGGCTATGTTATACTGCTCAGCAGAAGCAAACTCAAAGATCCAGATCGCTATGGCAAAGAAAGAGGCAAAGAAGTTAGGATTTGAGACCATGGACGCCACAGTGTCCGAATCAAGCGAGATCCGCCAGGTAGTGGAATCTCTGAAGGGGAAAGCGGATGCCATCTATGCGCCGACAGACAACCTGATCGCAGCCGGAATGAACACTGTATCTATGGTAGCCAACGAAGCCAAGATCCCTGTCATCGTAGGAGAGGAAGGTATGTGTACCGGCGGAGGCCTTGCTACATACGGAATCAATTACTATGAACTCGGAAAACAGACCGCTGCACAGGCAGTCAAGATCTTAGAAGGCAAAGCAGAGATAAAGACAATGCCAATCGAATATCAGAGCAATGCTGACTTGATCATCAACAAAGATACCGTAAAGAAGCTGGGAATCAAAGTTCCGAAAAACTTAGAGAAAAAGGCCAAGATGGTGACAACGATCACAGAAAAGAAAAAATAAATGCACCGTCCTGAATGATGGGTACAAAACTGTCTTCTTTCGTTAATTGAAAGAAGACAGTTTTTTTATTTCATAGGGAAGGTCGCAGAACTTCCCTAATGAAATAAAAAAGTACTTCGTGCAGGATTCACAGAACTTTACTGGTGCAAAGCCTTAAATCGTGATATAATAAATTTTCGTGGACAGTAAAGTAAGAAAAGGAGAAGAAGAATGGATTTAGCAGTAAACATGCAAAGTGCGATTGCCCAGGGTACACTGTGGGGAATCATGGCGCTTGGTGTCTATATTACATTCAGGATATTGGATATTCCGGATTTGTCCTGTGAAGGTACGTTTGCCCTGGGGGGATGCATCAGCGCAGTTATGATCGTAAAAGGAGTAAACCCTTTTGTATCTCTTGTCATCGCATTGGCAGCGGGAATGGCGGCAGGAGCAGTGACTGGATTTTTACATACGAAATTAAAAATCCCTGCGATCTTAGCCGGTATTCTGACAATGATTGCCCTGTATTCGGTCAATATCCGTATCATGGGACAGCCAAATACATCACTGCTGGGAGAGGATACCGCATTCACTCAGGCCATTGATGCGCTGAAACTGGACCAGACGATGGCAACACTGCTGGTTGGAGCAGTGATCAGCATTTTTGTGGTGCTGTGCATCTACTGGTTCTGCGGTACTGAACTCGGATGCGCACTGAGGGCGACCGGAAACAACGAATATATGGTCCGGGCTTTGGGGGCCAATACGAATACATCAAAAGTCATCGGCCTTGTCATCTCCAACGGAATGATCTCCGTCTCAGGTGCACTGGTTGGACAGAGCCAGGGATACGGTGATATTAAAATGGGGACCGGAGCCATTGTCATCGGTCTGGCATCTATCGTTATCGGAGAAGTAATCTTTGGAAAACGGTTTAATTTCATGTATATACTGGCTTCTGTTGTGTTTGGCTCTGTGATTTACCGCATGATTATTTCACTGGTGCTGTATATGGGACTGAGCACAGACGATATGAAGCTGTTTACGGCATTAGTCGTGGCATTAGCTCTGGGTATTCCGGCGATCAAGTCCAGATATTCCCAGAAAAGAATTCCTGGAAAAGGAGGAAACACCGCATGTTAAACATCATCGATGTGCACAAGACATTTAATAAAGGCACTGTCAATGAAAAGAAGGCGCTGGACGGGATCGATCTTCACCTGAATCCAGGGGACTTTGTGACTGTGATCGGAGGCAACGGGGCAGGTAAGTCAACGATGCTGAACATGATCGCAGGCGTATATCCTATCGACCAGGGAACGATCCTCCTGGACGGCAAAGACATTTCGGACCTGCCGGAGCATAAACGGGCCTATATGCTTGGGCGGGTGTTCCAGGACCCAATGATGGGAACCGCAGCCGGTATGGAGATACAGGAGAATATGGCGATGGCTCACCGCCGTGGGAAAAACCGCGGCCTGCGCTGGGGCATTACGAAAAGCGAGAAAAAGCTGTATAAGGAGAAGCTGGCGATGCTGGATTTGGGACTCGAGGACCGTCTTACTTCAAAGGTAGGACTATTGTCCGGAGGACAGAGACAGGCACTGACACTGCTCATGGCTACGCTGAATAAGCCGAGTCTTCTGCTCTTAGACGAGCACACGGCGGCCCTTGATCCAAAGACGGCGAAAAAAGTACTGGAGCTTACGGAGAAGATTATCGCGAGGGACAGTCTGACCGCTATGATGGTAACTCACAACATGAAAGACGCCATACGCATTGGAAACCGCCTGATCATGATGAACAGCGGAAGGATCATCTATGATGTTTCAGGAGAAGAAAAGAAGAACCTGAAAGTTACTGATCTTCTGCAGAAGTTTGAGGAAACCAGCGGGGAAGATTTTGCCAACGACAGAATGTTATTATCATAAGAGAGAGGAAGAAACATGAGCGATTACAAAATTGAGACAAAATGTATTCAATCCGGATGGGAGCCGAAAAAAGGGGAGCCGAGGGTGGTGCCGGTATATCAGAGCACTACATTTAAATACGACACAAGTGACCAGATGGGACGCCTTTTTGACCTGGAGGATGCGGGATATTTCTATACGAGACTTCAGAATCCCACCAACGACTCGGTGGCAGCAAAGATCTGTGATTTGGAAGGCGGAGTGGCGGCAATGCTCACTTCTTCCGGACAGGCGGCCAACTTTTATGCCATCATGAATATCGCGGAGTCGGGAGACCATATCATCTGTACAACGGCTCTATATGGGGGGACTTATAACCTGTTTGCCCATACCTTGAGGAAGATGGGCGTGGAAGCAACGTTTGTAGATCCGGAAGTCAGTGAAGAAGATTTAAATGCGGCATTCAGAGATAATACAAAGGCCGTGTTTGGAGAAACGATCTCAAATCCCTCTTTGGTCGTTCTTGATTTCGAAAAGTTTGCAAAAGCGGCTCACGGACACGGAGTTCCTCTGATCGTTGACAATACATTTGCAACGCCGATCAACTGCCGCCCGTTTGAATGGGGTGCGGATATCGTCACCCATTCCACAACAAAGTATATGGACGGCCATGCGGTATGTGTGGGCGGAGCGATCGTCGACAGCGGTAACTTTGACTGGGATGCATACGGAGACAAATTTGCATGTCTTACTCAGCCGGATGAGACGTACCATGGTGTGGTTTATACAGAAAAGTTTGGTAAAGGTGCCTATATTACAAAGGCTACGGTCCAGCTGATGCGGGACCTGGGTTCCATCCAGTCACCTCAAAATGCTTTTTACTTGAACATTGGCCTGGAAACTCTGCATTTAAGAGTGGCCAGACATTGTGAAAATGCAAAAGCCGTAGCTGCATGGCTGAGAGACAATGATAAGGTTGCATGGGTGCACTGCCCGATGCTGGAAGGCGATGAGGCTTATGAGAGAGCACAGAAATATATGCCAAACGGAACCTGCGGGGTTATTACGTTTGGCCTGAAAGGCGGACGCGAGGCATCGATCCAGATGATGGACAGCTTAAAGCTGGTGGCCATCGTAACACATGTGGCAGATTCCAGAAGCTGTGTTCTGCATCCTGCCAGTCATACCCACCGTCAGATGAATGACCAGGAACTTTTGGAGGCCGGAGTACAGCCGGATCTGATCCGTTTCAGCGTGGGAATCGAAAATACTGAGGATATCATTGCAGACCTTGACCAGGCGTTGAGCCAAATAGGATAAATACTGAATATATTATAGTGCCCGGAACTTTCTGAGAGGAATTTTCCGGGCGCTATTTTTCTCTTCATCACTGAGGATCACACGGTATATAGAACAGGCATTGGAAGCATACTATCAGCAAAAGCTTAAATAGTATTCGACAGGGGGTACAAAAATGGGAACAAAGATAAAAAACATAGAAAAGGCTGAGGTATTTAATATGCAAGATGAAGTGCAGTATCAGGATGGACAGGTGGTCAGCAAGACATTGTCCCAAAACCAAGCAGTTAGTCTGACATTGTTTGCCTTTGAAAAAGGAGAGGAAATCAGCACCCACAAATCAGGCGGTGATGCGATGGCAACAGTTCTCGAGGGCACAGGGAAATTTACCATAGACGGAAAAGAGTATATTTTAAATGATGGAGAGAGCATTGTTATGCCGGCGGAGATTCCACATGCGGTGTATGGGCAGGAACGTTTTAAAATGCTTTTGACTGTTATATTTTGATCGGCGGCAGGATTTTATGAGTGGGACAAGGAGAAAAATAAAATTGCTTTTTTTAAAGAGACATCCCCGGTGATTTTTATGGCCGGCTTTTACAGGCCGGATGAAGACAGCAGCAGATTTGTCATATTGACAACCAGGGCAAATCGCTCGGTCAGGGAAATACATGAACGGATGCCCATAATCATAGAAGAAAGCGACATTGAGGACTGGTTCAGTGATGAGACATTTGAACATCTGCTGCACAGCGAACCTGAGAGTTTGTCCCATGAAGCAGAAGTGAAGAATTAGAAAATCCCAGGACGCTGTTTGTCCTGGGATAAACTTTACTCTGAGATATTAAGGCCGGCTATCTCGGCTAACCGCAGGATCGATGCCCTGGATATTTTCTTTCCTTTGTATTCAATGAGATCATCCATTTCCCCGGTAAAGATGTCTGCCGGATTGTACTTTTTCAGTAGAATTGTATCCTCATCTACAAAGATTTCGAGGGGATCTTTGTCGCCGACACCCAAATTCCTCCTCAGTTCAATTGGTAAGGTAATACGTCCCAGTTCATCGAGTTTTCTCACAACACCTGTACATTTCATTTACGGCTCCTCCTATGTATTTTGGTGCTTTTATTATAAAATATCTACGAAATATTTCCAATGGTAAATAATACAAGCAGGATATAAGGCGAGAATGCGGCAATCAATTATTTAATAAAATCAAAAAAACCGAAACACCGCATAAATACGATGTTCCGGCTGTATGACCCCAACGAGAATTGAACTCGTGATTCGACCTTGAGAGGGTCGCGTCTTAACCTCTTGACCATGGGGCCGTCTTGCTGTCACCTTTATCTATTATATAGGTTTTTTAGAAAAAGTAAAGACAAAATTTTAAATTCTTTGTATATTTTTTTAAACATAGAAGAATCGTAATGCTAAGGTGCTTTTTCCGTTTTTAAATATGTGCTATATTATACAGAAAGCAAAAGAAGAACAGGCAGTAATAGAAGAGGGTGCAGTGCGATGTTAAAAGAGCAGCAGGCAATGCTGGAACTTGTTTTTAATTTAGTAAGAGGAAACACAGAACATATAAGCAAAGTAGATTTTATTCCACAGAAACCGTCATTTTACAGTCTGCCCGAGTCAGGGCAGAAGCTGCCCAGGTCGGCGCCTGAGGAACAGGGAATCGAATCGGATCAGGTCAGGAGATTGATGGAGGAACTTTTGAATCTTTCTAAAGTGGACATTCATCAGGTGATGATTTTAAGACATGGATATGTGATCGGAGAGTGCCATTATGCGCCATATCCGGAAAATCTCTGGCATATTACCCATTCACTGTGCAAGAGCATAACCGGAATGGCCATTGGCATACTGATCGAAGAGGGCAGTTTAAGGCTTGATGATAAGATTCTGGGGATATTCGATAAAAGTGTATTCTCTATCAGAGGATTTCAGCAGAGGAATCTGACAGTGGAACATCTGCTTACCATGACCAGTCGGGTGGCATTCAATGAAAAAGGTGCCGTGGCCTGCAATGACTGGGTCCAGGGTTTTCTGGATTCGCCGGTAAATGGCCAGGCGGGCTCCAAATTTGAATATAACAGTATGAACACCTATATGCTGTCCGCCATTGTGACGGAAATAACCGGACAATCTCTGATGGAGTATTTGAAACCCAGACTGTTTGAGCCCCTTGGCATTACCAGGATCTTTTGGGAGAGCTGTCCCAAAGGCATTACGAAAGGAGGATGGGGGTTATTTCTCTGTCCGGAAGATGCGGCGAAGATCGGACAGCTCTGTCTTCAAAAAGGAGTATGGAATCAGCGGCAGCTTATACCGCAGCGATGGATTGAAGAGGCGTCCATATGTCATGTGGAAACCCCGAAGCAGTTCGGCGAGTATGGCTACGGCTATCAAATGTGGATGGCAGGCCGTCCGGGGAGCTATGCCTTTAACGGCATGCTGGGACAGAATGTCATGGTATATCCCGATTTGGATATGGTCATTGTCACCAATGCGGGAAGCAATGAATTATTCCACACATCCCTGCTCTTAGACACAGTGGCCAAATATTTTGAAAACGGGTTTACTCCCGGGGAGAATTTAAAGAAAAACCGGCGGGCATATGAAAAGCTTTTACAATTCCAGAATAAGACAGGACTACACGACACCAGATTTCCGGCGGTCTCTTATCGCGGGCTGAAAAGAATTCTCTGGCGCGGAAGTGAATCCTATAAGAGAAGAAAACTGATCCTTGGAGTTGGGGGCAGATTTTTTAAGCTGAAAAAACAGCATGTGGGCCTTTTCCCGCTGATCATGCAGGTGTTTCACAATAACTATACGGACGGGATCAGCGAGGCAGGATTTTTCACAAAAAACCGGAAATTCTATTTTTGTTTCCGGGAAGGAGAGAAACCTTATTGCCTGGAAGTGGGATGGAAGGAAGCCAGGATCACCGAAATCGATATGCACGGAGAGCCTTATTTGGTGGCGGTAAAAGGACAGGCAGCTTTTGATGAGGACGGGTATACCGTTCTGAAGCTGAAATTTTCCTTTATTGAGGAAGCATCGACTCGTCTGCTGAAGATCCGTTTCATCGGTGAAAATATAGAAATGCTGTGGAATGAGTGCCCGGGAAAAGACCTTCTTATGACTGGACTTGATTCCGTAATGACCGGGGGGACCAGCAGTTTTCTCTTAGACAGTCTGATGGAAAAGGACACAATCGGGCTGCTGGATCTTCTGATGGATCAAACGGTCTGCCCCAAAGTATTGGGAGAAGAAAACCGTGAGGCAGGGGAGAGATTCGTTGGAGAGGTTCCAATTTCTTTTACTTTATAGTATGATAAAACATAATGTGTAAATTTTAAGAGGGAAAGAATCAGACTGACTGAAAAGAAGGAGTAAGATTTATGGAGTTTAAATTAGACGTGCATTCTCACACTATTGCCAGCGGACATGCGTTCGGAACCGTCAGCGAGATGGCTGCTGCTGCGGCGGAGAGCGGTTTTGAACTGTTTGGGATCACGGAACATGCCAAAGGGATTCCGGGAACCTGTACAGACATTTATTTTAAAAATTTGAGAGTACTGCCGAGGCAGCTGTACGGCATCGAGATGATGTTTGGTTCAGAAATCAACATTATCGATTATAACGGAAGACTCAGCCTTGATGATGACTTGATGAAGGAATTTTTAGATATCAGGATTGCGGGAATTCATGAACTTTGTTACAAAATAGGAGATGAGGAACAGAACACCGCCGCATACTTAGGAGCCATGAAGCATCCTCTGGTGGATATCATAAGCCATCCCGATGACGGAAGGATTCCGATTGATTATGAGGCACTGGTGATGGGAGCAAAAGAGACGAAAACACTTTTAGAGGTCAACAACAGTTCCCTTTGTCCCGAAAGCTTCCGGGTCAATGCCAGAGAAAACTATTTTGTGATGCTGGATCTGTGCAGGAAGCATAATGTACCTGTGATTGTCAACAGCGATGCGCATACTCCATATGCGGTAGGCAACCTGAATGAGGCAAAAGCCCTGCTTTCAGAAGTTGATTTTCCGGAAGAATTGGTGGTGAACCGTTCTGTCGAGGCCTTTAAAGAGGCACTGAGCAATAAAAGAAAATAAAAAAAACCTGCGTAAATTTTTGCGCAGGTTTTTGTATTAGAAAAGAATTAATGCCAGAATGACCGTGATGATACCGGAAATCCCTATGGAGATACCGCTCATGGCCCCTTCGATTTCACCCAGTTCCACTGCTTTGGAGGTTCCGACGGCATGGCTGCATGTTCCAATGGAGACACCGGCGGCAGCAGGATCATTGACTTTGAAGATTTTGATCAGTACAGGGCTGATCACGGCCCCTAGGATGCCGGTGATAACGACTGCAGCCACTGTAATGGACGGGATGCCGGAAAGCTGGCTGCTGACTTCTATGGCGATCGGGGTCGTGACGGATTTGGGAATCAGGGAGGCCGTAAGATGCTCATTAAAACCAAAGAGACGGCAGAGGACACAGACACTTAACATAGATGTTACAGATCCCACAAAACAGCTCACGAGGATAGGCACCCAGTGTTTCTTCAGCAGATCAAACTCACGGTAGATGGAGAGAGCTAAAGATGCGGTGGCCGGAGCCAGGAACATGGAGATTACAGCACCTCCGCTGTTATAATCCTCAAGCGGTATGGAGAATATATTCAGAAATAGGATGATAAATGCAATGGAGAGCAGCAGAGGATTCAGCGCAGAAATTTTCGTTTTTCTCTGCAGGATACGAAATCCTTCATAGACACAGAGAGAAAGCGCGATTGGAAACATTGGATTAGCAGTCAGTTCTTTCATTGTCATTTCCTTTCTTTTGCAGGGCGAAGATGAGCTTCATAGATAACGAAGTAGTAAAAAATGTGAAAACGGTTGTGAGCAGGCAGATCAGGAGAAACGGTATGATCCGGCCCTGTAACAGCTGGTATTTTTCCATAATGCCAATTCCGGCGGGGAGAAAGAAAAAGGCCATATGATGGAGAAGGAAATCACAGATATCCTGGATCTGATGCTCTTTTACAATTTTTGAGAGCAGGAGGAGAAGGAGCAGGAACATGCTCATGATACTTCCCGGAAATGCAAACGGAAGCAGCTTAGCCAGCCCTTCCCCGGCCAGACAGACGAAGAAAAGGAAGCTCATTTGTAATAAGTGTCTCATGTTATTTATCCTTTCTAAGTAAGTAATATACGATATCTTTGCAGTATTGAAAGAGGTCACTGGGGTCGGAGCAAAAAGTTTCATCCGGGCAAAACTTGGTATAACAGTTTTCCGGAACCGGCTTTAAAACTGCAGACCGGTCTACAAAGGCAGCCATGGATACAGGGATTACGATGTCTTCCAGAGGAAGATACCGGTAATCCTTTATGTTTTTATGGTAGTGCTTCAGCTGGCCGTGTATCAGGGGGCAGTAAAGGTTTGCTTCTGACCCGGCGATCTCAAGCCGGTGTCCTGATTTCTTAAAAGAAAGAGGCACCGGAGTATTGAAAGGGAGAGAAAGGCGGACAGAAAAAGCATGTTCCGACAGGCTGTATTCTTCCACTGAAAAATGGCCGCTGGCTAAAGGTTCAAAGATCAGGAGGGACTGAATCCGGGAAAGAGATAAGATGTCTTCTTTATTATGCTGCAAAATCGCAGATTTTAATTCCGGTTCTTTGGTTTTTATGTAGTCCTGATAAACTCTGATCAGCTGCCGTCCGGATATGTGGTCCGTTCTTTGAATCCCCAGGAATTCTTCCACTGATGTTTGTTTGAGATTTTTTAATGGGAGGAGGTGTCTGAAGGAGCGGAGATTTTTATAAAGATCAATGCAGCGTTTGCACTCCAAAGAATAAGGAAGACCAAATTCCTCACATTTCTTTTTCAAAAAAGGCAGATCAAAGGTTCCGCCGTTATAAGTGACGACGGTGTCAAAATGACCCGCATAGCTTAAAAATGAGGCTAGAATATCTTTTTGTTCCAGCCCGGATTCATTAAACCACTGCCTGGGCTCCCGGCCTTTCTCACAGCATCCGATGACTGAGAGGGCAGAGGTTTCCGGCGAAAGTCCTGTAGTCTCGATATCCAGATATAAAAGCTTTTCTTTTGTTTCCATCGGCCGGTTTCCTTTCCAAAACTGCTGTCCTTCATTATAGTTCCTGTGTGAAATTTTTTCAATCCCTAACCACAGGCGAGAGATTTGTGTTATAATGACTTCAAAACGTCGCAAGGAGGATATGGAGTGATTTCATATATTAAGGGCATTTTAGTTTCCATGACGCCTGGGGGAGCGGTGGTAGAGAATAACGGCATAGGATATGATATCATGATGCCGGCCGGACAGGAATTTCCGGGAGGAATCGGACAGGAAGTCAAGATCTATACCCACATGCATGTGAGGGAAGACGATGTAAGCCTCTTCGGATTCCGGACGAAGGAGGAGCTGGAAGCGTTTGAACTGCTGATCGGAGTCAGCGGCATCGGCCCTAAGGTAGGTCTTTCGGTGCTGTCCACCCTGTCTGTCTATGAATTAAAGATTGCGGTGATGAGTGATGATTCCAAGACGATATCAAAGACTCCGGGGCTTGGACCGAAGGGAGCAAAAAAGCTGATCCTGGAACTCAGGGACAAACTGAACTTTGAAGAATTTGAGCAGGCTGAACCGATGGACTTTGTGGGGGATTCATCGGCAGAAGATTCTGTGGCGATCACGGCACAGGGGCTTGTAAGCCTTGGCTACTCCAGGTCTGAAGCGATGATGGCCATTAAGAAAGTAGAGAATGCAGCAGAGTACGGCCCTGAGCAATTGCTGAAAAAGGCGCTGACAAAGCTGATATAGAGGAACATTATGTTAGATAGAATGATTTCCACGGAACTGGTGGAAGAAGACATTACAATAGAAAATAATCTAAGGCCTCAGAACCTGGACGATTACATCGGACAGGAAAAGGTAAAGCAGAATCTGAGAATTTTCATCGAGGCGGCAAAGAGCAGAGGCGAGTCCCTGGACCATGTCCTTCTTTACGGACCGCCGGGACTGGGAAAGACTACGCTGGCCGGCATCGTCGCCAATGAGATGGAAGTACACTTAAAGGTCACAAGCGGACCTGCCATCGAAAAGCCTGGGGAGATAGCCGCGCTGCTTAACAATCTCCAGGAAGGGGATGTGCTGTTTATCGACGAAATCCACCGGCTGAACCGTCAAGTAGAAGAAGTATTGTATCCTGCCATGGAGGATTTCGCCATCGATATCCTGGTGGGGAAAGGACAGGCCGCCCGGTCTATCCGACTGGAACTTCCAAAATTTACTTTAGTGGGTGCCACGACCAGGGCCGGGATGCTGACGGCTCCGCTAAGAGACCGGTTTGGTGTTGTCAACCGGCTGAATTTTTATGAGACAGAGGAGCTGATGACCATTGTCATTAACTCGGCGGCGGTGCTAGGCATTCCGATTGAAGAAGAAGGAGCGAGGGAGATCGCCAGAAGATCCAGAGGGACACCAAGACTCGCCAACAGGCTTTTAAAGAGGGTCAGGGACTTTGCGGAAGTAAAGTACGATGGAGTCATCACAAAAGAGGTGGCAATGTCTGCCTTAAACCATTTGGAGGTAGACACTCTGGGACTCGACCAGACCGACCGGACCCTGCTTAAGACGATGATCGAAGTCTTTCACGGCAGTCCGGTAGGACTCGACACACTGGCTGCAGCCGTAGGAGAAGATTCCGGAACCATTGAGGATGTCTATGAGCCGTATTTGATCCAAAACGGACTGATCCAGAGGACGCCGAGAGGACGGATCGTCACCGACGCTGCCTATCGGCATTTTGGACTGCCAATCCCGGAATAGGAGGGCTTACTTATGAAGAAAAACGTCGTAGAAGTAGTCATAGACGGAAAGTTATATTATCTTGGCGGAGAAGAGCCGGAGGAGTTTATGCACCAGATCGCATCTTATCTGAACGCAAAGATCCGTGACATGAAAGCTTCGGAGCATTACCTGAAGCTGCCGCCGGATATGCAGAGTTTTCATCTGGCACTGAGTGTGGCCGACGAATATATGTGTATGAAAAATACGCTTGAGAAAAGCCGGGAAGACATGGAAATACAGGATACGGAATTGTACCATATGAAAAATGAACTGGTAGAACTCCAGATCAAGAATGAATCACTGAAAAAACAGCTGACAGAGTACCGGGAAAGGATTCGGGTACTGGAAGAGGAATCAGTTGCAAAAAAGGAACGGTAATCATATGAAGTCAACAGAAGTACTGGCCCCCGCTGGCTCTCCCGAGAGCCTGAAGGCTGCCGTCTTAAACGGAGCCGACGCCGTCTATCTGGGTGGGAGCCGCTATGGGGCGAGAGCTTACGCAAATAATTTTGATCAGGAACAGCTGCCGTGGGCTATAGACTACGCTCATCTTTTTGGGCGGAAGGTCTATCTGGCAGTCAATACCCTGATGAAGCAGGAGGAGATTTCGGGACTTGCAGGGTTTTTAGAACCTTATTATGAGAGAGGACTGGATGCAGTTATTGTTCAGGATTTAGGAGCCGTGAGTGTGATCCGCCGCTGTTTTCCCGGCATGGAGATCCACGCCAGCACGCAGATGACCGTGACCGGAATCCATGGGGCAAGAATAGTAAAAGAGCTGGGAGGAAGCAGAGTCGTCCCTGCCAGAGAGCTTTCGCTTACAGAAATACAAAAGATAAAAAAAGATACAGGGCTGGATATGGAGTGTTTTGTCCATGGAGCCCTTTGTTATTGTTATTCCGGACAATGCCTGATGAGCAGTATGCTGGGAGGCAGGAGCGGCAACCGGGGGAGGTGTGCCGGCACCTGCCGTCTGCCCTTTGATCTGTATGAGAACGGCACAAAGTTAAACCACAGAGGACAGAATTATCTGCTCAGTCCAAAAGATCTCTGTACGATCAGGGAACTGCCTGAATTGATCGAACACGGCGTGGACTCGCTGAAGATCGAGGGCAGGATGAAACAGCCGGAGTATGTGGGAACTGTCACGAGGATTTACAGAAAATATGTGGATCTCTATGAAAGCGGACAGCCGTATCAGGTGGATGAAAAAGATGAGAAGGAACTTCTGGAGCTTTTTAACAGGGGCGGATTTACGTCCGGCTATTATAAAAAGCATAACGGCAGGGACATGATGTCATTATACAGGCCGAACCATCAGGGAATTTTCGTTGGGAAAATCCAGTCTGTTCAGGGCCGGCATATTATTTTTCATGCAGCCGAGGATCTGGGAAAAGGAGATGTGCTGGAGATATCTCTGGAAAGAGGAGAAAAAGTGGAGCTTACTTGTCCGGATTCCCGAAAAAAGGGGGACAAAGTACGCTTAAACGGACAGAAGCTGAAACATTTGAAACCGGGTATGCATATATTCCGGACGAAGAACCAGTCCTTAAAGGACAGGGCGGCAGAGAATCTGAAACAGAAATCGAAAGAAAATATTAAGGGAAAAATTATAATTTCTCCTGGAAAGTATGCTAAACTTTTGATAACTTCAGGAGAATTGGAAGTGGAGGTTTCGGGCGCCGCGGCAGAACCGGCCAGGAAACGCCCCCTCTCCAAAGAGGACATCATAAAGCAGATAACCAAAACCGGAGAGAGTGATTTTACCTTTACAGAGCTTGAGGCAGAAATCCATGGTGATATCTTTCTCCCGGTAGCGGCATTGAAACAGCTGAGAAGAGATGCCTTTGAAAAACTTACAGAAGAGATTCTGAAAAAAAGCCGCAGGAGATCAGCAGCATATTCGATGCCTGCTTTGCAGGTTAGAGCAGAAATACAGGGGAATGGGACGCCTGCCTTGTGCATTTCTCTGGAAGACCGGTCCCTGCTTCCTGAGGTTCTAACATGGGACAGGGCAGAAAAGATCTATCTGTCCTTTTATGAAGCAGCGGAGGAACCGGAGATTTTATCACAGTGCAGGAGGGCAGGAAAGCAGGTCACGGTCATGCTGCCTCAGGTCGTGAGAGAACCGGAGCTTCGGCTCTTGGAACAGTCCTGGGATCTGTTGTCCGGTCCGGATGTGGATGAAATCTGTGTCCGCAGTTTAGAAGAACTCATATGGCTCAGAGAAAAACAATGCAGGAAGAATGTACTGGCCGATTATATGGTCTATTGTTACAACAGGGAGGCATACCGGACGCTGAAACAGATATATGGACAGGATATCCGCATGACAATGCCCGCAGAACTAAATTTTGACGAACTGCAGGACCTGACCTGTACAGATGCAGATTTTCTGTTTTACGGACATCTGCCCCTCATGGTTTCGGCGCAGTGCCAGAGAAAAAACAGTATAGGATGTGACCGGCAGAGCTCATGGATGACATTAAAAGACCGGTATGGAAAAGATTTTTATGTCAAAAATCAATGTAAAGGATGTTTTAATGAAATCTACAATGGAGAGCCTCTGTGGCTTGGATCTGAGATCCGAAAAGTCTGCAGGCTGGCTCCCCAGAATCTGCGCCTTCATTTCACGAAAGAGACAGGAGAGGAAGCTTTTGCAGTCTACCGGGCTATCTGTGAAATACTGGAGGGAAAGACGGCTGAACTTCCATTCCCAAATTATACAAAAGGACACTTTAAGAGAGGAATATTATAGGTGGTAATATGATTCAAATCATTGCAGTGGCTGCAAAATACCTGATACTGATCATGTGTCTGGTCTATACATTTTCTTGTTTTACTATGTTCCGGCCGAAAAATAAAAAACGGCAGGAGGCACTGCTTGACAATCAGGTCATTTATATGTTTATATTTTTGTTTCTGTGCAATCTGGTCTTGTTTTTAAAGACACTGGAATTGAAAGTTCTAATATTTTTTGCGGCACAGATCGTGTTTTTTGAAATCGTCATGATCTTATATCCGAAAATTTATAAGAGGTCATCCAGGCTTCTGATCAACAATATGTGTTTCCTTTTGGGAACAGGATTTGTGATCCTCACAAGGCTTTCTTTTGAACTGGCAATGAAGCAATTTGCCATCGTAGCCATCGGGGTGCTCGTCACAGGACTGATCCCCCTGATGATGCATAAACTGTCATTCTGGAATAAGCTGGGATGGGTCTATGCCATCGGCGGCTTTGCGCTGCTTTCCTCCGTATTTGTTTTCGGAGTTATGAAAAACGGTGCTTATAACTGGGTTCAGTTCGGAAGTCTGGCATTCCAGCCGTCCGAATTTGTCAAGATCATCTTCGTGTTTTTTGCTGCGGCCATGCTGAGCAAAGCAAAAGAATTCAGAGATCTTGTCAAGATCACGGTTATCGCAGGCCTCTATGTTCTGGTGCTTGTGGTGGAAAAGGATTTGGGAGGAGCGCTCCTCTATTTTATGATCTATCTGATGATGCTGTATGTTGCGACTGCCAAGCCGAGCTATCTGCTGGGCGGATTAGGGGCAGGAGCATTTGCGGCAGTGATCGCATATCATTTGTTCTCCCATGTACAGGTCCGGGTAGCTGTCTGGCAGGACCCGTTTTCCATGATCGAGGGGAGAGGTGCACAGGTATGCCAGTCTCTATTTGCCATCGGCACCGGCGGCTGGTTCGGGATGGGCCTTACCCAGGGAAGACCGTTTGATATCCCGGTCCGGGAATCAGATTTTATTTTTTCCGTGATCAGCGAGGAATTCGGTGTGATCTTCGGGATCTGTCTGATCTTCGTACTGATCAGCTGTTTTATCTTGTTTATGGACATTTCCACCAGAAGCCGTACACTGTTCAACAAGCTGCTTTGTCTGGGCTTTGGTGTTTGTTTTATTTTTCAGGTATTTTTAAGTATCGGCGGGGTGACCAAGTTCATACCGTCCACAGGTGTTACCATCCCTCTCGTAAGCTACGGAGGAACATCGGTGCTGAGTACTTTGATTATTTTAAGTGTCATTCAGGGACTGCACATGTTAGCAAATAGTGAGGAAGAAGAAAATGAGCTTATTCAAACGCAGAAAGAAAGCGGAAACGGAGATACCAAAGAAATCTCCTTCTCTAAAAACAGGACGAAGCGCGGGAAGAAAGAAAAAGCACGCAAATAGACAGATCCTTCAGATTACATATATCTTTGTCGGATTGTTCCTTGTGCTGATCGGTTATATCATACACTTTGTCGTCAGAGACAGCCGGAATGTGATCACCGATTCCCACAATTTAAGGCTTCAGGAATTGGAGAAATATGTGGTGAGAGGAAAAATCATCAGTGCGAACGGAAAAGTCCTGGCCCAGACCGTCAGCGACGGAGACAGCGAGACAAGGGATTATCCGTATGGACGGATGTTCGCCCATGTGGTGGGATATAATGCCAAAGGAAAGTCCGGCCTGGAATCCAAATGTAATTTTGATCTGCTGAAATCCAATGCAAATCTTTTATCCCAGATTGAGAGTAATCTGAAAGGAGAAAAGAGCATCGGGGATAATGTTTATACTACGCTGGATACAAGGGTACAGAAGGCAGCGTATGATGCGCTGAGCGGTGAAAAAGGAGCGGTGGTGGCCATGGACCCTGAAACCGGAAAAGTGATCGCCATGGTTTCAAAACCGGATTTCCGTCCGGCTCTGGTAAAGGAAAACTGGAAAGAACTGAATACGGATGAAGATGCACTTTTGATCAACAGGGCGACACAGGGACTGTATCCTCCGGGGTCAACCTTTAAGGTGATCACTGCCCTGGAGTTTATGAGGGAACACAAAGATTATAAAAACTTTACCTACCACTGCACCGGATATACGACCATCAATAATGTAAAAATCCGCTGTTATGGGGGAACTGCCCATGGAACTGTAGATCTGGAAGGAGCAGTGGAAAAATCGTGCAATACTGCTTTTGTCCATATGGCTTCCCAGCTGAATAAAGGTAAATTTGCTTCCCTCGCAGAGGATATGATGTTTAACTCCAGAATTCCGATTAATCTGGCGGCGGTATCCAGCCGGTTTACATTTGACGGCAGTTCCAAAGACAGCCAGGTTCCCCAGATCGCAATAGGACAGGGAAGCACACTGATTACGCCGCTTCAGAATGCGGCAGTCATGAGCACCATCGTCAATGACGGAGTCATGATGGAACCATACCTTGTGGACAAGGTGAAAAATGTAAACGGAGGGGTGATCAAAGAGACGAAGACGAAAGAGATCGCCAGCCCGCTCAGCGCCGCGGAGTGTAAAAAACTCAGGAAAATGCTCAGGAAAGTTGTGACAAACGGAACAGGTACATCAGCCTACTCTTCAAGATATAAAGTCTATGGAAAAACCGGTTCTGCGGAGTATAACGATGATAAGGATTCCCACGCATGGTTTATCGGCTGTGCGGAGCATAACGGCAGAAAGATCGTCGTAAGCGTGATCGTGGAAGGCGGCGGATCCGGAGGCCGCGTGGCAGCTCCGATTGCAAAAAATGTCTTTGACGCTTATTTCAGGTAAGTAAAGGGAAAGCAAAATCCAATGTTGAAATGCATATCCATTAACGTTATAATAATTTCTAGAGAGACCCAAAATAGCGTTGAGGCAGGATGATTGGAGGCCGCGATGACAGAGGCAACAAGCTGTGGAGGTGTCGTAATTTACAGAGGGAAGATATTGCTGTTGTACAAAAGTTACAAGAACAGATATGACGGCTGGGTACTTCCGAAAGGTACAGTTGAAAAAGGGGAAACGCATGAACAAACCGCTTTGCGTGAAGTAAAAGAAGAGACAGATGCCAATGCCCGTATTATCAAATATGTCGGAAAGAGCGAGTATTCCTTTTACTCTTTCCATGAGCAGATCGTAAAAAGCGTTCACTGGTATTTGATGGAGGCAGAAGGGTATCATTCAAAGCCGCAGAAAGAAGAGTTTTTCGTTGACTCTGGGTACTACAAATTTCACGAAGCCTACCACTTGTTAAAGTTCCCGAATGAAAAAGAGATTTTAAAGGAAGCATACGAAGAATACAAAAAGCTAAAATCCAAAAATCAATGGGGAATCAGGCAAAGAAGATGAAAAAAGAATTGTAGATGGATAAATCCATTTACAGTTCTTTTTTTGTAATAAATCGGCTTGTTCCTTATTAAACTGTAACATAAGAGGTGAAAGGTTTATTTTATGAAAAAAGCAGCAATTTTTATTCTTTCTTTACTGTTATGCATTTCATCCGGAACAGTGGTGCGTGCCACAGAACCGGAAACATTGCTTACAGTGGCTCAGGACGGAGAAGGACTTAACCTGACTGCAAAATCTGCAGTTGTGATGGAGGCGGGGAGCGGTACCATACTGTATCAAAAAGACAAAGACATGAAACTGCCTCCGGCCAGTGTGACAAAAGTCATGTCTCTTCTTCTGATCTTTGAAGAACTGGACAAAGGAAATCTTAAGTATTCAGATAAAGTGACAGTCAGCGAGCACGCGGCTTCCATGGGAGGGTCCCAGGTGTTCTTAGAGCCTGGAGAAAGCCAGACAGTGGACACGATGCTTAAATGTATCGTGATCTCCAGCGCCAACGATGCGGTTGTATCCATGGCGGAACATATCGCAGGAAGCGAGGGCGCTTTTGTAAAGCGGATGAATGAAAAGGCGAAGCAGCTTGGCATGAAAAATACCACATTTAAAAACAGCTGCGGTCTGGATATCAAAGGACATGAGACTTCAGCCTATGATATTGCCTTGATGTCAAGAGAACTGACGACAAAACACCCGGATATTTTTAAATATACGAAAATATGGATGGACAAATTTACCCATGAGACGAAAAAGGGAACTAAGGAATTCGGTCTCAGCAATACAAATAAACTGTTAAAGCAGTATAATGGATGTACCGGCCTGAAGACAGGAAGTACCAGTACCGCAAAATTCTGTCTGAGTGCCACGGCTACGAGAAACGGAGTCAATCTGATCGCCGTTGTCATGGCAAGTGACGATTCCAAAACAAGGGTGAAGGATGCAAGTGCTTTGCTGGACTATGGATTTTCTCACTGTCAGGTGATGGAGGACCACACGAGGGCGAAGGACATCGGAAAGATCACCGTGACAAAGGGCAAGAAAGAGACGGTCTCTTACAGCAGGGATATTCCTGCCAAAATCGTTTTGGTGAAGGGCAGCAAAAGTGATGTAAAGAAACAGATCCGCATCGGACAGGTAAAAGCTCCCGTGAAAAAGGGCCAGGTGCTCGGCTATATAATTTATAAAAGAGGAGATGAAATTCTCTTGAAAAAACCGGTGAAAGCCATAGAAAGTGTGGAGAAAATGAATTTTCTTACCAGCCTGACCCGGTTGGCGGAGCGATACTTTTGAGTGAAAGTGAACAAAAAAAGTAGATTATGATTTTTTCATAAGTTATAATAAAATACCTTGGGTATAAATATTTTATAAACAAATCTGAATAATATATAAAGTATAATTTTCGCTTATTTTATAAATAAGACACTTCTTTTCATCGGCATGGAAAAAGACAGAATTAAATTTCTTCCTCTTTGACTTTATAATGAGACCATCAAGTAAACAAGTCACATGTTAGGAGGATTATTTATGAGCGAATCATGGTTGGGCCTTGAAGGCAAAACAGTCATCGTGACCGGCGGAGCATCCGGAATCGGGAAAGCAGTTGCCCAGGAATTTTTAAACGTGGGATGCAATGTGGTTGTTTCTGACATGGCGCCGGAAGCGCCGGAGTTTGACACTGCAGCCGGCAGGTTCCATT
>NZ_NQOG01000039.1 GCF_002270485.1 Anaerostipes hominis (ex Lee et al. 2021) | reverse complement strand
AGACGTCAACAACACCGCTCGGAAGATCCGGAAAGCTTTCCGAAGTGGCAGACATGTGTGTATATCTGGCAAGCAAAAGATCTTCTTATGTACACGGTGTGACCATCAATGTAGCCGGCGGAAAGACAAGAGGTTAATCTGCATACGGAGAAAAGGTGGTATTAGGTAAGCTTATGAAACTTTTTAATGATGAAAACAGAATGGCTGCTCTGTTAAGGAACGTGGAGGTACAGGATTCCTCCGACGTAGACCGCATTGCGGCAAAGCTCAGCGTTTCCACAAAGACTGTGCGGAACGATGTAAAAGAGCTGAACTGCCTGATGGGCGGATATGCAGTCATCAGCAATAAAAAAGGACAGTATAAGCTTATTGTATTCGATCAGAAGGGTTATGAGGAGATCCGAGACAAGATATACGAACAGGAAGAATATTTTAATTCCCCTCAGACAAGGATGGCGTATATTTTCTGGCAGCTGATGGATGCCAAAAAGCCATATCTGATCGATGACCTGTCGGAGGAGATGAAGGTAGGGAGAACGACTACCGTCGGAGATTTAAACCGTATCCGGGAACAGATAAAAAAGTATGATCTGACAGTGGAAGGAAAGGCAAACACAGGGCTCTCCCTTTGCGGGGAAGAGATTAAGATTCGCCTGTTTCTCCTGGAAAATGTCTATGAGCAGATTTATCTGAACTATCCGCTGGGCAGCCAGTTAAGGCAGCTTTTGTACGATATGCAGACAGAATATTCTCTGGATGCTTTGGGATTCGGACAATTTTTCAGGGCTTTTGTAGTCATGGTCGACCGCCTTGGGAACGGACATACGATTGAGTCTCTGGACCACAGGTATCTGGAGCTTTATGACAGCAAAGTATACGAGATTGCGGACGAATTTGCGGACAAAGTGGAAGAGGCTGTTCCATTCAAAATACCGAAGCCGGAAAGGATTTTCCTCTGCCTGCCGATCGCAGGGATGAGGACTCCGGTAAACACCGAGGGGATAGAAAATTATATCCAGATTTCAGAGGAGGCGGCGGATCTGATCATCGAGATTTTAGACCGTATCCAGGATGAAATCGGTGTCACAGTGATCGTAAATGAACTGTTTGACGATTTTGTCTATCATGTATTTTTCATGATCAACCGGCTGAAATATGGATTTCATATCCGGAATGCCCTGGTGGAAGAAGTAAAAGATGAATACTCCGTTGCCTACACGATGGCCGGCATTGCCAAAGATGTCATCGAGACGAGGACCGGAGTCGAGGTGACGAAGGACGAGCTGGGATTTCTGGCGATGTATTTCGGCGTGTTTCTTTTAGAACAGGCGCCGGAACAGAAGCAGTACAGAATTGCTATTGTATGCGGGTCAGGAAAGATTATCGGAAGACTGATCGCCAGCCAGCTGAAAAATATTTTTGAGGTGGAACCGGTCATCGATTACTATTTCAATGGAGATTTTGAAGCGGAAAAAGAAGATTCCTACGACTTGATTATTACGACAACAAATTTAAAGACAAAAGGGCCGACACCGATCATCGACATCGATGAGGTGTTCGACAAGAATCTGCTGAAAAGCAAAGTGGAAAGTGTAAAAAACATGGCGGAGATGGGAATACCGATCCGCCGGGGAATTGATTCAGTGTTTCTAAACATGCTGGACGAGGAACGGTTCTTTGTGCTTAGGCCGGATCTTGGCTACGAAGAGAATGTGGACATGATGACCGAAGAGCTGTTTAAACAGGGACTTGTGGACGACGGCTTTGAGGAGAGACTCCGCATTCGGGAACAGGAATCGACAATGATATTTGAAAAAAATATTGCTTTTCCTCATACGACGAATAAACTGCAAAAGCTGACCCTTGCCTTCGGTGTATTTCCGGAAAAAGAGAAGGCGAAAGGGGAGGACGAGGTTCAGCTGGTGTTTTTGCTGGCCATCCCGGAAGAAATGAAAAATGATTCCGTGCTGATCCAGCTCTATGACAATATGCTGGCGATCGCCCATGATCCGGACGTGGTGAAGAAGCTTCGGCAGATGAAGACTTACAGGGAATTACTTCTATATTTTGTGGAAGAGAACAATATTTTTAAATAAAGTTAAGGAGGATGCGTATGTCATACTATTTATTGATTGCAGGTGCGCTGCTGACGGCATTTATACTGCAGTTTCTGTTTTCAATGGTTCAGATGAAGGGCTTTAACGTCCACTACGGAAGATTGAGGAAGATCGGAAGAGTGGCGATTGGAAAAAGCAAAGGCGGTTTTCATGCCGGAGCTATGGTGATGTTTGCAATTGATAAGCGTGGCATGATCAAAGAAGGATGTTTCATGCGGGGATTTACAATCTTTGCACGATTTAAAAAGTTTGATGATTTCAACGGAAAGAATGTGGGACTGATTACGAAAGAAGACTGCAAAGGCATGGAATATTCTTTGAGAAGATCCGTTTTGAATGCAGCCTCCAACTACAACACGATCATGGACGGAGGCGAAGTAGTGGAGACGCCGGGACTCTTGACGAGAATTGCGGACATGCTTCTCGGCAAATCCAGAAAAGCCTGTAAATAGGAAGGAGAAATATATATGAACGTTATTGTAAAATTTGCGTCAGGATTTATGGGATTATTTGACACTGGGGCCCAGACTTTTATCGGCTGGGTATCAGGAATTGTACCGAAGGTATTACTGTTACTTATTTTAATGAATACCATCATCGCACTGGTCGGACAGGACAGGATCAACAAATTTGCGAAAGTGTGCTCTAAAAATGTTATTTTGGCTTACGGGGTGCTGCCATTTATCGCAGCCTTCATGTTAGGTAACCCTATGGCGCTTTCCATGGGTAAATTCCTGCCGGAACGCCAGAAACCAAGCTACTATGCTTCAGCAGCTTATCACTGCCATACAAACAGCGGTATTTTCCCTCATATCAATCCGGGTGAAATCTTCATCTACATGGGAATTGCGGCTGGAATCCAGAAACTCGGTTTAAACGAAACAGACCTTGCACTGAGGTACCTGTTAGTCGGTCTTGTCATGAACTTCTTTGCCGGATGGGTGACAGACTTTACGACAAAGATCGTTATGAAACAGCAGGGAATCGAACTGAGCAACGAGATTAAGTTAGAGGATCAATAAAGAGAGAAAAGGAGGATTCATCATGGCAGAATACAGAGCAATTAAAATTGAAAAAGGAAGCGGCGGATTCGGCGGACCTTTAACCGTAAAACCAGAAGAAGGAAAAGACGTTTTATTATTCATCACCGGAGGAGGAGCAGAACCTGATATCGTTCAGAAGATCGTAGACCTTACCGGATGCCGTGCAGTAAACGGATTTAAGACAACCGTGCCGGAAAAGGAAATTTTCCTTGTAATCATCGACTGCGGAGGAACTCTTCGCTGCGGTATTTACCCTCAGAAAAGAATTCCTACCATCAATGTAAACCCGGTTGGAAAATCCGGACCGATGGCGAAGTACATCACAGAAGACATCTATGTATCCGGTGTCGGCATGAACCAGATCAGCGCAGCAGACGGGTCTGCGGCTCCGATCAGATCAGAGGCGCCTAAGACAGAAGAGAGAGAATTCAAATACAGTGCAGACAAGAAAGTTTCAGAGCAGATGGGCGGAAACGGCGGAAAGAAATCCAGCTTCATCCAGAAGATCGGTATGGGTGCAGGTAAAGTCGTAGCGACATTCAACGCGGCTGCGAAAGAATCCGTAAACACCGTATTACATACGATTCTCCCGTTCATGGGGTTCGTGTCACTGCTGATCGGTATTATCCAGGGCTCCGGTTTCGGTAACTGGTTTGCACAGATGTTAAAGCCACTTTGCGGAAATATCGTGGGACTTGTGATCCTTGGACTGATCTGTTCTATCCCGTTCCTGTCCTGTCTGTTAGGACCTGGAGCCGTTATTGCTCAGATCATCGGTACTCTGATCGGTGTGGAAATCGGAAAAGGAAACATTGCACCTGGACTTGCACTGCCGGCACTGTTTGCCATCAACACACAGTGTGCCTGTGACTTCATCCCGGTAGGCCTGGGACTTGCGGAAGCAGATCCGGAAACAGTTGAAGTCGGTGTGCCTTCTGTGCTATACTCAAGGTTCATAATAGGTGTGCCGCGTGTGCTCGTAGCATTCGTAGCAAGTATTGGATTATACAAATAATTCAGCTTTAGCAGGAAAGGAAGAAGAACATGATTTATCAGACAACGATCAAAGGAATGGGAGATCAGGTAGAAGCATTTGTTGGAGAGGGAATCTTCGTAACATTTGGGGACAACGCTCCGGATACTTTAAAAGATTTCTGCTATTCCGTAGAGGTGACTCCGGTTCAGGGAGAGATCAAACCGGGCAATAAGCTCGTGATCGACGGACAGGAATACAAGATTACCATGGTTGGAGATGTTGCCAGAGAAAACCTGAACAACTTGGGACACGTGACATACTCATTCAACGGAAGCGGAGAATGCCTTCCGGGAAGCATCTGTGTAGAAAAAACAGATGTGCCGACATTAAAAGTTGGAAGCACAATTTCTATTACAGAATAAATATTATTTTTCATAACAATGGACAATGGGGGACGGAAGCCCGGGTGAGGCATCCGTCCCTCTTGTTTTTTTTCAAATTATTTAGTAAAATAGGGAAAGGTATACCCGGACTGTCAAGAAAGGTACGGGAATGGCCTTTATAGATATGGGACTTCCAAATAACGGGAAAGTGAGAGAGTATGTTGTTTATAATTTTAACTGCGGCCGTAATATTGGGGACGGCTGTATGTTTTGCGAGTATGAATGAAAATCAAAACCTGTCGTTGGAAGAATATACGGTTGTTTCTGCAAAACTGCCGGAGGAATTTGACGGCTATAAAATCGTGTTCCTGACGGATCTGCACTGCAACGAATTTGACTACCAGAATAAGGCATTGATTGACATGATTGACGGATGCAGCCCGGATGCCGTTTTTGTGGGCGGGGATATGCTCGTGAGCAGGGTGGACTCGTCTTATGAAGTCGCGCTGGATCTGATGAGAGAACTCTCCCGGAGATACCGTATCTATTATGCTGACGGGAACCATGAACTGAGGCTCAAAAGAAATGAAGAAGTTTACGGAGTGGCCTATAAAGAATATGTCCACCAGCTCAAAGAATGCGGAGTCGTTCATCTGTCCAATGAAAGTATCATGGTAGACAGCGGAATTTCTGCCATCTGCCTGACAGCTTTTGATATGGAAGAAAAACAGTACCGCAAGTTCCATCCTGCACCGCCTTCGTCGGAGGAAATGACCGATACGCTCGGAGATGCAGATCCGGAATTTTTTCAGGTGCTCCTGGCCCACAATCCAAACTACTTCAGACAGTATTCCAAGTGGGGGTGTGATCTGGTCTTGTCAGGACATTTTCACGGAGGCATGGTCAGGCTTCCGAAGGTAGGAGGCGTGATATCTCCTCAGTTTCAGCTGTTTCCAAAGTATGATGCGGGAGAATACCAGATCGGCACATCGATCATGATATTAAGCCGCGGACTGGGCAACCATTCTATTAAGATCAGGCTGTTTAACAAGCCTGAGGTATCGTGTATTACATTAAAGAAAAAGTAGGACATTGAGTATGGCAGCGATTGATATAAAATTAAATGTTTATGAGGGGCCTTTGGATCTTTTGCTCCATTTGATTGAGAAAAACAAAGTGGATATCTATGATATCCCCATTTCTGAGATCACAGAGCAATACCTCGCCTATATCCGTGAGATGGAGGAGGAAGACCTGGATGTGATGAGTGATTTTCTTGTGATGGCGGCGACACTGCTCAGGATCAAAGCCAAAATGCTTCTTCCGGCCAAAGAAGATGATGATGAGGAAGGAGATCCAAGGGAGGAATTGGTTTTAAGACTTCTGGAGTACAAAATATATAAGTACGCGTCCAGAGAACTGAAAGCGAGGGAGTACGAGGCGGAGAAGACATTCTTTAAAGAACGGGCCGTTCCGGAAGAGGTGCTCAGATACCGTCGTCCGGTTGACGTCCGAGAGATCAGCAGGGATGTCACTATGGAAGACCTGAACAGGATTTTTGAATTTGTCATGCGCAAGAGGGAAGATAAGATCGATCCCATCAGGAGTAAGTTTGGAGAGATCAAACAGGAGGAAGTCCGGCTGGAAGATAAGATGGAAGAAGTGGAATATCTGATATCTTCCAGGAGACGCTTGTCGTTCAGACAGCTGCTGGAAGGACAGATGACCAAAGAACAGGTTGTGGTCACGTTTCTTTCAATTCTGGAACTGATGAAGGTTGGAAAGATACGGGCTGTCCAGGAAAAGATCGGACAGGAAATTATGATTGAGGTGTTAGAGAGGCATGAGACAGAAGCAGGCAATGATTGAGGCAATTTTATTCTCCATGGGAGAGAGCGTCTCGAAGAAACAGCTGATGACGGCTCTGGATATCCCGGAGGATTTATTTTTTTACTTAATTGATCAGTTAAAAAGAAAATACAACAGAAAAGACAGCGGGATCAGGCTCCTTGAGCTGGACGGTTCTTACCAGCTGTGTACCAGGCCGGAATACTATGATCAATTAATTAAAATTGTAAACCAGCCGAAAAAACCGAAGCTTACCGATGTCATGATGGAAACATTATCTATCATCGCATATAAGCAGCCGGTGACAAAACAAGAGATAGAAGCCATCCGAGGGGTCAAATGCGACCATCCGGTAAATAAGTTATTAGAGTATAACTTAATCCGGGAGGCCGGGCGTTTAGACGCTGTCGGACGACCGATATTATTCAGAACGACGGAAGAATTCTTGCGCTGTTTTGGAGTGGAATCCATAAAAGAGCTTCCTGAAATCGATCAGGATAAGGTAGAGGACTTTAAACAAGAAGCTCAGGAGGAAGTAAAATATGCATTAGAGGAACTGGAACAAAATTAAGGGAGGACAGCATATGGGAAAAATTACAGGAAACCAGCTTTTGGTAAAGGCATTAAAAGAAGAAGGCGTAGATACCGTCTTTGGGTATCCGGGGGCCTGCGTCATTGATATTTTTGACGAGTTATACAAAGATGACACGATCGACGTGATCCTTCCGAGACATGAACAGGGACTGATCCATGCGGCAGACGGGTATGCCAGGGCTACCGGAAAAGTGGGCGTCTGTCTTGCTACCAGCGGCCCCGGTGCGACTAATCTGGTGACGGGAATCGCCACGGCGAATTATGACAGTGTACCGCTTGTGTGCTTCACCGGACAGGTGGCGCTTCCGCTGATCGGAAATGACACGTTCCAGGAAGTAGATATCGTGGGAGTGACAAGGAATGTCGCCAAATTTGTGATCGTTGTCAGGAACAGGGCAGATCTGGGCCGTATCATCAAAGAAGCCTTTTATATCGCAAGGACCGGAAAACCGGGGCCGGTGCTGATCGATCTTCCAAAGGATGTGATGGGCACCTTCGGCAGCGAGGAGTATCCGGACAGTGTCAATATCAGAGGATATAAACCGAATACGAAAGTACACCACGGACAGGTGATGAGAGCCATGAAAGCTCTTCATAAGTCCAAGAAGCCGCTGTTTCTTATCGGTGGAGGAACAAAGATTGCCGGAGCCCACAAAGAGATGACAAGGCTTGCGGAAATACTGAAGGTACCTGTGGTGTCCACGATTATGGGTCGCGGAGTACTGCCTACAGACCATCCGCTCTATTTTGGCAACATCGGCATGCACGGAAATTTTGCTGCAAATGAAGCCATTGCCAACTGTGATGTCCTGTTTTCCATCGGAACGAGATTCAATGACCGGATCACAGGAAAACTTGGTACGTTTGCATCCAAGGCAAAGATCATACATATTGATATCGACACGGCGGCCATTTCTAAAAATGTAACCGTGGATATCCCAATCGTTGCAGATGCAAAGGAAGCCATTTTAGATATTCTGGAACTGGCACAGAAAGAACCGGCTCTTAATGTGGAGCGCTGGATCTCTATGATGGAGAGCTGGCAGAAATCCCATCCGATCAAGATGGAGGGTGCCAAAGGAAATCTGACTCCTCAGATGATCATAGAGGCCATCAATAAAGATTTCAAAGAACCGATCGTTGTCACAGATGTAGGGCAGAATCAGATGTGGGCGACACAGTATGTGGAGCTCCACGGAAACCGCCAGCTGCTCACCTCGGGAGGTCTGGGCACTATGGGCTACGGATTCCCGGCGGCTTTGGGTGCATGTATCGGAAATCCCGGAAGGGAAGTGGTATGCATCAGCGGAGACGGCGGAGCCCAGATGAACATCCAGGAGATGGCGACGGCAGTAGTGCAGGAGCTTCCTGTGGTATTCTGTATTTTTAACAACGGATATCTGGGCATGGTGAGACAATGGCAGGATCTCTTCTATAATAGAAGGTTCGCAAGTACATGTCTGAAATATAGAAAGAGCTGCAAAGGTAACTGTACGCCGGAGAACCATCCGTGCCCTCCGTATACACCGGATTTTGTGAAACTTGCGGAAAGCTACGGAGCTCAGGGTATCCGTGTGACCAAGCCGGAAGAGATTGATGCAGCATTTGAGAAGGCAAAAGAAAAGACCGACGGACCGACATTGATAGAATTCATTATTGACAGTGAGCAGCTGGTATTCCCGATGATGAAGACAGGCGGTTCCATCAACGAAATGATTATGGATCGATAGTCCAGCGGTGATATGTCAAGTATAAATTGAAACTTTTTTGCAGACTTTTTCATATCATATGCTGAAAAAAGGGTAACTTTAACAAGCCCTGCGATATCTGCTTTTGGAAGCAGGGCATTCATC
>NZ_NQOG01000038.1 GCF_002270485.1 Anaerostipes hominis (ex Lee et al. 2021) | reverse complement strand
ACTGCTTGCCATGGCAAGAAACATAAATAAGCTTCATAATAAGATTCAAAATGGCAGAACCGGAACGTATTTATTCCCATTAAAAAGCGCCTGAATTTAGACATTTCAAAATAAATTTTTAAGCCATCGAAAATGGCTTATTAAAGTGCGCCATTATTATCAAATGATTAAATAAATCTGTGGTTCCGATTGGATTTCATGCCAAAAGCAGCAAAAATGAAGCTGCCGCTTCACGAATTTTCATTCGTTAAAGCGACAGCCCCTTTTTCATTTCATAGGAAAGTTCTACGACCTTCCCTATGAAATAAAAACGCTCCGCGGGCTGTGCACAGATGCGTAAGGAAATTATTTGCCTGCGGCAAATCGCATCTGGCACGCAAAGTTGCCAAGCCCCTAAAAGATTGAGGGGTTGGGGAGATGAAGTGGGCTTGCCCACTTTGTTCATTGGTGTACTAAAACTTCCTTAGAGCTAGAGTAGGAGTTTTGTATTTTTAGAAGAACAATTGGGTGATATAGTTTGTTTAAAGAGGAAGGAAACAATCCTGAGAGGTAACATATCAGATATCATCCCAGAGGGAGAGAACATGAAGAGTTTAAGTAAGAGACAAAAGAATTTTATAAGGATGATGATGCAAGAGGATTGCTACAGGTCAGTTCATTATTATGCCGACAAATTAAAGGTGTCAGATAAGACATTAAAGGATGATTTGAAAATGATACGGCAGGTTTTAGAAGAAGAAAAGATTCAGGTCATAGGCAGGACAGGAAGAGGGATTTTGCTGGATATGGAAAACAGAGACCGCATCAAAATGACAGACATTTTGGGAGCATATGGACCGGAAGACAGCAGCGGTTCGGTAGAGTGGCGGAGGGGCATTATTCTCAAAAATCTGCTGATTCATTCCGGCAAATCTACATCGCTTCAAAAATTATCAGAGGAATATTATGTCGGAAAGGCAAGTATTGTAAATGATCTAAAGCTGATTGAAAAATGGCTGGCAGATTTTGATCTGAAGTTGGTCAGGAATGTGGAAGGAACCCGGATTGAAGGTGAAGAAATTAATATCAGAGAAGCAATTGCATCACTGATCAACGGAGAGGGAACAGCAGGCGGTCTCAATGACGATATACAGCCGGACGGGATATGTAGGCTGAATATGCCGACACTGCGGGGACTGCTGGAAGTGTTTTCGCTGGAAGAAATCATTTTTGTGGAATCTCTTCTTGTCAGTTTGGAAGAAGAAGAGGGAATCGACATCAATGATATTTACTATGTAAATATTCTTACTCATATTTTAATCTGCATCAAACGTGTCAGGGATGGCAATAAGATGGATTCACTAAATGATGATTTGTCAGAGACGGACAGGAACAGAGTTTATCAAAAAGCAGATCAGATTGCCCGGAGTATTTGGGAGAAATACGAAATTAATATTGGAGAGGAAGAGATTACTTATATATACCAGTATTTAAGCTCGCTGAGTACGATTGAGGGAGTAAAAAAAGAGATAAAACAGAAGAGAAGCATCGGTGAAAAGGTGGCGATGGCTTTGACTGATTATATGTCCGGCGTAATGGGCGTTAACTTCTTTAAAGAAAAAACCTTACTGGAAGGACTGATGCTCCACATAAGGCCGATGCTGAACCGTCTGGAATACAATATTCAGATTACAAATCCATTGCTGGAAGAAATGCAGCAGTGGTACCCGCAGATGCTTGGGATTTGTAAGATTGCCTGTACGGTTGTGGGGAAACGTTTTCATCTAAAAAAGATAAGACTCGATGAGATTGCTAATATTGCTACATATTATCAGACAATGATCGTCAAGCTGTCATCCAGAATCAATGTTTTGGTAGTCTGCCACAGCGGATTTGGAACTTCTCTTCTGCTGAGCGAGAAAATCAAACAGGAATTTCCTAAAATCCGTGTGATTGATACGATTTCTTCGCGGAAGCTGAAGGAGAGGGAGCTGGGAGACACAGACTTTATTATCTCCACAGTTCCGGTAAACCCGGGGAATATTCCGAACCTGATGATTTCCGCACTTCTGACCAAACAGGATATAAAGGCTATCAGGAATTATATATATGATATCTGCAAAAGCCAGGAGACCAATAGTGCAGGCGTTAAACTGGGGGAAATGATCCGGGAAAGTCCGTCTGACGCTGAAAGGGAAATGATATGTAAAGCGGAGCTGATATCCGGTTTCTATGTGAACTTATGGTACCAGGAGAAGTCAGAAATATATCTGGATATGGATGCTGAGACATCTGCGCTCACGATTGATGTGTGTACGAGTTCAGAAGAAGAACAGCAGAAGATTCTTCATGAATTATATTGCCTGTCGATGGACAAAAGAAGGACGGAAAGGCTGAAATCCGCTAAGACCAGAGAGGAAGCCCTGGATGTATTAATGAGAGGAGGGAGAGTAGAACAATGAACATAGAGGATTTGATGACGGAGGAAAAAATTCTGCTACATGCAGATATCCACACGAAGGAAGAAATGATAGAACAGCTGAGCGGCCTGCTGACCGGTGGGACAGATTCTAAAACGAAGAGCAGACTTATGAAAGAAGTGTGGAAAAGAGAAAAGGATGGATTCACTGCGATCGGAAATTCTGTCGCACTGGCTCATGCTGTATCGGATATTATTTCTGAGGTCAGCATAGTCTGCATCAGATCCGAGCATGAGATTGACTGGGCACCGCAGCAGCATGTAAATAAGAATAGGATGGTCCGGTTGGTATTTTTATTCGTCATACCTGAAATTATGGTAGATGATGAAGACAGAGAAGAGCTGGAAGTATTGAAACAGGTGGTGCTTAAGGCAGGGAGAACAGAAATTGTTCAAGGGCTGCTGAAAGCTGTGGATAAAGAAGAGTTCAGGAATATTATCAGTGGATAAAAGGAGTGTGTATGAATTATTATTCAATGTTTCTGTCAGATGTTGACGGAACTTTAGTGGGAAATGATTTTCATCTGCATGATGATGTGATCCAGGCGGCAAAAGACTATGAGGCTTCCGGAGGCCGCCTGATCCTGTGTACCGGAAGATCTGTGGAGGCATTAGAGGAATACAGCAGAAAACTGAATCTTAAATTTCCAGCAGTCGTCTATAACGGAGCCGGAATTTATGATTTTCAGAGGAAGAGGCTGATCTGGAAGAAGCCACTAGGGAAGGATATCCTGCATGATATTCAGTTTATTTATGAACATCTGCCTGAAATATGTATCCAGATCTTTACTGAAAAAGGAATCTACAGAATGAGAAGCAACTGGATGATCGAGAATCACGGAGTGAAGGAGGAGATGGGAAAAGAAATTTTCTCAGCCGGACAGGCACAGGGTGATATTTTGAAACTGTCTTTTACGGCAAATCATAGAACGATACTTGAAAAGTGCAGGAATCTGCCTTTGTGGAAGGGGAGAAGATACGAATATTCCAGCAAACATTTTACGGAGGTAACTTCTGAGCAGACTGGCAAGCACGTGGCAGCAGCTCATTTGATGGAAGTTCTCGGAGCAAAAAAAGAAAAAATATTTGCTGCCGGGAATGGAATGAATGATTTGAGTATGCTGAAGATGGGGCACTGCTCCTTCGCACCGAAAGATGCTGCCAGACAGGTACTGGAGATAAGCGATATTTTGATTGATTCTCCTGCCAGCTGCGGAATGAAACAGGCATTCAGGCTGGCGGATCAATATAATCTGCAAATTTCAAAGGAAAGGAGGAATTTTAATGAAGAGACCAATAAAGCTGATGGTTTCATGCGGTTCAGGAATTGCGACATCCACACATGCGGCATCCATTGTTCAGGAATATATGAATGAACATGGCATCCCGGTTTCCATTATGACCTGCAGTGTCAACGATCTGGCCAACAGGCTTACAGGCTGTGATGTGATCTTAAGCACTGCCCAGGTTGCTTTTGATCCGGGCATCCCTGTATTTGACGGACTGCCGCTGCTGACAGGAGTGGGAGAAGAGGAACTGCTGGAAGATTTGCAAAAGACCATTCAAGAAATCACAGAAAAAGATTAGAAGAAAGAAGGAGGATTTTATGGAAATTATATCAAAGGTTTCAGGTGCCCTGACCAGTTTAGGGGCATCGGTGTTGATTCCAATCTTCATTTTCATCATATGTATGGTGTTTGGTGCAAAATTGAAGAAATCACTGATGGCCGGATTGACATTCGGTGCGGCTTATATCGGCTTAAATCTGGTCATCAATCTCATGATTACAACTGTGAATCCTATGGTTACTGCTCTGGCAGACAATCTGGGAGTAAAGAAAGACATTCTGGATGTGGGATGGGCTGTGGGGTCTGCGGTGGCATACAGTACAAAGTGCGGTGTGCTGATCATACTGGTATCACTGGGAGTCAATATCTTAATGCTGGCAACAAAAACGACCAAAACATTGAACGTTGACATATGGAATTTTTGGAACCATGCATTTACAGCATCTGTAGTGTATATCGTTACAGGGAATCTGATCATCGGCCTGGCGGCAGGTGCAGTACACGCAGCGTTTTGTCTGGTCATGGCTGACCGGACAGCAGAAAGAGTTCAGAAGTTTTATAAGATTCCGGGTGTTTCGATCCCACAGGGCTGGGTCGTCACCAGTATTCCGATCATCAACGGTGTGAATTGGGTTTTAGACCGGATTCCGATTATCAAAGATATCGAGTGGGATGAAAAGCATATCCAGGAGAAATGGGGCATCTTTGGAAGCCCGTTGGTTCTTGGTACAACATTGGGATTGATTCTGGGATGTGTGGCAGGTTATTGGAAAGACATTCCGACTCTATTAAACTCGGCAATCTCCATCGGCGCTGTTATGATGATCATTCCCAAATTCATTGCATTATTTATGGAGTCTCTAACGGTGGTATCCGACGCAGCCAAGAAATTTATGGACAAGCATTTTAAGGGGAGAGAATTTTATGTGGGGCTTGATTCAGCTATTTTGATCGGGCATCCGGTTACGGTAGCATCGGCCATTATCCTAATACCGATTGTTCTTGTAGTAGCTATGATCCTTCCGGGAAACCGAGTGCTACCATTTGGTGATCTGGCATCCCTGGCATATTTTGTCGCGCTGGTACCTTGTCTCAGTAAAGGAAATTTATTCAGGTCTATTATTTCGGGGATTGTTATTATGAGCATTGTCCTGCTAATTTGTTCCAGTTTTGGTGCTTCCATGACAACGATGGCTGTGGATGCGGGATATAGTCTTCCAAAAGGAGCCGTGGATATTACAGCTCTGTCCGCCGGAAACTGGCTGACTTGGATTTTCTATAAGATTGCAGGTATATTCGCTTAACAGATCAATATAAAAAGGAGCAGAGATGGGCTATAACATTGAATTAGAAGGACAAGTTGCCGTTGTCACAGGCGCTGCACAGTGTAAAGGAGGGAAAGAATGGATATTTATGAAGAGATTAAAAAATTGACAGAAATATCTGCCATGAGCGGACGGGAAGACCGTATGATTTCTTATATTATCAGCCGGCTGAAAGAAAGTGCTGATGATCTACATGTAGACAAAATGGGGAATGTGACAGCAACTTATCTGGGGAGAGGAGAGAATCCCCCGAGCATTGCCTATTTCGCACATATGGATGAAGTAGGGCTGATTGTTAAAAAGATAGAAGACACTGGATTCTTAAGACTGGAAAGAGTAGGCGGGATTCCGGAGAAAGTACTCCCTTCTGAATTTTTAGACGTACATACACTGGACGGAACAACTTCAGTCCGAGGAGTTGTAGGAAATACTTCACATCATCTGACATCTGCAGAAAAAAAGTTTTCGGTTACAGCCATTAATGAAATTTATGTAGATATCGGATGCCGATCAAAAGAGGAAGTGTTGTCTCTGGGCGTCGATATAGGAAGTTCAGTAACTTATGTTCCTAATTTTATGAAGATGGGAAACTGTATTGTCTCGAAATCCCTGGATGACAGAATGGGTATCTATACACTTCTTGCTCTGGCAGAGCATTTGGAAACTGCAGAGCACGAAGCTACCGTCTATTTAATTTTTACGGTGCAGGAAGAATTTAATGTCAGATCTTCAACACCGACATTTAAGCGGCTGGAGCCGGATGCGGCCATCTGTGTAGATATTTCTCCGGCCTGTGATACACCGGAACTGGAGGGCAAATATGATATGGCTCTTGGAAAAGGTGTGGCAATCATGTATATGAATTTCCATGGGAGAGGAACTCTCGGAGGCCTGCTTCCAAACCCGAAGCTGAATCAATTTCTTGAGGAAATCGCGAAAGATGAACTTATGAATTGTCAGAAAGAAGTGGTGATCGGAGTCATAACAGACGATGCTTTTACACAGCTTGCGGGAACAGAGGGGATTCCTATGGCTCATTTATCAATTCCGCTCAGATATACACATTCACCGGCGGAGGCAGCGTGTGTGAAAGATATTGAAGACTGCGCAGAGCTTATGTGCCTGTCTGCATGTAAATTCGGAAGGCATGTCGACCTGTCAAGAGGATGTTAAAACTTTAAAACAGCAAGCAGAGGAAAAGGAGAAGAACATGAGTAAAAAATGGACAGAGGAAGTATTGGGAACAGACAAGGTTATTATTGCAATGTGTCATTTCACGGCTTTGCCGGGAGATCCGGGTTTTGACGAGAAAGGAGGAATGGAAGCAGTTGTAGAGCGTGCCCGCAGAGAGATGCTAAAACTGCAGGAAGGCGGTGTCGATGCCATTATGTTCTCCAACGAGTTCAGTCTTCCTTATCTTACAAAGGTAAAAACGGAGACAGTAGCCGCAATGGCACGGATCATTGGAGAGATCAAGGGAGATCTTCACATACCGTTTGGGGTGAATGTTTTATGGGATCCGGAAAAGTCATTAGATTTAGCAAAAGCTACGGGAGCAAAGTTTGTCAGAGAAATATTTACTGGCGTCTATGCCAGCGATTTCGGTATCTGGGACACAAACTGCGGTGAGGTTGTAAGGCATCAGCATGCAATTGGGGCACAGGATGTGAAACTGTTATTCAACATCGTACCGGAAGCGGCAAAATACATTCAAAGAGATGATATTGCCCAGATTGCGAAAAGCACTGTATTTAACTGCAGACCGGATGCACTCTGTGTTTCCGGACTCACAGCAGGTGCTGCCACAGATTCACAGGTACTGAAAACGGTAAAAAATGAAGTTCCGCAAACCATCGTTTTTGCAAATACCGGTGTGAGAAAAGAAAATGTAGCAGAGCAGCTGAAGATTGCAGACGGAGCGGTTGTTGGAACTACATTTAAAAAGGACGGGATTTTTGAAAATGCTGTAGACAGAGAACGCGTAAAAGAATTTATGGATGTTGTAAAAGAGTTCAGAAATAAATAATAGGAGCCGGAGGAATCATTGACTATGAAGATATTTCCGTCATTGGCTTCGGCAGATCAGCTGAAGTTAAGAGAAGAGATTGAAAAGCTCAAAAATCATACGTATCTGCATTATGACATTGAAGATGGAAACTTTGTTCCTAATATAACGTTTGGATTAGGGACGGTCAGGCTGGCTGCAGAAGTTACAGAGGCTTCCATGGATGCTCATCTGATGGTACAGAATCCTTTGGACTATTTGAATGATCTGCAGGCATGCGGCTTTAAAGCTGTAGCTGTTCATTGGGAGGCCCTTGACTATCCTTCAAGAATTATTACAGAGATTAAAAGACGCGGAATGAAAGCCGGAATTGCACTGAATCCACGTACAGCGGTAAATGAAGTAGAATTTTATCTCAATGAAGCCGATTATTTTTTAATTATGACATCAGAACCGGACGGAGCCGGAGAGAAATTTCGAGCGGATATGGTGGAGAAAGTCAGATGGCTTGCTAAGAGATGCCGGACAGATCAGGATATTATTGCGGATGGAGGCATTTCAGGAAAGGAAATACGGCTTTTAAGGAAAAACGGAGCAACAGGTGCTGTTATAGGCAGAGCTGTCTTTCAAGCTGAAGATTCTTTCGGTGCAATCACATACTTTGAGAACTTGTAAGGAGGTATCATCCATGTCACTAAAAGATGCATTGTCAGAAGAAACATGTTTTACCAACATCAGGGCCGAAAGTCAGGAAGAAGCCCTTCATATTATAGCGTCAAAAATGTATCAGAAAGGAATTGTAACAAAAGATTATGAGGAGCACGTGATACAGAGGGAGAAAGAATTTCCTACGGGACTTCCGTTAAATGGATATAAAGTAGCAATCCCGCATACAGATTCCAGATATGTTAAGAAAACGAGAATCTGTGTTGCGTCCCTGAGCGAACCAATTGAGTTTCAGGTTATGGGAGGCAGTCAGGAAAAAACCAGTGTCAGTGTCATCATGATGATGGCAATCAAAGAGCCACATGCCCAGTTGGAAACTTTACAGGAATTAATTCATCTGGTACAGGATGATCGTATGATGGAGGAATTAGTGAGGGCAAAAGACGGAAAAGAGATTTATCATAAAATCGTTTCTTGTATGTGTTAAAGGAAAGGATAAAACAAAAGGGGGTGAGCAGTCAGCTGACCCCTTATAAGCAGTCTTAATTTATAAGAATACAAAAAAATAAAATATTTTCAAAAAACTTGTTGACAAGTGTAGGAGCGTTTGGTATTATATACAAGCGTCACAGCGAGAGACGCTTAAAAAACAAAGAAACAAGTACCTGGAGAGGTATCGAAGTGGTCATAACGAGGCGGTCTTGAAAACCGTTTGTCCGCAAGGGCGCGTGGGTTCGAATCCCACCCTCTCCGTTGCTTTGAAGATCAGCACTAGCTGAGAGCAAAGTAGTTAGGGACGCTTGGAGAAGTACCCAAGTGGCTGAAGGGGCTCGCCTGGAAAGTGAGTAGGTCGTTAATAGCGGCGCGAGGGTTCAAATCCCTCCTTCTCCGTTGGAACTTTGACAGGAGGTTCCGGATATAAAGTTTGAGTGCGGTGTGCACTTCGGAAGTTTCACTTCCTCAGTCGCGGCAGAGCCGCTTATATAAAAAGTAAACCGTATGCGCTCAGAAGAATAAATTCTTCGCGCGATACACTTCATTTTTTATGCACACAATACTGCAAACGCGAACATTGACAACTAAACAATAAGACAACCTTGAAAATTCTAAGAGATTTTCAGTATCTTTAAAAAAAAGATACACGAACGTTCTTTATAAAAGGACACAGTAAAACAAGGATAAAAAAGCTAGCGCTTTTTAGATCCAAGATTGAACATGAGAGTTTGATCCTGGCTCAGGATGAACGCTGGCGGCGTGC
>NZ_NQOG01000037.1 GCF_002270485.1 Anaerostipes hominis (ex Lee et al. 2021) | reverse complement strand
CTACGATTTCGCTATCCCTTCTTCTCGCCCACACCTCACGATGCAAACCTTGGGAGTCGCTTACAAGTTCGTCGGTAGCTACGCCTATGTGGACTTGCACCACAGAACACGGACATGCCCGTCATACTTAAAAACCCGGTATAGCCTGTTCGGCTATACCGGGTTTAAATTTCATACTCTCCAAATGTTTAGAGTATCAGGCTTTTCAGACCTTTTATATCACCGGACTGAATATAGGGAATGGCTTCGGATATTTTTTCCACAGGCCAATTCCACCATTTGATTTCCTGTAGAAACAAGATATCTTCTTTAGAAAACCGCCTTCGTATCGGCCTTGCAGGAATCCCGGCGACAATCGTATAGGGCGGTACGTCTTTTGTCACGACTGCACGCGTGCCGATCACTGCACCATCGCCGATCGTTACACCCGCCATGATCACGGCTTCAAAGCCGATCCATACATCATTGCCCACGACGATATCTCCCTTGTTGTCCCAGGACTGTTCCGGCGTAATGCCGTGCCCCCATTCTTCACCGAACAGTGGAAACGTATAGCCGGACAGAGAAGACAGCGTATGATTCGCACAGTTCATCAAAAATTTTGCTCCGCACGCGATAGAACAAAATTTTCCGATATACACTTTGTCATGATTGATCGGATAATGATACAACACACTATACTTCTGAAAATCTCTCGGATCATGTACAAAATCGTTGTAAATTGTAAAATCACCGACTTCTATATTCGGACAGTCGATCACATTTTTTAAATAAATTGTCTGGCTGTCACCGGCTCTTGGATAAATTTTTTTAGTATCTGGAATAGTCATAGCACTTCTCCTATCTTTGCTTCGTGTTTTTTTAGACCATTCCAGTGACTGCAATACATAATTTCATAAAAAGTCGTCGAGTAGACTTTGCCTCGACTTTTCACTTCCTTTCATCTATATTCTCTTGCGATGAGAGGTTCAAGTCTCAAAAGCCCCTCACAGAACCGCACGTGCCCTATTAAGGCATACGGCTCTTCAATAAGCCATTCGCCTAATAAGCACTTGTTACATATATCTTTGGAGTTTCCAGTGGGTGTATCTTCCAAAGGGAAGTATCCTGCTTTTATCCTCTGCGATTTCCAGTCCGAATTTCTTCAGTCTCTCAATCAGAAGCTGATAGAACTTCCGTGCTTCATTCTCGTATTGGAACAGACATACAAAATCATCTGCGTAACGCACCATGTACATCTCTCCCTTAAACTCGCGCTTCTTCACATAGTCAAACCACGTGTCTAAGGTGTAGTGCAGGTACACATTTGCCAGCACTGGCGACATCAGACCTCCCTGCACTGTTCCCGCTTCTGTTTCCAGCCGCTTCCCGTCTTCCATGACTCCGCCTATCAGAAACCGTTTGATATATCGTATAAAGTTCTTATCGGCTATGTCATGCTCCAGAAATTGAATCATCCATTCATGGTCGATGTTATCGAAGAAGCCTTTGATATCGGCATCCACAATATAATTTACCTTGTCTGCCATGATGTGTCTGTTTACTCTCTGGATTGCATCGTGACAACTCTTATTTGGCCGGAATCCAAAAGAAAACTCCTTGAACTTTGGCTCATATATTGCCTCAAGTATTTCCTTGAATACGCCCTGAACCACTTTGTCCTCGAATGAGGGGATTCGTACCTCACTTTCAAAAGTAGTATACCCTCTACTCGGAATAATAGCAATGCTTTCGGAATAATATTTCTCACTTATCGGAACAATATAAAATTCCGACAATCTCACTCATAATTTCGCAGAGCCACAACATCCACAGATACGATATAATCGAGAAAATATTTCTATCTTAGAATTTCTCTCATCTGACAGCTTCCTCCAATGCCTTTCTCAATTCTTCATCACAAGCATAAATATACAACCCACTGACTCCCCGAGTCATCAAAACCCTTACTTCATGCTGGATCAATGTTTCTCCAAATTTCTTCATGGTACCATCTGATAATGTACGATTTCGTTTTGCTTTTTCATTAAAACTTGCACTTGGATCAAAAACAACCTTTCCATCACGATATTTTACAGAAGGCCCAAGAATTACACCTGCATAATTCAAATCGAATCCCTGTATTGTAAATGTGGATCCTACCTCATCAATGGTCTGCGGCTGTTCTGCCCAGGAAAGTGTTTTATTTTTCCGCTTTTGTTTTCTTTCCATGTCTTTTTCCAACTCACGGTTCCATGGTTTATGCCAATTACCGATCAAAACCTCCCAATATTTCTTCATTCTCTTTTCCATTGATGAATTTTTGCTATATTCCCAATCATAAGTTGCAATGAGCCTGGATAATTTATGTTCTTGTTCCCCCGCCTTTTCTTTAATTGCTTTCTCAAGCTCTGACGGCTGAGAAAAAACCCTTATTTCATATCCGGTCTTATCTTTTGGAATATCTGATATACGTTTCTTTTTTGTAAAGTCATCGATCCATGAAATTGTTTCGTCCGATGCAGTCACTCTCAACTGTTTTGTCAATTCAAAATAATTATCACTCTCTTTGGCTTGCTCTCTATAACCCTTTAAAATCTGTTCTTCCCAATATTGCTCTGTCGTCAAAATTTGATTTTCGTCAAACATCACCACTGTGACTCTCGCCCTATTTATAATATCCTCAAGTTGGTTTTTTCCTTGGTATGACTGTTTTCCCTGTGTTAGCAGCAAATGAGCCTCATCAATAAATGCTACATCAACCGGCTCATCCATTGAATGATTATTGATAAATGACGTTGGTTTGCACACAACTTCTTTTCCATCTTTATTTTTTAGACCAAGTTTCTCAGCTATCTGTTTATAGACAGTTATCTGCTCATCATGATTTACAATTAAATAACACTGAAGATCATCTTTTTTTCGCTCCTCTGCCTTCAAAAACACCTCATAAAAGGTACTGCTGTTAAGTACAGTTTTGCCTGTTCCTGCTTCACCGTCAATGAATATAAGCTGTCCCTGTTTCTCCTTATCCAAAGCAGTAAAAACCTTCTCAATTATTTTTTCTTTTATCTCTTCCTGCTCCTGCGTTAGCTTATGTAAAGGGGAGGCTTTAAATAAAGCGGAATCTTTTATCTCACTCTCTGCAGGAAATAAAACTTCATCTTTTTTTCTTAAATTGTTCCAGATTTTTCTGAAGATAGCATTTGCTTCACAATCGGGATAATATCTGTTCTGAGGATTTGTCCTCTTATTGTGCATTCTTTTAACAGATTCTGCTCCCATCATATAATGCATTAAACGATTTTCAATATCCAGGGTAAAAGATTTATTGAAATGACCATACCCGATAATATATAAACTAGATGTTTTCTTTTTCAGTTGATACTGCCATTTTGATTTATCCCCTGATTGATCAAAATGCTGCTTTGTCCTCTGAATCACATTATTCGACTCCCCAACATACACCTCATAACCTTCTCCCTTTTTCCAGTCATGAATATAAACTGTCGGATAATCAAACAATACTTCTTTTTCCAAAATTTTATTTTCTAATTTCTCCTGTAAAATTTGTAAACTATTTAGATCATCATCTATCTTATACACAATAGGTTTCAAGTTCATTCCTTTGTATGGAGTTTATAAAAACGCAACCCCTACATTTCCTTTCTTGTAAAATACATCATTTTTATCAATGCCCTACAGATATCTTCTAACATTCTTCATATAGCTTAAATACTCATCCCCAAATTCATGAATACACCATCTTTCCTCAGAAATAATGATCCAATGTGCGGATATTTGAAATATAAAAAGTGCAAGAAATAACAAAATAGAACGAGTCAAAAGAACGCATCCTAAAAAATATATGAAATATCCGATGTACATTGGATTTCTGGAAACCTTATATATTCCGTTTGTATTTAATCCATCCTGCCTAGGTTTGGCAAATGCAATGGTTGAAATTGTAAGAATGCCAATACCTGCAGCATATATTATTAGGGCAATAAAGGATAGCAGAGTACCAATCCTTATTTGTAATAAAAAAGAATATAAGAAAATAAAAATATTTGAACATTGATAAAATAAGTATGCCGTCCTCTCTCTGCCCTCCAACGGAGCAAAAAAAGCGGCACGGCTTAATGCTTCTTTGTTTATTTGTCCTAACAGGATAAATCTTATGAAAAAAAGTGGTACCATCAGCAGAAATGCGTTCATTTTATTGTAATTCCCCTCTTGAAATTCTTTCTCCTTAAATTCTAATATCTTCCTATATGAATGTCAAACCCAAAACCGTCATAAGATCCCGTCCTTCGCTGTTTTACTTTCCCCATCTCAAGTGCTAAAATAAAACCAAAGCAAATGATAAAACACCATACCAACAAAGGAGGACCTATGGAAGCAACAATAACACGTGATGAAGCCTTTAAGCTTCTAAAAAAATATAATAAAGAACCCTTTCACATCCAACACGCACTGACAGTGGAAGGTGTCATGAGATGGTATGCCAATAAATTGGGTTACGGACAGGAGGAAGACTATTGGGGCATCACCGGACTTCTTCACGATATTGACTTTGAATTATATCCGGAGGAACACTGCCAAAAGGCCCCGGAACTTTTGCGGGAAGGCGGCGTAGGGGAAGATATGATACGTTCTGTCTGTTCCCACGGCTATGGGATCTGTTCTGACATCCAGCCGGACCACCAGATGGAGAAAGTCTTATTTGCGGCAGATGAGCTGACCGGCTTGATCGGAGCCGCCGCATTGATGCGCCCTTCTAAAAGTGTCCAGGATATGAAACTGTCCAGCATTCGTAAGAAGTATAAAGATAAAAAGTTTGCGGCAGGCTGCTCCCGGGATGTGATCTCCCAGGGCGCCCAAAGTCTGGGCTGGGAGTTAAACGAGCTTTTTGAAAAAACAATACTAGCCATGCGCTCCTGTGAAGATTCTATTAAACAGGAAATGCAGAAATACGAACAATAGGCGGTGATCATTATGTGTATTAATAAAAAAAGAAAAGCAGATGTAAGTCTCCATGCAGGGCCCAGGAATTTCCTATGGAATAAAAGAAGCGCCGGCTGCATGGAGTAAAAGGCGCTTTCATATTCTTAACGGCCTTGTTTCCAAAAACAATACTGTTTAAGGAGTGAGACCAATTATGAATTATAAAAATGCAGCTTCCATTCTTCCCGCATCCCTTTTGGAACAGCTTCAGGACTATGTACAGGGAGGTTATCTGTACATACCTAAAAAAGAAGACCAGCATAAAAAATGGGGTGATGAGACAGGGAGCCGGACCAGGACTTCCCAGCGCAATCAATGTATCCGAAAGGATTATCATTCAGGGATGTCCATAGAAAAACTGTCAGATACATATTTTCTTTCCGTACATACCATTCGAAAGATTGTATACGGCAGATGAATAAGCTGAAAACATCTGAAAAAGCAGTGGATATCTATCACTTGATATTCACTGCTTTTCTGAATGGACGGCTATCTTAAATATACCCAAATAACAAAATCCCGTCTCATTCCCTTCCTATGGTAATCTGCTTCATAAGTATACCCACAGGGCACACCGTATTTTATACCCTTCGGGTGCACGCGCTTCGCGCGTTAAGGTATACCCACAGGGCACACCGTATTTTATACCCTTCGGGTGCACGCGCTTCGCGCGTTAAGGTATACCCACAGGGCACACCGTATTTCATACCCTTCGGGTGCACACGCTTCGCGCGTTAAGGTATAAATTGTTTCTGTATGATTTTGGATATTGAAGGCTCTTTCCACTTCTGTTATCTTTTGATACAGGAGGTGTTACTCATGAAACAAAACCAAAACACTGCTTCTTTCGGATTTGCCGAAACTAATATTACCCCGGATGGTCCGGTCCAGCTGGTAGGGTTTCCGAGAATTGATAATCAATCCAGAGGAATCCTTCATTCATTAAATGCCCAGATCCTCATCTTCAGATCCCAGGAAGAAACCATCTGCCTGGCTGCTGTGGACAGCCTGGGTTTTACCGTGGAGCTGACCCTGAAGCTAAGAAAAAAGATTGCCAGCGTTCTCAATATTACAACAGATAAGATCATGGTCTGTTTTTCCCATACCCATTCTGCCCCTAATGCAGCGGAGGAACCCGCTTACTTTTCCTTTGTATGTGATCGGATATGTATCGCAGCAAAAGAGGCAGAGAAACAAATGAGACCATTTCATGCGGCTTGGGGGATCGGGGATCATTTGATCGGCATCAACCGGAGATCAGATACATCCGCCAAAGAACCCCGGCTTGGGATTTTAAAGCTGGCGGATCCGGATGGGAAACCGGTACTGCTTCTTCTCAGGTTGTCAGCCCATGCCAATGTGCTCACAAGCGACAACTATAAGGTTTCTTCGGATTATTTCGGCCTTACAAGGCAGAGGCTTTCCAATGCTTTTGAATGCCCTGTTATGATGGTCCAGGGGGCATCCGGAAATCTCCGGCCAAGATTTCAGCAGGAAAATGCAGATTTTATGGAAATCCAGGGTGTGGATGCTTTAGAGAAGCCGTACACTGACTTTGAAAAACAGAAGTATTTTCAGCAAAGTCTAGATGCATTGGAGAACATGGCAGATTCTGTCCTTTCCTCCGTCGCACCCGTGTTAAAAAAATTAAAGACAGAGCCGGTCTGCAGGCTGGCAATGTTTTCTGTAGATCATCCGTTTGCAGCTGATGTCCCTTCCTTGGAACAGGCCGAGGAAATCGCAGAGGAAGCCGAAACTGAAGCTGGTATAGACGGAAACGGATGGCTTATGGAAGTCCGCAAACTCCGCGAACAGCATATATTTACGCAGACAGCGGACATTGAATTTCATTATTTTATGTTAAATGACGGCTGTTTCTGCGGTGTTGCAAATGAAATCATGTGCGAGATTGCACTGGACGTGTGGCAGAAATCCAAGAATCCACTCTTTTTCCTGAACGGCTACACCAACGGGGTAGACAGCTATCTGCCCACTGCCAAAGAATATGACAAAGGCGGCTATGAGGTTCTCTGGTCTAACCTGATCTACTATCCGTATCATGGCAGAGTCATGGCGCTGAACCGAAACTCTGCCGGACAGATGGCTTCCTTTGCCGTATCTGACCGCAGTCATTTTCTGGACATGAACCCTTAGCCCCATCCCTTCCGTTTTTTAGATTTCTTCAGAGTCTTCCAGGACCGGATATGGTTATTTTCCACAAAAGGGCTTAGTTCCAGTTGATACTGGATTCCGGCCTTTCCTGCTGTCTGACTGAGTTCTTTTAAAATCATATCTTCCTTCTTCTGAAGGGAAATAGGAATGCAAAGGTCTGCCGTGATCAGGGTATGTTCTCCTGCCCTGATGAAACGGTAGTTTTTGAGCTCCAGCAGCGGATGGATCTCCCCTGCTTTTTCATTCAGGTCTTTTCTTAGTTGTTTTATTTTGTTGGACTCTTCTGCCGCGATCCCGGCCTGAACCGTACAGTTGCAGTTGTACTTCTGCTCAAGCATTAAAGAAAGTTCCAGGGCTTTTGTAAAAATACCACTGTCCTTACCCAATATTTTTACGGAAACGATGTAGTGCTTGAGGCCGTAGTCATGGATGTTTAGACCATAAAAACATGCAACGCCTTCCTGCTTTGATATGATATCCTCAACCTCCTGCAAAATACTGCCCTCCGGCTGTGTTCCGATCACTTTTTCTACGATCTCTGTAAAACTTTTCAGGCCGTTGGCCAGGATGAGGACTGCAACCCCTATGCCGCACCACCCGTCAATATTCCACTCAGTGAACCTTGTGACGAAAGCAGAAATGAGGACTGTTCCTGTCGCAAAGGCATCTGATAAAGAGTCCTTAGACATGGCTTTTAATGTCGCTGACTCCATGGCAAGACCAGCCCTTTTTTGATAAAAGTACATCCATATCTTTACTGCCACAGAGAGGAACAATACAAAAAACACGGCGGTTTGATAGTCCGATTGCTGTCCTCTGTATAAGGCTGAAACCGATGTTTTTAACAATTCAAATCCTATGGTGATCACGGAGGCTGACGCCAGCATTCCAAGGAGCCACTCCAGCCTGCCGTGTCCGTATGGATGGTGTTTCCCCGCGCCGCAGCCTGCCACCCAGAGGCCGAACATGGTCACGGCCGTTGTCCCCGCATCCGTTAAGTTGTTCCACCCGTCCGCCGTCACGGTCACGGAATGGCTGACAGCTCCCGCTGTGAACTTTAGGATACTCAGAAAAAGATTTAAGACAATACCCAATACGGTCAACCGGAAAAGGCTGGCGCCTTTTTTATCCTTTTTCATGTATACACTCCTCCCCGGAACCAGATGCCCTCTTCTTTGAGCTGATTCCAAGTATTTCGTTCATGTTCCAAGCAAACCACAAAGTCACCAGGGCCGCACATACATCAGCCGCCGGCTGGGCCCAGACGATTCCTGAAAGTCCAAACAGCCTCGGAAGCAGAAGGATCAGCGGAAAGAAAAAGATTCCCTGTCTTCCCAGGCTTAAGATACTTCCTGCGCCGCTTTTTCCGACGGAGAGATAGAGAGACGCATACACCATCTGGAATCCGAAGGTCAGCAGTAAGACTGCATTAAAACGCAGAGCCCGGCCGCCCAGCAGGATCATCTGTGGATCAGTGCCAAATAGTCCGATCAGCTGTTTGGACAAGAGGAAACATACGGCCGACATGAGAACACAAAAGCTGGTGGACCAGAGACAGCAGAGTTTTACCGCCTCTTTTAGCCGGTCATACTGTCCGGCTCCGAAATTAAATCCCGCAAATGGCTGGAATCCTTTCATAAAACCAAACACCACGTAGATCCCAACGGTCATGATCCTGCTGACTGCGCCCATGGCAGCCACCGCGTAATCCCCGTATGCTTTTGCCGCAGTATTGGTCAGTCCCAATGCGATACTGGCAAACAGCTGGAATACCAGTACCGGAATCCCTATTTTTAATATCTCAGAATATATCTTTTTGCTTGGTGTGATGTTTCGGACAGACAGATGCAAAAGTCCTTTTCCCTTCATCAGGTAAACCACGTACATGGAGGAATTGACGCACAGGGAGATTACCGTGGCTGCTGCCGCTCCCCGGATCCCCATGTGCAGTCCATAGATCAGCAACGGATCCATAATAACATTGAGGATACTTCCGGTCATCATGGCTGCCATTGTAAACCGGGTTGCGCCCTGGGCTGTCAGGAGATTGTTCATTGTTACATTAAATACATTGAGAATCGATCCGGTCACATAGATGAGAGCATAATCCCTGGCATAGGGCAGAATGGTCTCTGTAGCGCCAAGTGCGGATAATACCGGTGTCAAAAAGATCAGGATCCCGGCGATGACAGTACCTCCCGTCAACAGTCCGGTAAACAGAGCCGTGGAGGCCGTCCGGTCAGCCAGCTCATACTCTTTTGCCCCAAGCAGCCTGGATATATAAGAAGATGCTCCTGCCCCGAACATCATTCCAAGTCCGATCACCAGCTGGACAATAGGGAAGACCACAGAGACAGCGCCCATCTGACTGGTTCCCAGCCCTCCGACAAAATAGGCGTCCACGGCGTTGTAAAGGGCAGAGATCAGCATTCCGATCATGGTCGGGATGCCAAGTTTTAAAAGCGCTCTTGCCACCGTCTCCTCCCCCAGAAGATAATTGTTTTTTTTCGCTTCTTTCATATTTTTATCCATTCCTTTCGCTTCGCTCAGGCACAAAACGTTATGAAAATATTTCCCTGAGCTTATTTTTTCTTTATAATTCTTCTTTGTAGGGAACTCGGTATACTACAAATCACGAGGAGGTGAGTGGGC
>NZ_NQOG01000036.1 GCF_002270485.1 Anaerostipes hominis (ex Lee et al. 2021) | reverse complement strand
ACCATATGCTTCTCTTTTCAAGATTTACAACCATGAATTTTTAACCGTTTCCATCTCCAAAGGATTGATTGATACCTCCAATCTTTCCATTGCCGGTGACGGTATGCCTGTTGTTACATCTGCACGTAAACGGAAACACCGTATCTGTAAGTGTTCCGAAAATGGTATCACTTCGTGTGATTGCGACCGCTACTTTTCCCAGCCCGATTGTGATGTCGGATATGATTCTTCTCGAGACTGTTTTTATCATGGCTACGATTTATATATGCTGGTTGCATCCAACTCGGAAAGTGATTTGCCTTTCTTCCTGATTTTCATATCAGCAAATGGCTTTTGGATTCTGCTCATGATACCATGCCGTATTATCGGTATTGTCGTGAAAACGGCATACAGCCTTTTATCGACTTAAATAAAAAACGCGGAATCAGCATGAAATATAAGGATGATTTTACCATTGCAAAAGATGGAATTCCTATTCAGAACTTCAGCTGAACGTTCGAATAAACGTGAGAAAATAGACTTTCAATTAGAAAGCGGCAGGCACCGCTCAACTAAGATGTGGTACTGCCGCCTATATCACATCCTTATGCTGCAGCACTTGGATGCTTGGGATTTGCCCTATGAATCCACCCTGAGAAAGTTGATTTTAGATGTGGCATAATCCTTTAACTATTATACACCATTTTTCAGGCATAGCGACAGCTATGTCTATTTTCTATGTTCTTTTTTCTGTTTTAAATAATATTTACTTTTCAAAGTACGTTTCTCGGCTGTTGCCGATAATAATCACTCAGGATTCCGAGAGATTATTACAAGGTGGTTTGTCATGATTCTATTTTACCATGAGCGGAGAGAAAATTTATATAAATCAAGCAAGAAAATCCAGTAAAATCAAAGGGCTTTGGCATTTAACAAATGCCTAATAAAATATTAGAAAAGGAGAGAACAGATAGAGGAATCTGTATAAAAATATCTGTATTTTTAGGTTTTAATAAAAAAAAATAAAAAAAATGTGTATAATCTTGAATAAATGTAGAAAAAAAACCTATACACATGGTAAAATTGGTAATATAGTATAGCAAAAAATGTAAAAAAACCTATACACATTCGAAAAAACAGCTTATGTGTATAAAAAATGGGTGGTTTTGCAAAATTGAAGTAAAGTATTGATTTGAGTATAGTATAGGCAGCTGGTAAGTACAGCGCAGAATAGGAGTTGCATATGAAACTGAATAAGAACAACAAAGAACGAGTATATGAATTCATTACAACATATTCATTAGAATTTGAACATGATGAATATCCAAGATTTACTACGAACTTTTTGTCAGGGAAGTTAGGTATGCAAAGGACCAATTTAAGCAGTATCTTAAACCAATTAGTTAATGAAGGAAAATTGATCAAGCAAAAAGGGCGCCCGGTCATGTATCAATACATTAACTTATCTGAAGAAGCAGAAGAGGTTTTTAAGAGACTGATCGGCTATGATCAATCATTAAAAGATGCAGTAGCTGTTGCGAAAGCAACGATCCTTTATCCAAAAGGAAGGTCAAGTATTCTTATAACTGCAGAACGAGGATGTGGAGCACATTATTTTGCAGAAACGGTTTTTCAGTTTGCTGTGAAATCCGGCGTAGTTAAAAACAAAGAAGTTTTATTAACATTTGATTGTAAAGCTTACCGAGAAATTCCAGACTATCAACAGAAGCTACTTTTTGGAACTGAAGATGAAGTTGGAATTCTAAATCAATCAGAAAATGGAATGCTGTTGATCAATCATATTGATTTGCTTCCAGCCTATGAAAGGAGGCGTTTACTTTCTACTAAAGAAAGAGGAATTTTAATCTGTCGCACCGATTCAAATGCGGATCAGGAAATTTATCATTCATTACAAGAAAAAACAGATTTCGAGATCAAACTTCCTATCTTAAATGAGAGATCCTTGGAAGAGAGATTTCAACTGGTACAAAGGTTTTTATGTGATGAAATTACAAATATTGGTAAGAATCTGGAAATGGATGCAAAGATATTATCTGCATTACTCCTATATGAATCAGTAGACAATGTGACAGGATTAAAAAAAGATATCCATACAGGATGTGTAAACTGTTATGCACGGAAAGGAAGTTCAAAAAATAAATTTATCGAAATATTGCTTTCTGATTTTCCACCGTATGTAAGGAAAGGGCTTATATATTTGAAAGTACATAAGGAAGAACTGGATAAGTTAGTTTCGGAACAGTATGTTTACGCATTTACACATTCTACTATGCTGAAAAAGCAAGCACAAAAGGCAGAAGAGAAGAAAGATATTTATCAGTCTATCGATGATCGAAAGAAAAAGTATAAGAAACAGGAGATTCAAGAGGAAGAGATTGACGCATATGTATCTGTTGCATTAAAAGAGGATTTCCAAAAGTATTATAACGAATTAAGTGAGAAAATTTCCAATCGGACGATGCTGAAAAATATCATTGCCAACAAGATGATTGAACATGTCGACATGTTTTTGAAAAAAGCAGAAGAGACGTTTCAAATAAAATATGACGAGAAGATAATGTGTGCCTTGTGTCTCCATATGAATTCAGCATTGATTAGAAATGAATCAAAACAAAGGGTATCAAATGAAGAAATCACGCAAATGACAGTTTCCTATCCACAGGAATATCAATTGGCAAAGGAATTTGTTCTAGAAACAGAAAAAATCTTTCACACAAAATTGAATGTGGATGAGATTATGTTTGTGATGATGTTCCTCTTAGAAGAAAGAGTCACAAAGAAACAGCAGGTTGTTACATTAATTGCAATGCATGGGGATTATTCAGCACAAGCGGTTGTTAAAACAGTAAATGAACTTTCTAATGAAAATAATACATATGCTTTTAACTTACCATTAGATAAGAACATGAAAGAAGCATATGAAGACTTCAAGAAAGAGATTATTCGAATTGATCAAGGAAAAGGAATCATCCTAATCTATGACATGGGATCTTTGAGGACTATGGCAGAATCCATAGCAGCGGAAACGAATATCGACATCAGATTTGTAGAATCACCAATTACATTAATTGGTGTAGCATGTAGCAACAAAGCAAGTGAAGAAAAGGCAATAGATGATATTTACGGATATCTTCAGGAAAATTTCAAGACAGCAGCATACAGTAGAAATTATGATGGAAGCAATAAAATTGTAGTCATCATATCAAAATCTGAAACTGAAGCAGAAAAAATTCAACGATTTATAAACGAAAATATGAGCTGGAATGATATAAAAATCAGACGAGTTGTATTAACAAATGAAGGTCAGCTATATAGCATGATTGATGGTATAGCAGATGAAGGAGAAATTGTTGGGATTGTAGGAGATTATGATCCACTGCTCTATCAATATCAGTTCATTGACGTTAATCAGCTAATGAAATCTGAGAAAACAAACCTAAATGACTATATCCAAACACAGAATGAATTGGATAAGACGGGAATCACCGAAACGTATGAATATTTAGAGGGAAATTTTCCAGAACTGGATATGGCCAAAATGGAAATATATCTGGACGATTTCATGCAACAAGTAGAATATCTGTTAAATGTAAAACTGGATGAGAACAAAAAAATCGGATTGATTATTCACATCGTTTGTTTACTAGACAGAATCAGACAGGGATACACACCATCCATTAGTTTTATTGCATCAGGTGTGATTGACAAGAACAAGGAAATGGTTCCAGAAGTGAAAAAAATTCTGGAACCAATGGAAAAAGAGTTTAACGTATATATTAATGAGACGGAGATTGCAACGATCATTACGATTATACGAGAATAGGAGGTTATTATGACAAAAGACGAATTAAACATGATCAGCTTTGAAATTGTTTCTTACTCAGGAGATGCTCGCTCTAAATTATTACTTGCACTAGAAAAAGCAAAAAATGGAGACTTTGAAGAATGTGACAGCTTAATTGAACAGGCAAATGATTGCTTGAATGAAGCACATAACTCACAAATGGATGTCATGAAAGAAGAAGCAAACGGAGAAACAGTTACAATGGGATTTATCATGACACACGCACAGGATCATTTAATGACATCATTATTATTGAAGGACATCATTGGAACATTGATTGACGTTTATAGAAAATAAATGAAGAGAGGATATAAGTTATGAATAAACTGATACAATCAATTGAAAAAATGAAACCGTATTTTGATGCCATCGCAAGAAACAGATACTTAAAAGCGATTAAGGAGGGATTTGTTTCCGCAATGCCAATCGTTTTATTCTCAAGTATCTTTATGCTGTTGGCATATGTACCAAATATTTTTGGATTCTATTGGAGTAAAACAGTAGAAGCATTCCTGTTAAAACCATATAACTATTCTATGGGAATTTTAGGTCTGGTAGTAGCAGGAACAACGTGTTACCACTTAACAAAATCGTTTAACCGAGATATGCCAGTAGACAATCAGATCAACGCCATTTCTACAATGATGTGTTCTATGATCGGATTCATGGTAGTCGCTGTAGATTCTATTAAAGATGGATTCGCATCAGGATATATGGGATCTAAAGGATTATTAACAGCATTCTTAGTAGCATTCTTTACAGCCAACCTTTACAAATTCTTTATTAAAAGAAATATTACAATTAAAATGCCAGATGCAGTTCCACCAAATATCTCTCAGACATTCAAAGATGTTATTCCCTTTGGAGCATGCGTATTATTATTAACAATCTTTGATTTCTTCTTTAGAAAACAGTTTGATATGTGTTTTGCACAGGCAGTCATTCAGGTATTCCAGCCACTGTTTACAGCAGCTGATGGATATGTTGGATTAGCAATCATTTATGGAGCTATGGCAATGTTCTGGTTCGTAGGTATTCAGGGACCAGCCATCGTAGAACCAGCAGTAGCTGCTATCTACTATGTAAATATCGCAAACAACTTACAGTTATATCAGGCAGGAGATCATGCAGCAAATATTTTAACACCAGGTGTACAGCAGTTCGTAGCAACTTTTGGTGGTACTGGAGCAACATTAATGATCACTTTGATGTTTGCATTTTTAGCAAAATCAAAAGAGTTAAGAGCTATTGGACGAGCTTCTTCCGTTCCAGTTTTATTCGGAGTAAATGAGCCAATCTTATTCGGAGCACCATTAATCTTAAACCCAGTATTCTTTGTACCATTTATTTGTGCACCAATCTTAAATGTATGGTTATTTAAGATTTTCGTTGATTATATTGGAATGAACTCATTCTTATATATCTTACCATGGACAACACCAGGTCCATTAGGACTATTCCTTGGTTGTGGTATGGCGTTAAAAGCAGCAATTTTAGCTATTGCATTACTAGTATTAGACTTTGTAGTATACTATCCATTCTTTAAAGTTTATGATCATGAGAAATGTGAAGAAGAAAAAGAAAAAGGATTAGAAGAAGTAGGTTCTGAAGAACAGCAGATTGAAGTTGATGCAGATACATTAAAATCTAAGAGAATCTTAGTATTATGTGCTGGTGGTGGAACATCAGGATTATTAGCAAATGCTCTGAAGAAAGCTGCAGAAGAGAAAAACATTCCATTAATCGCAGCTGCAGGAGCTTATGGAGCACATACAGATATCATGCAGGATTATGATCTTGTCGTTTTAGCACCTCAGGTAGCAGCTTTCTATGAAAATCTGAAGAAAGATACAGATCGTCTAGGAATTAAATGTGTAGCTTGTGAAGGAAAACAGTACATTGCACTGACAAGAGATCCAGACGCAGCAATCAAATTTGTATTTAAGATTTTAGAAGGAGATAATTAATATGAGATTACCAAAAGATTTTATCATGGGTGGAGCAACTGCAGCATATCAGTGTGAAGGTGAATCAAAAGCTCATGGAAAAGGACGAGTAGCCTGGGACGATTATCTGGAAAAACAGGGCTGGTTCAGCCCTGATCCAGCAAGTGATTTTTATCATAAATATCCAGTGGATTTAGACTTATGTAAACAGTTTGGCGTCAATGGAATCCGTATTTCTATTGCATGGTCAAGAATTTTCCCAACAGGAGAGGGAGAAGTTAACCAGGAAGGTGTGGATTTCTACCATGCAATGTTTAAGAAATGTAGAGAAAATGGAGTAGAGCCATTTATCACATTACATCATTTTGATACACCAAATGAATTACATAAAAATGGAGATTTCTTAAATCCACATACCATCGATTGCTATGAAAGATATGCAAAATTCTGTTTTGAAGAATTCAAAGATGATATCCGTTATTGGTTTACATTTAATGAAATCTGGCCAGTATCATCTGGCCAGTACATTACAGGTACATTCCCACCAGGAGAAAAATATGATGTAGTTAAAACTGTTGAATCCATGCATAACATGATGGTTGCACATGCGAGAGCAGTCATTGCATTTGAAGAAGGTGGATATGAAGGTCAGATTGGTATTATCCATTCCCTAGAAACAAAATATCCTTATGATGAGAAAAAACCGGGAGATGTTTTAGCGGCAGAAAGAGAAGATGCACTGACAAATCAGTTCTTACTAGATGCAACATTCTTAGGATATTATTCTGAAAATACATTAAAACATATTAATTTCTTATATGAGTTAGAAAATAAAACATTTGCTCCAAAAGAAGAAGATATGGAATTACTGAAAAAAGCTGCAGCATGTAATGATTATCTTGGAATTAACTATTATCAGAGTCACTTTGTTCAGGAATACAATGGAGAAAGCCAGATTCATCATAATGGTACAGGGGCAAAAGGAACTTCTGTATACCGATTAAAAGGAATCAGCGAGCATATGTTTAAAGAAGGAATTGATCGAACAGACTGGGATTGGTTAATTTATCCAGAAGGTTTATATGACCAGATCATGAGAATTAAAAAACAGTATCCAAATTATAAAGCAATCTATATCACAGAAAATGGAATGGGATATAAAGATGATTTCAAAGATAGTACAGTTGATGACGAACCACGTATTGATTACATCAAACGTCATTTACAGTGGATTGCAAAAGCAATTGAAGGAGGTGCCAATGTTAAAGGATACTTTGTATGGTCCTTAATGGATATGTTCTCATGGTCCAATGGATATAATAAACGTTATGGATTGTTCTATATAGATTTTGAAACACAGGAACGTTATCCTAAGAAATCAGCATACTGGTACAAAGAAGTCAGTGAAACAAAAGAGGTATAAACGTATGGTAGATTATAAAGGAGTCATTTTTGATTTCAATGGAACATTGTTCTTTGATAATGATAAACATGTATTAGCCTGGAATGAAATTTCTAGACTGCTTCGTGGATGTGATATCACAGATGAAGAATTGCATGGAAAATTTAATGGAACACCAAACGATCAGATTATCAAATATATGACGGATGGAAAGGCATCGTTGGAAGAAGTGAAAGAATATTCTTCAAAAAAAGAAGCATTTTATCGTGAATTTTGCAAAAAAGATAAAGAACATTTCCATTTAGTAAAAGGCTCAGTAGAGTATTTTGAATGGTTAACAAACCATAAGTTTCCTTACACTATCGCAAGTGCCTCAATTAAGGAAAATATTGACTTTTTCAGGGAGTCTTTCCATTTAGATAAATATATTGATCCTAAAAAGCTGGTATACGATGATGGAACATATGAAAATAAAATTCAGATGTTTTTAGATGCTTCAAAGAAAATAGGAGTTGAGATGAAAGACATCTTAGTAATTGAAGATTCTTTCTCAGGAATCAAAAATGCATATAAAGCAGGATGCGGTAAGATTCTTGTCGTATGCGAAAAAGAAAAAGAAGAAGAATATAAAAATCTTCCAGGAGTTCTTGGAACAATGCAGGACTTTGAACATATTTATGATTTCTTTTAATCTATCAATCAAACCTGAAGGGTGAGTCGTTATGGGAAAAAATATGATAACTGCAGTGAATGTAATAGAAGAAAGAGAAAATGGTATTACATTCTTTGAAATGAAAAACGATGAACTTCAAATCAGGGTAACAAATCTTGGATGCCATATCCTGTCCATCTTTGCCAAGGACAGGGATGGCAAACAAGAAGATGTTGTTTTAGGATTTGAGGAAATCGAAGATTGTAAAGAAGACGGAACTTATATGGGGGCTATTGTTGGCCGAGTTGCAAATCGAATCAAAGGAGCAAGCTTTGAATTAAATGGAAAAACATATAAGCTGGCGGTGAACAATGGACCAAATCATTTACATGGTGGAGAGATTGGATTTGATCAAAAAATCTTCTGCTATGAAATCATTGAAAACGGAATATTATTTTCCTGTATCTCCCCAGATATGGAAGAAGGGTATCCTGGAACCTTAGAATTAAAAGTTAAATATTTACTGACAGGTAATAACTTAACGATGGAGTATGAAGCTTGGAGTGATGAAGATACTCTGTGCAATATTACAAACCATTCTTATTTTAATTTATCTGCAGGGAAAGAAAAAATTTATGATCATTACTTGAAGATTAACGCAGACAAAATAGCATGTGTTGATGAAAATTGTTGTACAACAGGAGAATTTATGGACGTAAAAGATACTCCTTTTGATTTTCACGATTATCATAAAATTGGTGAAAGAATCAATGATGATTGTGAGCAATTAAAATTAGCATCAGGCTATGATCATTCTTTTATGGTTAAAGGAGATGAAAATCAGCTTTCTTTATATGATGAAAAATCTGGACGCAAATTGACCGTATCTACAACATTGCCTGCCGTGCAAATTTATACGGGAAATTTCTTAGATGAAGGATGTAATGGAAAACAAGGAAAACCATATGAAAATCGTGACGGTGTAGCAATTGAACCTCAGTTTCTCCCAGACTCCATACATATTGAAAAGGAGCCCAAAGTGATTCTGCGAAAGGGAGAAATTTATAAAGCTACAACAAAATATATTTTTCAAGTAGATGAACAATAGATCATTGTTATTTATTTCCTATGTGCGACCAGAAAATATAATGAGATTCAGAGTGTTTTCTGGTCATTTTTTGATACCCATATTTAAGATGAAAGAAAAAATTAATGATGTGATTGTTGGATTTGGGCAGAAAATTGAAGGAATTGGAATTTCGTGCCCAGGACCACTTGATTTAATTAATGGAATTATATTAGAAACACCAAATTTACCAGGATGGAATTATTTTCATCTGACAGAAGCATTGCAACAAATTACAGGAATAAAAGTACAATTACAAAATGATGCAAATCTTGCGGGACTTGCTGAAGCGGTAATCGGAGCAGGAGCAGGAAAGAGTCATGTACAATTTCTAACAATTTCAACAGGAGTTGGAGCAGGATTGTGTATTGATGGAAAAATCTATCAAGGGGCCAAAGGATTTGCACAGGAAGTTGCAAATTGTATCTTATGGGAAGACGGACCATCTCATGGGGCATTGAAAAATGGATCTATTGAGTCAATCGCTAGTGGAACAGCAATTACAACCAGAGCCCAAAATGTTGGATTGGAAGTTGCACATGCTGGAGAAGTTTACAAATTAGAAAAAGAAGGAAATGAACTTGCAAAACAGATTATGGAAGATGCATACGAATATTTGTCTAATTTTATTGCGATTTTGTATGGAGTCTTAGATCCAGATTTGTTTGTATTAAGTGGAAGTGTTGCATTAAAAATTCCAGGATTTATTGAAGAAATTGAAAAAAGAGCAAAAGAAAAGGTATTTGATGCACTGAAAGATAATGTAAAAATTGTACCAGCTGCATTAGGAGAAGATTGTGGACTGATTGGAGCAGCATGTTTAGCTTTTGAAGGTTAAGATAGTGTCAAGTGATGTATGAAAAAGCTGAGCATAAAAAATAGGCTCAGATGAACCTTGAAACCTGTAGATATTGATAACGTTAAGCTCTCCGAGGGCTTAGGGCGCTGCCCTAAGTACCCGCA
>NZ_NQOG01000035.1 GCF_002270485.1 Anaerostipes hominis (ex Lee et al. 2021) | reverse complement strand
CAAGGGCAGCGACGAGTCAAGGGCGTTAAGGCTTGAACAAAGTGAAAGCCAGCGTCTTTAGGCGCTGGCCGGTAACAGAGGCTTATAGCCTCAGAACAAGCCGCCCGTTTTACGGGCGGTCATGACTACCATTCCTACTACTTCCCATAGCAAAGATGTGAGGGGTTATGAGCGGAAACGTGAACATCTTCCGACATATAAGAACTTCTAAAGAGATAATCGAAAATCTATCAAACTATTAATATGAACCTTAGACAGAAAATTATATCAAAAGTCTCTCTATGATTTTTAACGTAGAGAGGCTTTTTTATTTTTTCTTAAGAAAGACCTTGTCACGCTAACGCGTGAAAGACTTTCCTAAAAAATAAAAGAAGCTATCCAACGATAGTGATATAAAACTCATATATAATTATGCACAATAAATTGACAGAAATGATATATAAATTATACAAAATAGCAAGAAATGATTGACTGATATACCGATATACCGGTATACTAATCGTATCAAAAGTACAGGTTCATTTTAGTTTTTTAAAGAGAAGGAGGTAACTGTAATGTATTTATTTTTATCACACAAATTAGATCCGGAAGGATTGGCGTGGCCGGGGGAGCCGGTTATTAAGGTGGAGCAGATGACCGATGTATCAGATGACTGTCCATTTTGTTCCTTTATAAGCACATTGCCCAATCATTTCGGAACCCATATGGATGCTCCAAGACACTTTGTTAAAAACGGAATCAGTATCAATGAACTGCCGGTAGAATATTTCTTTCACAAGAAAACCGCACTTTTAGAAATACCAAAGAGCGATGCCCAGGGAATCGCCAAAGAGGATCTGGAACCTTTTGCGGATGTTTTATCACAAGTATCTTTTGCCCTGATCCGTACAGGATTTGAACAGTATAAGTTTACAGAGCCGGAGAGATACCAAAAGGAAGGGCCATATATCGCGCCAAGTGCAGGAATTTACCTTTCAGAAAATTTTCCGGACTTAAAAGGAATCGGAATGGATTTTCTGGCCATCGGATCGCCGTCTGATAAAGTGCCGGAAGGAGAACTTCCTCCGGATTGCCACAGAAATATCTTGGGATTCTATACAGGAAAATTTGTGACAGGAATAGAAGACATGCATCTCTCAGAAATTCCAAAGGATGCAAAAATACTTAATTTTATCAATGCGCCACTGAGGATTGAAGGTCTGGATTCTAGTCAGGTTGTATGTATGGCAGAGATTGAAGAGAAATGACAGGAGACAGAAAAATGACAAAAGTAGGATTTATAGGTCTTGGGATCATGGGACTCCCAATGGCCATTAATTTAAAAAATGCAGACGTAGAGCTGATGGTAAATGATCTAAATCATCAGGCAGTAAAACAGATGACAGACCTTGGAGCTTTGGAAGGAACAAAGGCACAGATTGGAAAGGAATGCGGCATTATTTTTATGATCCTTCCAGATGGAATGATTGTAAAGGACTCTCTTTTCGGGAAAGAGGGGATCGCATCCACGGTCAGGGAAGGAACGGTCATATGTGATATGAGTTCTGTGACCCCTGTCCAGTCGAAAGAATGTTATGAAGAATTGGAAAAACTGGGAGTCAGTTTTGTGGATGCGCCTGTCAGCGGCGGGGAACCAGGAGCTGTTTCAGGAACTCTTGCCATCATGGCGGGAGGCGATCAGGACGCTTTTGACCGACTGATTCCGTATTTTGAGATTATGGGATCTTCGGCACTTCTGATCGGCGGAAGCGGAAGCGGCAGCATTACAAAGCTTGCCAATCAGGTGATTGTAAATATGAATATTGCTGCCGTTTCGGAAGCTTTTGTCCTTGCATCAAAGGCCGGCGCAGATCCGTCCAAAGTTTATAAGGCGATCAGAGGCGGACTGGCCGGAAGTGCTGTCTTAGATGCAAAGATGCCGATGATTCTTGAAAGAAATTTTAAGCCGGGAGGGAAGATTTCTATTAATCACAAGGATATTAAAAACGTGGTTGAGACAGCCCATGAAATCGACGTGCCGGTGCCTTTTACCAGCCAGCTTTTTGAGGTTTTTCAGGCACTGAAGGTATCGGGACATATGAATGACGATCATGCAGGGATTGTCCAGTATTTTGAGAAACTTGCACAGACAGAAGTAAAAAGTACAACAGAGAATACTGAGAGGTGATGGATTATGGCTGAATATATGACGATAGAAGTTTTAAAGCAGTACAGTCCTGTTGACGAAAGAAAGATCGGCCGGCTGCTGAACGAAGAGATTAATAAAAGTCAGATAAAGTTTGTTGTTTTGGATGATGACCCTACCGGGATACAGACTGTTCATGATATTTCGGTATTTACAGACTGGTCAAAAGCCAGTATGAGAAAAGGGTTTATCGAAGAAAACAGACTGTTTTACATATTAACCAATTCCAGGTCCATGACACCGAAACAGACAAGACAGGTGCATGAAGAAATTGCCCGGACAGTGGAAGAAATCTCCCGGGAATTGAATCAGAAATATGTGTTGATCAGCAGGAGTGATTCTACACTAAGGGGGCATTATCCTTTAGAGACAAATACTTTAAAGCAAGTCATGGAAAAACAGGGCGATCATCCTGTTGACGGGGAAATTCTGTGTTTCTTTTTTAAAGAAGGCGGAAGATACACCATTGATAACGTCCATTATGTAAAAGATAATGAAATGCTGGTACCGGCCGGAGAGACGGAATTTTCCAAAGATAAAACATTCGGATACAAGAGTTCAGATCTGAGAGAGTATGTGGAAGAAAAAAATGAAGGGGTGTTTAAGGGAGAAGATACCATCTGTATTTCTCTTGAAATGCTCAGAAGCTGTGACTATGCACAAATCGAGCAAAAGCTGATGACTGTTGAAAATTTCAATAAGGTGATTGTCAATGCAGTGGATTATTGTGACCTTAAAGTATTCTGTACTGCGCTCTACCGGACAATGGAGAAAGGAAAGACATTTTTATTCCGGTCGGCCGCATCCCTGGTAAAGGTAATCGGAGGGGTAACAGACAGGGAACTTTTGACTAAAAATGAAATGATAACTGCGGACACAAACAATGGGGGAATTGTGGTGGTAGGCTCTCATACCAATAAGACAACAGCCCAGTTAAAGGAACTTCTGACATTAGACAAAGTAACTGGAATTGAGTTTAATTCAGATCTGGTACTGAAGGGAGATCAGGTTTTTGAGGATGAGATCAGCCGGGTGGTAAGTCTTAGCGAACAGATCATAGCATCCGGGAAGACTGCCGTATGTTATACAAAACGCAGACTGCTGACAGTTGACAATGACAGCAAAACGGAAGCTCTGCTCCGGTCTGTAAAAATTTCACAGGGGGTTCAGGCTCTGGTGGGAAGACTGAAAATTGTTCCTGCCTTTGTAGTTGCTAAAGGAGGTATTACATCCAGTGATATAGGTACAAAAGCACTTTCAGTGAAAAAAGCAAATGTTATGGGCCAGATCAAACCGGGAATTCCTGTCTGGCAGACAGATGAACAAAGTAAATTTCCGAAAATCCCATATATTATTTTTCCGGGTAATGTAGGAGAGACTTATACGCTGAAAGAGGCTGTTGAGGAATTGATCCGCAGATAAAACGGCGGTTCAGGAAGGAGTGGCAGATGGAACATATGAATCTGTATCTTGCAGAACTGGTTGGAACTGCATTATTTATGGTGTTAGGATTGGGTGTCTGTGCAAATATTTCTTTGAGTAAATCCGGTATGTGCGGAGCCGGAGGTATTGTAGCAGCTCTTGGATGGGGTGTTTCAATGGTGACGGTAGCAGTATGTTTCGGACCTGTATCCGGAGCGCACTGCAATCCGGCAGTGACGGTGGGTTTTTGGGCAGCAGGAAATTTGAGCGGAAGCCTTGTTCCGGGATATATCATCTCACAATGCATAGGGGCATCTATCGGAGCTTTGATCATCTGGCAGCTGTATAAAGATCATCTGGATGAAGAAGAGTGTCCGGGTACCAAACTGGGTGTATTTACCACAGGTCCGTCAATTCAGAATTCCTGGCGGAATTGTCTGTCGGAGATCATGGCAACCTTTTGTCTCATGTTTGTCCTGCTTTCCCTCGGACATCAAAATCCGGCAAATGGAGTGTCAATGTTCTTTGTATTCTGCGGAGTAGCAGGAGGGGTCATGTCTTTTGGGGGACTGACCGGTTATGCCATTAACCCGGCAAGAGATCTTATGCCCCGTATTATCTATACACTTGTCCCTATAAAGAATAAAGAAGGATCAAACTGGGGATATGCGTGGGTTCCCATAGCAGGTCCTTTGATCGGAGCATTTCTTGCGGCAATGCTCCATCGAGTGATCTTTTAGTAATCTGTAAATTTACGGACATCCTTTTTTTCAAATGTATTGGAGAAAAGGATGTTTTTTCTTCTATAATAAATTGCAGTGGATGAAAGAATCTGAAAGATATGCTATAGTATTAGATAATTGTTAACAATATGATGAGGCTTTTTAGAAGATGAGGTAGTAGCATGAAAAGTACACAGCTGTTGCAGTCCAAAGCATATGATTATCTGAAGGATCTGATACTGAACGATAAGTTGGAACATGGGGTTATCTATTCCCAGAAAAAAGTGGCGGAAGAACTGGGAATCTCAAAAACTCCTTTGAGGGATGCTGTCTTACGGCTGGAGCAGGAACGCTATATTGACGTCTATCCAAGCAAAGGATTCATGATTCATGAAATGATGGAGGATGATATCAGGGAAACCTATCAAATACGGAATGCCATTGAGACCTTTTGTTTAAAACAGCTGGTCGCAGATTTGGATTCAGCCGAGGCACAAAAATGTCTGATCGATCTGAGAATGAAGATTAAACAGCAGCAGAATTTGATCGATACAAACGGTTCCAGTGAGGAGTTTGCCAGGATTGATTATGAGTTTCATAAAGGTATCGTGGAGTTTCTGGAAAATGATGCAATGCTGCATTTGTATAAAGAATATATGCACCGTATCTTTTGGCAGAATGTTCTTTCTTTTACACGGGAAGGAAGGATGCAGGAGACCATCGGGGAACACAAAGGGATCATGGCTGCCCTTGAACAGCAGAATCATATAGAGCTTGAGGACCTGCTGAACCGTCACTTATCAGTGGCAGAAAATATTAATCTGGAACTGATAAAGGAAAAACCAAAGATGCTGTAGTAGGATATAAACTTAGATAAGATTTAGCACATAGAGGAGATGAGCTATTCTGATTTGGGAGAGCTTGAGACACAACTTGAGATTTATACTAAATTAATATATAGGCGAGAATGGATTAAAAAATATGCTATACGATAAAGACATTCGCAGTCCTCTCTTTGATTTTTTGGAGGAGTGCTATCATAAGATCAGAATAATAGAAGAAAAACAGATGGGACGATCCAGAGCAGATATTGTCATGGTTACAGAGGATTCTGTTTTTGGTATAGAGATTAAGAGCGATGCGGATACTTATACCCGGCTGAGCAGACAGGTCAGAGACTATGACCGGTTTTTCGACTATAATTATGTGGTCGCAGGCACCAGACATGCACTGCATATAGAAGAAAAGGTACCGGAATGGTGGGGAATCATTACGGTAGAAGAGGCAGGAGATCAAGTGGATTTCTATCTGCTCCGGAGTCCGGTCAAAAATCCGAAACTCGTGTGGAAAGATAAAATGAAATTACTTTGGAGGCCGGAATTGGCTCATATACAGGAATTAAATCAGCTTCCGAAGTACAAACAAAAGAGCAAGAGATTCGTTATTGATAAAATCATAGAGAGGGTTCCTCAGGATATATTGAAGACCCAAATCAGTGATGAATTGTTTGAGCGGGACTATCACGCAATCGAAGATACTATCCGCCTATATAAATCTGGGGAAATTTGACAGGGTTAAAAGGACTTGCATATTATTTTTTTCAGGATTATAATGACTTCAATGTATCATCAGCAGTCCAGAAATTAATAGCGGATAATTTGGTCTCTTTATGTTTTCGGACATAAGGAGACTTTTTAGTCTATTATGAAAGTTATGAAAAATCTCGGCGGAATAAAAAAATACCCTGTGAGACTGCATAAAAATCAGAAAGGAAGTATAACATATGAGTTACTACAGTGTAAATTTACCCAGATATACAATTGGAGAAGGCTGTTATCAGGAAATTCCGGAGAAGGCCCGGTTTCTTGGAAAGACAGCAGTTGTCATCGGAGGAAAGACGGCAATGTCAAAAGCAAAAGAGAAGCTTTTGGAGGGGGTGAAGGATTCTGACGTGCAGATTTTGGACTTTATCTGGTACGGCGGAGATTCTACATACGAAAACGGAAATGTTCTGATGAAGCAGGATGTGGTGAGGCAGGCAGATATGATTTTTGCCGTTGGAGGAGGGCGTGCCTGTGATACAGGTAAATATCTGGCTAATGAACTGGACAAACCGCTGTTTTGTTTTCCTACGGTTGCATCCAACTGTGCGGCAGTGACAGCGATTTCAGTGATCTATCATCCGGATGGTTCTTTTCGCGAATACTACTATCCCAAAGCAGCGGACCATACATTTATTGAATCATACAGCCCCGTTGATTGACTATGGGAAAAAGGCGCTGGAAGATTTAAGGGAGAAAAGAGTCTCCTATGAATTGGAACAGGTGACTCTGGATATCATCATCAGTACAGGACTTGTTTCCAATATGGTCAGCAGTGCGCCTGATTATTACTATAATTCAAGCCTGGCACATTGCGTATATTATGGGTCAACGGTCACGAAAGGAGGACACCGTCATCTTCATGGGGAGGTAGTAGCCTTAGGAGTTCTGTGTCTGCTCACATTTGCGACAGAGTTTGAAGAACGTGATAAAATTGCAAAATTCAATCTGAGTATGGGACTTCCGGTCTGTTTTGATGATATCGAAGTGTCTGAGCACGAATTTGATGTAATGGCCGATAAGGCTCTTACAACGACAGAATGGGAGTTCCGTCCAAAGAAAAGCGGAGTGACGAAAGAAAGTTTTATTCAGTGCATGAAAGAAACAAATTTTTACGGAAGAGAATTGAAAGAAAGTCTTATATCATAAGCTTATCGCGCAGAGTGCGCTTAACTGAAATAAATTATCTCTGTAAAACTTAGGAGTAAAGAAAATGATTGAGATGAATCAAGATGAGTTTGATGCTCTGACAGAATACATTCAGAATAGATATGGGATGAAGCTTTCCAACAAAAGAAATTTGATTCAATGCAGAATTCAGCATGAGCTGGAGCGGCTGCAGCTGGAGAGTTTTTTGGAGTATGTAAAAGCAGTACAGAAAGATCCGGAGACAGAACAGAATTTAATTGATCTTACGGCCACCAATTATACATATTTCATGAGAGAAAGCGGGCAGTTTGAGTATCTTGAGCATGAAATATTACAGAGATTAAGAGGTAAAGAAAACGTATTTCGCATATGGAGTGCAGGCTGTGCCACCGGTGAGGAATGCTACACTATTGCCATCACGGCGGAGGAATGCCGAAGACGGGGATGGAAACTTCCCAAAATCGAGATTACCGGGACAGATATTGCAAAACACGAACTCACCCAGGGTGAGGAAGGAAAATATCTGCCCAGGCAGCTTATAAAAGTTCCGGTGGACTGGAAGATGAGATATTTTAAGAAGGATGGAACTGCCTATGCAGTCATTCAGCTGATCAAGGATATGGTGCGGTTCCGTTATCACAACCTGGCAGAGCAGCAGTGGCCGGATGAGCAGTATGATGTGATTTTCTGCCGAAATGTGATGGTGTATATGGACATTCAGAAGAAAAAAGAAATTTTGCAGGGTCTGTACCAGTCTTTAAAACCGGGAGGATATTTATTTCTCGGGAATGGAGAAATTATCAGGCCGGGGCATGGGAAGTGGGAGTTTTTAGGACATTCTGTTTATCAAAAGAAGTAACACGGACAGTCTCAGGGTTTTTAACCTGGGGCTGTTTTTCGTTTTTCTGATAAAATAAAAACAATTCATCAGGGACATACACAAAGTTATCAAGCCCCTATATTGTGTCCATCGTATTTGCTATAATAGGACTGACAGCTAAATAAGAATATAGAAATGAGTTTATAGATGATGAAGAGATTAGTAATCGGAATTTTAGCCCATGTGGATGCAGGAAAGACAACCCTGTCGGAAGGTCTGCTCTATGAGAGCGGCAGCATCCGGAGCATGGGACGGGTTGATAATAAAGATGCGTTCCTGGATACACATGAGATTGAGAGAAACCGCGGGATTACCATATTTTCAAAGCAGGCAGTTCTCCGGTTCGGAGAAATGGAAATCACACTCCTGGATACGCCGGGGCATGTGGATTTTTCTGCCGAGATGGAACGGACTCTGCAGGTTCTTGATTATGCGGTTCTTGTGATCAGCGGCGCCGACGGAGTCCAGGGACACACGCAAACGTTGTGGCGCTTATTGGAGAAATACAAAATTCCAACCTTTTTATTTATTAATAAGATGGATCAGCCGGGGACTGACAAAGAACAGCTTTTGACAGAATTAAAAAATCGGCTGGATGAGGGATGTGTTGATTTCAGCCGGGAATGCGGTGAGGATTTTTATGAAGATATCGCAGTTTGTGACGAAGGACTGCTCAACTCATACTTAGACAGCGGAATGATCGGCAGTGAAGATATTTCAGAAATCATTGCGGAGAGAAGGGTATTTCCCTGCTATTTCGGGTCCGCATTGAAAGCAGACGGAGTCCGGGAATTTTTGCAGGGAATCGGGACTTATACCCGTCCGGTGGATTATTCCGAAGAATTCGGGGCAAAGGTGTTCAAAATCTCCAGGGATGAACAGGGCAGCCGCCTGACTCATTTAAAGGTCACAGGAGGTGTTCTGAAAGTAAGGTCGGCGCTGATACAAAAACCGAAAGAGGAAAAGGTCAATCAGATCAGAATTTATTCCGGAGAAAAATATCAGACGGCGGAGGAAGCACAGGCAGGAATGATCTGTGTGGTCACAGGGCTTACGGACACCCGTCCGGGAGATGGGTTTGGTACCGAGGATACCGGATATGAGCCGGCTCTGGAACCGGTGCTTACCTATCAGGTCATACTGCCGGAAGGGATGAGTGCAGGAGTGATGCTGCCAAAATTAAGGCAGCTTCAGGAGGAAGAGCCCGAGCTTCATATTTTATGGAATGAGCAGCTTCAGGAGATTCAGGTGCAGATCATGGGAGAAGTTCAGCTGGAAATACTAAAAAGCCTGATTGCCGAACGGTTTGATGCAGAAGTTGAATTCGGAACAGGAAATATTGTTTACAAAGAGACCATCAAAAAAACAGTGGAGGGCGTGGGACATTTTGAACCTCTGAGACATTATGCGGAAGTACATCTTTTAATGGAGCCTTTGGAGCCGGGAAGCGGCCTTCAGTTTGATACTCAGTGCAGCGAGGATATGCTGGATAAGAATTGGCAGCGGCTGATTTTAACTCATTTGCAGGAAAAGGAGCATCCCGGGGTTCTCACCGGCTCTGCAATAACTGATATGAAAATTACGCTGGCAGCAGGGAGGGCTCATTTGAAGCATACCGAGGGCGGTGATTTCCGGCAGGCTACTTACCGGGCGGTGCGGCAGGGTCTGAAACAGGCGGAGTCTGTCCTTTTGGAGCCGTACTATGAGTTCCGTATGGAAGTGCCTCAGCAGATGGTGGGACGGGCTATGTCGGATATTGAGCGGATGTACGGGGAGTTTGAAAACCCTCAGACAGAGGGAGAGATGTCAGTTCTGACCGGAAGTGCCCCGGTCTCAGAGATGAGCGGCTATCAGAAAGAAGTCATAGCCTACACGAAGGGGAGGGGACGTCTTTTTTGTGCCCTTAATGGTTATAGGCCCTGTTACAATGCAGAGGAAGTGATCGAAAAGAGCGGCTACGATTCTGAGCGGGATACAGAAAATCCGACGGGCTCTGTCTTCTGTTCACATGGGGCAGGATTTACGGTGAGCTGGGACAAAGTCAAGGACTATATGCATGTGGAATGCCAGCTTGCGGCAGAGGAAAAAGAGCCGGAAGAAGAGGACGCGGTGCGCCGTTCCTATACGGAAGAGGAATGGATTGACACGGAGGAGATCGACCGGATTCTGGAACAGACTTATTTTGCGAACCGAAAGAAAAAGACCGGATGGGTCAAAAAGAAACTGGAGAGGACGATGGAAGATTATAAGAGTTCGGCTTCCAGGGCCTCAGTGAAGAAAAAGCCGGGTGAAAAATATCTGCTGGTGGACGGCTATAATATTATCTTTGCATGGGAAGATTTAAGAGAACTGGCAGAGGTAAATATTGATGCGGCCAGAGGGAAGCTGCTGGACATCATGAGCAATTATCAGGGCATCAGGAAATGCCAGCTGATCGTTGTTTTTGATGCCTATCGGGTTGTGGGTCATGATACGGAAATATTGGATTACCAGAACATTCATGTGGTCTATACAAAAGAGGCGGAGACTGCGGATCAGTATATCGAGAAGTTCGCGCACGAACATGGGCGGAAATATGATGTTACGGTGGCAACCTCCGACGGCATGGAACAGATCATTATACGGGGACAGGGATGTGCACTGCTCTCTGCCAGGGAACTGCTTGAGGAAGTGAAGCTTGCTGACCGGACAATCAGGGAAGAGTTTTTGGAAAGGCAGCAGAAGGACCGCAGTTATTTGCTGGATTCCATGTCCAAGGAGGAGCGGAAAAAGATCAGAGATTTAGAATAAGCCAAAAGTAAGGAGGAGAACAAATGCAGCTGGGAATTACGATTCCGTTACAAAAGCATCTGAAGGTGAAACAGCCGCCGTATGGGGAGCCCATCGACTCACGGGCGGAAGCCTGTGGCGGGGCTTAATAAGGCAATAGAATGCATGGAATATACAGATGAGCCTTGGAACATGGATAAGATGTATCAGGAGCACATATGCCGCTGGGTGAACCGCGATATTTGCTCGCCGGCCGGTTTTGAGACGTATGATCATCCGTGTGCATTATTAGAGGAAGATATGAAACGGGTTGGAATTGTTAGGAAAGGCACAGGACATTGATGCTTGGGAGACAGGATAAGGCAGGAATTGTATGCTGTTCCAACGGACTTGCAGACTCGGCCCGGTCTGCCGTGATGATGCTGGGAAATGCCTTGGAGCAGCTGGGGTTCATACCCGTTTTCAGCCGGTATCTTTATGCCGGTTCCTCAGTATTTGACAGAACAGGGAGGCAGCGTGCCGGGGAACTTATGGAGTTTTACCGGAATCCCGAGATCAAGGCACTTTTTGATATTTCGGGAGGAGATCTGGCCAATGAAGTTCTGACGCATTTAGACTTTCAAGTCATAAGGGAACATTTACAACAATGGAGGCCTGGGGATGTCTCCCGAGGATGGAAGAGCTTGTGAAGAAGATGTCCGGTCCGGGAGTTTCCATTGCAAAGACGGAGGAAATCGGCCATGGGACAGATTCAAGTGCACAGTGGGATGATATTTTTGATCAGGCAGAAAAACTTGGCATAAGTTTTATATTGCTGGCCGGAGGGGAACCTTTGATGCGCAGGGATGTGGTAGAATTTGCGGGCAGACATAAAAAGGTAATCTTTCCGGTGTTTACGAACGGGACTATGATGCAGGAAGATTGTCTTAAATTGTTTTCGGACAACAGAAATCTTTTTCCGGTGCTGAGTGTAGAAGGCGGCGAGGAACAGACGGATGCCAGAAGGGGCAGCGGAGTCTATCAAAAGCTCAGACAGGTCATGGGAAGTTTAAAAAAACGGAACCTTTTATTCGGCGCATCGGTTACGGTGACAAGGGAAAATCTTTTTGAGGTCACGTCGGAAGAATTCCTCGGTGAACTTGGAAGAAACGGCTGTAAGGCAGTCGTCTATGTGGAATATGTACCTGCTGACGGGAAGACAGAGTATTTAGCTCCGGGTGAAGAAGAGAGAGAAGCGTTGGGAAAAAGGCTCCGAAAGCTCAGAGAGGACCAGGAGGATATGGTGTTCATATCATTTCCGGGAGATGAAAAGGCTTCAGGAGGATGTCTGGCGGCCGGCAGGGGATTTTTCCATATCAATGCATCCGGCGGCGCAGAGCCCTGTCCGTTTTCTCCCTATTCAGATACAAGTTTGGTACATACAAGCCTTAAAGAGGCATTGCAGTCTCCTCTGTTTTTGAGACTGCAGGAAAGCGGAAGCCTTGAGGAATTTCATACTGGAGGCTGTGCCCTGTTTGAACAGGAACAGCTGGTAAAAGATTTATTACAGGGAGAAGGATAATGAATACAAAAGAACGAATTGTGGAAGAAGCGCTCACGTTATTTTCTGAATATGGATATCAGGGGACCAGTGTGAAAAACATTGCGGATGCCGTAGGCATAAAAGACAGTTCCTTATACAAGCATTTCAAAAGCAAGAAGGAAATATTTGATACGATCGTTAAGGAGATGTCGGTTCGGATGGAACGGATGTCAAAGGAGTACGGCCTGCCCGATGAACACGATATGGAAAAAGCCGCAGAGCTTTATGGAAGTATCAGTGAGGAAGGGATTCTTGCGCTCAGCGAAAAGATCTTCCTGTTTTATCTGAAAGACGAATTTGCGTCTAAGTTCCGCAGGATGCTCGTGATTGAGCAGTACCGGGACAGAGAGGTGTTTGAAGTGTACCGGGGACTTTTTATGGATGCGGCTGTGTCCTATCAGACAGAATTGTTTGCGGAGATGACTGCCAGGGGCGTTTTCCATGGCAAAGACCCAAAAGCCATGGCAGTTAACTTTTATGCCCCGATCTTTTTCCTGCTGAACCGGTATGATCAGCAACCGGACAAGGAAAAAGAGGCACTGGAAGCATTGAGAAAACAGGTAATGGAATTTTCGAGGCTGTATAAATAGACAGAGCTTATACTGTGAAAGAAAGTAGAGGACAGCCAATAAAAGGCGCACTTTAATAAGCTGTCTAATGGCAGCGCAAAAAAGATTATTGTTTTAAAAAGCTAAGAAGCTAATTGCGATTCGGAAATTTTCCCTT
>NZ_NQOG01000034.1 GCF_002270485.1 Anaerostipes hominis (ex Lee et al. 2021) | reverse complement strand
AAAATAATTACTGATCTTAGAAATAGGGATACCCTGCGGAATATGACGATGCTGAAAGGCACGTATTTCCGCAGGGTATCCCTATTTCTCTTTTAAATCGGAAAAATCGGCATTAGCCGATTCCTCCTTATCGGTTTTATTGCCATATCAAGGCTCATTCAATCGTGGTAATTTCGTGGTAAAATGAATGTTTTTTAGTTTTGAAATTGCTTATAGATATAGTGTTTATGCGGATAATTCAAAAACTCATATAAAATTATTCTAAATCATTTATATTTTTATAATTTACTACCAAATAGTAAATAATAATAAAATTCAAAGTGACATTCAGCGCCAGTACAAGCAGACACAGGACCTTCAGAATCCGGTTTTGGGGATAAGTAAATTGTACATTAAACAATACCATGGTAAAAAACCAGCTGAGACTGAAGATCAGGAAAATATTCTTTGTTCCGTCTTCCATGAACTCCAATGCTCTTACCAGTTTTTTCCTTATCCATGAGACAAAGAAAATACTGCCAGTAACTTTAATTTGGAATTTTTCATACACAAAAAGCGCATCTCATTTAGAGACGCGCTTTCCTAATATATTATTTTTATTCGTCTGCTTTTCCTTCAGATCCGAATAACTTGATCTTTGTGATCACCATGTCTTTGATCGCCTCTGTACCAGGAGCGAGTAATTTACGTGGGTCAAATCCTTTTCCTTCTCTGTCCTTGCCTGCTTCAATGTATCCGCGTGTAGCTTCGGCAAATGCAATCTGGCACTCCGTGTTTACGTTGATCTTTGCAACTCCGAGAGTAATTGCTTTTTTGATCATGTCATCAGGGATTCCTGTACCACCGTGCAGTACTAAAGGCATGTCTCCTGTCAGCTTCTGGATCGCATCCAATGTCTCGAAGCTTAAGCCTTCCCAGTTTTCAGGGTATTTTCCGTGGATGTTTCCGATTCCCGCTGCTAGCATCGTAACACCTAAGTCAGCGACCGCCTTGCACTCTTCAGGATCAGCACATTCACCTTTTCCGATAACTCCGTCTTCTTCTCCGCCGATAGAGCCTACTTCAGCTTCGATAGACATCCCCTTTCCTCTTGTTACCTGAACCAATTCCTTGGTTTTTTCAATATTCTCTTCGATCGGGTAGTGTGATCCGTCGAACATAACAGAAGAAAATCCTGCTTCGATACAAGCATTACATCCTTCATAAGAACCATGGTCTAAGTGAAGGGCAACCGGAACGGAAATATTTAATTCTTCCAACATTCCATTTACCATTCCAACCACTGTCTTATATCCTGTCATATATTTTCCTGCACCTTCAGAAACACCTAAGATCACCGGAGATCTTGTCTCTTCTGCTGCCAATAAGATTGCCTTTGTCCACTCCAGATTGTTGATGTTAAACTGTCCTACAGCGTAGTGTCCGGCTTTTGCCTTATTTAACATCTCTTTTGCTGATACTAACATGATAAATCCTCCATAATTCTTTAATGAATTGTTATTTTTTTCACATCAAACTTATTATATCCTATTTGACCAAGTTGCGCAAGTCACAGGGTCCCCAAAAAAGCCGGGGCTTACAGGCAAAACGTACTGCATTTGTTCCAGCTGTTCCATCTCTTATATCCGTATGAGCAGCATATACAGCACTGTTCCCCCGGCAATGCTGACCAGGGTGTTCCTTTTCCAAAGATGCAGGAGAATGACTGCCGCTCCTGCCGACAGACTCCACAGCTTTTGAAGGGCAGGCTGGATCGTCAGTTCCTTGAAACAATATACCACAAGAGCCGCAATGATGGCCGCAGGCAGTACCTTTCCCAGATATCCGATCATTTTAGGCATACCCTTCTTTCCTCCAAATAATACAAACGGAAGTACTCTCGTAAAAAGTGTCACAAATGCTACTATTGCCATAATAGAAATCGTCTTCATCATTCCTTCAATTCCCCCTTTTGCTCCTCTCTTATAAAACCAAGGCACATGACTGTCGCAAGAACAAGCAGCGATGGCAGTAAAAACCGGTCCGGTCCCAGCAGAATCAAAAAGAATACTGAAACGGCCAGCCCTGCTGCCGCTGCCCCGTGCTTTTTGGAATTTTTCCACTGGTCCAGAAAAATCACCAAAAACAGTGCTGTCATAGAGAATTCGATGCCCTTAAAATCAAACGGAAGCAGCCCTCCGGCCAGCACCCCAATCAGGGAACCAGCTGCCCAATAAGTCTGATCCAGCGCTGAGATCCAGAACATGATCCTGGGTTCCGCCTCTGCTTTTTCGTCCGGAATGGAGCAGAGGACCGAATACGTCTCATCTGTCAGAGAGAATACCATATAAGGATAATATCTGCCCATTTTCCGGAAACGTTCCACGAATGAGAGACCATAAAACATATGTCTGCCATTGATAAACAGCGTTGTCAGCGCCACAAGGCCCAGGGGCGCTCCGGCTGCAAGAAAAGACACTAATACAAACTGCATAGATCCGGCATAAATAAACAGGCTTGCAGCCAGTGTCCAGAACGGCCCGTATCCTGTCTTTGCCATGAGGATGCCGAAAGCAATGCCCAAAAATATATATCCGAAGAATACCGGTATGGATTTTTTGACTGCATATCTGAAATATTCTTTCGTGTTTTTCACTGTTGCTACCCCTCCAGGCATTAAATAATCCTTTCCAGGAGGGCCACAGATGCCATGGCATCCTCCGCATAGTAGTCGGCTCCGATATTTTTTGCAATATCTTCCGTGAGCACTGCTCCTCCCACCCAGATCGGACAGGTACAGTCTTCCTCCCTGAGTCTTTGAATGGTTTTTTCCATAGATACGACCGTAGTTGTCATCAGTGCGCTCAGACCGATGGCTTTCGGCTGATACTTGTTCCATGCCTCCGCCACTTTTTCAATCTTCACATCTTTGCCCAGATCGATAACACGGTATCCGTAGCTTTCCAGAACGACTTTGACAATGTTTTTCCCGATATCGTGGATATCTCCTTCTACGGTAGCCATAAGGACCGGTCCTTTTTCTTCATTTGCGCCGGCGCTGAAGCACTTCTTTACAACCTCAAAGGCTTTCTTTGTCGTCTCTGCCGACTGGATCAGTTGAGGAAGAAAGATCTTTCCGGTCTCATAATCCTTTCCAACTACATTCAGTGCAGGAATGATCACTTCATTGATCAGTTCCAGCGGTTCTTTCTTTTCCAGTTCTTTTCTCGTCTTTGCCTCCACTTCCTCCTTCAGTCCGTGGATGATAATGTCATGGAGCGGGAATTCCGTCTGAACCGCTGTCTTCGTCTCTGCCGTATTTGACTGATTCCTGATGTAGCTTTCACTGTCGATATCTTTATAAAACAATACATGGAACGCATCGATGGTGCCCATCAGCTCCCTGTCCAGCGGATTGATGATCGGCAGATCCAGTCCGGCCTGCATGGCAAGTGCGAGAAATGTCCGGTTTAAGAGCGGACGGTTCGGAAGGCCGAAGGAGACGTTGGAGACGCCCAAAACAGTATGGACTCCCAGCTTCTTTACCATCTCGATGGCTTTTAACGTTTCCTTTACTTCCTTTTGCTGTGCAGAAGCCGTCAGGGTCAGGCAGTCGATGATGATCTCTTCTTTCCCGATGCCGTATTCAGCCGCCTTCGCAATGATTTTTTGTGCTATCTCAAACCGCTCTTCTGCTTTCAGAGGAATCCCCTCATCTAAAGTCAGACCGATTACAACGCCCCCGTACTTTTTCACAATAGGAAAAACAGCTTCCATGACTTCATCTTTTCCGTTGACAGAATTGATCAGCGGTTTCCCGTTGTAATACCGGCATGCCAGCTCAATGGCCCGGGCATTGGAACTGTCGATCTGAAGCGGAAGGGTGATCACTTCCTGGAGAAGTTTTACCACATGTTTCATCGTCTCCGGTTCGTCGATGCCCGGCAGGCCCACATTTACATCCAGCACATCGGCTCCCGCCTCATCCTGTTTGATCGCCTCCGATACGAGTTCATCATACCGTTCTTCTTTCAGGGCCAGCTTCAATTTTTTCTTTCCCGTCGGATTCAGCCGTTCCCCGCAGACAATGACCCGGTCTCCGAATGTGACGGTTTTTGTCTGACTGGATACTCTTGTCTTCTTTTCAATCTTTCTCGGAGCCGCTTTTTTCGGAGCTGCGGCTTTTAACTTCCTGATAAATTCGGGAGTCGTCCCACAGCATCCTCCCGCAGCGGAAATTCCGTCCTGTAAATATCCCTGCATCAGCCGGGCATATTCATCGCCGGTCACATGATAATGAGTCTCTCCATGTTCCAGACACGGAAGACCTGCGTTGGGCTGGATCATCACAGGCACAGAAGATACACTTAAAATTTCTTCAATGATCGGCCCGAGTTCTGCCGGTCCTAAAGAACAGTTGACACCCAGCATATCCGCTCCCAGCCCCTGCACCGTATTTACAAAGGTGACCGGATCATTTCCGGACAGCGTCCGCCTGTTCTGCTCAAAGGTCATAGTCACAAAGACCGGCAGGGACGTATGCTCTTTCACCGCCAGAATACCTGCCTTCACCTCATACAGATCGCTCATCGTCTCAAAAAGGACTGCATCCACATCGTCCTTCACCGTTTCCACCTGCGAAAGAACAATGTCATAGGCCTCATCAAACGTAAGGGTACCCATGGGTTCCAGAAGCTGTCCGATGGGACCGATGTCGAGTACGATATAGGCATCATGCTCACGTCCTGCATTTTTTCTTGCCTCATTTGCATTGGAAACCGCGGCACGCAGCATATCCCGGTATCCGTACTTTGACTCCTGCATTTTCAGTTCATTGCATCCGAACGTATTGGTCGTGATAAAGTCCGCTCCGGCCTCAAGATATTTTTCATGGATGGAAATGATCAGCTCCGGCCTGTCAATATTTAATTCTTCTGGGATATCTCCGGCACGGAGCCCTGCCTCCTGAAGCTGGGTCCCCATGGCTCCGTCAAATATGAGTAAGTCTTTTCCGATTCTGTCTAGTAACATCTCTGGCCTCTCTTTCTAAATACACAGTCTTCTCTCATCACACACTGTCCGCACTGTTTCTTCCTCTCAGGCGTGCCGATACCTATGAGACCCAGCATGGATTTCTGGGGAATCATCAGATGATCGGGCGTAAGCGTGACCCCAAGAGTTTTCCCGACATCGAGCACTCTTGCGATCTCCCGGTTGAGGGACAGCGGAATATCACCATAGCCCGGACAGAGGCGGTATGATCTGTTTGGATACCCCAGCCCTTCTTCATACTCGTCGCAGTAAGCTTCCAGATAAGCGCTTCCCACCGCATCCATAACAGCCGCTTTTGTCATGTTGCTCTTTTCGTAGTATTTTACCTTCCGCTCCAGGGTGACTCCAAGAGTTGCTCCGATAAAAAGGCAGTGGCTGCACTGCAAAAAAGCCTCCCGGATCTGATCCCCGGGAAGAGACAGTCCCAATTCTTTTATCTGCGGCAGAGCTCCGAACAGTTCAAACCTGCGGGAAACAGCCTTGGGCTGGGAAACCTGTTTCACCTCCCGGATACATTCATCCAGCAGGCTTTCCATCTCATCCGTGATCTGCTGCCCCGTATGCCCTAAGTATTTCAGTGCATTTTCTTTAATCATGATTCAGCTCTTTTAACACCGTCGGAATATTTCCGAAGATCCTCTGCGCGATTTCGGGCTTATTCATCGTGTAAATGTGAATCCCGTCCACCCCGTTCGTGATCAGATCGATGATCTGGTGGGCTGCATAGTTGATCCCGATCTCCTTCATCGCTTCAGGATAATTGTAATAAGTCTCAATCATTGTGGAAAGCTGGAACGGAATGGAGCAGCCGCACAGTTTGGCCGTGCGCAAAAGAGATTTTGCATTCGTCACCGGCATGATCCCTGCAAGGATCGGAACAGTGATTCCTATTTTTCTCGCTTCTTTCACCAGCCGGTAATAATAGCTGTTGTCAAAGAAAATCTGGGTAATCAGGTATTCTGCTCCTGCATCCACCTTTTTTTTCAGTGCCTCCAGATCATCCCGGAAACAGTCCGCTTCCTGATGGACCTCCGGATAACATGCCCCGGAAAGGCAGAAAGATTCCCCGAAATTCTCCCTGATAAATCCGTTCAGTTCGCTGGCATAGTGAAACTCCAGATCCATTCCCCGGTATTTTTCTTCTTCTCCCACAGGATAGTCTCCCCTCAGTGACAGGATATTATCGACATTGTGCTCCTTTAATGCCCTGCATTCCGTGAGAATATCTTCTTTTGTGGATGTGATGCAGCTTAGGTGGGCTACGGACTCGATCTGATACTTATTTTTAATGACCGATGCGATCTCCACGGTCTTTCCCTTGGAAGACCCACCGGCTCCGTATGTAACACTGATAAAATCCGGGTCAAGTTTTGCCAGTTCCTCAATGGTATAATAGATGGAAGAAATATCCCCTTCTTTGCTCTTGGGCGGGAATACTTCAAATGAAATGGTAGCCTTTTCTTTTAGTAATTCTGATATCTTCATCTGCTTCTCCTTTATTCCTGTAATACATTAAAGCAATTTTATCATGTTCGATTTTCTCTGTCTATACAGAAAAAGCGATGCCTGCAGGGCTTTATAAAGCCTGAGCAGACATCGTTTTCTGCAGATTTTTCTATTTTTGAACTGCCTTAAAAGCTTCACTCAAATCTTCAAGGATATCGTCTATATTCTCCGTTCCGATGGAAAGGCGGATAGTATTGGGCTTTAATCCCTGTTCTTTCAATTCTTCCTCATTCAGCTGTGAGTGGGTTGTGGACGCCGGATGGATCACCAGGGATTTCACATCGGCCACATTGGCCAGCAGGGAAAAGATCTCCAGATTGTCGATAAACTCTTTCGCCGTCCTGTCATCCCCCTTGATCTCAAATGTAAAGATTGAACCTCCTCCGTTTGGAAAATATTTTTCATATAATCTCTTTTGTTCTCTGTCCTGTGTGACAGATGGGTGATGCACTGCTTCTACCTGGGGATGCCTGCTCAAAAATTCCACTGTTTTCAGCGCGTTTTCCACATGCCGCTCCACCCTCAAAGACAAGGTCTCCAATCCCTGGAGAAACAAAAATGCATGAAACGGAGACAGTGCTGCCCCCATATCTCTAAGCAGAATAGCACGGATCTTTGTGACAAATGCGGCTCTGCCCGCTGCTTTCGTAAAGCTGATGCCGTGATAGCTTGAATTTGGTTCTGTTAGGGAAGGGAATTTCCCGGATGCCTCCCAGTCAAAATTACCGCTGTCTACAATGACTCCTCCGATGGCAGTCCCATGTCCTCCGATGAACTTGGTTGCCGAATGTATAACGATGTCAGCTCCGTACTCGATAGGCCGGATCAGATAAGGAGTCCCGAATGTATTGTCAATCACAAGTGGGATCCGATGTCTGTGTGCAATCTCTGCCATCTTCTCAATATCCGCCACATCTGAATGGGGATTGCCCAATGTTTCAATAAAGACTGCCTTTGTATTTTCTTTGACGGCGGCTTCCACGGCTCCGTCCTTAAAAATGTCCACAAAGGTTGTTTCCACTCCGAATTCCGGCAGCGTGTGGGCCAAAAGATTATAGCTTCCGCCATAAATATTTTTTGCCGCAACAATATGATCTCCATTTTGTGCAAGGTTCTGGATAGTATATGTAATAGCTGCTGCGCCGGATGCGGTAGCAAGTGCCGCCGTTCCTCCTTCCAGGGCTGCTACACGCTGTTCAAATACATCCTGGGTTGGATTGGTCAGTCTGCCGTAAATGTTTCCCGCATCACTCAGGTTAAACCGGGCCGCCGCATGTTCGCTGTTGTGGAACACATAAGAGGACGTCTGGTAAATGGGAACCGCCCTGGCATCAGTGGCCGGATCAGCCTTCTCCTGCCCAACATGCAGCTGCAGTGTTTCAAATTTTAAATTTCTTTCCTCTCTGGATTTCTTCTGATACATGGTTTTGTCTCCTTTTCCTATATGATTGCTATGAATTGTTTTGTTGTATTATAAAAAGCATTTCATATAAAGTCAATAGGAAATTGGAATTTTATTTATTTAATATCTGCTTTATGAAACATTTTGAAAATTCGGGATATTTATTTAGTATAAACAAGGAGATATGAGTACTACGCAACTTTAACTCTAGCTCCTGGTTCTTTAGCTATACCTTCTGTATAATTATATGTTCCTCTTAATCTGACATCCGAATGCTTCTTTGTAATAGTTTCTTGTACATCATCGCCTTCCTGAAAACTATAAGAAGCTTTTTTGGCACTATTTAAATCAATCTCTGCATTTTGATTGCTGGGTACTGCTGTCAACTTCACCATTTCATACTCGCTTAACTGCTCCCCATTATTGTAAGTCTCTATTCTTTCAGGTCTTTTGGGAATAAAAGAATACTCAACTCTATTGTCTTCATACTCCGTAATTTGAATGTCTGCAAATTGACTAAGATCTTTCAGTTTATCAGAAATCACTTTTTGTATTGAATTTACTTCACTTGAAAACCTATCATTCTCAATTCTTTCAACTGAGGCTATTTATGACGTCTCAATATTATCTTTAATTAAGCAATTATCATTGCCATATACAATTGTTGGGAATAACATTCCAACACTTAACATCACTACACACCAACACTTTTTCCTCAATCTCATAATTCCTCCTTTCGGGACAACAGTTTTCTTCTTACAATGAATAATAAAAAAACATATGTTACAGCAATTAACCTTGCAGAACGAAACGGTTTATCTAAAACACGCCCAACCTGAAATCCATAATTCACCAACATATCTCTTACAAATTCGTTTAATACAGTTGTTAAAATTGGAATTTCTACAATAAACATTTCAATCACCATTTGCTTTTTTGAAACGGGTTTTAATATCTCCAAATATAACAAAATCCCAAACATTAACCCTAATATAAGATACATAACCGGTTTAGAAATCATTGCAATTGTAATATATTGTAGTTTCCTTTCTATTAAGAATCCATCTGCAATAAATGAATATAATCTACCAAATGCATAACAAAATATAATAAATACGAAACTCCAACATATATGATTCCCTAAGCTTTTTCTATCCATATTTATCCTCCTCCTAATATATCTGAATATTATCATCTATATATGTAGTTGTAAATATATTTTCTATTTAATCTAAATTTTATATCTAATTTTTGATTATCCGCATAAATACTATACTTTCAAGCATTTTGAAGTATAGCAAAACACCTATTTTACCACGAATTTACCACGATTGAACGAGTCTTGATATGACACTAAAATTATACAGGAGATAGCACAAAATATCTGTGTATCTCCCATTTTTCATTCATGTAAGATTACTTCACTCTGATTTCAAATTTCAAGATTGCTTTCATCATTTCTGTATGAATTTGACCTTTTAATTCTTCGTCAACCTGCATAATGATTTTACCACTTTCAGCGTGGTAAAATGGACGCAAGCACAATTTACAGATATATGCGTCATAGAATTTCAGAATTTCCTTTATAGCGATTTCATTTCCAGAGGACGCTTTGCATATTACTTCTAGTGTGGGATAGCCATATTTTTTTCTCATTGTTTTAATGCCTTTCTTTCAATAGTGTTTTAAGTTTCTTCAATCCGTTATTTCTTCTGTAATAAACAGCAGAATGTGATGCATGATATAGCCCTGCAATTTCTCGGTCGCTCATGCCTTGAAAATAGCGTAATAAAATTACATCACGCTGTTTCTTTGATAACTGATGTAAAGCAACAGCTAGTTTCTCATCTGATATTCGGATTGTATAATTCAAGACTTTAAAAGAAGTATAATCACATGAATAGTTATCCGTTGTTCCACACTCAAGATGTTTTATATCTGATAATTCACAGAATAAAACTTCACGCTGAGAACGTCTTGCAAACTTCCTATTCCTACTTTTTACTGTGCATTTAATAACAGTCATCATCAAAGCATTAAACTGTATTCTAACGATATGCTCAAAAGAAGATGTGTCCATAGTTTCACCCCCCTTTTTCCGCATAATCTGAAATATATAAACGGAAATGCCGTCTATACCTTTGGAAAACACAGAAAAGAGAGTAAAAAAGCCCGCACAAAATATGAATTTTGTACGAGCTACTGTTATAGCGTATTTAATTACAGATAGTATGCTTTTAAATCTGGATTGAATTGTGCTTAAAGCGTTTCATACAGCAAGCCCCCTTACAGCACTTGATTTGTATTAAATCTTTGTCTTTTTTGTAATCTTGTAAATATATTCTTCTAGTGTAGGAGCGATTGTTAAAACATCGTTTAAATTTTCACATTATCACACCAATCATTTGTTTATTACAAGATATTAAAAAACAGCCAGACCTATGCCTGACCGTTTTAGGTTTTGGAAACATCTATGATGATTATTCTCCAATAATTTTATCAAACATGGAACTGTTGGAAGTAAAAAAGGAAATCCAATAAACAAAACATAATATTGATAAAATTTCCAATGGTGTATAAGTTATGGCGAAATCTACTATATTTAAAATACTACATAACTGTGCCATACTAAAACCAATAAATACTGCAATAATCAATACGATTGTTGTTGCTAAAACCTTTTTTGATTTAGCTGGTTTTCGTCTTATCATACTCCCTGCGGAAATAAGAGCCGATACAATAATAATTCCCTCGATTGCAAATGTTACCATAATGATTAACTCCTTTCAAATAATTTAAAACTATTATAATAATAATCTATTTATCTCTAAATGTAAAGTATTTCTTACTATAAGAAAGAAAAAATATCCATCATTTCTGATGAATAATTTGAAATAATTTACTCTATTTTTCTTAAAGTGATAACTGAAATAAGCTCTACAATTATAGAAGAATTAAAAATCCATTGTATTGTATTAGCATATTCAATATAGTGCAATGCATAAGTAGGATACGTGTTTCCGACAATTTTTGCAATAACATTAGTTATAATCATAAGCCAAATAAACGTAATAATGCTAGCTTTCCCAAAAATTTTCCAGCCTCTCTCGTCTCGGTTTTTCTTTTTTGAAAACATGATAATTAAAATAATAAATAATGGAAGTCCCAACCAAGCTCCTAGAATTAAAATAGTCTTACTAGATATGAAGTTATAAAAAATATCATACATACTAATTTCCCTCCTCAAAGTCAAACAAGTCTTCTATCGCAACATTAAAAACTTTAGCAATGCTATATGCCAGCAACATAGACGGGTTATATCTGTTACGTTCTAACTGTATAATTGTTTGACGTGATACTCCTACAAGGTCAGCAAGTTCTTGTTGGCTCATTCTCTTTGTAGCACGGAAAATATGAATCTTACTATCAAATTTGTATTTATCTTTTTTAGCCACTTGCACACCACCTTTATTGAAATATTCTATCGTCGATTATAACATATTTCTTACATTATGTGAAAGATTTTTATTATTTAAAGCGTGTAAATTCTTAATTAGAACTACACGCTTTAAGAGTTTAACCTACAATCTTCCAGTTACTATCCTTATGTAGCACAAGCTCAAACGAGCTAGCTGCGTTGTCTGATTTATTATAAATCAGATTTTATCCCTTTCTTCCTCTTGATTAACCACCACAGAAAAGAAAAAGCCCTGTCAAGAGCTTGCCACCATTGGTGGTGCTTTGCACTCTTGATCGGGCTTTTTGTTTGCTGTATCTTTTCACAAGAGGAAAAAGGCTACTCGTCCTCATCTTCAAAATGGTTATTCCTTAATACTTCCCGTAACAGTTCCATATCTTCTTTTGATTTCGGGTTTATCATTTTTACGACTTGATAAGGTGTTTTATATTTATGTCCCTCTGTGCTTTCCCCGAACATATCCATGCTGTATAAATCATCATAGCGGTCTAACAGTTTTTGGAATTTCAAATGCTGGATAACTTCTTTGATTGGATAAAGGTCGCCTGCCTTGATATTCTTTCCGTTGATGTAATCTGTAATATATTTACGTAGCTGTTCTAATTCATATTCCAGCCATTCTTCTTCGCTGTCAAAAAAGTTATCATAATGTCCATGTTTCAGTTCTGCATTTAAACGTTCTTCCGTTCTTAGAAACTGGCAGACTTCCTTTTCTGCTTGATTGACATATTTCCATTCCCCCGATAGCAATTCGTTCGGTGTTACGTCCAGCACTTCCATTATCTTTTCCAGCGTATCATAAGCAGGATAATTCAACCCTCTTTCAATCTTGGAAAGGCTCTGCATATTGATACCGATTTTGTCCGCAAGCTCCTGTTGTTTCATTACTCTGAATTTTCTTATGGTCTGTATATTATTTCCTAAATGGCTTATTTTCATCGCATAACCCTCCATATCTCGTTATATCTTCACTGTTATAAGTCTATCACGCTTAATATAGTTTGTAAAGGCAAAAAAATATATTGACAAATAAGCATATAAGAATTACTATGTTCTTGTAATTGAATAAGCACAATAGAATGAAATATAAGAATATTCAAAAAGTAGAACCTATCTGATTAAACCCGTAGATATGAATATCGGTTGAAATGGAGCTTGTTAGAAAAGGTAAAAATAGAATTGGCTGACAAAGCATTGTAGGACTGTTGGCGTGCGTCAGCAACAACGCCATGACGGCTTGCCGTCAAAGGGCGGAAATGCTTTGTCGGCTGGCGAGCCTGCGAGCCTTGTCTGTGCCCCCGTTCTCTAACAGGGGGGCACTATTACACAAAAGACAAGTCAAAAACCATACAACCCCAAAGCTGTAAGGAGTAATGAGGAGTTTTAAGAAGATAGTGCATATCACACCTTTTGAAAGTTGGTTTACAGGTATTTCAAGGCTATTGTGGGATTGGAGGAAAACAATGAACAACTTAGAATTTGCACTTGAAATGAAAAACAAGCGTCTTGCTAGCGGTCTTTCACAAGGAGAGCTGGCAGGTCTTACCCCTGTATCAAGATATAGTATCAATCGCTTTGAGAACGGAAAAGCCAACGCCAGCAAGGAAACACAGAATATTATACTGCGTTCTTTGAATTACTGTATCTGCGAAAAGCCATTTACTTTATGGATTGACTATCTCGCTGTCCGTTTCCCGACCACGGACGGACTGGCTATCATCAGAAAATTGCTGGGAATGAAAGCAAGATACTTTATCCATTTTGACTACGGGTATTATGGATATAAGGAACATTATGCCTATGGAGAAATCAAGGTCATGGTATCTGATGATAAACACATGGGCGTATTTGTGGAATTGAAAGGAACTGGCTCACGCAATATGGAGTACGTCTTACAGGCACAGCATAGGGACTGGTATTCATTCTTAAACCGCTGTCTTGATTTGGGCGGTATCATCAAGCGTATTGATTTAGCGGTCAATGATATGTGCGGTCTGCTGGATATTCCTGTCCTGTCTGAAAAATACCACAGGGGAAATACGGAATGTCGCTCAAAAAGTTTTGAAAGTGTCCATAGTGGCAGGCTGGGCGGAAAAAACCGCAATTTAGCAGATACACTCTATATCGGTTCAAAAACAGGAATGAAATATTTCTGCCTGTATGAAAAACAAAAGGAACAGGCAACGAAAAGGAAACATACGGATATTATCAACCGTTTTGAAATCCGTCTGCGTGATACAAAGGCGGTACAGGCAGTTGAGGAACTGTTATTGACCTATAACCCTCATGGGCTGGTGTTTTACCTCATTACTGATTTTGTGGACTTTCCCGACTATCCGTTGTGGGAGATATTCATTTCCCATGACAGTTTACCTTTTGAAATGAACCCTGTACCCGTCAATATGGAACGTACTCTGCTATGGCTGGAAAAACAGGTCATGCCGTCCATTGTGATGATAGAGGAAATCGACAGGCTGACAGGCTCAAACTACATGAAAATGATTGATGAAGTAACAAGCCTTACCGAAAAGCAGGAAATGATTGTGGAACAGATGTGTACGGATATAGCAGAGGTCATTGAAAGATAGTGTCAAGTGATGTATGAAAAAGCTGAGCATAAAAAATAGGCTCAGATGAACCTTGAAACCTGTAGATATTGATAACGTTAAGCTCTCCGAGGGCTTAGGGCGCTGCCCTAAGTACCCGCAAGGGACTTGTCCCTTGACCTAATATCAGGCTTTGCCCGAACCCATCCTCGCCGGAAGGCAGGAAAAGGGCGCAGTTGCCCCTTTTCTGCTAAACAGGATAATCCGAGAACCCTTATGTCAAGCAACTTTCGCGGCATATCCTTGTGCGGTGCACTGTGGTATTCCACGGTTTGCGTGACAACGGTTCCGCTCCTTTTAGGCTGTGGTCCGGTTTTGAAGATTCAGGATCGTCTGTTGACCAAGGAATATAAGAAGCTGCCACTTGCCGGGCATGTTTTCGGCTCCTTTTAGCAGTTCCACCTCATTTAGGACTTTATATCCTGTGTGTTTGTGAGGACGAAGGAAATTGTAGTAAGCAACCCATAGAGCAAGGTCATAGTTGGCGCCGTCGATGTTGTCAAAGCCGT
>NZ_NQOG01000033.1 GCF_002270485.1 Anaerostipes hominis (ex Lee et al. 2021) | reverse complement strand
TGCAGACACAGTCAATACCCACCCGTTCCAGTTCAGCCTTTACCTGTTTTACTGGAAATGTAAATGGATTGGAAATCGCAAAGTCAATGACTTCAAATCCCAGTTCTTTTGCCTTTGGGATGATCCAGAGATGTTCCTCCCCATAAGCCTCTGCCCAGATAAATGTATCCACTCCAAATTTAAAATCCATAGAAAACCCTCCTTAAAAGTGTTTGGTCCTATTTGCTGAACTGCTTTTCGTAATATGTGATCCGTTCTACCTTTTCTGTGGACGGTCCGTCTTTGAAGGTCAGTCCCATCCAGATGTCCAGTAAATATAATGCCAGCTGAGGTGCAATGACTCTGGCTCCCATACACATAACATTTCCGTCGTTGCTCAGGATAGAGCGCTCTGTTGAGAACGGATCATGGCAGACTGCCGCACGGATTCCCGGCACCTTGTTGGCTGTCATCGCCATTCCAATTCCTGTTCCGCATACAAGAATGCCTCTGTCGCATTCGTTGCTTGTTACTTTTTCACAGGTACGCACTGCCACATCCGGGTAAAGTTCCACTTCTCCCGGTCCCACACCGTTGTCTACCACTTCATGTCCCACATCCTCCAGATGCTTTTTAATCGCCTCTTTCAAGTCAAAGGCTGCCTCGTCACATCCTAAAGAAATTTTCATTGCTCGCTCCTTTCCAACAGACCTAATATCTCCTCCGGCCTGTCTACCACAAAAGTTCCCCCATATGCTTCCAGTTCTTCTCTTCCCCTGAACCCCCAGGAAACGCCGACCGTATCCAGGCCTGCGTTCTTTCCTGTCAGCATATCTGTATCAGAATCCCCGATATAAAGCACTTCATCCTTTTTAAGCCCCATGAGTTTTAAAAGCTCGAGCGCCCCTGCCGGATCCGGCTTCTTCGGTATTCCCTCTCTCTCTCCGAACACATCCACAAATGGGATGTGTGCAAAAAATTTTTCAATCAGTGCATTGGTATAGTCCGATCTCTTGTTGGAATTGACTCCCAGGGCGATCCCCTTCTCACAAAGCTTCGCCAACAGTTCCAAAATCCCTTCATAGGGAGCAGTCTTATCCAGATACCTCCGGTCATAAGCTTCTACAAAGACAGCCACCGCATCATCGATGGTCTTCTCATCCCTGGCATCCTCAGGAAGGCTTCTCTCCACAAGCTTTTTAAATCCGTTTCCTACTTTTTTCTTGTAGTCTTCCGGACCGTGGAGAGGAAATCCAAACTTCTCCATCACCTCATTGACGGAGTCCGTAAGATCTCCGATCGTATCAAGAAGTGTCCCGTCCAAGTCAAAAATTATGCCTTTGTATTGTCCCATCGTTTATCCCCTTTCCTGCCAAAAAGATTCTTCACGGCATGCCGCAAAGAATCTTTTCAAGGCAAATCACCATGTGTTCTTCTTAATTATACACCAATCACTGCGGCGGTTCTATTCCTGCGTTGATTTATGTATATCTTATCGTGATTTCATGGATGGGATTATAATTCAGTTACTGCAAATACAACCTTCACCGGTTTAGCTTCAAAGTTCACTAACTGATATTTCGTTCCTGCCGGAAGGAAGAAAGTATCTTCGGGTTCCATAACAAAGCTTTCCTGTGCGTCAACCAAGTTTACGGTCACCGGTCCGTCAACACAGTAGAGTGCTCCGTCTCCTGCATGTGTGTCAGGATCTGAACATCTCGGTCCGTATCCACCTGCCGGAAGGATCATTTCACCGAAGTGTCCGTAATCGTTGCTTGTGATAAATCTCATAAGCATTGGATGAGTTGTTCCGTGTACATTGTTTAATTTTTCAAAATCACGCACTGCGTAAACAGCTCCGGTCTTTCTTGCTTCTGTCGGGTCTACCGGCCAGCATCCGATATCATCGGTGCATCCCTGACGGGAGATATCCTGGATCTTGTCTCTCATATCCGGAAGGTTGTCATTGTTCGGTCCTTTGTAGAACTTTGTCTCTTCCTCTGTCGGGATAACAGCCGGAGGAATGGACTCGCTCCATGCTTTTGGAGTGATGAAGTAAAGGATTCTTGCCTTCTGGTCTGAGAAGTTATGGCAGCAGTGCCAAGCACCTTCCGGCATAAACAGTCCCTCTCCTGTCTCTAAGTAAGCAAACTGTCCGTTTCCGCTCCTCTGTACAACCGGTCCGTTTAAGATGTAGTAAGACTCATCTCCAGGATGGATGTCAAGCGGTGCAAATACTCCTCCCGGTCCCAACTCATAAATACCGAGCATAAAGGTATCTGTTGTGATCATTGTGAATGTATTGTCGGATGTAAATGCATTGTCCGGCGGATATAACGCTGTAGAATAATCCTGTTTGCGGATCAGCATCGGTTTCTTTTTGTCCGGATCAAATGGGAAATGTCCCATGATATCAAATAACTTTGCCATTTTATTTCTCCTGTCTTGTTGAAATTATTATTTAATCTTCTGCCAATTCCTGCTCTGTTTTTGTTTTAGATACAAGTACGATCAATGCAGCTGAGACAGCTCCTGCAACGATCAAACAGATAAAGAATGGAATCACTTTATTCATTGCAAATACTACGAATACTCCACCGTGAGGTGCACGGATTGTAATACCCCATAAGTAAGACATTACAGATCCTACAGCTGAACCAACCATAAAGCATGGGATGTATTTTAAGTTCTTTGCAGCATACGGGATTGCAAACTCCGTGATCATACATAACGCCCCTGCAAAACATCCGGCGATTCCTGTTCTGTCTTCTTTTGTAAATTTCTTTGGTGCAACTAACATTGCAAATGCCATTGCAAGAGGCGGTGCACAGCAAGCTACAAAGTTAGCAGCCATCGGTGCGTAGTTTCCTGTTTCCATACATGCCAGGGCAAATGCGTAGGCAACTTTGTTACACGGACCACCCATGTCAAATGCCAGCATACATCCCTGCACAATACCTAAGAGTACCAGGTTTCCAGTTCCCAGGTTGTTTAACATTGTTGTCAATGCTGTTGTTAATGCCCCTAAAGGTCCTCCGATCACATAGTGCATCAGCAAACAAATACCCGCACATCCGATTACCGGAATGAACAAGGTTGGAAGCAGTGATCTCACAGCGTTAGGAAGCGGGATCTTCTTTAACCAGTTTACAAGATATCCTGCGATAATACCTGCGATCAGTGCTCCGATAAATCCTGAAGAATATCCCATTCCCCAAGGGTCAGTTGCCAGCCATCCTCCGAACATTCCAACGCAGATTCCCGGTTTGTCGGCGATTGAGAAAGCTACATATGCACCTAAAATTGGTACCATGAAAGTTCCCAGACCAATTTTACCGATCCAGAAGATAGTTGAGGCAAAATTTCTTCCCGGCTCCACTGTATTCGGAATATCATATCCTCCCAGCAAGAACCCTAAAGCTACTAAAATACCTCCTGCTACTACAAACGGCAGCATATATGAAACACCGGTTAAAAACGCTTCCTTAATATCATCTACTACGTCTCTCATTTTTCATCCATCCCTTCATATTTTTATTCTCTCTTTTACTACTCTTCTACTTCACTAAAAATAATACTTGGGTCTTTGATCACTGCATGTGGTTTAGTCTGAAAAATCTTGTCTTTGTAAGGTGTAAAACGTTCTGCTTTTGTAATTCCGACATCGTTTGCAAATACAATCAGGTCTGCTTCTTTGATATCCCTGTCCCTCAGCTTGTCTTCGATTCCAAGTGCTCCCTGTTTTTCAACCTTGCACTTGTAACCTTTTTGCTTGCAGATCTTCTGTATCGCTTCTGCTGCCATGTAGGTGTGCGCAATTCCTGTCGCACATGATGTTACTGCAACAACTTTCATGATACGTCCCTCCTTTTCTAAAGTTCTTTGATCCCTTTGATCAACTCATCATAACTTTCAGCCTTTTCTAATAATGCCAAAAACTCGTCGTGAGCCAAAAATCCTGCCAAAGTTGCCAGCACTCTCAAATGGTAATCATTCTCTTGATTTTCAGAAATCGCCAGAACAAAGATGTACTTTACTTCGCCTGACTCCCCGCCAGACTCATAAATGAACGGCTCCCTGCATCTGCAGAATCCGATTCCGGGTGTCAGGACCTCTTTACATTTCCCGTGAGGGATGGCAATCATATTGCCCATGTAAGTCGGCCCCAAAGTCTCCCGAAATTCCAAAGCCTTTTTGAATGCCCCGGCGTCTGAAACGAGTCCTGCCGTTTCAAACTGCCTGGTCATCACATTAAACATGTCATCTTTGTCCTTAAACGGTTCCCGGTCAAGGATCACCATTTCATCGAGCAGCACTTCGGATAAGTCCACACTGTTCATGAAATGTTTTCCCTCCCTTTACGAATCTTATTTCCCGTTTTTAAACGCCTTGATTACGTCTTTTGCATATCCTTTCATGAATTCATAGGCTTCTTCCTGTAATTCATGGTATGCAATCTTTCCATCTGTCTCAGCAACACGGTCTGCTACAAATTTTGTGGCTGCCTTTGCCATGTAAGAGTAGTAATTTACTTTAGAGCATCCTGCTGTGATCGCTTCCTGTACCTGAGAGAATTCTACTCCTGAAGCTCCATGCATAACGACACGGCATGTATCCGGAATCGCTGCGCGGAGTGCTTTCACTCTGTCAATGTCCAATACCGGCGGCTCTGCGTAAATTCCGTGCATAGTTCCAAAGCATACAGCCAGTGCATCACATCCTGTCTCTTCAGCGAATGCTTTTGCTTCTTCCGGCTCTGTGAAGAATTCTTTTATATCTTCGTTTGTCAGAACACGGCTCTCTGCGTCCTCTTCTCCATGAGTATCCTCTGCAGTAGATGCCATAACTCCCAGTTCAGCCTCTACTGTGATTCCTGCAGGATGAGCGATCTTTACGAATTCTTTTACTCTCTTTAAGTTTTCTTCGTAAGGAAGTGCGCTGCAGTCATACATGATAGACGGGAATCCGACCTTTAAAGCTCTAAGTACGAAATCATAGTCACTGCCGTGGTCTAAGTGTACACAAACCGGTACAGATGCTGCCTTCGCATATTTTAACATTTCCGGCCCGATTCTCTCGATCGGGATGAGCGGATCATGTACCTGTGCATGGTCAATGATGATCGGTGTGTTTAATTCTTCTGCCGCACCGATGACTGCACGGATGGTTTCCACGTTCGGAGTGTTGATACATGGAATTGCATACTGCTCCTTCTCTGCGATCTCTAAAATTTCTTTCATGTTTACTAACATAGTGCTTCCTCCTTTAAATTAGCAGCCTTTCGGCCATTGTTACCCTGCTTCACTCATTAGAATCTCATAAAACTCTTTGGGCCCTTCCGCATCCAGAAGATGTCCGATCAGTTCTTTATTGCCGATCATCCCATAGAAATACTGGAAAAACCTAAGAATCTCCTCCGAGGTTTCAAAATCAATCGCAATCAGGAACATCAGCCGTACCTTTTCGTTGGGCGTCCATGAGATCGGATATTTTAGCCTTACAACCGCAACTCCGCTCTGCTTCACATAATCTTTGTAAATATGTGGCATAACGATGTTTCTTCCGACGGTGGACGGCCTTTTTAATTCCCGTTTCCACACTTCCTGGCTGAATCCTTTCTCTATGAATCCCTGTTCATACAAAAGGTCACTTGCGAGCTGTATCACATCCTGTTTTTCCATGACATTGACGTCGGTTAAGATCAAAGATTCTCTGAAAGTCTTCTTTGTCGTCTCCAGCGCATCCGTCATTTTTTTGTCATGATCGAGTTCATCCAGACTTACGGCGATTTTGTTGATGTCCGCCTGATCGATATGTTTTGTCACTTCAATTGTATTTTCCCTCGGCTCCTTTAGAGGAACCGTAGAAATCAATAATTGTCCTTTCATTGTTTCCGGATGAAAGTCCCGTATATGAATGCTGTCTATAATCTCAAGTCCTTCAACTGCATTCTCAATCTTAATCTTCTGGTACCTTGCGGTATGAGGATCAGTTGCAGTCATTAAAACTGCCTGGCGTCCCTCCCTTATGTCCATCATCGCATTGTGAATCAACAATGCGATCCATGCAATCTCATCCTGGGTCAATATCACAGATAGCTTACCTTCAATGTCAAAAATATAAGTCATACATGCCGCATATACATCCTGCAGCTGATGCTGCACATCTCTGTGCAGGTCGTCCCATTCCACTAATTTGTAATCACGTTTGATCGTGATCTTTTCTAAAAATGAACTGACGTCATTGATAAGAACCTCATTTTTTAATACGTTTTCTTTCTTCATCACGGCCAGGACAATGGATAGATAGTCCAGTGCGATATTCTCATATCTTTCATCCTTAGGGCGGTTTCCGTGTCCGCAGGTCTTTGCAACCATCAGCTTGGCGGCCAGAAACTGGTATTCTAATGACATATCTCCGTTTTGAGAAATAATCTCATCTAATATCAACCGAGCCGCATCGAGGAAAGAAGTATCTAACTTGGTCATCTTTCGGCTTCCCGCGTTTTGGAGGATTTTCCCTTCCCCGATACGGTTGATTGTCAGTAGTAAGTATTCCGTCAGCCGGCAAAAAGAGATATCCACAAAGATCTGATTTAAAAACTCTTCTGCCTTCCGGAGGCTGTCCTGCACCTTCATAATGTTTTCTTTAGGATAATGGTCGGTAAAAAAGGTGTAGGCCCGTTTGCTGATTCGGTAGTCTAAGTTTTCAGGCAGCTTATCAATATAGGCGTGTTTCCAATACTTTTTGTTTTCAGAATCCACGATTGCCTGTCTTAGATCAAATTCATCTCCCTTGATCTGAATCCCCTGATTTCTTACTTTTGTGAGGGTCAGGTTAAACTCACTTAAATAGTCTTCAATATGCTTCAGATCTTTCTGAATGATATTCCTGCTCACACACAGCTCTTCGGAGAAAAGCTGAATCGTATATTTGGCCGGATAGTAAAATAACGTATCTAATATATAGTTCTTTCGGTAGTAGAATGATTCCGGGTCTTTGTTGGCATATTCATTGAGGTCATCCAGGATCATTTCCCTCTGTTCTTCCGTTGCGACCAAACACAGTCCTTTTCGCGGTGCCGTCAATAGTTTTGCTTCATACTTCTCTATCTCACGGCTGATATCGCTTAAAGAGTGTTTGATGCTGCTGACAGAAACTCCTGTCATTTCAGAAAGTTCATCAGTGGTGAAAAAACCATACGTATCAATCATTCTACGTATTACTTTTTCCTGTAAATTATTCATCTCGTAGGCCTCCTTCAATGAATAAAACCGATGAAGTTAAGCAAGCATCTTGCTTATGTATTAATCATAATATCCTTCACCGGTTTTGTATATATCTCATAAAATCAGTTTTTGCACTTATATCGGTACAATTAGTATAATTTTTAAAATTACCGAGTACTTTCTCTATTTTACTACGCCTAGCCTTTTCTGAACATGGAAAAAAAGCCCTGGAATCATGAGTTTAGGATAGGGGGTAATGATTCCATGGGCTTTTTCTCTTTAGCCGGTATGATATTTATCTTCCGGTATTTATCTTACAATCCGCCGTACAGATACGACTTTCCTGTAATTCGCTTTTGGTGAGATCTTGATGCCTGTTTTTCTGGAACTTGCATGTACGATCTTTCCGCCTCCGATATAGATGGCTACGTGTCCGCTGTAGCAGATCAGATCTCCCGGCTGTTTCTTCTTATAAGAAACCTTTTTTCCTGCTCTTCTCTGAGAGGAGGAAGTTCTCGGGATATTATATCCAAAAGAACGGTAGACGGCTTTTGTGAAGCCGGAGCAGTCAGCTCCAGTATTTAAATTTGTTCCGCCCCAGCGGTAAGGGTTTCCTACAAACCTCTTGGCGAAACTTGTCACTGTCTTTCCTTTTGTTTTTTTACTTCCTTTGAGCTTTGGTGCTTTTGTGCTTATCTTTACACGTTTTTTCGGGACAAATCCTGTCTTTCCCTTATAGGAAATCTTTCTCCAGCTGCCGCTTGTATAGTAAACGGTAACCTTCTTTCCCTTTTTGATTCTGACTAATGTCTTTGACTTTTTTGATTTACTCCGTTTTAAACTTGTAGTTGCACTTTTAATATATCCGGTATAACCCGAGGCTGCCTGCACTTCTTTTTCCGGAAGCGATGTTGCCGCCGTACCTGTTATCATTAAACATGCAACTGCAAAAATTGCTGTTCTCTTTGCGATTGCTTTCATTGTATCCTCACTCAACTTCTTTCTATATGTTACGTAATTATTACATTTTGTTTACATTTATGAATTATAGCACGCCGTAATAATATTGTAAAGTCTTTTGTAATAATATCGTAATATTTATTCATATTTTATTAACAAGTCCGATTCTTCTCTGCTGTCAGGCTCATATTTGATAATTCCTGGAATTTCTTATATAATAGAAGCTAACAGACAATCGACCCAAAGAAAGAGAAAAGGGAGTACTATGGAACCATTTGTTTTGACCTGCTGTTCCACGGCAGATATGGAAAAAGAATACTTTGAACGCCGTAACATTCCTTATGTATGTTTTCATGTAACGTTAGACGGAAAGGATTATATGGATGATCTTGGGCAGAGTATTCCATTTCCAGAGTTTTATAAGAAAATACAGGAAGGTGCTCTGGCAAGCACTTCCCAGATAAATGTAGAAGAATACATTGGATTTTTTGAACCTTTTTTGAAAAATGGCCGGGACATTCTGCATATCAGTTTGTCCTCAGGTATCTCCGGAACATTTAATTCCGCAAGCATCGCCAGGGATGAATTGTTAGAAAAATACCCGGACCGGCAGATCTTTCTCGTAGATTCTCTGGGCGCATCTTCCGGCTATGGACTGCTCGTAGATATGGCCGCAGACCTGAGAGACCGCGGGGACAGCATCCGGGATGTCTATGAGTGGGCAGCCACCAACAGACTGAAGATCCACCACTGGTTTTTCTCCACAGATCTCACTTCCTACATCCGCGGAGGGAGGATTTCCAAGACCTCAGGTTTTATCGGCACGATGCTCGGCATCTGTCCTCTGCTGAATATGGACTCTGAGGGGCATCTGATCCCCCGTGCTAAGATCCGAACAAAAAAACGGGCCGTCAAAGAAATCGTTAAGAAAATGGAAGAACACGCAAAAGACGGCACAGACTACAGCGGTAAATGTTTCATCTCCAACTCCGCCTGCTATGAAGATGCCAGACAGGTTGCGGACCTGGTAGAAGCCACATTTCCTAATCTAAACGGCCATGTAGTGATCAATAGTGTGGGAACCGTCATCGGCGCCCATACGGGGCCGGGAACGGTCGCCCTGTTCTTTGAAGGAGATAAACGGACGGATTAAGTATGAGTTTGTTATCACTATTTCCGTCGCGCTTTGAAATGCGCTCCTCCAATAGTGATAACAAACTACATTAAACTGAGAAATTTTTGTAATATCTGGAACCTTGTCAGCCTATTGTGCTTTTCCTGCACTATCCTGAAGTACACCGTTTCCCAGACCCGGAATCCGCTGCTTAGTCGCAAGAAAAGCCTTGGCACTCAAGTTTGGTTTGGCAGAGTCCAGAAGTCCGAAAAAACAGGTATGGTCATTGTCATAATTTCCGGGTATTTTATCTCCTTGCCTGAAGCTCCTTACATTCACACCGTCATTGAAACAAACCCTTAAATCTCCTTCAAAAATAATCTCAGCAAAGATCCCGAATCCCAGTGTATCGGCGACCTTTCTTCCCCTCAGCATATCGTCATAAGATAATGTTTCCCCGTTATTTCTTCTGCGGCACATATTTCCTTTTCATTTATGCTGTTCCTTATGGGATAATATTTCTGTTACATTTTGTAGAAGGAGGGAGAGAAATGGATTATGGATATGTCAGGGTATCGTCCAAAGATCAGAATGTGGAACGGCAGCTGGCAGTGATGAAGGACCTGAAAATACCCAAACATAATATTTTTATTGACCGGTAGTCGGGAAAGGATTTTAACCGGCCTCTTTATAAGAAACTGCTTGGAAAGCTGCGGCCGGGAGACACTCTTTTCGTAAAGTCCATTGACCGCCTGGGCAGGAACTATGAAGAGATTATCGAAGAGTGGCGTACTATCACCAAACGCAAGAAGGCCGACATCGTTGTCACTGACCTTCCGCTTCTGGATACCCGCGGTAAAAATGCTCTGGACCTGACGGGTGTCTTTATATCTGATCTGGTGCTGCAGATACTTTCTTACGTTGCACAGACAGAACGGGAGCAGATCAGAAAACGGCAGGCCGAGGGAATTGCTGTAGCCAAGGCCAGAGGCGTCAGTTTTGGACGTCCGCCTAAAGAAATACCAAAGGAGTTTGACCGCATTTATACACTCTGGAAGGCAGAAAAAATAAGCGGCCGGGAATCTGCTAAAAAACTTGGAACCACTCACAACACATTTTTCAAATGGGTCCGGCAGGCAGAAGAAGGACGCTCATGAAAATAAATGGGTAAAAAAGTAGACTTATTTGCCCATTTATTTTTTATGGCATCCGGATCATCCCATCAAAAAATAATCTCGGAACAATCTTTGAATCCGGTACATTTGCTGTCTCGGATTTATCCTATAAAAATAATATCATTAACGACGAAAAAAGTATTGAGGGATTTTTAGACTGCCATATGACAGAAATCGGGACGGGTCCCGGGAAGTTTTGTCAGAGTTCCCTTGAATTTCTCAAAAGCTTTGGAACTCCCTGCGCTGAAAATACTTTTTCAATTGATAAAGAATGGTATGAAGCTTCCTGCCTGCGCGAGAGTCTTTTTCTCATAACCGGCGAAATCAAACTCAGCAGACGGAACAGCGGTACAAATCTGCCGGCTCTCCATCTTCGTTTCAGCATGATTACGGAGCATACGGACAATGGATGGAAACTTCTTCATCTTCACCGCTCTGTACCGGATTTCAGTCGGGTGGACAAAAAGACTATTTATTATTCCCAATTTGACTATCTGACTATATGTCTCTGTGGGCATCGGTTTTTATCCTGATCACGGAAAAGATTTTCAAACCCTATGGTCCAATGCTGACAAGGCACTGTACTCCGCGAAAAATAATGAAAATAATCACATCTGTTATTGTTCCGAACTTTCTGATTTACATAATTAAAAGAAAAAGGCCTGGGATCTTCTCTGATATGAGAAAATCCCGGGCCCATATAATTCTTAGAGGTTTGCGCCGTAATCCAGCACAATACACTGTCCTGTGATAGGAGCAGACTCGTCACTGGCCAAAAATAAAATGGAATTTGCCACGTCTTCTGCTGAACATGCAGGAAGCCGCAAATCGGAATGTACAGCCATGGCCCCCATCATATCTGGGTCCATAGAGTCCATCGTCTGTCCCGCTGTCATCGGAGTCTTGATCATGCCCGGACAAATGGCATTGCACCGAACACCGTCTTTTGCACATCGCATAGCCGTGTGCTTGGTAATACCCAGGCCTGCTGCCTTGGAAGCCACGTAGGCAGCTCCCCCGCCCCCATTTACTCCTGCAATACTGTCCACATTGATGATTGATCCGCTCTTATTTTTCAGCATGACTTCCAGCGCTGCACGGATAAAATACATAGTTCCCTTTGTGTTGATGTCAATGATCCTGTCGATCTCGCTGTCCGCTACTTTATCGATGGGAAGCAGGCCTTCGTCCAGCACCCCAGCATTATTCACCAGAATATCCAACGTACCGAAATGCTCTACGGCTGCTTCTACGATTCTTTTGCCGTCTCCGGGAACAGAAATATCGCCCTGCAGTGCCAGCACTGTGCATCCGGCGGCCTCTATATCCGCCGCCACAGACTCAAGCTTTTCCTTTCTCCTGGCAGTGATAACGACTTTGGCGCCTTCCTTTGCAAACCGCTTTGCCGCCTGTTCACCTACCCCGGAATTCCCACCGGTAATGACTGCAACTTTTCCTTCAAGTCTTCCCATATTGCTACCTCCTTGCACAGCTGTTTGCCTTATCTCTCTCTTATTATACACCCTCTCTTTTTCTTATTCCATTTTCATTTAAAAACATTTTGATCCCCTGAAAGGTCTGGGCGCTCAGCACATGTTCACACCGGCATGCATCTTCCTCGGCCACATGTTCCGGCACTCCTGCAATCTGCATAAAAAGCGAAGTCAGCGTCCTGTGTCTCTCGTAGATAGACTCGGCCTTTTTAAGCCCTTCAGATGTAAGGGATATATATCCTTTTGCATCCACGAGAATATAACCCCCTTTTTTCAAAATCCCGACCGCACGACTGACGCTTGGTTTGCTGTAATTTAATTTTCTAGCTATATCGATAGAGCGCACCTGCCCTAATTCCTGTTTTAACATTAAAATAGCTTCCAGATAATTTTCCCTTGATTCGAGCATCCTGATACTCCCCCTTATTCTCCTCCTGTTGTTTTAAATATTATTTTAAAAAGTCCTCTATGATCACTGCTTCTGCCTCTTCCCCGGTCATTCCAAAAGTACACAGCTTTATGAGCTGATCATTATTAATACGCCCGATGGCTGCCTCGTGAATAATCTGAGCATCCACATGATTTGCGTTGATCTCAGGAATAGAACTGATCTTTGCATCATCCATGATAATAGAATCACACTGCACATGTGCATGGCACAGTGCATTTCCGATGGCTTTCGGATGAAAGACCTGGGTGGATGTGTCCTTGGCGACAGATCGGGATATGATCTGTGCAGAACTCTCCTCCCCGTTTAACTGTACGTCCATGTTTGATATGGCCTGCTGGTTCCCATGTGTCATGAGTTTTTCCATTACATAGAGTTTGGACCCTGCCCCCATCTCCACGTGTGTCTCCCGTATCGTCGAATCTACCCCTTTGATCTGAGTCGTATCCAGTGTAAAAACAGAATCTTCCTCCACATCGATTTTCGTGACAGGATTTAAAACCCTGCCGCCGGTTCCTTTTCCTTCCCCGTAATGGCGCTCCTCATACCGTACATTGGCATGGCTGCCCACATGGAATGCATGAATGCCGTCATGCCTGCTCTCCTGGTCCCCGTCGTTGTGAATGCCGCATCCTGCCACGATCAGGACATCTGCACCGTCCTCGATATAAAAGTCATTATAGACCACATCTGTGATACCGGAAGCAGAAACAACCACCGGTATATGCACTGCCTCACCTTTTGTCTTCCCGCTGATAAAGATATCAATCCCGGGCTTGTCCTGCTTCTTTACGATGCGGACATTCTCACTGTCGCCGTGACATACTGCCTGTCCGTTCTGACGCAAGTTATAAGCGCCTTTCTGTACAAACCCCTGACCGTCGATAGCCTCCAGCACTCCCGCCGTTATTTGATCTAATTTCATGTCCTTATCCCCCTATTCCTGCATGAAGGCACATTGCCCTTCAGATTCTTCTGCCATGAGGTGCGGATAAACCTCTTCCTTCGACCCGATCTCTTCTATCTGCCCGTCTCTGATGATCATGATGCGGTCTGCCATCCGGATGATCCTCTCCTGATGGGAGATCAGGATCAGACTTGCCTTGTTTTCCCTGTGGATTTTTTCAAATTCTTTGATCAGCATGGCAAAACTCCAAAGATCGATGCCTGCCTCCGGTTCATCAAAGATACATATTTTATGGTCTTTTGCAAATACGGTGGCAATCTCGATCCTTTTCATCTCGCCCCCCGACAGAGTGGCATCCACTTCCCGGTCTTTATATTCCATTCCGCAGAGCCCGACACTGCTCAGCAATTCACAGCACCGCTCATCCTTCAGTGTCTCCCCTGCCGCAAGAGACAGCAGCCTGGAAGCCGTCAGCCCTTTAAATCTTGGAGGCTGCTGGAATGCAAATCCTATGCCTGCATTCGCCCTCTGGTCTATGGTATAATCTGTGATGTCTTCTCCGTCCAGAGAGATTTTACCCCCGCTTGCTTTTTCTATCCCCATTAAAATCTTTGCGATGGTTGATTTTCCTCCGCCGTTGGGTCCTGTGACAACAAGCATTTCCCCGTCATCGACAGAGAAGCTCACATCATCCAATATTTGCACATCTGCACCATTTTCATTGATCCGGTACGATAAATGTTCTACGTTTAACATAACTGCAGCCTCTTTTCTTGTCTTTTGAATTCTATCATATTTATATAACCGTATTTTATATTGTTTTTCAAGTAATTCCGTCCATGTTTTGGAAAAGATTCATTCTCATTTCCCTAAAAAGTCCCTGCCAGTAGTTCTGCCTCTCTCAGTGCCTGATTCATGATGAGTCTCACATCATTTCCAATGATGTCAAGTCCCTCTGCGGTCACCGTATCTGTCTTCGGGATTCCTAGCATACGAAAAACGGAAGCAAGAAATTTTTCGGCGTGGTCGTCCTTCTTATTTGGCCCCTCAGAATAAATTCCTCCCCTTGTGGAAAAGAATACGCCTCTCTTTGCCCTTCCGTAGCCTTCTGCGGTTCCGTCCTCCCTGTATCCAAAAGTCATGCCTGTAACACAAATCTGTTCGATATAAGCGTGTACGGCAGCCGGAAATGTTCCTTCCCAGAACGGAGCCGCAAGCACGACCGCATCCGCCTGCATAAATCTCCTGGCCTCATCAAACACCGGATCATCCCAATTCCCCTGAACTGCCAGACGTTCCCTCTTTTCAAGGGCCTCACGGTCCAACGGCAGACAGAGACCACTCACCTCTGTGATCTCATATTTCCCTCTCAGACAGTCAAGAAACCGCCTGGCCAGCAGTAACGTTCTGGATTCTTCTCCCCTGATACATCCATTGACAAATAAGATTGATTTCATACGCTCCTCCTTATATCAAAACATTATGGAAACAGAACAAAGTGGTCAAGCCCACACTTCAGCTCCCCAACCCTTCAATCTGAGGGCACTGAAAAAGTTCAAATTATATAAGATTTAATACAATATATAGAAATATACTTTTGCAGAGTATCTATATATTGTATTAAATCGAGTCAGAGATTGACTTTTTCAGTGCCCTCCTTCAATCTTTGAGGGGCTTGACAACTTTGCGTGCCAGATGCGATTTGCCAAAGGCAAATGATTTCCTTACGCATCTGTGCACAACCCGGGGAGCGTTTTTATTTCATAGGGAAGGTCGTAGAACTTTCCTATGAAATGAAAAAAAATGTGCAGGATCTCTCTTGCACATTTTGTTTGATCTATTCTCTTACGATTCTCCTCACGGCAACTACTTTTCTGTAATCGGCCCTCGGAGAAATCTTAATCCCTGTTTTTCTTGTACTGGCATGGACGATTTTGCCGTTGCCTATGTACATGGCTACATGGCCGCTGTAACAAATCAGATCTCCAGGCTGCTTGTTTTTATAAGATACCTTTCTGCCCGCTTTCCTGAGGTCGGAAGACGTTCTCGGAAGCTTATATCCGAAGGAACGGTATACTCCCCCGACAAAACCGGAGCAGTCGGCACCGCTGTTTAGATTTGTTCCTCCCCATACATATGGGTTGCCAACAAAACGCTGGGCAAAGGCTGCCACTGCCTGTCCTTTTTCTTCTTCAGTTCCTGCCAGTTCAGGAGCATTTGTGTTAATGTACACATATTTTTTCAGGACAAATCCTGTCTTGCCTTTGTATGTAACCTTTCTCCATTTCCCGCTCGTGTAATGAACCTGCACAGGTTCTCCCTTTGAAATTTTACGGATCACTTTAGATTTTTTAGATTTGGACTTTCTCAGTTTTACCCATGATTTCCATATCCGTCCGTCGTATGTACTCTGTGCTGCATGAACTTCCTTTTTCGGGGCTGCCAATCCTGATGTAATGATCATAGAAAAGACGAGCAGACATATTGCTGTCTTTTTTAATATTGACTTCATAAAGATGTTACCTTCCTACTTCGATATTTTATATTAATTTTATGTTTATTACAGTATTGTTACATTTGATCTACAGTTATGAATTATACCACAACACTTCTGTAAAGTAAACCTTCTAACATACAAAATAGGAAATTTTCCGTCATTTTTTCCATAAACTCCTGACATTTATCATGAATCGTATGGTGCATAAATAAAAAACCCTATAAATCATTGATTTATAAGGGTTTTTACGTGGGCGAGAAGATTCGAACTCCCGACCTTCTGGTCCGTAGCCAGACGCTCTATCCAGCTGAGCTACGCCCACATATGAAATTAAACAGCACCTGTAACAAGTGCTCAATGCCGTTGACCGGAATCGAACCGGTACGGGAGTATAAGTCCCGCAGGATTTTAAGTCCTGTGCGTCTGCCAGTTCCGCCACAACGGCATCCTGAGAGAAATTCTCTCAAAATGGGACCAATAGGGCTCGAACCTATGACCCTCTGCTTGTAAGGCAGATGCTCTCCCAGCTGAGCTATGATCCCAAATATAAATTACTCTTTTTAAGCAAAAGAGACGACCCGGATGGGGTTCGAACCCACGACCTCCGCCGTGACAGGGCGGCGCTCTAACCAGCTGAGCCACCGGGCCAGAAATAACTGTATACAAATGGACCCTCGGGGACTCGAACCCCGGACCGATCGGTTATGAGCCGATTGCTCTAACCAACTGAGCTAAAGGTCCTTATCTTCTCACCACTTAATGTCCAAGTGTATGAAGCCGTTGACCGGACTTGAACCGGTAACCTGCTGATTACAAATCAGCTGCTCTGCCAATTGAGCCACAACGGCGAAGTATGAAGCTGAATGACTCCAACGGGATTTGAACCCGTGTTACCGCCGTGAAAGGGCGGTGTCTTAACCACTTGACCATGGAGCCTTGTTTCTTTGACCGCTTCACGGTCTTTTTGACCTCCCCGAGCTGGGCTCGAA
>NZ_NQOG01000032.1 GCF_002270485.1 Anaerostipes hominis (ex Lee et al. 2021) | reverse complement strand
GATATGCTCTGCCAATGGCGGGCTTCCACCTATGATAAAACGCAGGCAGTATTATGAGGATTTGGAACTGGCCGCATAGTCAGTGATATGCTTGAGAAAAATGTGTCAACTAATATTGACAATATCAGAATTGCCTATCGTGCAATGATGGGCGAATATATCCTCTATTTCCGTGAAAAGATTGTGGGCGGCATTTATGATGATCGCTTGCTTGTAAAGCCTGTTCCATCCGCAATCTCCTTTATGCCTACAGTTACTTATGAATTGCCCTATGAGGGAGCAAAAGAAATGCTCTTAGTCGATGATGTTGACAACAGAGAATTTCTCTGCAACCTGTTTCTTGCTATGTACGATGAACTTCCTGCACCGAAAAAAAAGAAAACCACCTCCAAAAAATAACGACAAAAAGCCCTTAGCTATGAGTTTCATACCCACAGCTAAGGGCTTAGTTTATAATATGGATTGTTATATCTAAAAGCCGTTTTTTATCATTCTCTTACCCACAAACCACTGGATAATGAGAATAATGGCTCTAATATAACTGTTATCAAATTGTTATCAAAAGACCTTTTGAAGTGCCGCAAACCCGCATAAACACTGGATTTTTACGACCTCTCAATTTATTCAAACTCAATCGTAGCCGGTGGTTTCCCCGTACAGTCATACATCACTCGATTGACATGTTCCACTTCATTCACGATCCTGGTAGTCACTTTTCCAAGTACTTCCCAAGGGATCTGTGCCGCATCTGCAGTCATAAAGTCTGATGTATTAACAGCTCTCAGCGCAATAGCATAGTCATAGGTTCTTCCATCCCCCATAACTCCCACTGACCTCATGTTTGTCAATGCTGCAAAGTACTGTCCCAGTCCTTTATCCACTCCAGCTTTTGCAATTTCTTCTCTGTAAATTGCATCGGCATCCTGCACGATCTTAACCTTTTCCGCTGTCACTTCCCCGATGATACGGATTCCAAGTCCCGGTCCCGGGAATGGCTGTCTCATGACAAGATATTCCGGAATACCAAGTTCTCTTCCGGCCTGTCTTACTTCATCTTTGAACAAGTCGCGGAGAGGCTCAATGATTTCCTTGAAATCTACATAGTCAGGAAGTCCTCCCACATTATGATGGGATTTGATGGTGGCAGATTTACCGACACCGCTCTCAACCACATCCGGGTAAATGGTTCCCTGAACAAGGAAGTCCACAGTTCCGATCTTCTTTGCTTCTTCTTCAAATACACGGATGAATTCTTCACCGATGATCTTTCTTTTCTGTTCCGGTTCTTCCACTCCCGCTAATTTCTCATAAAATCTGTCCTGAACGTTCACTCGGATAAAGTTTAAGTCATACGGTCCTTCCGGTCCGAAGACTGCTTCTACTTCATCACCTTCATTTTTGCGGAGCAGTCCATGATCTACAAAGACACAGGTCAGCTGTTTTCCGACTGCTTTCGCCAGCATAACGGCTGCCACAGAGGAGTCCACACCTCCGGACAATGCACAGAGCACTTTTCCGTCTCCAACTTTTTCACGAATGGATTTGATCATGTCATCCACAAAAGAGTCCATATTCCAGTCGCCCTTGCAGCCACATACTTTGTATAAGAAATTATAGATCATTTCTTTTCCCTGTTCTGTATGCATAACTTCTGGATGGAACTGGGTTGCGTAAAGCTTCTTGTCTGCATTTTCCATGGCTGCCACCGGGCATACCGGGGTTGTCGCCGTGATCTTGAAGCCTTCCGGTGCTTCGGCGATGTAGTCGGTATGGCTCATCCAGCAGACTGTTTTATCACCCACACCGTCAAAGAGCTTAGATGAATTGTCCAGCTCCACTTCTGTGCGGCCGTACTCGCTGACAGGTGCAGTCTCCACCTTGCCGCCGAGGACATGGGCCATCAGCTGGGAACCATAGCAGATACCCAGAATCGGGATTCCCAGTTCAAAAATTGCTTTTTCGTATGTCGCGGAATCTTCTCCGTAAACGCTGTTCGGTCCTCCAGTGAAAATGATTCCTTTTGGATTGTATTTTTTTATTTCTTCAAGTGAGGCAGTGTAAGGTTTGATTTCGCAGTAAACGCTGCATTCTCTGACTCTCCTTGCGATTAACTGATTATATTGTCCCCCGAAATCAAGGACAAGAAATTTCTCGTGGTTCACGGGCGTTCCTCCTATATTCCTATATAACTTTATAAAATAACCTATATTCTTATATATTATAAGGTAGGCATGGTGTTTTTACAACTCAATTCTTCCCTGATCTCATTGATTTTGACAGCTTTTGGTGCTAGAATGATAAAAAAGTCGAATGAAATGGAGAATTTTATGAAATTATTAGAGGAACGCATTTTAAAGGATGGAGTATTAAAGGATGGGGGAATCCTTAAAGTTGACAGTTTCTTAAACCACCAGATGGACATTGGGCTGCTTCAGGAAATAGGAAAAGAATTCAGAAGACTGTTTCCGGAAAACATCACCAGAATCTTGACCATTGAAGCCTCAGGGATTGGAATCGCGACGATTGCAGCACAGTATTTTGACAATATCCCGGTTGTATTTGCAAAGAAATCCATGTCCAAAAATCTGGACGGAGACCTGCTGACCTCTAAGGTAATTTCTTATACAAAAGGACTGGAATTTGATATTTTCGTAGAAAAGAAGTTTCTGTCCCCGGATGACAATATTCTGATCATTGACGACTTCCTTGCCAATGGCCAGGCATTAAACGGATTGATCGATCTTGTCAACGGCTCCGGCGCTAATCTGATTGGATGCGGTATCGTGATCGAGAAAGGTTTCCAGGACGGCGGACAGATCATCCGCGATAAAGGTGTACATTTAGAGTCTCTTGCAATCGTGGAAGACCCGAAAGACGGAAAATTATGTTTTAGAAAACAATAAATATGCCTATTTAAAATAAGAGCCGATGTTTTCACTCATCAGCTCTTTTTAAATATTCACTTTCACCACTTTCTCAGGCTTTGCCCCTGCCTCTTTTAACAGCTTTACCTGTTTATCCAGCACATATTTGGCCTGCGCATAGGCGTCTCCCACATAAACAAATGGTCCTGCCTTGACGACTCTGCTGTATCCTGCTTCCTCTTCCAACGGTGCTCCTGATGAGTAGTTTATTCTTGTCAATTTCATAGTACTTTCCTGCATATGCTTCATTCTAAAATAATCAGTCTATTCTTATATTCCGCTTCTTCCAGGCTTTTTATATACCGTACCGGTGTCATATTCGTATATTTCCGAAAATCCTTCATCATATGGGACTGGTCATAATATCCGGCATTCATGGCAATAGCCAGCAGGTCCTTTTCATCCTCTTCCCATTTCAGGCTGTTTAAAATCGTCTGAAACCGGGCGATCTTACAATACGTTTTCGGTGAAATTCCCATATTCTCTTTAAACACTTTATTTACATAGCGGACAGAGTATCCCGTCAATTCACCCAGTTCTTCTATCTTTACATTTCCGGCCCGCCTGGTGATCTCGTCTATCAGGTAATTTCCAAGATTTCTGTCCTCTAAATGCTCCAGCTTTTCCTGATTACAGTTCACATAAAAATTTAAAAAAGCCTGTATCTGTGCCCGGAAGTCACGGCTTTGAATGATCTTATCAAATACCTCTTCTTCCTTCATAAATTCCATCAGCGCTGCTTCCCCTTCGACTAATTCATTCGGATTCACCGTGTCGGGCAGTATCACCTTTCCCGGCATGAACCGGATGCCGAAAAAGTAATCTCCCGGCTTTCCGATCATCGGGGAAGCCTTCAGCCTGGTGCCTATGATGCTGGCATAAGGGTAATTTTTGCTGCAATAAAACAGAAAGTCCACACATCCGTCCGGTACAATGGACAGGATGTCGTGGACGTCCTCTTCGACTTCAAATGCATAAAAATGTGAAATTCCGTAAGCCATCATCACAGCCTTATAGTAATGGGATGTTGTCATGACCAATGACGGCTGTTTGGGCACGATAAGTTTTTTTGGGTGTATTGGCTCCATATCTCTTCCCTGCTCTCTATTTGCTTCTACTATAATACTTCATCGTTGTATTGTACAGAATCCCTGTATATTTTATTTTGTAATTAGATTTTTGCCTGGAAACGGTCATATCTTAAGGCTGTTAAGTCCAGTGCTGTACTGCCGTCCACCACCATCTCAGAGAGCTGTTCGCCCACAGCCGGGGCAATCCCAAAGCCATGGCCGGAAAATCCGCAGGCCAGGATCAGACCGGGTACTTCCTCCATTTTGCTGATGACAGGAACTTTGTCGGCACACAGGTCCATCCATCCGGCCCAGGTGCGAACGATCTTTGCATCCGAAAGGGATGGGAAGTATTTCATGATGCCCCGGCAAATGCAGGATGCCGTGATGCTTGAATTAACCGGAGTACCGTTGTCCTTATTAAAGCCTTCAAAGTTTGAGGAACCGCCGAAGACAAAAGAGCCGTGTTTTGTCTGGTGTCCGTAAAAATCCGCTTCCGCCGTCCCCAGCATTTGTCCGAACATTTCCGGTTCTGCCTCTGTCACCAGACATTCCAGCAGTGCAGGCTGCATAGGGATATCCACGCCTACTGTATCCGCGATCTCTCTGCTTTTAAGCCCCGCTGCCAGTATGATATTCTCTCCTTCATACACGTTTTCTTTCGTGATGACCTGTCTTGCTTTTCCCCTGATCTTCCGGATCGCAGTCACTTCTTCCCCAGTAATGAACCGGACCCCAAGTTCTCTGGCTTTCTTATAAAATCCAAGCGTTGCCAGCATCGGGTTTGCATGACCGTCGGTGGGACACCAGCTGGCTCCTATGACTTCATCGGACAGATATGGACAGATATCCCGGACTTCCTCACCTGAAATCATCCGCACATCCAGGCCGCATGATTGGGCATTTTCAGCCAGTCCGCTTAAAATTTTCATGTGTTCTTCTGTCTTGCCAAGCCGCAGGTTTCCATCCTGACAGTATTCCACATCTGTTTCCAGCTCCTCCGAAAGGGTCGGCCAGAGGTTCTTTATTCCATACATGGCAAGGGGAAGTTCCCGTTTGTCTCGGCCGGACTGGCGGACGCCTCCTCCGTTTCTGCTGGACCCTCCGTCTCCCAGGTGATCGCTCTTTTCCAGTACGATAACGGAACAGCCTCTTTTTGCGAGATAATAAGCCGCTGCATTTCCGATGATTCCTCCTCCGATCACGATCACATCTGCACAACGATTTCCCATATTACCGTACCTCCTTTCCAAGCACTCTCATTTCCGTAGGACGCATCGGCGCCCTGGACGTAGCCGGTTCCAGTTCTGCCGGAGAAACTCCCAGTTCCCTTGCCACGATTCCCCTGACCAATTTAGAACAGGTCTGTCCCTGACAGAGTCCCATGCCGGTTCTTAAGTATCTCCGGATTTCTGTGAGGGTGAACATCCCGTCGTGGACGGCTCTCCGGATTTCTCCTTTCGTAATTTCCTCACACCGGCAGATGATCATATCATCATCGTTGGCCGGAACAAATTCCTTTAATATTTTTGATCTGTCATTTATCGTATTCACAGTTCTTTCCTCCATCTTTTATACTCAGGCTTTAAGAGGCCCGGAAAAACCTTGCCTTCATTGCCATGTCCACAGGCACCTTGATGGTCAGAAGATTGGTGTGATCAAATGCTTTGGATGTCTTTATTTCTACCACTTCTGCCCGGCATACCTCGTTTCCGCTCCGGTCAAGGGCTTTTCCCTCTGCCCCTTTTTCCGGCAGCGGAAGGAATTCATACGGAAGAGTCACGCTTGCATAATCTTTCTCAAACTGCTCATTCACGAGGAAAATCGCCTGTCCGGAACAAGCAGCCACACACATGCCGCATCCAATGCACTGAGCGTCCGGATCTACTGCCGGCAGGGAAGTGATATTTTCTCCGATCTTGATACAATTCTTAGGGCACGCATCCTGACACGGATTACACGGGATGTTCTGGGTACACTCCATCACCGGATGGATTCCTATGGTTTTCGTAACCCCCGGGTACTGTTTTACTTCTTCTTCGCCTAAATAACCATTTTCAAGCAGGTTCATAGAAATATCACAGCCCTCATCTGTCTTCTTTAAAAGCTTCCCTTTATTTTCAGGCCCGAACATTCCCTGCCTCAGACTTTCCAGGGCTTCTTCCAGTGCGGCAAGCTTCTCATCCCGTTCTTTCTCATTCATAAATCCAAGTTCACAGGCAGCGGCGGTACCTGCCATCCTTCCTTCGATCATGGCAGAACTGGCTTCCTCAATTCCTGACACATCTCCCGCCACAAAAATTCCTTTGACGGAAGTCTCTCCGTATTTATCACAGAGCGGCACCTGTCCGCCTTTCTTTGGGTTATCTTCCATTTCACATCCGGCCATTTTTAAAAGCTGGGACATTGGAGACAGTCCCACGGCAAGGCAGATAGTATCTGCATCGAAATATTTCTCTGATCCGGGCACGGTCTGCCAGTTTTGATCCACCTTTGCAATGGTCACTCCGGTGACCCGGTCTTCTCCTTCCGCTTTCACAATCGTGTGGGATAAATAAAACGGTACGCCGCATCTTGCCAGCTTGGCCGCATGGACTCCATAGCCGCCGATTCTTGGCGCCGCGTCTACCAAAGCTGCAACCTCACATCCGGCCTGCATCAGCTGATAACTTACTACCAGTCCTACGTTTCCGCTTCCAAGCATCAGAACCTTTTTCCCCGGCTGTACACCATGCAGGTTCATCATCGTCTGGGCGGCTCCCGCTCCGATCACTCCCGGCAGCGTCCACCCGTCAAAGGTAACCATATTCTCTGAAGCCCCGGTTGCCACAATAATGGCATCTCCCTTATAATGCCGGATCTCATCTCCGATCCGCACAGTGATTTCTTTGTCCAGATAAAGCCCTATGACAGTGGCATTCAATACGACCTGCACTCCCGCATCCTCTGCCTCTTTTAACAGATCTTCTCCAATCTTAAATCCGCGGATCTTTGCTTTGTGTTCTTTGGAACCGAAAAATTTATGTATCTGCTTAAACAGCTGTCCGCCCGGTTTTGCATTTTCGTCAAAGACAATGACATTCATCCCTTTTTTTGCCGCTTCTATGGCCGCAGACAGGCCGGACGGCCCTGCTCCTACGACGATCAAATCATACCGTTTCATATCGTTATCATCCCTTCATCTTAGTTTTTTCTGCGCTGATTCCATACTGAGTCTGAACCCTCATCCCTTCTTTCAAAGGTGTCACACAAGTTCTCACATTGGGCCTGCCGTCCACCACCATGACACAGTCCGTGCAGCGCCCGATGGCACAAAAAATACCCCTGGGCTTTCCGTATTTTTTCGTATGCCGGTGTACCATCACCCCGGCAGCTTTCAAAGCCGCAGCAATTGGCTCACCCTCAAAACCCGTCACAGGTTTGCCATCATAAAAGAAAGAAACCTCCTTCCCTTTCTCCGTCCTGCCCAAAATCGGATGCTCTTCAATTCTCATAGCCAAAACCCTCCTGCCATATCTTTTCTTAATTTATCCGCAGCGAAAAATGCCTTCTCTTTCCACAACTATCATTCAGTATTTTTCAACCAAAAGGTGCCATCCTGCGATAGTTTTTTATCACTATTGGAGGAGCACATTTCAAAAGCGCGACGGAAAGAGTGATAAAAAACTACGCCATTCTTGGGGAATCCCACAAGTTCAATTTCGTCCCAATTCCCTGATCCAGTGCTTTTCGATACAATTCTGTTCCCCATGCCACATCTTCCACCGGCATTCCTCCGATAGAGAACAGAATGATCTCGTCATCGTTTTTCCGTCCGGGTACTTTTCCGTTGATGATATCTCCGATGTCTTCGATTTTCTTCCTCGGCATGATTCCATCGTGATACATATCTACAAATTTTGTTCCTATAATTGGTACGGTCTCAAAAGAAGGATGAGGATATTCTTCGGTCCACGCCTCATATAACCCAAAGTTGTCTACCACTGTCTTTGCCCTGTTCAAGAGAAAATCGTCTTCAAAGTTTGCACATGCAGGAAGACTGAAAAATGCTCCCGGCTTGATCCATTCCTCTTTGACCATAGGGTAATTTTCTGATCCTTCCGGGCATGAGGTAGCCATGCTGATAACGTCCGAATCCCGGACCAGATCTTCCAATGTATCTGTCAACTCAATTGTCTTAAACTGAGGAAATTTCACTTTCACATATTCAATGAAGCTCTCAATAGAACCCCGGCTTCTGCCTTTGATCTTAATGGTATCAAGTTCCAGACAAGTGCAGACAAACGCTTCCAGAGCCGTTTTGTTCATGACACCGGGTCCATAGATCCCAAGCACTTTGGAATCCCTTCTCGCCAAATGCTTTGCACCGACTCCCGGCACTGCCCCTGTACGGTAAGCACTCAGTAAGTTTGCAGACATTAAGGATCTTGGAGCTCCTGTCTCTTTGTCATTCAACATAAGCATCAGAATGGATCTCGGAAGTCCTTTGTCTTTGTTTTCCACATTGGAACCATACCACTTCATCCCAGCCATGTCATATTCTCCGCCCAGGTAGGCGGGCATCGCCATAAATCTGCGGTCCGGCCCATTCACCGGCATATTCGGAAAAGGTGATATATCCGGAAAAGAAACCATGCACCCATGAGAATTTCCATTAGAACCTCCCATAGCATAATCCCCTCTGCTCAAAAGCCGGAACATCTCTTCCATACTCTCCACACAGCCCTTCATATCCGTAACCCCGAGCTTCACCATTTCCTCTTCGTTTAAATATAAAAAATCAACCCTTGAATTACTCATTATTGAAACCTCCTGTATCAGATAATAAATATTTTATTTTTGTGCTCATTTTAGTCTTTCAATGCCTTCTCTTTTCTGCATAATTGGAGTGAGACATTTTACGATAGTTTTTTATCACTATTGGAGGAACGCATTTCAAAGCGTGACGGAAATAGTGATGAAAAACTCATGCCAAAGTATTCACCGTTTGCATTTCCGGACATTCGACCGTACCCATTTTCTTTATTCCCTTTACCCAGATCACTGAGAATGCGATCAGTGCCAGCAGCAGAGTCGCGAATATTTTATAAATCAGGATTCTGGCATCACCCTCGGCAATGTTAAAGATCATATAAATGTCACCGATAATGCAGATCACCTGAGGGATACCGAGAAGAACCAGCTTCTTGTTTCTGCCCTCGGCATCCGGATACCTTCTTCTCAGCGCAAGGACTGTGATATTAACCATAATATAAGAAGTCAGCCAGAAGCAGGACGCCGCAAGGATTATATTTGTAAGCCCTGAAGACTGGGTAAATCCGGTAACGATCAATGCCGTGATTCCTCCGCTCAGCAGGCCGATTCCTGCTGCCGGAACCCCATACTTGTTTTTCTGTTGAAAGGCCTTCGGAAACAGCTGATTTTCTGCCATACCGCTTAAAATATTCGGGATGCCTCCGAGGACGGTATTGACTGTACTGATTCCCGCCAGCAGTGTCACGATGCCCATCCAGTAAACTCCGGCCTGGCCCATGCACCGTTCTGCAAACAGCATATGGGGCATTGGATTCGACGCCAGTTCCTGCAGTGTGACATACTGTGTCATCCCCACACCGAGCAGCGCCTGCACTCCGAACAGGACGACGATGCCAATGATCATAGCCAAAAGTACGTCTCTTTTGGGATTCTTAAGATCCTTTGACACCGGGATTACGAATTCAATTCCGATAAACAGCCAGAATGCCAATGCTGATAAAGAAACGATTCCTCCAATCCCGGTAACCTGCGGCTTCGTCTGCTGAGCAGCCGTCACTATCTCGCCGGTGCCCAGATGGAAAAAACTTATGATTCCCATGAGCAGAAAAGATGCCAGCAGAAGGAATACGACAATGTTCTGGATTCGGGCGAAAAAATCAACCCCTTTATAGTTTACATAGGATAAAACCCCCAATATGATCACACTGATCAACGGTGCCGGAACCTGAGGCAGAAAGATCTGATTCAGTACCGTTCCGCACATGGCGATTTCCACGGAACCGGATAGAATATCAACAATCACATAGGCGGACAAGGTCGATACCATGGAAGCCACTGGCCCCAGTCCCACCAGGGTATACTGTCCCAGGCCTCCTTCCGCTTTCGGCATCATGGAATGCAGTTCTTGAAAGCTTAACGCCAAAAACCCATTCAGTATCAATACGACAAACAGTGGGATAATAAAGCTTTTACCTGCAAGGCCCATACCCTGCCCAAGGGAAAGCAGGCAGCTGGTGGCCACAATCAGCCCTACACAGACAGATACCGCACTTCCGAGTCCCAACTTCTTCGTATTCTCCATACATATCACTCCTTTTCATAAAAGAAAGGCGTCCGCCGGATATATCCGGTGAACGCCTTTGTTCCCATCTCTTAATTTACTTGGTTTCTTGCTGATGGGTTACAGCTTACTCTCTTTCTTTTCATATGAATTGTAAAAATCGGAACCCTTTAATTATTTTCTTCAAAACGGACCAATCCGATATAGTATCTCGCCGAGTCATCCAGCAATACTTTCACAGGGATTTCTTCCCTTTCCCCACAGTTGGACCAGATCAGGATTTCCCGTTCCTCATCATATCCTGTGATAGTCACCCAGTGCCAGTTGTCTTCTCTGAATTCTTTCCTGGAATGACGCCAGATCAGCAGTGCTGTGGGGTGCCCGTGATATAACCCTTCCTTAATAAAATCGAGACAGTCCTGCCTATTCCTGGGCAGAAACATGCTCCTTGCCTTTAATTTTTTTCCCCTGTCGGATGCAAAGCTTAAAAAATCTTTTTTAAACTTTCCGATCAGCGGATAGCCCATGAAGCCGGGCGTCATATACTGATACATGCCTTCCATAAGTTCTAAATATGATTCATGGGGTATCGACTCTGAATTTTCTACTTCTTCCGAAAATAAACCTTCACAGACGGCGATATTCGTGCCGGTGACGCTTCCGCATCCCGCACGGCGCTGGAAAGTGCCTGGAAACCATTCCTGGTTGCCGCCGTAAGCCAGATATTTTCCGTCTCTATATATTTTAGGACACTTTAATTCCATCTCACATCACTCCTTTTCTCATTATAATATCTTTTTTTGTCAAGATATACAACCCTTGCTGCATAGACTATGTAAAAAGCCCCAGGTGTGTGTTATGAAACAATTATCAACGAAGCAGCTTTTAAAACTCTGCATCATTTTTCCCATTTTGGTCAGTCTGCTCTCCAGACTCCTGACACCCCGGATGGATGAGATTTTCCGTCAGCTGAATAAGCCTCCATTCGTTCCTGCCCCGTGGATCTTTTCCGTCGTATGGCTGATCCTCGATATTTTACTAGGACTGAGCCTTTACACCCTGCTGACCTCGGACATCACAGAGCAGGAGAAAAAACAGGGAATCAAGCTTTTTCTCGCCGTGTCCTTCTTTTTGTTCTTCTGGCCCATCATTTTCTTTGAATACGGACTGGTCTTTTTCTCCTTTGTCTGGATTCTGGCTCTGAATCTGCTCAATGCACTAATGTTCTATGTATTCCGAAAGTACAGCAAAAAATCTGCTTTTCTTCTGATCCCGTACATTGTCTGGTGCCTGTTTGCGGCGCTTTTAAACCTTGGATTCCTGATCGTCAACTAAAGCTTAGTCTCCCGCCGGATAAATACATACTTGGCTTCAGAAGACAGGGAAGGTTCATACTCGTATCCGTCCCAGTCAAACTCTTTGATATCCTCCGGCCGGTCAATCCTGTTCTTTACAATATGACGGACCATCTGCCCTCTGGCCATCTTGGCCCATGCCACGATGGTCCGGAGTTTTCCGCCTCTCATGGTGAGAAACTCCACGTCCACAAAACGATCCGGCCCATCCAGATATTTTTTCACAGTTTTGGCATACTCTTCAGAAGCCAGATTAAGGATCAGATCCTGTTCTTTATAAAGCTCCTTATATATCGCATCTCCCCAAAACCGGTACAGACCCTGTCCCGCTGTTTCTACTTTGCATCCCATCTCCAGACGGTACGGATGAATCGCATCTAAAGGCTTCAGCACTCCATACATTCCGCTTAAGATTCTCACATGCTTCTGGGCATATTTCATATCCCACCCGGTAAAATCTCCTGCGCCCACGTTCTGAAATACCAGGCCGTCATAAGTCATGAGGGCCGCACTTCCGTCCCCATTTTCAAAATTCTGTATATCTAAAAAAGCCTGAATTGCAATCTTTTCATTTACCTTCATCAAAGATTCAATCTCCCACGGCTTCAGTTTTTTCAATTCTTCATAAATCTGTCCTGTCTTTTCTGAAAATACAGGCTCTGTCAGCTTTCGCTGTTTTTCTTTCCTGACTTTCATGTTTTTTGCAGGTGAAATAATCGCTATCATGGTACTTCCTTGTGTTATAATGGGTTTCATGAAAGGCGGTGCATCATGAAACAATTTCTGCTTACAGTTTCTTTATCTATTTTCCTGATATCATTTTCGGTCGTATTTACACTGAATTTCCGGCCCCTTTACTATGCCGATATAAAGCTTCTTCATATCAGCCGGGAATCCGGGCTCTCTGAAAAACAGATCAGAGAAAACTATGACCGGCTCATTGATTATAATTCTGTATTGTATAAAAAAGACCTGAAGTTTCCCTCTCTTCCCATGTCTGAGGAAGGAAAGATTCACTTTCAGGATGTAAAGCGTATTTTCTCCGGCCTCCAATACGCCTGTATCATCTCATTTATCATAATCCCTGCAGGCCTTTTATGGAAGCGGGAAAAAAAGGATTTCCATTTCTTAAAAAAGGCATCCGTCTCTGCCGCCGTGCTTCCGCTCCTTTTGGGAGCTCTGGTCTGGGCGGCCGGATGGGACAAGGCCTTCGTGACTTTTCACGAGCCGGCCTTCTCCAATGATTACTGGATCTTCGATGAGGCTTTCGACCCTGTCATCACCATCCTGCCGGATGCCTTCTTTCTTCACTGCGCCCTGCTGATGGCCGCAGTCCTTATTCTGTTATGTGCCGTGTGCTTCCTCGCAGGAAGACATCTGTGCCAAAGGCAGGAAGCTTAATAATATCTTCCCAGCGCGTCCGCCGCAATGATGGCCGCATATACATCCTCCGGTGTCACTTCAAACGGCATGTTGCCGAGAGTGTCATCCGGAGAGCATGCGAGACGCGCTACTTCCATGATCTGTTCTTCTTTTACTTCCTTGATTCCCAAGTCTGCAAGGGTAGTCGGGAGTTCTGCTTCCTGACAGAATCCGAGGACTTCCTGAATCTCATCCTGATCCGCCCCTTCCAGAACCAGCTGTACCAGCGTTCCGAAGGCTACTTTTTCTCCATGGTATAATTCATGGGTTTCCGGAATTGCAGTTAAGCCGTTATGGATCGCATGTGCCCCTGCCAGACCGCCGCTCTCAAATCCGATTCCGGAAAGATAGGTATTTGCCTCTATGATATGTTCTACTGCCTTCGTGCAGATATTTTCACGGACAGCAAGTTTCGCATCAATCCCCTCATCAATCAAAGTTTCATAGCAAAGTTCAGCCAGTGCCATGGCCGCGCGTGTGATCTTTCCTCCCACACAGTTGGATGCGTCAGACTGTTTGCAGGCTCTCGCTTCAAAATAGGTTGCCAGAGCATCTCCCATACCGGCTACTAAAAGGCGTTCCGGAGCTTTGCTGACAATGTCGGTGTCCACCAGCACCATGTTCGGGCTTGCCGGCAGAAACAGGTACTTTTCAAAGACACCGTCATCCGTATAGATCACAGACAGTGCACTGCAAGGCGCATCGGTAGACGCAATGGTCGGCACAATGATGACTGGCTTTTTCATGTAATAAGCCACTGCCTTTGCGGTATCATGGATCTTTCCTCCGCCGATTCCGACGATGACTTCGCTTCCGGCCTTTTCACAAATGTCCATGACACGGTTGATCTCTGTCATACAGCACTCGCCGTTAAAAGCTTCATATGTAATCTTGGCATCTTTTTGCCCTTTTGCTATGGAAGGCTCCACTCTTTTTCTTCCGGACGGACTTGTCAGAACAAAAAGGTTGGTTCCATAGTTTTCCGCATATGTACAAAGGTTTTCCATCTCACCTTTTCCCTGGATATAACGGCTTGGACTTGCGATAATACTTGCCATAGTGATTTCCTCCTTAAATCCTTTGATTCTTCTGAATCATTTGAAAGGTTAACTAGCATCGATACATTTACTATACCATGAAGCTCTGCCGGAAATCCACCTCTGAATGTTAAAACTTTGTCACGCATACTGCTGATATACTTTTGATTTTTTGGTCTTCCTATGGTATAATACTTTTAACATAATTGTTACAATTATATTACATCTTTTTTACAAAGGAAGGTTTCATGCTGAACAAGAAAAAGATAAAAACAAAATCTGTCAAAAACGCCGTTAAAAAAGCAAAGCATCAACCGAGATATATCCGTGCAGTATTTGAACGAATCACACTGCGTCTGTCTTTTCTTTGCTTTCTTGGGATTATGATTTTTACTGGGTTTCATTTTTACCAGGATCGGCAGAAAAAAGTGAATGCCGCAAATGAAGCCAAACATCAGTCTGCTCAGAAAAAAGATTCCGGGCAGGAAAAGAAGAAACCACAGCAGTGGTATGAACACCGCGCGGTTGCCCATGCTCTTGGAGAGATCGATGGTAAGGAGTATACCAACTCTAAAGATGCGTTTTTAAATTCCTATCAAAATGGTTTCAGGGTTTTTGAAGCTGACCTGATGCAGACTGCGGATCATGTCATGGTCGCAAGGCATTATTGGGGAAAAGACTTGAGTGATCCGAAGAGCAAGGGAGGCAAACCTGTTTCCTATGCCAAGTTTAAAAATATTAAGCTGTACGGCAAATACACTCCTGTCTCACTAAAAGAACTCTTTGAACTGATGGACAAATATCCTGATACATATATTATGACGGACACCAAAGACAGTGATGCCGCAGCCGCAAAAAATGACTTCTCTGTCATTGTAAAGACAGCAAAAGAAATGAAGAAAGAATACCTTCTGGACCGGTTAATCGTACAGATTTACAATCAGCCAATGTATCATGCCATAAAACAGGTTCATCCGTTCCGTCACTTCCTTTATACCACTTATCAGCAGACAGATGTGGCATTCAGCAGGATGATCAGGTTCTGCACTGCCAACGGCATTGAAGCTGTCACTGTCCCTGTGAGCAGTGTCAATGATTACCGGATGAAGCTGCTAAATGATGCAGGCCTGTATTCTTTCACACATACTGTCAACAGTGTATATGAAGCCAAAGAATATATGAAACTCGGTGTCTATGGGGTTTATACAGATTTTCTGACAAATGCCGAGGTAGAAAAATGTTCTTTTTCTCTGAAGACAAAAGATTTCTTTGATAAAATTCAAAACGGCAAATAATCTTGCAAAAAGGACTGCCGCACTTTTTTCGTGCGCCAGTCCTTTCATTTCGTTTACGTAAATTCTTAAAGTAAAGATTTATAGATTGCAATAATATCTTTTAAACCTGCGTCTTTTGGATTTCCAGGTGCACACGCATCTGCCGCCGCTGACTCTGAAAGGAACTGAATATCCTCTTCTTTGACGATTTCTTTCAGATCCTGTGGAATTCCCACATCGATGGAAAGCTGTCTCACCGCGTCCACGGCAGCCTTCCTATATTCTTCCTGACTCATGTCTTCTGTGCCTTCCACACCCATGGCCTTGGCGATGTACTTATATTTATCCCCTGTGGCATCAGCATTATATTCCATGACAGCCGGAAGAAGAATGGCATTTGCAACACCGTGAGGTGTGTCATAGACTGCTCCCAGTGAATGAGCCATGGAGTGTACGATTCCCAGTCCTACATTTGAGAATCCCATTCCTGCCACATACTGTCCGAGAGCCATTCCCTCTCTGCCCTCTTCTGTGTTTTCCACTGCGCCCCGCAAATTCTGTGCGATCAGTTCAATCGCCTTCAGATGAAACATATCTGTCATTTCCCATGCATCTTTTGTAGTATATCCTTCGATCGCATGGGTAAGGGCATCCATTCCGGTTGCGGCAGTCAGGCCCTTCGGCATAGAGGACATCATGTCTGGATCGATAACGGCAATGACCGGAATATCATGGGTGTCTACACAGACGAATTTCCGCCTTTTTTCTACATCTGTGATAACGTAGTTGATCGTAACCTCGGCTGCTGTTCCCGCGGTCGTCGGAACTGCAATGATCGGAACAGACGGATTCTTTGTCGGCGCCACGCCTTCCAGACTCCGCACATCTTCAAATTCCGGATTTGCAATGATGATTCCGACAGCCTTGGAAGTATCCATAGAAGATCCGCCTCCAATGGCGATCAGATAATCTGCACCTGACTCCTTAAATGCAGCGACACCTGTCTGAACATTTTCAATAGTAGGATTTGGTTTAATGTTAGAGTAAACCTCATATTCATATCCCGCCTCGTCCAATACATCTGTTACCTTCTTCGTAACGCCGAACTTTACCAGGTCAGGGTCCGAACAGATGAATGCCTTTTTGAAGCCTCTTGCTCCCACTTCTGCTGCGATTTCCCGGACCGCACCTTTTCCGTGATAGGACGTTTCATTCAATACAATACGCTTTGCCATAACAACCTCCTTGAGATACCTTTGATTTATCGTGATTCTTTCATTATCAGTTTACCTCCCGGCGGAACAGGCAGACAAGTGACACATTTCCCATAATGTCAAAAAAGTGACACTTCCTTAAAAGTGTCACTTTTTAAAGTCGTTCAAAAGCTCTGCAAGTTCCGGAGGCAGGGCCCTGACCAGCAGTTCTGCCATATCCTCCGTGCTCCGCTTCATCCCACCGGTTACCCACTGTACAGTCATGGCAATGGACCCCCGGCAGTACATTTCCAGAAGAAACTCGATATCCGGCGGAATCTCTCTCTGATATTTCTTTTTTATAATGTCGGTGTAAAATTCATAGATAAAATCAAAATCATGCTGGAGCAGTGAATTGTGATCCTCAGATTTAAAGGCTGCCGTGAAGAAGCACCGTTCTCCTTTGATAAATTCAAATTTCTTGATCAGTCCTTCCCTGAGTGTAAGGCTCACGCCCATCTGCCGGAAGGATACAATGGCAAGCTTATCAAAATACCAGTTGATTAGATCATACTTGTCCTTAAAATTCCTGTAAAACGTCTGTCTTGTCACATCACATCGCTCTACGATCTGCTTTACCGTAATCCGGTCCACAGGCGTAAAAGCCATCAGCTCCCTGACGGCGCCTGCCAGTTTATATTTTGTTTTTTCCGATGCATCCATGAAACTCACCTCATTTGTCCGCCAGGCTTTCCTCAAAAAAACTCAGCTGTGCAATGGCACAGGATTCGGCTTTTCTTTCCGTTATCTTATCGAATTGATCCGGCTCTCCGCAGAGCATCGGGGTATCCGGCCGGTACTGTGCCGCAGTTTGATTTACAGTTTCTCTGCTGTGGCTGGCATAACAATAAAGACAGTCTGCCGGGCAGGTATCATAACTTCCGATGTCAAAACTCTCTGCACATCCACACTCCGGCCTTTGATTTTTATCTTTGTCCACAGAAATCTTCATTCCAATGAGCTTTTCCACAAGTTCTCTGTCGATACAGCAGCCCTTCCTGATGCCAAAACATGAAAGGTCATAACCTTCTGCACAGGTCACCGTGGTCATACCGTGATTTCTCGCAGAGGTCCCTGCTCTCTGTGCAAATTGAAAGACTTCTTCCTCTGCAGGCCGGCGGATTCCCGCCTGGGCCATCTGTCTTTTTATTTTCCGGTATATATCTAAAAAACTGATCACTGCCTGTTTTGTATATCCCTCCAGGGCTTCTGCCATGGACTCAAATGTATGAATATGCCACTCTATAGAATAGTCTTTGCTGATCAGCACAGGATCATAGCGCCATATAACCCTCTCTTTCCCGATCTTTCCGGACAGCTCCTGAAACAGGGGAATCAATTCTTTTTTCTTATCGGGCATTCCCGGCTCTATATCCTTTCCGTATCCATTGAGTGTAAATTGAAAATAAAACGGATACTCTTTCAGCTCTCCTAAATACTTCATGAAATTTTCAGGGTTCTTTGTCCAGAACACGATACAGTCAATATTTTCTCTGGAAAGCAGAATTTTGCTGACTTGTTTTGGATTCACCGGATTCCTCACGAGCACGGAGCCGTCCCGAAGCCGGTTTATGAACCATTCACCATAAAAAGCCGGAACATCTGTCCTTCTGCTGACACTCAATATCATAAGCAGTCTCCCTGTCACATTCATTATCGCTGGTTCTTTCACTGGGTTCATTGTACCACGGTTTTTCAGCAGATTCCATATTTTCTTCTTGACATTCACAAATGTAACTGATATGATTACAGCATAAACTGTAACTCAAATTATTACATATAGAATAAGACAGAGGGGAAATCAACTTATGAACAGTGAATTTACGATAGCAGTCCACGCACTCGTTTTTTTAAACCATAAAGGAGAAAGCGTATCCAGCGACAAGCTGGCCGCCAATATCTGCACAAACCCGGCAAGAGTCCGGAAGATCATGGGGAAACTCAAGAAAAAGGGACTGATTTCTACAAAAGAAGGGGTAGTAGGAGGATATCTGTTTGACCTGGAGCCATCCAAGGTAACCCTTTATGATATCAGCAGTGCCCTGAATGTTCCGTTTGTCTCGTCTTCCTGGCGGAGCGGCAACAGCGATCTGCCCTGTCTGGTGGCTTCCGGAATGGCAGGCATTATGGATGACATTTACGGCAGCCTGGATCAGTTATGCAAAGATCATTTGAAACAGGTAACCATTCAGACCATCGATCAAAAGATCTTCGGTTCATCCAAATTAAAGGAGAATGACGCTTGCCGCAAATGGAAGGAAAGTCGCTCTTATTGAAAAGGATTCTAACATGTACGGAGGAACCTGCATCAACGTTGGATGTATCCCATCCAAATCATTTGTTGCGAGTGCAGCTTTTTCTGCAAAGCTTGATTCTTCTTTTGAAGAAAAGGCAAGGCTGTACCGGGAAGCTGTTGAAAAAAAGACAAAGCTGACAGATACATTACGGGATAAAAACTACCATAAGGTCGCAGACCTGGAAAATGCAGATGTTTATAACGGAACCGCTTCTTTTATAGACAGCAGGCATGTGGCCGTGGCGTTACAGGCTGAGACACTGGAACTGGAAGCAGATCAGATTTTTATAAATACGGGAGCTCGCCCGTTTATCCCTCCCATTGAGGGTCTCTCTGACAGTCGGCGTGCGTATATCAGTGAGACCATGCTTTCTTTGGAGGAACTGCCGAAACACTTGGTCATCATCGGAGGCGGCTATATCGGCATGGAGTTTGCTTCTATCTACACGAACTTCGGCTCCAGGGTTACTGTCATCCAGGACGGGGAAGTATTCCTTCCGAGGGAGGACCGGGATATTGCCGATGCTGTTGCAGAGAGCTTAAAAGAACGCGGAGTAAAGCTGCTGCTCTCCACAAAAATAAACTCTGTCCGCGATGAAGAAGCTAAAACGATTGTGTCTGTGAAAACACCGGAGGGCGATGAAAAAATTTCAGCAGATGCCGTTCTTGTGGCTACAGGACGCCGCCCTAATGTAAACGATCTGAATCTGGAAGCTGCCGGTGTGGAATTGACTCCCAGCGGTGCTGTCAGGACAGATGAATTTCTTCAGACAAATGTTCCGGGCATCTATGCCATGGGTGATGTGGTCGGAGGTCTTCAGTTCACATATATTTCCCTGGATGATTTCCACATTGTGAAATCACAGATTCTGGGAGATAAAAAACGAAACGTAAATAACCGGGCTTTTAAAAGTCGTAATCGATACGAAGACAAACGAGATTTTAGGTGCTCATCTGTTCTGCGCCGAATCCCACGAAATGATCAACCTGATCAAACTCGCTATGGATGCACATCTTCCATATACCGTGCTGAGAGATACAATCTACACCCATCCGACCATGAGCGAGGCACTCAACGACTTATTTAACATCCAGGAGACTTTATGCAGTATTTAATTTCATTTTTAGAAGGCATCGTAACCTTTATATCCCCCTGTCTGCTGCCGATGCTCCCTATCTATATTTCTTATTTTGCGGGAGAGACAACAGACCGCCCAAGACACAAAGCCTTGCCTAATGCCATAACGTTTGTTGCGGGATTTACCCTGGTTTTTATCCTTCTGGGTGCCTTCGCGGGAACTCTCGGAGGGCTGCTCACTTCACATAAAATGATTGTCAACATAATCACCGGACTGATCGTCATCATCTTTGGTCTGAATTTTACCGGAGCGCTTAACATAAGCTTTTTAAACAGGACAAAACGCAGTTCTATGGAAGTGAAAAAACATACCCATGCATCATCTTTCTTATTTGGAATTGTTTTTTCCATCGGCTGGACCCCATGTGTAGGGGCATTCCTTGGCTCTGCACTGATGATGGCGTCACAGCAGGGCTCCATGGCAGAAGGCATCCTCATGCTGTTTCTCTACTCCATGGGTCTCGGCATCCCGTTCATTCTCAGCGCCGTGCTCATTGAGCGTCTGATGGGGGCTTTCGGCTGGATCAAATCGCACTACGGCATCATCACAAAAGTTTCGGGAATTCTGCTGATTATCGTGGGACTTTTGATGATGTTGGGAATGATGGACCGCTTTTTATCAATCTTGACATTTTAGGAGGGATCTATGAAACAACAAACAAAACTGATAGGGATTATTATCATACTCATCGCACTTTTAGCAGGAGCTTTTGTTCTCTACCAGAACCTGAGCAAAAAATATAAGGCAGATACTGCATCCGAAGAAACATCTTCCGGGGATGCTACAGAAAAACAGGAAGCTGTCACTGCCCCGGACTTCAACGCAGAGGATGCCGGCGGAAAGCCGATAAACTTCTTTTCTCTGACCGGCAAAAAACCCATTGTGTTAAATTTCTGGGCCAGCTGGTGTCCGCCGTGCAAACAGGAGATGCCCGGTTTTGAGGCCATGTATAAGAAATATTCCGGCAAAGTCAATTTTGCCATGGTCAACATGACCGACGGGGCAAGGGAGACAAAGAAAAAAGCGTCCTCCTTTATCAAAGAGCAGGGATATACATTCCCTGTTTATTATGACACGGAACAGGAAGCTGCCTATAACTATCAGGCAGAATCTCTCCCCACAACCTACTTTATCAACCGGGACGGAGAAATTGTCTCCGGAGCCAGGGGCGCTATGGAAGAGAGTGCCCTGGAGGCACAGATCAAAAAGCTGATAAAATAGCAGAACAAAGTGGGCAAGCCCACTTCAGCTCCCCAACCCCTCACTCTTTGAGGGGCTTGACAACTATTACTTAGAAAAGGAGCGGAACTGACTCATCCATGAGACTATGAAAAAAAGTCTGTAAATAAGATTCTTCTATGATAATGAAGGGCGAAAGTCTTGAAAAACAGGCTTTTCGCCCTTACTTTATATATAACAGTTACAAAAAAACATGTCAACAGCAGGCGGTAAATCCGCCCGTTTTAGGCCGTCTTTGAATTACTCTGGAAGTCGTCCCTCGTACATGATGCTTAACTCCCCATATACCTGTGCCCAGTTGCGCATCGTTACCGTCCATTTCTTTGTAGCCTCAAATGTCGCTAAATACAGCGCTTTCAACAGCGCCGTATCACTTGGGAATACGCTTCTCTGGCGGTTCAGCTTCCGATAAGTGGAATTCAGTGATTCTATGGCATTGGTTGTGCTAACACGATGTCGTGTTAGTACACAACTTATACCGACAAAAAAACTATACCGACATTTCCAGGAATCCCACTGCATACAGATACTTTTGAAAAAATGTCGGCATAGTTTTTCTTATAGCCTATACAGTATTTTTGCTGTCTCTGCT